>DATJJE010000079.1:0-95402 GCA_035492455.1 Vicinamibacterales bacterium | reverse complement strand
TGGGACTCATTACGGGAATCGAAATGTTGATCAGGCGTGCTGTTGTATTTCGATTCCCGTAATGAGTCCCGACCCCTTAGCGCCAGCAGCGGATGGCGCGCGCCGCGCAACTCGAACGCACCATCCTTTGAAAGCCCCGGCTCGACCCCGCCAACTTTCCCGGAAAATCGCGCGCGCGCCTGAATGACGTCGAGCTCGGTCGCGACGTCGATCGTGCGTCGCAGATCCTCGGGCCGGTCTCGAAAATGGTCGCTCAGCTCCAGCAGGATCCGCCTGACCTCCTCTGCCTCCTGCTCCTCGAGCGCGATGATGTCGTTGTTGATCTCGACCGTCGCGAGCGGTTCGACAAACAGACTGGCGCCGCTCGCAGAGCCGCCATGCACGATTCCCGGAATCGCACTGCGATGTTCGGCGCGCACGACGAGCACGTAGCGGCCGTTGCGATCGGTGACGACCTGCTCCTGCAGGTATTTCGACGTGTCGCGGCCGCGCACGAACCCTTCGAGCGTCGTCCGCAGCTTCGCCCGCTGACGACGAAGGCGTTCGCGGATGCTGGCGAGCGCCGGGCTCGCCTTGTCCGCGACCTCACCTGACGGATCGATCTTCTTGCGCACGTCGGCAATCTCTCCCTTGAATGACGCAACACGCTCAACGAGCTCCCGCAATATCGGGAACATCTTGGTCGTGTTGCGCACGGCGGAGCGGGAGTGTTCGATCGATTCGAGGTAATCGGCCAGCGCGATCAGACGCGTCGCTTCGAGCGGTCGCCCGTCGACGCCCAGCGCGTCGATGATCGCGTGCAGATCCGCTGGGGCGCGCAGCGGGAACCCGGGATGATCGCCGAGGAAGCGGACACCCTCTGTCGTTGCCTGCTGCGCGAAGCCAACGGCCGTCGCATCACGCAGCGGCTGGAGGTTTGCGAGCTGGTCGTGCCCAGTGGGCGTGACCGCGAGATCTGCTACAGCGTCGACGATGCGGTCGAATTCAAGCGCTCGAAGGGTATTGCTGTTCACTGATGATTGATGAGACTGGCGATCGCCGCCGCACCGAAACCATTGTCGATGTTCACGACCGCCACGCCATTGGCGCAGCTATTCAGCATGCCGAGCAGCGCTGCGATGCCGCCGAAGCTCGCGCCGTAGCCGACGCTGGTCGGCACTGCGATGACGGGCGCGCTGACAAGTCCGGCGACAACGCTGGGCAGCGCGCCTTCCATGCCGGCGACGACGATGATGGCGCGCGCGCTTTGCATGCGATGCTGCTCGCTAAGGATGCGATGGATGCCCGCGACACCGACGTCATACAGCCGATCGATCGTGTTTCCCATGATCTCGGCGGTGATGGCTGCCTCTTCCGCAACGTGCAGATCGGATGTGCCGGCACAGGCGATGACAATCGTTCCCTTACCGCGTTCGACCTCGCCGCATGGCACGGTGATGGCACGCGCCTCAACGTGGTACTGCGCATCGGGCGCCACCTCGCGCACCGCTTCGAACGCGTCCGGTTGTGCACGAGTCACCAGCAACGGACGGCCGCGCGAAATAATGCGTGACGCAATTGAAGCTATCTGGACCGCTGTCTTGCCAAGGCCGAGGATCACTTCCGGAAAACCCTGCCGCAGCTCCCGATGTGTATCGACGCGCGCGAAACCGAGATCTTCAAACGGTGCCGCCCGCATCGCCGCGGTGATGCGGTCTGCTGCGCTAGCCGAGTCAACCGTTCCGGCCTTCACCGCATCGAGCAGTCGTTGGAGGTCCAAGCTGGTCATGGTTACGTTTTGGTGGCTTCCCTTCACCGGCCGTATTCGTAATAATTACTGATCGTAGTGACGGCGATCGACCCCACCTTATGACCTTCAACGAAATCGCCATTCTCGGCACATATTTCTTCGTTCTCGTCATCCTGGCCGTTTACGGGTGGCACCGCTATTACCTGGTCTATCTGTACATGAAGAACAAGGACCGGGTGCCGGCGGCGGGTCCCCTGCCGTCGGAGTTGCCGCGCGTCACCATCCAGCTGCCGATCTACAACGAGATGTATGTGGCCGACCGCCTGATCGACGCGGTCTGTCAGATCGATTATCCGCGCGAGCTGCTCGAGGTCCAGGTTCTGGACGACTCCACCGACGAGACGACGAGCGTCGCCGAGCGGGCGGTGCGCCGGAATGCCGCGCAGGGCGTCGACATCAAGTACCTGCACCGGGTTGATCGCACCGGCTACAAGGCGGGCGCGCTCGAGGCCGGCCTGACGGTCGCGACGGGGCAGTACATCGCCATCTTCGACGCCGACTTCATTCCGACCGTCGATTTCCTGAAGCGCACCATTCCGTTTTTCGCCGATCCCAAGATCGCGATGGTGCAGGCGCGCTGGGGACATATCAACCAGGACTACTCGCTGCTGACGAAGGTGCAGTCGATCCTGCTGGACGCGCACTTCGTCCTCGAACATGGTGGACGAAACCGGTCGGGACTGTTCTTCAATTTCAATGGCACCGCGGGCATCTGGCGGCGCGAAGCTATTGCGGATGCCGGCGGCTGGCAGCACGACACGCTGACCGAAGACCTGGACCTGAGCTATCGCGCGCAGCTGCGTGGATGGAAATTCATCTTCGTTCCCAATCTGATCGCCCCGGCGGAAGTGCCGGTGGAGATGAACGCGTTCAAGTCGCAGCAGCATCGGTGGGCGAAGGGGTCCATCCAGACGTGCCGCAAGCTGCTCCCGCACATCCTGCAGTCGAATCTGCCGGCTCGCGTCAAGGCGGAAGCGTTCTTCCACCTCTCGGCGAACTTCAACTATCCGTTGATGTGCGTGCTGTCGGTGCTGATGGCGCCGTCGATGGTCATCCGCTACAACATGGGCTGGTACGAGATGCTGCTCATCGACGTGCCGCTCTTCTTCGCCGCGACCGCGTCGGTAGCCAACTTCTACATGGTGTGTCAGCGCGAGCTGCACGACGACTGGATGACGCGCCTCAAGTACCTGCCGTTCCTGATGTCGATCGGCATCGGCCTCACGGTCAACAACACAAAGGCCGTGTTCGAAGCGCTCTTCAACAAGCAGACGGAGTTTGCCCGTACGCCGAAGTACCGCATCGAGGTGACCGCCGACGAGTGGATCGGCAAGAAGTACCGGCAAAGCGTACTGGTGCAGCCCTTGATTGAACTGGGGCTCGGCCTCTATTTCACCGCGACGGTGTTCTACGCACTGGCCAACGGCATCTACGGCACGCTGCCGTTCCTCGTCCTGTTCCAGATCGGGTTCCTCTACACCGGGCTGCTGTCGATCGTTCAGCAGTACGCGGGTGATGGCGTGGTTCTCGAGCCGGTCACGGAAGAGGAGCTGTAATACAGTTCCTCCATGAACTATCCGCGGGTGCTTCTCGCGGGCCTCGCCGCGTGGATTGCATCCCTCGCCGTCGGTTACGTGATCAACGATGTCTGGCTGACGCGCCTCTACCAGGCGAACGCCTGGGCGTACCGGCGTGCGGACGATGTCGCGTCCCTGGTGCCGGTCGGGCTTGCCGCGCAGCTGCTCGGGTCGTTGGCCTTCGCGTGGATTTATGCGAAAGGATACGAACGGGATCGCGAGGCGTCAGGCATCGCGCAGGGTGTCCGTTTCGGCCTCGCGACTTCGCTCCTAATCGTCGGGTTTGCGACGGTCTGGAACTACGTGACACAGCCGATAGCCATGCGCCTCGGAGTTCTGCAGATGCTCGGGATCATCGCCGAGTTCGGCATCTGCGGCGCGATTGTCGGACTGGTTTACCATCCGAGCCGCGTCGCCATACCGCGCGGCGCTGATGAAAAATATGACCTCCGTGGCTAAGGCCGGTCTCGAAGACGTCGTCGCGACATCGTCCGCTATCTGCTACCTCGATGGTGATCGCGGCGTGCTGGCGTACTGCGGATACGACATTCACGATCTCGCGAAGTCGGCGACCTTCGAGGAGGTCTGCTACCTGCTGTGGCACCGCCGGCTGCCGACACGCGCGGAGCTCGGCGACCTGCAATCGCAGTTTGCGGCGGCGCGTGCGCTGCCGGAGCCTGTCATCCGCCTGATGCGGACCTTGCCGCCGGTGGACGGCATGGACGCGCTGCGCACGATCACATCCGCGCTCGCGCACTACGACGCCGAAGCAGACGACTCGTCGCCGCAGGCGCAGTACCGCAAGGCGGTGCGACTGACCGCGCAGACGGGAACGGTCGTGGCGACATGGGGACGACTGCGCGCCGGCGGTGGCGCAATCGCGCCCGACCCCGTCATGTCGCAGGCCGCCAATTTTCTCTACATGCTGACCGGCGAGCGCCCGAACGCGACCGCGATCCGGGCGTTCGATATCGCGCTCATTCTGCATGCGGACCACGAGTTGAACGCATCCACGTTCGCGGCGCGCGTTGCCGCGGCGACGCTCACCGACATTTATTCAGCGGTCGTCGCCGGCATTGCGGCGTTGAAGGGCCCGCTGCACGGCGGCGCGAACGCGGAAGTGATGAAGATGCTGCTGGAGCTCGGTCAAAACACCACCCCCGAACGCGTCGACCAGGCGATTCGCGCCAAATTCGCGCGCAAGGAAAAGATTCCCGGATTCGGGCACCGCGTGTACCACACGGAGGATCCGCGCGCGACGCATCTGCGTCAGATGTCGCAGGAGCTGGGCAAGCGCGCCGGCAACACGGCGTGGTTCGACATGTCGCAGCGCATCGAGGCGCTGGTCAAGGCGGAAAAGAAGCTGAACCCGAATGTCGATTTTTACTCGGCATCCACCTATTACACGCTCGGCATTCCGATCGATCTCTACACACCGATCTTCGCGGTCAGCCGGATGTCGGGTTGGACGGCGCACGTGCTGGAGCAGTACGCCAACAACCGGCTGATTCGTCCGCGTGCCGACTACATCGGCCCCGAGTACCCGCAGCGATTCGTTCCGCTGGAGCACCGGTAGTTATAATTTTGTGCCCGCGGCCCCATGGATCCAAGCCATATCCGTAATTTCTCCATCATCGCGCACATCGATCACGGCAAGTCGACGCTCGCCGATCGCTTTCTCGAGATCACGGGCGCGCTGCAGGCGCGCGAGATGGAAGCACAGGTGCTCGACGCGATGGATCTCGAGCGGGAGCGCGGCATCACCATCAAGGCGCACCCCGTTCGCCTCAATTACACAGCCCCAAGCGGCGAGCAGTACATCCTGAATCTCATTGATACGCCGGGCCACGTTGACTTCAGCTACGAAGTGACGCGGTCGCTGGCCGCATGCGAAGGCGCGCTGCTGCTGGTGGATGCGTCGCAGGGAGTGGAAGCGCAGACGCTCGCCAATGCCTACCTTGCCGTCGATAACAACCTCGAGATCATTCCGGTCATCAACAAAATCGATCTGCCGAGCGCACAGCCGGAGGAATGCAAGCGCCAGATCGAGGACATCATCGGCCTCGACAGCTCGGGCGCGATCCTCGCCAGCGCGAAGGAGGGTACCGGCGTCAAGGACATCCTCGAGGCGATCGTCCATCGACTGCCGCCGCCGAACGGCGACCCGGCCGCGCCGCTGAAAGCGCTGATCTTCGATTCCTGGTTCGATCCCTACCGCGGCGTCGTCATCGTCGCGCGCGTCATCGACGGCACGCTGCGAAAAAAGCTGAAGGTGCGCCTGATGGCGGCGCAGCAGGACTACGAGATTGACGATCTCGGCGTCTTCTCCCCGAAGGCGCTGCCGGTCGACGAGCTCGGCGTCGGTGAAGTCGGCTTTGTCGTCGCCAACATCAAGCGCGTCGCGGATGCGAAGATCGGCGACACGATCACCGAAGTCGCCCGGCCTACCACCGAGCCATTCCCCGGCTTCAAGGAACTGAAACCGATGGTCTTCGCCGGCTTGTATCCGGTCGAGAGCCACGAGTATTCGGAACTGCGCGAGGCGCTCGAGAAACTGCGTTTGAACGACGCATCGTTTTTCTACGAGCCGGAGACGTCTGCTGCACTCGGCTTCGGTTTCCGCTGCGGCTTTCTCGGCCTGCTGCACATGGAGATCGTGCAGGAACGCCTCGAGCGCGAATATGACATGGATCTCGTCACCACTGCGCCGGGCGTGCTGTATCGCGTGACGACGACCGATGGGGAGGTGCACGAGATCGACAGCCCCGCCAAGATGCCGGATCCCGGTCGGATCGCGAAGATGGAGGAGCCTGTCATCACGGCGATGATCCTGACCCCATCGGAGTTCGTCGGCCCGATTCTGCAGCTATGCCAGGACAAGCGGGGCGTTCAGAAGAAGCTGGAGTACCTGAAGTCAGACCGCGTGCTCATAACCTACGAGCTACCGTTCAACGAAGTCGTCATGGACTTCTACGACAAGCTGAAGACCATGTCGCGCGGCTACGCCTCGCTCGACTATCACGTCACAGGCTACTGGGAGTCGCCACTCGTCAAAATGGACATCCTGGTGAACGGCGATCCTGTCGATGCGCTGTCGATCATCGTGCACAAGGATGCGGCGTACGAACGGGGCAGGGCGCTGGCCTCGAAAATGCGCCAGCTGATACCACGGCAGATGTTCGAGATCGCGATCCAGGCGTCGATTGGCAACCGCGTCATCGCGCGGGAATCCGTGAAAGCGCTCCGCAAGAACGTTCTCGCCAAGTGCTACGGCGGCGACATCACCCGCAAGAGGAAGCTGCTCGAGAAGCAGAAGGAAGGGAAGAAACGGATGAAGCGCGTGGGCCGGGTCGAAATCCCCCAGGAGGCGTTCCTCGCCGTGTTAAAGGTCGGGACAGAATAAGATTAAGGAACGTGGCCAGACCCGCCATGAAGCCGCCGGCGACCGCCCCCACGGTCGAGTATCACAAATCGACCGTGCGGGAGTATTTCGAGTCGATCTGCGTCGCCGTCATCCTCGCCCTTTTCGTCCGAACCTTCATCGTCCAGGCGTTCAAGATTCCAACCGGCTCGATGGAGAACAACCTGCTGATCGGCGATCACCTGCTGGTCAACAAGTTCATTTACGGTCCGACGGCGAGCCGGCTCGAGCGGCTCCTGCTTCCGGTGAAGGACATCAAGCGCGGGGACGTGATCGTCTTCAAGTTCCCGGAAGACCCCGAGCGCGATTTCATCAAGCGGACCATCGGGCTGCCCGGCGACACCATCGAGCTGCGCAACAAGAAGGTGTACGTGAACGGCAAGCCGCTCGATGAGCCGTATGTTCACTTCCTCTTTCCGCCGCCCGGCGACAGTCCCGAGGAAGATTTCGACGTCCGCGTCCATTACGGCCCGGTGACGGTACCGCCCGAGCACTACTTCATGATGGGCGACAACCGCGACAACTCCGAGGACAGCCGCTATTGGGGTTTCCTGCCGCGGGACTACATCAAGGGAAGAGCGGCGTTTATCTACTGGTCGTTCGCGGATACCGAGGAAGGACAGCCCTCTGCCGGGATTTCGCGGTTCTTCACGACCATCCGCTGGAGCCGGTTACTCCACCAAATCCATTAGAGCGAGCACTGTAGGACCCGCCCCTACACTCCATTCTTTTCGCGGCCGAATCTATATGTGTAGGGTCGGGTCTTCAGACCCGACCCCGGCCTCCGATTCATGAAGACGATCATCAAGCTGCTGATTGCGATTGCAATCTTGAACGGGGTAGTGCGGGTCGGCCTGGCGGCCGCCAGCTACTACCAGTTCAAGGATCAGGCGCAGCAGATCGTGACCTTCGGTGCCGAGGCGCCCGTCGGCGAGCTGCAGGATCAGATGCTGGAGCGCGCGACCGCGCTGAATCTGCCCGTAGGGCCTGAGGACATCGAGGTGACGCGCGAGGGCAAGCGGACCGCTGCCAGCGCATCGTATACGCAGCAGGTTGAAGTCTTTCCGAGCTACCAGTACCCGATCGACTTCCAGTTCACGGTTGAAGGTCTCAATCTCGCCGGCCTTGGCGGAGTTCCGCAGCCGGCGAAGGCGAAGTAGTTACCGCAGCGCGCGCCGCGCCGTTTCCGCATCTGCCTCGGCGTCGCGTTCCAGCTCCTCCGCTTCTGTTCTTGCGCGCCGCACGTAATCCTGATCGTCCAGCACCGCGAGATTGATGTCGACGTTCATCCGCGCGCCGCGCAGACCCGCCACGAGCAGCTCCACGCCGACGCCGACGTCGCTTGTTGTCCTTCGGTTGCCGTTGGCAGAGACGATGACGGCGCCGCGCAAAGCCTGCTGACACGCACGCATCGTGGCGAGAGGCGTTTCTGTCGCGGAGCGCATGGCGCGATCGATCGCGTTTTTCCGTGAAGCCTTCTCGGCATCGGTGTCTTTGGCCAGCCGGTACGCAGCCAGGACCTGTTGGTACGCATCGCTGTCGCGATCGACGAGCTCGAGCAGCTGATCGCGTAGCGGGTGAAGGCGGGTTGCGGCCTCGGCGAGATCGGCAGTTTCCTCCGGTGCTCCGGTCCTGGTCTTTGGAATACCCGCGACCATCAGCAGAAGAGACGCTCCGACTGCGCCGGCAAGAGCTGCGGCGGAGCCGCCGCCGGGGACCGGATCGGTCGAGGCGAAGGCATCCATCAGGTCTGCGAGCGCCATCTCGCAATAGCTCACTGCGTCCATGAGACGACCTTTCCGCGTTTGATGACCATCCGGATCGCCGGTGCGCCAACGCGCACGAGCTCCGCGAGCCCTCCCTTGATGACGACAGCGTCCATCAGCTTGCCGGCCTCGAGACTGCCACAAGCGTTGGCGCGGTTAATCGACCACGCGGCATTCAGCGTTGCAGCGATCAACGATTCTTCGAGCGTCATATGCATCGCGAAACACGCCAGCGTCATGGCAAACGGCATCGAAGGCGAAAAACCGGCGCCAGGATTGACGTCCGTCGCCAGTGCGACGGCGACGCCGCGATCGATGAGCATGCGCGCGGGGGCGAACCGGCCAAGCTTTAGGTAAAACGCCGCGCTGGGGAGCAGCGTCGCGCATACGCCGGCATCGGCGAGGCCGTCTGCGCCGCGTTCGTCAACGAAGAGAAGATGGTCTGCGGATCGCGCTCCCACACGGGCGGCGACGCTTGCACCGCCGCTCGGGCCAAGTTCGTCCGCGTGCACACGCGGCATCAGCCCCATCTGCCGTCCTGCTTCCAGAATTTCAATCGATTCTTCAGGCGTGAAGACGCCGTTCTCGCAGAAGACGTCGCAGAACTCCGCCAGCTCCTCGTGCGCCACCTGCGGCAGCATTTCCTCAATGACGCAAGCGATGTATTCACTTCGACGCGAACGGTATTCAACGGGAATTTCGTGCGCGCCCATGAACGTCGGGACGATGTCGACGGCGTGGGCTTCGTCGAGCGCGCGCATCGCCCGCAGCTGGCGCAGCTCGGATTCCGTCGTCAGCCCGTAGCCGCTCTTTGCCTCGCACGTCGTCGTGCCGCACGCGATCATCTCGTTGAGGCGCGCGCGAGCGGCTTCGGCGAGCTCCTCTTCGGATGCCGCACGCGTGGCGGCGACTGTCTCGACGATGCCTCCGCCATCGGCCGCGATGGCGGCATACGTCTCTCCGGCAAGGCGCCGCTGCAACTCGGCTCGCCGGTCGCCGGCGTAGACGAGGTGCGTATGCGCATCGACGAAACCCGGCACGACGGAGCAGCCGCGCGCGTCGATGCGCGTCGCGCCCTTTGCGATGGCGACGCTATTCGCAAAAGTGATCGCATCGCCGACGTACGTGATGCGCCCCTCGAATGCGGCGATGACGCTGCTTGTCAGCGGAGAGATTTCACGCTGCGCGAGTCCGCGGCGGGGCGCGGGCCCCGTGCACGTCGCAATAAAGTCAGCGTGTTCGATGAGGAAATCCGCCTGAAGCACGCGAACTTAGCGTAATGCAACTTCGGTAGGATCTATGCCGAACGATCGCAGTGCGGCTTCGATGTGGTCACGTTCGAGAGTCGCAATCACAACACGCTTGAGCTTGGAATGTTCGCCGGACACGACAGTCACGTCACGCTTGGCAACCGCGAACGCTTTGGCAATCACTTCGACCAGTTCGGCATTCGCCGCCCCCTCGACAGGCGGCGACTGTAAGCGGACGAGCAAGGCGCCGTCGCGCGTACCGGCGATGCCAGGTTTGCTTGCGCGCGGGACGACTCGGATGCGGAGATAACCGGGCGTATTAGCCGACGCGCGTGGCGTTGCTGGCGGCGACCGGCTTCGGCCAGTGCTGCACGATGCGATCCTCGCGCTCGCGGCGCTCCTGTTCGCGGATGAACTCGAGCGTGTTGTTCAACGCCGCGATCGTCGCCTCGAGGCTCGCCTCCGCCTCGCGCCGCTTGATGCGCAGGCCGTCGATTTCCCGCTCGATGTCTTCCGTCTTCGCCTGTGCCTTCTGCATCATCAGCTCGACGCGTCCCTCGGCCTCTCGCACCAGGCGCTCGGCCTCTTTCTGCGCGTTATCGCGCATGTCGTCGGCCGTTTTCTGCGCGGTCATCAGCGTCGTCTTCAGACTGCCTTCGAGCTCGCGGAACTGATTGAGAGACGTCTCGAGCTTGACAATTTCGATGCGCAGGCGTTCGTTCTCGCGCATTGCCTGATCGAAGCCTTCCGCTGCTTCCTGCAGGAACGACGTCACGTCGGCCTTGTCGAATCCGCGCATCGACGTGGTGAAGCGCGCCTGACGCATGTCGAGCGGCGTGATGCTGATGTGCCGCTCGGGCGACATGATGCGCGGGCGCTCCGTCGTGGTCAGTGCCATTTCCTCAGGCTTGGACATTTCGGCTCCCGAATATCGCTGTTCCCACCCGCACCATCGTCGATCCTTCCTGAATTGCCACTTCGAAGTCGGCGCTCATGCCCATCGACAGTTCACGGAGCATCGGCGCCGGCACGCCCGCTGCCAGCCATTGGTCGCGGAGGTCGCGCAGCTTTCTGAACCAGGGCCGCGCATCTTCGGGCAGTTGGGGCACCGGCGGGAGCGTCATCAACCCGACCACCTGCGCCGCCGTGCATGCGCCCGCGGCCTCGAGAATCTTCGGCACATCACCGGACGCCGCGCCAAACTTCGTCGCCTCACCCGCCAGGTCCACCTGGATGAGCAGTTCCGGTGACCGACCCGCTTCGGCAGCGGCCGCGTCGACCCTACGGAGCAACTCAACGCCGTCCACCGAGTGGATTGTGGCAAACGAGGCGGCGGCCTTTCTGGCTTTGTTCGTCTGCAGGTGGCCGAGCAGATGCCACCTGATGGGTAAATCGGCTGAACTGAGGATCTTCTCCAGTGCTTCCTGGACCTTGTTTTCCCCGAAGTCGCGCTGTCCCGCGGCATACGCCTCGCGGACGGCTGCAATCGGGAATGTCTTGGACACAGCAACGAGGAGGATGGAAGATGGATCCCGGCCGGCAGAGGTGGCGGCGGCGGCGATGCGCTCGCGGGTGGAGGCCAGGCGTTGCGCGATGCCGCCCACTAAATAACATCCTTTCGGTGCCCGCAGCCATGTTGGCGGCGAGGCAAACTGCCGAAAAGCGGATCGACCCCTCTCCCCGATCCGACCGGCCCGCAATCAGACGAAGAAGGTTCTCCCATGAAGTGTGCTCGTACCCTTGCCACGCTTGCGGCAGCAGTGATCGTGGCCGGCGCCTGGACCAGTTACGGACAGCAGAATACCGAACCCGGAACCGCCGAAGCGAGGCCCTTCGGCTTGTGGCAAGGAATGTCGGTCGAAGAGCTTGGCGCGGCGGCGACGCCCATCGGCGGCGGCATGTACAAGCTCACATCGGTGCCGGTGCCGCATCCTGCGTTCGAATTCTACGTCGCACAGGTGAGCCCCAGCACCGGCATGTGCTACGTGAAGGGTGTCGGCAGGCAGGTGCGCTCCAACGCGTATGGCGCGGAGCTGCGCTCGCGGTTTGCCAGCATGCGCGACGAGATCAGCGCCTCGTACGGGCGCTACCGCACTGTCGACATGCTTCTCTCGGACAGCATGTGGGCCGGACCCGGCGACTGGATGGCGGCGCTGGCGGAACGGCAGCGGCTGCTCTTCGCGCAGTGGAATACCGACACGCGTGCGACCCTGCGTCCGCACCTCACAACGGTCTTCGTCGCTGCGAACGCAAAGACGAGCGAATCGGGGTATGTCGTGGTGGAGTACTACTTCGACAACGAGCCGGGATGCGAGCAGGAATTCGACGGCAGCGCCGACGCCGCGTTGTTCTGAGTGGAGAAGACGCTCGGGACCGTGCGGGCCCCGAGCGCTCATCGAACTGAGCCTTACTTCTTGATCATCTGCTGCAGCGCCGGCAGCGATGCCTGCACCTGCGAAGCCTTCGGATCGTTGGGCGCGAGCTTCAGGAACGTCTCAAGCGCGCTGACCGCTTCCGGAATCTGACCGAGATTCAGGTTGGTCATACCGAGCTGATAAAAAGCGTTGGCGTTGTTTGCGTCCGCCTTCGTCGCGTTCTCGAACTGCGTCTTCGCCTCGGCATATT
Organism: Vicinamibacterales bacterium; assembly: GCA_035492455.1. Classification (GTDB taxonomy): domain Bacteria; phylum Acidobacteriota; class Vicinamibacteria; order Vicinamibacterales; family UBA2999; genus Gp6-AA40. Next base: position 82,974 of record DATJJE010000079.1, on the reverse strand, counting down.
TGCCCGCATTGAAGAGCACCACGCCCTGGTTGTAAATCGCTTCCGCGTTGCCGCCGCCGCCCGCACCGGCCGTTGACCCGGCCAGCTCGGTCGCCTTCTGATTCATCGCCAGCGCTTCATCGAACTTCTTCTGGGCGTTGTAGACGTTGGCGAGACCGTTATACGGATCCGGATTGGTCGGCTTCAGCTCGATTGCCTTCTTCAGCGCCGCTTCGGCCGCGTCCCACTGCTGCTTGTGCGTGTAGGCCAGACCGAGGTTGTAGTAGCAGTCGCTGCACGTCGGGAGCTTCGTGACGACGTCATTCAGCTTGGTGATCGCTTCATCGTCGCGGCCGGCTCGCAGCGCGTCGATGGCGCCGGCGGCTGCTTCCTGCACCGCCTTCTGCTCGGGACTCATGCCGCTCGTCGGCGACAACGTGAAGTTCGCCTCTGCAGGCGTGCCCTGCGAAACGGTCACCTTCTGCGCGGCCTGACCGACCTTGTCCTTCGACACGGTCACGGTGTACGCACCGGACTGCAGGCCAACCTGCACGAATTCGCCCTTGTTGTTCGTCTTCGTCTCGGCGTTTCGCGCCGGTCCCTGAATGGTGACTTTGGCGTCGGCGACGGGCTGCCCCTTATCGTCAACGACCTTGCCTTTGACGATGCCCTGGGCGAACGCGGGGGCCGAAAACACGAGCGCCACGGCAAGCGCCAGGACACCCCGGTACAGATGGGTCCGCATGCTCAATCCTCTCTTTGTTGAACCGCCGTGCGGCCGCGCCGCCCGACGTGACAGGCAGGCAACTAAACGCTGCCTTAACCGTAATTTACGTAGTTTACCCGAAGAAATGTTCCAACGCCTCCAGGTCGTGCGTGACTGGTGCCGGGGGCAGGGAACTTAGAAATCTACGCCCATATCCCATTGTCCGCAAGCGCGGATCGAGAATGGCGAGAACACCGCGATCCGTGCGGTGACGGATGAGCCGGCCGAGTCCCTGCTGCAGCGCAAGGATCGCCAGCGGCACCTGGTAATCGGCGAACGCATCGCCCCCGCGTTCCTTAATCGCTTCTATACGCGCGGCGGTAACAGGATCTCCGGGCGAGGCAAACGGCAGCTTGTCGATGATGACGCAACTCAGCGCCTCGCCGACGACATCGACGCCCTGCCAGAAGCTGGACGTCGCCAGCAGCACGGCGTTCGGCGTGGAGCGGAACTGATCGATCAGGGTCGAACGCGGGGCCGTGCCCTGCACGAGAATTGGATAGGGGAGCGACATCTCGACGAATTGCTGCACCGCGCGCAGCATCGCGTAGCTGGTGAACAGCACGAACGCACGGCCGCGCGACCGTTTCAGGATTTCGATCACCTCGCGCGCTGCCGCCGCGCTGAAGGTCGGCGCCTTCGGCGACGGGATCCGCCGCGGCAGATAGAGCAGCGCCTGCCGTGCGTAGTCGAACTCGGAAGCGACCCTTACCTCCGCTGCGTCGCCGATGCCCAGCCGGCTCTTGAAATACTCGAACGAACCGTCCACTGCGAGCGTTGCAGATGTGAGCACGGTGGTCCGCATGCGATCGAACAGCGCTTCTCGCGCCAGGCGCGATACATCAATCGGCGACGCGCGAAGGAACAGTCCGCGACCGCGCGTTTCGACGTAGTAAACAAAGTCGGCGTCGCGGGCGCGGATGAGGAACATCAGATCGCTGCGCAGCTCGCGCGCGCGGCGCGCCAGCGTATCGATCATTTCGTCGTTCGGCTCATCCTTCTTCTGCAACAACACGATTGTCGCCTCGAGACCCTCGAGCGCACCCGCCAGCATTGCGCCTTCCTGAAAGTAGTCGACGAAGGTCTCCGACGTATAGCGCGCCTTCGACTCCGCCGCCTGCATGCGCGCCATCGAGAGTGCGCTGAAGAATGTGCGGGAACGTTCGGTGACGCGACTGGCGGCGAGCACGAGGTCTGAGCGGCGCGGGCCTTCCAGACCCGCGGTCGTTTCCACGTCGCGCACAAGATCTTCAACGCGGAAGTTGCTGATCGCGATGCCGAAGTACTGCGTTGCCACGTCCTCCAACTGATGCGCCTCGTCGACGACCAGCGTCGGGCATGCCGGGATCACTTCGCCGTACGCGCTCTTGCGCAACTGGGCGTCCGCGCACAGCAGATGATGGTTGACGATGACGACGTCGGATTCGGCGGCGCGCTGGCGCATCAGCGTCACGAAGCAGTCGCCGTAACGCGGGCACTCCGTGCCGAGGCACGTCTCCGCGTCCGCCGACACTTCCTTCCAGAGCGGCAGGTCGTCGGGCAGCTCGCTCAGCTCGGCGCGATCGCCGGTCCTGGTTTTCTTCGACCACTCATCGATGAGGGGTAGAAAGACGGCATGTTCAAACGACTTGTTGTCGTTGGCTGTTTCGAAGCGATGAAGACACAGGTAGTTCGAGCGGCCCTTCATCAGCGTTGCCGTGAAGGGCTTGGCGAGGGCCTCCCGCAGTGCCGGCAGGTCCTTGAAGAAAATTTGTTCCTGCAGATTCTTGGTGCCGGTGGAGACGAGCACGCGCTGGCCGCTCAGGATGGCGGGAATCAGGTAGGCCAGTGTCTTGCCGGTTCCGGTGCCTGCTTCGGCGATGACCGTTCCACCGTGTTCGATCCGCTCCGCGACGGCCGCGGCCATGGTCCGTTGACCTTCGCGGGGCTCGTAATCACTGACGGCGCGCGCAAGCGGGCCGTCGTCGGCAAACACCGCCGCGACGGCGCTGGCCAGATCTGTGCCTCGCGAGAGGAGGGGTGACGTCACGTGCCGTCAAATCAATAGCACGAAGCGGCCTGCAGGGCAGACTTACGAAAGTGTGTATGATGTGCCGTCTCTCAGCAGTAGGATCCTCCCATGGCAAGTGGTGCCTCTGAACGACCGGTTGTTCTCCGCCGCCTAGGAATCGTTAAAGACGAAAACGACACGGCATTTCTGCAGCCTCCGCCTGCTCCAGTCGACGTCGCGGAGGACGGCCTGGAGTCGTTCGGCAGCGAGACACAATCCAGGTTGTCGCTCAAGGCGGTCGGCGGTCGAATCGCGTCGGCAATTGCGGTCGCAGGTCGGAATCCGTGGGTAGCGGTTGCCATCGTCGCCGTCGTGTCGCTTATGGCCACCGTTCTGGTGATTACCGTTCTATTCGGCTCCCCAGAACCGCCGGTGACGGCGGCTGCCAATACCGCGGCAAGCTCGAACTCCGCCGCGGCGGCTGACGATGTCAACCCGTTGTCCGGTACCGCCACCATCAAGGCGAAGCCGGCCAGCGCGGTCGCGCCCGTTGCCGCAAGGCCGTCGGCGGCGAGAACAGCTCCGGCATCGGCCCGTTCGACTCAAAGCGTCGTCGCGCGCAGCGGGTCCAAGCCGCTCGGGACGGAGACGTTGCGACGTCCAGAAGTTCGATCGAGCGTCGCTGCGCCTGTCGCGCCGGAGACGGTCATCGCTGGTGCGGCGTCTAGCCCGGCACAAGACGTCCCGCTCGTCGACGACAGGATTTACTCGGCTGAGGATAGCGATGTCGTCCCGCCGCGTACGTCCGAGACGCTGCCGGGGCCGACCATCAGCTCATGGACGACGCGCACCAACGTCGTGGAGCTGATCGTGTCGAACGACGGCACCGTCGAGCGCGCGAGGTTCGTTGGCGCCCCACAGCGCATGCCCGACGTCCTCGCGTTGAGCCGGGCGAAGGTGTGGAAGTTCACGCCGGCCATGAAGGACGGGCGTCCGGTTCGCTACCGCCTGCTCCTGAAGTGGGAGGTCAATCCCTGATCCAGTTTCCCTTACCAACCATCCAACGAAATTGCCGGCCGCCCGTTTCACGGACGACCGGCACTGCTCGACGCTGACTCCTACTTAACGCCTATCTGGAACTGAATGGTGCCGCCCGACGCGAGATTGATGCTGAACACGTAAGTGTTGCCAGCGATCAGATTCGACGTCGCCATGTTGAAGATCCATTGCGACGTCCCGTCCCAGCGGAACGCGACATCCGGAATGTCGGCAGTGAGAGACTCGTTGGCGGCGTCCACCGTTCCCCTGACCGCGCTCTTCATGGTCAGCGTGCCGCCGGTGCCGGCAAAAACGGCGGCCGCGACTGAGATTGGCCGGCCAGCGGCATCACACACCCGGAATTTGACAGGGATCGTGCTGCCCTTCTTGTTGAAAACGCTTGATCCGTCGTTGTTGATCGGCGGCAGGATGACGTTCCCCGGCCCATAGGCTGCACTGCAGTCTGCGTAGCCAATCGCGAAGTTCTTGCTGTCGTTGCTGCCATTGTGATTTGCATCGCCCGCATAGGCCGCCGACGCCGACGCGGCAGGTCCCGGGTTGATGTTGTTCGCGTAGGTCACTGCGAGCGCGTGGTTCAATCCACCGGCGCCCGTGGTTTTTGCCGAGCACGGGGTCACCGCAGAACCTGTGTAGGCCACAGATGCCGGGCAGGTCACGGCGGTGATCGAGTTCGCCTTGTCGATCGTGAAGTTCTTGCTGTCGCTGCTCGGATTGTGGTTGGAATCGCCCGCGTAGTTGGCGCCTGCGGTTGCGATACCGGCGTCCGTGTTGTTCGCGTAGTTGACTGTCAGCGGCTGGTTCAGTCCGCTGGTTCCGGTCGCGGCCGCCGAGCAAGGCGTTTGCGCGGAACCGTTGTAGGTGACCGACGCCGGGCAGGCAACCGTCGTCGTCGATGGCGCCTTATCGATCGTGAAGTTCTTGCTGTCGTTGCTGCCCGTGTGGTTGGTGTCGCCCGTGAAGCTGGCGCTCGCTGACGCAGTGCCCGCGTTCGTGTTGTTCGCGTAGTTGACGGTCAACGCCTGATTCAGTCCACCCGCTCCTGCGGCTGCGGCCGAGCAGGGTGTTTGCGCCCCGCCGTTGTAGGTGACCGAGGCCGGGCACGTTACGGTCGCGGTCGACGTCGCCTTGTCGATTGTGAAGGTCTTGCTGTCGTTGCTGCCGGTGTGGTTGCCGTCGCCCGCAAAGCTCGCATTCGCGTGCGCGGTGCCGGCGTCGATGTTGTCGGTATAGGTGACCGTTACCATCTGGTTCAGTCCGCCTGCGCCCGTGACGTTCGCGGAGCAGGGTGTCTGCGGTGAGCCGTTATAGGTGAACGGTCCGGCGCCGCACGTCATTGTCGTCGTCGTCGCCGCCTTCGCGATGTCAAACGTCTTTGAGTCACTGCTGCCGAGATAATTCGTGCTCTCAGCGTAGCTCGCGTCGGCGTGCGCCGTCCCCGCGTTGGTGTTGTCGGTATAGCTGACGGTCAGCGTGTCGTTCAGACCACCTGCACCCGTCGCAGTCGCTGAGCACGGTGTCTGCGCCGCACCGTTATAAGTGAACGGTCCGGCCCCGCAGCTGACCGTGGTCGTCGTCGCCGCCTTGGCGATGGTGAAGTCTTCCGAATCGCTGCTGCCGAGATAATTCGCGCTCTCGACGTAGCTCGCGCCGGCGTGAGCTGTGCCGGCGTTGATGTTGTCGGTGTAAGACACCGTCAACACCTGGTTGAGGCCGCCGGCGCCCGTCACGTTCGCTGAGCATGGTGTCTGCGCCGCACCGTTATAGGTGAACGGTCCGGCCCCGCAGCTGACCGTGGTCGTCGTCGCCGCCTTGGCGATGACGAACGTCTCGTCGTCGCTGCTGGCCTCGTAGTTGACCGTCGCCGCGTAGCTGGCGCTCGCATGTGCGGTGCCGGCGTTGATGTTGTCGGCATAGCTGACGGTCAGCGTGTCGTTCAGACCACCTGCACCCGTCGCAGTCGCTGAGCACGGTGTCTGCGCCGCACCGTTATAGGTAAACGGTCCGGCCCCGCAGCTGACCGTGGTCGTCGTTAGTGCTTTGTTGATGACGAAGTTCCCGGCCGACAGACCGAGCAGCGAGTTGTAGTTGGTCGTGTCGTCAGGCACGAAGTCCGCCGTGACCGCATACGTACCCGCGTTCGTCTGCGTCGTCGCGGCGCCGGTGACGACGTTGACGACGGTGCCCGGCACGGAACTCGTGACACCGACGGTCGCCGACTTGGCGGAGTTATCGTAGTTCTGTGGTGAATTCGTAACAGTCAATGTCGCGGTTGGCGTCGCTCTGGAAATCGTGAGCGTCGCGTCCATCGTCGAGCTGGCGTTGTTGTAGTTGGCGTTGCTCGAGATGAACGACGCCGACGCGGTATAGCTGCCCGCATTAGTCGGAGTTCCACTCGGGTTTCCACTCTTCAGATACGTAATGGTCGTCGTTCCATCGCTGCCGGTGAGAAGTGTGCTGTTCACACCTGTGACGGTGGCGATTGCCGCGTGTGGATTCGCGTCGAACGACACCGAATTCGGGGAAAAGGCGATCGTGACTGTTGGCGTCGCTTTCCCAATGGTCACGCTTTGCGTATTTGATGCCGCGATGAAGTTGGCCGTCGCCGCGCCGCTCGCTTGCACGACGCACGTTCCCGCTCCAGAGGAGCTGAACGTCGCTCCGCTGACCAGCGCGCACGGTCCGCTGACGACGCTGTAGGTCAGCGCCGAGCTGTCTGTGTTCGTCGTCGTGGCGCTCACCGTGAAATTGCTGCCGCCGAACGTCGGCGTAGGTGCAGCGCCGAAGCTGATAACCGGTGTAGCCTTGCCGATTGTTTGCGGCTGCGTTGCGCTGGTCAGCACTGCAGCGTGGTCCGCCGCCGTCAGCGTGTGCGTCCCGGTCCCGAACGCCGTCGGCTTGTAGTAGAAGTTGCCGGTGTTGTTCGTTCCGTTGCTGATCGTCCGATTCGCGATCGCGCTCGTACAGGCTGCGTCGCTGTAGAACGCTCCTGACTGATTCGTGCTCAGATCGACGGTGGTATTGCTCGTTACATTCGTCGCGACATTCGAAGAGTTCTGCGATTGAACGACAAACGGGCCCAGGCACGAATTCACGGCGCCGCTGAATGGCGAATTGGTGAACGCTAACGTCGTGGGTCCAGGTGACTGCAGCGTGAAGCTGATTGGGACGCCGCTGAAGGAATTGCCGGACTTATCGATTGCGCTTGCTCTGACCGTATACGTGCCGAATGGCTGCGATGCCCAAACCGGCATGCCCGTGCTGCGAGTCCAGGTCGCCGTAGTATCTGAAGTCGTCGCAGGATGCGTCGTGGACAGTGGCGTGACCGCGACAACCCAAGTCGATCCTGTCCAATACATTCCATCGGGGCGCTGCAGCGTGAGTGTCGTTGTATTTGCGTCGAGGCCGACTCCGTTCGTGTTATCCGCCGCGTTGCCACTAAAGATCCCAGGAACCGTCGCTGCCGTGAAGCTGGAACCATTGGCAGGGACAGACACTGACGCTGTGGTCGGATTGGTGACGTCGAGGACGACCAGTGTATTTGACGGTGTCGATGTTTCACCACCGCTGCCTTGGCAACCAGCGACGCGGTTTGCGGTGACGGTGAAAGAGAAGGATCCCGAAGGCGTTCGGTTCGCTATAGGTCCGGTGTTGGTCGTTGTGATCGTCAGATTACTTTGATAGTCGGCATTCGTGGTGATTGGGCTATTGGTGAATGACGCCGACGCGCCGGTTGGCAGTGCCGACGCCGACAGCGTCATTGTGCAATTGGTTGAATTGCCACCTACTTGAACATTCACAGTGAACGCGGCCGGAGCGCCTGCTAATACTGAGACGCTCGTGGGAGTAACCGTGACTTTCATCGGTTGAGCGTCCGTAAACGTCATCTGCGCGCGGCGTTCTCCCTCAGGCGTCGTCTGCTTCGCCATCAGGTAGAAGCGCACGTTCAGGTCGTGCTCCTCCGGCGCCCACTCTCTCCAATCGATGTTCCCGTTCCCGTCAGCAGTGACGTGCAGGATGTAGTCGTCATGAACTGCGGGATCTTCCTGGAACACCAGCGTGACATCCGTGTCCGCTTGCCAGCCCGATCCGGTGATGATCGCCTTCGTGCCCGGCGCGTAGTCGTCCTTGTCCGTCTTGATCGTCGGGAAGCGGTAGACCTCCGCATCCGGCGCTCCGCCGCCGATCGCAACCGCATACCCCTCGATGTGCGGCGACGCGATCGCGCCGGCACGCGCGCTGTTGAGTGAACCGGTCGGTGCGAACGCACCCATCCCGTACGAGTACGGATCGGGGAACTCCGCAGGCACGAACAGGTCGGTGGTCGTCACCGAAACACCATTCGACGTTCCACCGGCAATCAGGACGCTATTGTTCTGCGGAAGCAGCACCGCCGCATGCCCACGCCGCGCGACGCTGAGCGTCGTCGTCGCGGCCTCGAAGATCTGCGACCACGGGTTGAATATTTCGGCAGACGCGAGATCCGTGGTGCCGTTGCTGCTGCCGCCGGCAATCAGGACGCGACCGTCAATCAGCGTGGTCGCGGACGCACCGGTTCGCGGCGAAAGCATCGGCAGAACGGTCGGCGACGTTGTCGCGGTCGCCGGGTCGTAGATCTCGGCGTTCTGAAGAACTCCATCGACGCCGCTGCCGCCAGCGATCAAAACCATTCCGTTGAGCAGCTTGGCTGCGCTGTGTCCGGTGCGCGCCTGCGACATGGAGCCGCCGAGCGTCGAGAGACCGGACGCAGGATCGAACAACTCGAGGTCGGCGCTAATCAGATCGCCCGACGTGCCGCCCGCAATCAGGACATGCCCGTCGTCAAGCAGCGTCGCCGTATGGCCGGCGCGCGCGACGAGCAGATGTCCGATGCTGACGAATGTCCCGTCGGCCGGGTTGAACGCGACGACCGAATCGGTCGCTGCGCCGGCAACCGATCCGCCGGTGATGATGGTGCGGCCGTCCGGCAGCACGACGGCTGCCGCGCCGATGCGGCTTTCGGGGGTCGCGCCGAGCGACGCCCATGTCCCAACTGCCTGCGGCAGTTCCGCTCGAATGCCATGCGTTGCGGCGAACACGATCGCCACCAGCGCGCAACCAAGCGCCGCGCGGTACTTCCACCCTCTCACGTTGCCTCCTGTCCCGAGAGACACGTCCCGCCTGGCGACCGATAGGTCGCCCAACGCGGTAGATCACCTGTGGTGATTCACGGATGGGCTAGGCAACGCATATGCCCGATGGCTGAGGTGAGACGAACGTGCTATTTGCACGGAAATTGAGCCGGGTCAACAAAACCGTGCAGCCGGCGTCTTCCCGGGAGCAGATTTTTGTTCCTTGCCCGATTAGAAATCCCTGTTCAGAGCCGAACGGGCTGAATTACGGAAGGAGTTCCGGATATAGCGGGAACTGACGACACAGTCGCTCGACTTCGTCCCTGACCATGCCAAGAACCCGATCGTCGCCCGGCGACGCGAGCACGCGCGCGATGAAGTCCCCAATCTGCTCCATCTCCGGCTCGCGCATGCCGCGCGTGGTGATTGCCGGCGTACCGACGCGGATGCCGCTGGCCACCATCGGCGGATTCTGGTCGAAGGGAATGGCGTTCTTGTTGACCGTGATGCCGGCCTTGCCGAGCGCGGCTTCGGCAACCTTGCCGGTGAGCCCCTTCGAGAAGACATCGACAAGCATCAGATGGTTGTCGGTGCCGCCGCTCACGAGTCGGAAGCCGTGGCTGCTGATCGAACTCGCCAGCCGCGCCGCGTTGGCCACAATCTGCCGCTGATATTCGGCAAACGACGACTGCATCGCTTCCTTCAAGCAGACAGCCTTCGCCGCGATGATGTGCATCAACGGTCCGCCCTGGATGCCGGGGAACACCGCGCGATCGAGGTCTTTCGCGTACTGCTCACGGCACATCACCATCCCAGCACGCGGCCCGCGCAGGGTCTTGTGCGTCGTCGTCGTGACGAAATCCGCGTGCGGTACCGGTGACGGATGCACGCCGCCGGCGACGAGCCCCGCGATGTGCGCCATGTCGACGACCATCGGTGCGCCCACATCCTTTGCTACCTTGGCGATGCGTGCGAAGTCGATGACGCGCGGGTACGCGCTCGCGCCCACCATGATCATCTTCGGCTTGTGCTCGCGTGCGAGCCGTTCAAGCTCCTCGTAATCGATCCGCTCGTCGTCTTTGCGCACGCCGTACGGAACGATGGTGTAGAGCTTTCCAGAGAAGTTCAGCGGATGGCCGTGCGTGAGGTGGCCGCCGTGCGCCAGATTCATGCCGAGCACGGTGTCACCCGGCTTGAGCAGCGTGAAGTAGACGGCCATGTTCGCCTGTGCGCCCGAGTGCGGCTGCACGTTGACATGTTCGGCGCCGAACAACTGCTTTGCGCGTGCGATGGCGAGCGACTCGGCGACGTCGACGAACTCGCATCCGCCGTAATACCGTTTACCCGGATAGCCCTCCGCATACTTGTTCGTCATCACCGAGCCCGCGGCTTCGAGCACCGCGGCGCTGACGAAGTTCTCGGAAGCGATCAGCTCCAGGCCGTCAGCCTGACGCCGGACTTCATTCTTGATGGCGTTGGCGATGTCAGGGTCCATGTCGGCGAGAGAACGTTGCATCGCGGACAGTGCAGGGGCGGCCATAGACCGGTGATTGTACTATCGACGTCATGGCTTCGGTCGTCGTTTCCGCACGCGGCGAGCAGCGAGTACGCGCCGGTCATCCGTGGATTTACCGCGCTGACGTTGTCGACGTGTCTGCGGCCGGCGGCGAAATCGTCGAGGTCATCGGACCGCGACATCGCAGAATCGGCAGCGCGCTCTTCAGCGATCGATCGCAGATTTCAATCAGGATGCTCTCGCTCGGCGACGATGCGATCGCTGACGAGGGGTTGCTGCGCGCACGCATCGAGCGGGCCGTGCGCTTCCGCGAATCACTCGGTCTCGATGCGACCGCATATCGACTGGTGCACGGCGAGGCGGATCTTCTGCCGTCGCTGGTTGTCGATCGCTACGACGATTACCTCGCAATCCAGGCGCTCTCGCAGGGCATGGATCGGCTGCTGCCTGCGATCACGTCAATGCTCGTAGACCTGTTGCGGCCGAAGGGAATCCTCGCGCGCAACGATCCGAAAGTGCGAGCACTCGAGGGATTGCCGCAGACCATCGACCTGCTGCACGGCGACGTTCCCGATTCGATCCTGGTCCGCGAAGGACCCGTCGAGTTCGACGTCGACCTGCGCAAGGGACAGAAGACCGGCCTCTTTCTAGATCAGCGCGAGAATCGCGAGGCGGCTGCACGGTATGCGCGCGGACGGTTGCTCGACTGCTTCAGCTACAACGGCGGTTTCGCCTTGCGGCTGGCGCGCACCTGCCCGCAGGCCGAAGCGCTGGACATTTCCGCGGACGCCGTGGAGCGTATCCGCGCTAACGCTGTCCGCAATGGCGTTCCGCATCTGCAGGCGCGCGAGGTGAATGTCTTCGACGAGTTGCGGCGGCTGGAGCGCGCCGGCGACCGTTACGACACGATCGTTCTCGATCCGCCCGCATTCGCGAAGAACAAGGCCTCAATTCCAAACGCCATCGCCGGCTACAAGGAGATCAACCTGCGGGCGATGCGGCTGCTCCATCCTGGTGGGTATCTGATTACCTGCAGCTGCTCGTACAACGTCAACGAGGAGATGTTCGCCTCGGTGATTCATGAGGCGTCGGTGGATAGTCATATTCCTGTAGCCATCGTCGAAAAACGCACGCAGGGACGCGATCATCCGGTCCTCGTCGGCGTTCCCGAAACGTACTATTTGAAGTGCTTCATCCTGCGCCGGGTGGAGTAGCATTTCGCCCGTGAAACGGGTATCCATCCTTGTCGCGGTTCTACTCGTCGTGGCGCCGCTCGTCGCGCAGGCGGGTCGAGGTGTAATTGCCGGTCGCGTGGTAACGGATCAGGGTGACCCCGCGGGTGGGGTGACCATTCAGGCGAAGGACTCGGCCGGAAAGTACTCGTCGACCGTGGCCAACAAGAACGGCGAGTACCGGCTCACGAATCTCGCTGCTGGAACCTACGAGGTGTCCGTCCCGCAGATGGGCCTCCGCACCTCGCGCTTCGCTCAGTCCGACGTCGCGGTTGAAGCAGGCAAGACGATCACCCTCAACATCAAGCTGATGCCGAACAACTTCGGCATCATCGGCGACGATGCGGCGTTCCTGCAGATGTACAACAAATACAAAGACCTCAAGGGACCGACGCCGCGGACTGCCGACGGGCGGCCGGATTTCTCAGGCGTGTGGCTGGCCAACGTCGATCCCAATCCGACTCCGGCGCAGATGAAGCCGTGGGCGCAACAGGAGTGGGAGCGGCGGCGCGATCGTGCATTCGAGGGGATGCCGACGTCGCGCTGCCTGCCCGCGGATCCGACGCTGACACTTCCCGTCTTCTACAAGATCGTTCAGACGAAAGATCTTCTCATTCACCTCTTCGAGCAGGACCCGCACTATCGCCAGGCGTATCTGGATACGCGCGAGCATCCGAAGGATCTTGATCCAACGTGGATGGGCCACACCATCGGCCGCTGGGAGAAGGACACGCTGGTGCTCGATACCGTCGGTCTGAACGACAAGAGCTGGCTGCTGCAGGCGACGTGGCTGCCGCACACGGAGAACCTGCACATCATCGAGCGCTACACACGTCCCGATGTCGCGCATCTGAACATCGATGTCCGTATCGAGGACCCGGACACGTTTATCCAACCAGTGGAGCGCCACGTGCAGTGGCTGTACACGCCGGGCGAGGATCTTTTCGAGGCGATTTGCGCCGAGAACAACAAGTTCACCGACTACTCGGCGTTCAAGTAGGAGACGTTGATGAGGACATTCGTTGTCGGCGGCCTCACGGTCCTTGCGGCCGCTGCCGGATTCGCGCAGACGGCGCGCGGCACGCTGGCGGGCACGGTCACGTTGCGGGACACGGCTGTTCCGGCGGTGACCGTTGAGGTGAAGAATCAATTGACGAACACGGTGCTCACCGCCACGACCGAGAAATCGGGGCGGTACAAACTGACGGATCTGCCGGAAGGTGTCTACGAGGTCAGTATTCCGCCGCTCGGCATCGCTGCAGGCCGCTTCGTTCAAAAGGACGTCGCCATCAAAGCAGGGGAGACGACTGCCTTGGACATTGCCCTCAAGCAGGGCAACCTCGCCACGCTCGGCGACGACAACGGTTTCTTCGCCATCCACAACAACTCGCAGGGCGTTCGCGGACCGGCCCCGCGCACGCGCGACGGCCACCCCGATCTATCCGGCGTCTGGAACGTCAACCTCGACCCGCACCCGACACCCGCGTCGCTGCTTCCGTGGGCCGAGGGCGTGATGAAGGAGCGCCGGGAAACGAATTTCCGGGACCAGCCATCCGGCTTCTGCCTGCCCGATGACCCGACCCCGACACTTCCTCTCCTTCGCAGGTTCGTTTACACGCCGACGATGCTGGTGCAGCTGTTCGAGCAGGAACCGCATTACCGCCAGATATTTCTCGACGGCCGCGAACATCCGAGAGACGCCGATCCAACCTGGATGGGACACGCCGTCGGCAGATGGGAAAAGGACACCCTCGTCGTCGATACGACGGGCTTCAATGACAAGAGCTGGGTGCTGTTCGCCGAAGGTCTGCCGCACACCGACAAACTTCATATGATCGAACGCTACCGGCGTCCGGATCTTGGTCACCTCGTCGTGGATCTGACGCTGGACGATCCCGCAACGTTCGCCAAACCGATCGAACGGCACATGACATGGCAGCTTGCACCGAAGGACGAGGTGCTCGAGTCCATCTGCACCGAGAACAACAAATACCAGCAGAACGCGGGGATACAGTGATGCGTAAATTTGTTTTCGTGGCCTGCGCGATTGCGTGCCTCAGCACACCCGTTGTGGCACACCATTCCTTCGCCGCCGAGTTCGACATCACCAAACCGGTGACGCTGACCGGCAAGGTGACGAAGATCGAATGGACGAACCCGCACGCCTATCTGTTCATCGACGTTCAGGATGCGCAGAGCGGAGCGGTCACGAACTGGGAGATCGAGATGGGGAGTCCGAACGGCCTCACTCGTCTCGGCTGGACACGCACTCTCGTGAAGGCCGGCGACATGGTGACCGTCGAAGGCAGCATGGGTCGCAACAAGCCCAATCTCGCCAACGCGCGATCCGTCGTCATGACAGCGACCGGCAAGAAACTCGGCGCGGCATCGAGCGAGGCAACGCAGTGAGTTGGATGCGACGGCGCTCGTGCGCGCTCGCCCTCGTTGGCGTGGCGCTGGCGTCGTTCACCGTTGCGGCGCAGTCGCCCGGGCGATGGCTGATGCAGAAGGGCGCGCCGGTGCCCGCGCCCGAAGAGGAGTACTGGAACGCCACCGCGAACGGAAAGCTATACCTGATGGGCGGCAATCAGGGCGGCAAGAACGATCGCGTGCTCGAGTACGACGTCGCCGCGGACAAATGGACGACAAAGAAACCGGCGCCCTGGTCGGCCAATCACATGGCGCTCGCTGAATATCGCGGCAAGATTTACGTGTTCGGCGGCGCCACGGTGGAGAGCCAGCCGAACGCGCTCAAGTCGTGGGAATACGATCCGGCGGCGGATGCGTGGAAAGAGCTGCCGCCGATGCCGAGCAAGCGCACGGCGTCGGTGGCGATCGCAGCGGGCGGCAAGATCTACGTGATCGGCGGCAGCGACGAAGCCGGGTTGTCGGTCCCGACCAACGAAGCCTTCGACGTCGCAACCGGCAAGTGGGAAACACGTCGCCCGATGACGACGGCCCGCAACCATCCGGCGGGCGGAGCCGTCAACGGCAAGCTGTATGTGATTGGCGGTCGTCTCACCGCCGCGAACGTCGCCAACATGCTGTCGAGTGCCACCGATATCGTGGAGGAATACGATCCGGCGGCGGACAAGTGGCGATCGATGACGAAGATGCCGTATCAGACGAGCGGCCAGGGTTGGATCACGTTTCAGAATCGGATCTACGTGGCCGGCGGTGAGCTGCGCGACGCGCACATGGATGCGGTGTTCCGCGACTTCGTCGTCTTCGATCCCGCAGCGAACGACTGGTATCGGCTGCCGTCGATGCCGACCGCGCGCCATGGCGTGGTGCTGACGGCGCTCGGCAATCGCATCCACGCGGTGGCCGGACATACCGCATTCAACGGCAACGGCGCCGAAGCGCTGCACAGCAACGTCAACGAGATTTTCGAGCTGAGCGGAGGAGGTACGAGATGAAAGCAGTTCTCGTCGGTTTGATGATCAGCCTCGCGGCTGCGGGCATGCTCGCGCAGACCGTTCCGAACACCGTTGACGCGCACATCGCCGCTGCGAAGGCCGCGGCGGGCACCGAACATACGAATACGTTCAACAGCCTGTGCATGGCGACCGAAGAGCGTGCCTCCTCGAATCCGGCGCCGCGCGCGAATGCCACGCCGCCGCCTCCTCCGGATCGCGCCAAGTGGCACGTCGAGCCGATGAAGGTGTTCGATAACCTGTATTACCTCGGGCAATCCGATTACTCGGCGTGGGCCGTCAACACGTCCGCAGGCATCATCGTCATCGACACGCTGTTCGACTATTCAGTCGAAGACGAAATCGTCAACGGCCTGACAAAGCTCGGGCTCGATCCGAAGAACATCAAGTACGTCATCGTCAGCCATGCGCACAGCGATCACGTCGGCGGTGCGAAGCTGCTGCAGGATCGCTTCGGCGCGCACGTGCTGATGTCCGAAGCCGACTGGGACCTCGCCGCACGCAACACACAATCGTGGCCAAAGCCGAAACGCGACATCGTCGTCACGGATGGCCAGAAGCTGACGCTGGGCGATACGACGCTGACGATGTACCTGACGCCTGGCCATACACCGGGAACGATCTCCACAATCATTCCAGTGCGTGATAACGGACGTCCGCATGTGGCGGCCGAGTGGGGCGGCACGGGCTTCAACTTCACCGTCTCGCCCGACAAGCCGCGCCGCTACTGGTATCAGACGTATGCAGCATCGGCCGATCACTTCCGCGATGCGGTGAAGAGGTCGGGAGCCGACGTGCTCATCGCCAATCATCCGGAACAGGATGGCGCGAAGCCGAAGCTTGCGGCGCTGGCGAAGCGCAAGGCGGGCGAGCCGAATCCGTACGTCATCGGCAACGACAGTGTCGCGCGCTATGTGACCATGGTTGGCGAATGCGCGCGTGCGAGCCTGCTGCGCTTCGGCGGATCGACGCAGTAATGGCGGTTCTCCGCGCTGTCGCGGTCGGTCTCTTCGTCTCGGGGATCGGCGTAACGCTGTGGGGCGGGATTGGCGCGTTTCCCGGGCTCGCAGGTCTGAATCTGCGAGTGTGGCCGCAGGTGCCGTGGGCGATCGTGCCGATGGCGATATTTCTCGTCGGCTACCTGCGTTACCTGAATGGAGCCGGCTGGCCGCGTTCGACGTCCAACGCGCGCCGTATCAGCCTGCGCGCCAATCCACTTTCGGCCGATGTCTGGGCGATGTCGCTGTTTGCCGGATTCATCGGCCTCGCCGCGCTCGTCCCGCTCTCCGCCATCCTCGGACGATTGTTCGCGCTGCCCCCGGACGCGCAGCAGATCGAAGTACCCTCCGCGATGTCGCCGTTGACGACGTTTCTGCTGGTCGCGATGTCATCCGTCGTTGCCGGGGTGATCGAGGAGTCGGGTTTCCGCGGATACATGCAGGGCGCCATCGAGCGGCGGCATGGCTTCGCGGTGGCGTTGCTCGTCAGCGGCAGCGTATTCGGCCTTGCGCACTTCACGCATCATCCGGCCCAGACGCTGCAGATTCTTCCGTTCTATCTCGCGGTGTCCGCGATCTATGGCGGTCTCGCGTGCGCCACCAATTCGATTCTTCCAGGTGTGGCGCTCCACGCCGGCGGCGATCTCTGGTCGATGACGCGTCAGTGGATGACTAGTCGGCCGTCATGGCAGTTGGGTCCCGATACCGCGCCCTCGCTCGTCTGGGAAACGGGGATCGACGCCGCATTTGTCACGTCGGTCGTCGCGTTCCTGCTGCTCGCCGCAATTGCGGCGTGGGCGATCGTTGGCGTTGCCCGCGCCGCGCGTGCTGAGTCCACGGCTGTCCAGGTGATGACCAACTAGGAGGTCGCCGATGAGAAAGCTGTTCGCGCTTGCGACCCTGATCGCCGCGTTGCTGCCGGTCGTCCCCGTTGCCGCGCATCATTCGTTCGCGGCGGAGTTCGACGAGAAGAAGCCGGTCACGCTGAAAGGCAAGCTGACGCAGCTCGAGTGGCTCAACCCGCACGGCTGGATTCACATCGACGTGACGGACGCGGAGGGAAAAGTCGTGAACTGGGCGGTCGAAGCGGGTGCGCCCAACGCGCTCATCCGACGCGGGTTGCGCAAGACCGACTTTCCGATCGGCAGCGAGATTGTCGTGCAGGGCTTCCGCTCGAAAGACGACAAGCCGCGTGCGAGCGGAACGACCGTGACGTTTGCCGATGGACGCAACTTCTTCCTCGGCGCGTCAGACACGCAATCGCAGGCGGCCCCGGCTCGCTAACGTCCCTGCCAGGGCTTCTCGAAGTAGTACTTCATTCCCGACTGCAGAAGCGTGTCGAGATCCCGCTGGCCTTCGCGGCACGCTTCCTCCAGCAGCTCGAATCCCGGTTCCTTCTCGCGCACGAGCGCCCACACCAGCGTCCACGGCCGCGTGTAGACCTTCGGATCCTCGACCCGCACTTCGTAGTGAATCGTGTCGCGATCGATCATCGTCAATCGCTCGACGATGTGCACGGTGTCGGTGTAGAAGTTCCCCGAGTCGTCGAACCAGTTGTAACCGTTGAAATTCGCGGAGTCGATGACGAGGGTATTGCCGTCCCAGTGACCGCGTGAATCGCCGTTGGTGACTTTGATGTCGTTGCCGAGCGGCGGCCGTCCGTTCATGGCGATGACGCGCTGCACGTGATGATCCTCGTGTAACCAGACCAGGAACTGATCGCCGTCTGGCTGAAGGATCTGACTCGCATCCTGCAGCGCGAGACGCGGCACACCGCCGGAGCCGCACGCCGTTCGCGGATCGACGTACTGGTGATAGTTGACGCCGATTCTGCCGATCGGGATCGCCCACTCCTGATACGGGATCTTGCGATCCGGCGGGTCGACGATCATCGCCGGCGAAATCTGCCACGGCATCACGCTGCTGCCGACGAGCGGTTCGCTGCCGGAAACCCCCTCGACCGAGAACGATTGCGCCAGCTGCCCGCGCCAGTAACCCTGCAGATCGGGTTTGCCGCTGCGGGATCGTGGAGGCGTGAACGTCTTCGCCTTGTCGAGCGCGCAGGCGTGGAACGCGGCCGGCTCCGCCGGGCATCCGCCGACGGTCTTCGCCTTGCCATCCTGCGCCGCAAGCGATGCGCCCGCAGCAATCGCGAGCGCGAGCACGAGACCTGAATTGCGCATCAGCACGTCGGCCTCCTCGAATGTCTAATGGCGCGCTGCCTCCGCTTCGTCCATCAGCCGCCCTGGGTCGTACTCGAGCACGCGTACGTTCGGTTCCTTCCTCCGATACAACACCATTCGCATCGTCCACGGGCTGGTGAAGACGTTTGCGTCCTCGAGCGTCACCTCGTAGTTCATGTGATCCAGATCGGCCAATGTGTAGCGCTCTACGAGATGCAGTGCGTCGCTGTGAAAGTTTCCTGCGCGATCCAGCCAGGTCTCGTCGGTGAAGTAGACGACGTCAACGACGAGCGTGTCACCTTCCCAGCGTCCGCGCGAGTCGCCCATCCACCAGTTGAGCGGTCCGCGCGGATGTGGAGTGCCGTTCGTGTAGATGGTACGCACGCCGCGGTCGTACTCGAACACCATCAGGACGGACTCGGGCGTCTGGAAGATCTGAAAGGGAAACGGCATGTACATGATGCGCGGGACACCGGGCAGGTATCCTTTCGTTTCCGGATCGGCGGTGGCGCGATTCTGGAAGTTCTGCCGCTTCTTCGCGAGCGCTTCGGGCTTGTAGGGAATCTCGTTGCCGACGACCACGCCCTGGCCGGCGGGGATACCAAGGCGCGCGGAGTGATCCTGAACGTCCCACGCGGCGGTGTTCAGTACCTGCCAGACGCCCTGCAGATTCGGCTTGCCGTCGGACGTGCGCGCCGTCTGCGCACTTGCGCGGTCAGCCGCGAGGGAGAAGAGCGCCGCGACCAGCGCGCTCGTGAATACCTTCCGCATCCGCGCACCTCCCGTGGAGAGCGACGCGAATAGTAGCACTGGCGCGCCACGTGCAGTGTGCAACCGACGCTGCGTCATGACTGCGTCCGGCAACGGTTTTGGTGGGCAGTCCTCGTGGCCGCGCGAGCTATTCCCCGCGCGCTGCGAAAACTTTCTGGTTAACCCGTGACTGAAAGGAGCCTCCCCATGAGGATCAGCAGTCGATTCCTGATTGGAGCGACAGCGGTCATCTTCGCGGGCGTCGTCCTCGTCGGGTGCGGCGGCGCCGCTCCCGGCGAGAACAAGGCGACGGCCGACGAAGTGACCGCAATGTGGACCAACGCGTTCAACTCGGGCAACGCAGCGACGCTCGCCGCGCTGTACGCCGAGAACGCGCATTCAACCGCGCCCAGTGGCGGCCCCTCGAGAGGGCGGAAGGATATCGAAGTGTACTGGCGCGCAGACATGAAACCGGGCGAGACAACCGCGCTGAAGGCAACCGACTCGATCGCGCAAGGCAACCTGCTGCACGTCAGCGGCACCTATGAGGTTGCGGCGAAGGGCGCGAAGGTGGCGTACGGGCAGTTCGAGCAGTTGTGGGCGCGCGACAACGGTGCCTGGAAGGTGACATCGGAGATCTGGAGCCTTGACCCAATGGCGCAGCGCGATCCCGACGCGGCCAATCGCCTGGAATCGGCGTGGACGACCGCATACAACGCGGGCGACGCCGCGAAGCTGGCCGCGCTCTACGACAAGGACGCGGTGCTCTCGACGCGGCCTTCAGGAAGCGTTGAAGGGAAGGACGCGATCGAGTTCTTCTGGAAAAACGACTTCGGCGGCGGCAAGCCGACGACGAAGCTCGAGATGACCGACGCATACATGGCCGGTGACCTTGCGCATCTCGAAGGCGAATATGAAGTCACCGACAAAGGGAAGATCAGCAAAGGGCACTACGTCCAGCTGTGGATGCAGGACGGCGACGACTGGCGCATCCATCGTGAGATGTGGTGGCAGTGATCTGGTCGCGTGAAGGTACCTGCAGCCCGAGGGCTGCAGGCACTTCCGTTCAGTGAGACTGGCCGGCGAACTGTTTCATGAATTCGTCCTGCCGCTGTTTCATCTCCTGCGGCGTGAGGTCCTCTTTCCGCGTAGCGATCGTCCAGATGTAGCCCTCCGGATCCCTGACGGCCCCGGCGCGATCGCCCCAGAACTGATCGGACATTTTGCCCATCGGCCCCTCGATGGTTCTGGCGCCGGCGCCGACAGCGCGATTGAACAGCGCGTCGCAATCTTCGACGTAGATCCAGAACGAGGCGGGCGATCCCCCGAGCGCCTTCGGTCCCTTCGCTTCCATCATTACGTCGTTCACATAGAAGCGGGAGTTACCGATCTTCAGATCGGCGTGCAGGATCTTGCCGTCGGGGCCTGTCGCGCGCGAGACCTCCGTCGCGCCGAGCGCCTTCTTGTACCACTCGATCGTCTGTGCTGCGTTGTCGAGTGTGAGTTGCGGTGTGACGGTATGCAATCCTTCTGGGACTGGGCTCTTTGCTTTCGCCATGTCGAACTCCTTCCCTTGGAAAAACCCGAAGATTCGCATTCTCGTGTGATGCGGATGCGACTGCAAGCTGAGGAATGAACGCGCTACTGAACGGTGCCGTCGAACGCGATCGTCTGCATGACCCCGAACGGATCGAGGAGGAACGCGTTTCCAAGCAGCCGCCGCGGGCGCGTGGTGAAGCAGCCGAAGTCGGGACGCACGACGAAATCGTGAGTCGTCCCGGCATGGATGAACAGCGACGCCGATTGCGCAGCAAACTCGGATTGCGGAATTGTGATCGACGGGCCGCCAATATTCGTTCCGTCGATCATGTGTATGGTTACGTGATGCAGCGTCAGGTCATGGACACCGGCGCTGATGATCAGGTGGAACGGGTTGGCAAACGCGAAGCCACCGCCGCAGCCGGTGTTGGTGAACGGCGTCAGCGCGATCGGATTCGGAGAGAAGCGGCCGTCCGGAGCAAAGGACGTTGTCGCAACGTTCAGAAGACGGGCGGGTGAACCATCATCACAGCCGGCCGTGAGCAGACCGAGAATTCCAACAATCAACACGACAAGGGCGCGAATCTTCACGGGGCACCTCCTCGCGTTTCGGCGATGCGCCGCGCGCACGCAAGGCCGACGCCACCCGAATTAGGCGTCCCGAACCTTCGTTGACACCGTCAAACAGCGGGTCTAGAGTTCAACCGTCTTCCAGGAGATGTGATGGACGCGCAAAATCCAGCCTCATCCAGTCCGCCCGACGCACAGCGGTCCGGTCTGTCGCGACGCGCTTTTATCAAGGGCGTTATCGCCAGTGGCGCGGTCGTTTCGTCGACCGCTTATCTGTTCCGAGCCGGGGGTGAAATCTTCGGGCAGACCTCGGCTCCAGGCTCCGTCGAGCGCCTCATTACGCTGAACGTCAACGGGCAGATGCGCCGTGTCGACGTGATGAAGCAGGAAACGCTCGCCATGACGCTGCGCTACAAGCTCGGACTGACCGGCACGAAGATCGGCTGCGATCGTGCCGAGTGCGGCGCGTGCACGGTCCTGATCGACGACGTTCCCCATTATTCGTGTTCGGTGCTGACACACACCGTGCGCGCACGCAAGGTGCAGACAATCGAAGGGCTCGCCTCGAACGGCCAACTGCACCCCGTGCAGCAGGCGATCGTCGACGAGCAGGGTTTCCAGTGCGCGTTCTGCATGTCGGGCTTCGCCATGGCGGCCGTTGGATTCCTGAAGACCAATCCGAACCCGACGCGTCAGGAGCTGGCGCATGGCATCTCGGGCAACCTCTGTCGCTGTCAGGACTACGACAAGATTCTGACGACGTTCATGCGCGGTGCTGAGTACATGAGGGGAAGGTCCACCTAACGGGGACCTCACCGAAAAAGTTATGGCGGACACCAAGTACATCGGCCAGAACTACACGCCTCCCGATCTTGTGGCCAAGGTCATGGGTCGCGCGCGCTATGCGGAAGACTTCCGCGGCGAGGGAATGCTGTTCGCGAAGCTTCTGCTCAGCCCGATGCCGCACTGCCGCGTCCGCGGCATCGACGCGAGCGCGGCGCTCGCCATGCCGGGCGTGAAAGGGATTCTCACCGCCGACGACCTGCCCGACCTCGGGCCGAACGTCGAGCGCGCGTTGACGAAGGAGCCGTTCTACGCGGGCGAGCCGATTCTCGCCGTCGCCGCGCTTGACGAGCTTACCGCGGCGGAGGCAATCGAACAGATCGACGTCGATCTCGAGCCGCTCCCGTTTGTCGTCGATCCGCTCGATGCGCTGCGACCCGGCGGCCCCGATGCGCGCACGACCGGCAACGTATGGGGCGCGCCGATGCCGGGCGGCGTCGGTCCGAACGCCGCCTCGCCGCTCAAGACGATCAAGTGGACGAACGAGCAGTTCGCTGACGCCGACGAAGGACGCCTGCCGATGGGTGAGCCGACGGAGCAGTGGAGCTACGGCGATATCGAGGCGGGCTTCAAGAACGCCGCGCTGGTCCTCGACGAGACCTTCGTGGTGCAGTCCACCGGCCATCACCCGATGGAAACGCGCTCGGCGATGGCCTACTGGCAGAACGGCAAGCTGTACATCCACCTCTCGACGCAAAGCGTTGCGCAGACGGTACCGGGCATCGCGCGCTGGTGCGGCATCGATCCGACGCAGGTCGTGCTCATCTGCGAGTACACGGGCGGTGGATTCGGCAGCAAAGGCGGCGGCGCGGTCTCGAGCTCGATTCCCGCGATGCTGTCCAAGAAGCTGAATGGCGTTCCAGTGATGATGCGCATCACCCGCGAGGACGAGAGCTACATCGGCCGTGCGCGCACGAACATGACGGGCCGAACGCGCATCGGTTTCGCCAAGGACGGCCGCATCCTCGCGCTCGATCTCTACATCGTGCAGGACAACGGGTCGTACGGACCGATGGGCGATCACCGCTCGGCCGGCCTCGCCGCGTCGATCATCTATCAGCCCGCGGCGATGCGCTGGCGCGCCATCAGCGTGCTCACCAACACGCCGCCGCGATCGCAGCAGCGATCGCCGGGACCGATGCAGGCCAACGGGATGATCGAGCCGCTCATCACCAAAGCGGCCAAGCAGCTCGGGGTCGATCAGGTCGAAATCCGCCGCATCAACTCGCCAATCGGTCGCGCCACGTTTGGCCCGGCGGGTCCGAATGGTCAACGGCAGAAGCTGACAAGCGCGTTCATCGTCGAAGCGCTCGACAAAGGAAAGCAGGCCTTCCGCTGGGACGAGCGCAAGGCGTACTCGGGCCAGCGCCGCGGATCGAAGGTGCGCGGCGTCGGCGTGGCGGTAGGCCCGCATGGCTCCGGATCGATCGGCTTCGACAGCCTGATGACGCTGCGCCCTGACGGCAAGCTGTATGTGCAGTCCGGCGTCGGCAATCTCGGCACGCATTCGGTGATGGATCTCGCGCGCGTTGCCGCCGAAGTGCTCGCCATGCCGTGGGAGAAGGTCGAAGTCGCGTGGGGCGACACGGGCAAGGGTGTGCCGTGGTCGTGCCTCTCCGTCGGCAGCCAGACGACGCACGCGATGACGCGCGCGAACTTCGCCGGCGCCAACGATCTCAAACGCAAGCTGCAGGAACTTGCGGCGAAGGATCTCGGCGGTTCGCCGGATGATTACGAGCTGAGCAACGAGCGCGTGCATCGCCGCGGCAATCCCGGCGGCGGGCTGACCTACACGCAGGCGGCCAAGCGCGCCATCGAACTTGGCGGCAAGTACGACGGTCATGAGGTTCCGGACGACATCAACGCGATGACGAAGCGCGCCGCCGCAATGCATGCTGGTCTCGGCGTGATGGGAGTGGCGAAGGACAACTATCCGCGCAACGGCACGACGTACTCATTCGTCGCCGGGTTCGCGGAAGTCGAAGTCGACGTCGAAACCGGCAAGGTGACGCTTGTCGATTACCTCGGTATCGGCGACGTCGGGACGGTGATCAACCCGCGCAGCCTGCTGGCGCAGATCAAAGGCGGGAGCTGCCTCGGCATCGCGCATGCGCTGCAACAGAAGTGGGTGTTCGATCCGAAGTACGGCCTCATGGTGTCGCGGCGCTTCCATTACACGAAGCCGCTCACCATTCTCGACATCCCGGCGACGATGAACGCGGATGCCGTGGGCCTGCCGGATCCCGAAACGCCGGTCGGCGCGCGCGGTGTCGGAGAACCGCCGGTCGGAGCAGGCTACGGCGCGGTGTTGAACGCAATCGCCGATGCCGTTGGCGTCGATGTGTTCCGCCGCGCGCCTGTCACCGCGGACATCGTGTTGACGTCGTTGGAAAACAAAAAGCGCATGCACGAACCGCTGCAAGCGCACGTGTAAATGGGGTCGGGGGTCATTTTCAGAGGGCACTCATGGCCGTAATTCGAGATGTAATGCCCGCATTCGAGCTGCTGCAGCCCGCCTCCACGGCGGATGCGCTGAGTCTGCTCGGCCGCTACGGCAGCGACGCATGGATCCTGGCCGGCGGTCTCGACAGCTTCGACTGGCTGAAAGACCGCATCAAGCGTCCGCGCTATGTCGTCGATCTCAGCGGCATAGACGAATTGAAAGGCGTACGCGAGCGCAACGGCGGCATCGAGATCGGCGCCATGACGTCGCTCACCGACGTCGTGCGGCATCCGATCGTGCGCCAGCGCTACGGCATCCTGATGGAGGCGGCGGAAGCGGCCGCATCGCCGCAGATTCGCAATCAGGGAACGATCGGCGGCAACGTCTCGCAGGACACGCGTTGCTGGTACTACCGCTCCGGCTGGTCGTGCTACCGCGCCGGCGGCAACATCTGCTACGCCGACACACCCGAATCGATCAACCGCGAGCACGCCATCCTCGGCGCCGATCGCTGCGTGGCAGTGAATCCGTCGGACACGGCACCCGCGCTGATCACGCTTGATGCATCGATGGTCATCCGTAGTGCGAGCGGCGACGATCGCGTGCTTGACGCAGAGGACTACTTCATCGGGCCTGGCACCGATATCACGCGCATGACCGCACTCCGCCCCGGCGAGCTCCTCACCGCAATTCGCATCCCCGGAGACTGGGCCGGTGCGAACTTCTACTTCGAGAAGGTGCGCGACCGTCAGGTGTGGGACTTCGCGCTCGTCAGTGTCGCGTCGGCGATGGTGACTTCCGGCGAAATGATCCAGAACATGCGGCTGGTCGTCAACGCGGTTGCGGCGCGTCCGCTCCGCCTGGTGCAGGTCGAGCAATTCGTCAAAGGGAAGGCGCGCAACGAAGCGACCGCCGATGCGGCAGGCGACATGGCGATCGAAGGTGCGCAGCCGCTGCGCTTCAACGCCTACAAAGTGCCGTTGATGCGCAACCTGGTGAAGCGGGCGATCCGCGGGGTGGGGGAATGGGCTACTTCCTGACGTTCGGGCACAGCCCGTGGGGTCAGCAGATTCTGACGCACGTCTCGTGGAATCTGCTGTGGGCGTCCCTCTTCGCTGGTCTCACCTTTCTCGTCGCGCATGCCAGCTACATGGTGCTGTCCGCCCATCGCAAGCGGCACCCAGACGAGACCGATGCCATGGAAGCGGCGCGTCCCGATCTGCCGCCGCGCATCAAGCGTCACTCAGGCACGGCGCGCGCGTTCCACTGGGTGATGGCCGCCTCGATGTTCACGCTGCTGCTGACCGCATTCCTGCCGATTGCCGGCGTGAAGTTCGCGTGGGTACAGTGGCATTGGATGGCGGGTCTGCTGCTGACGACGTCGATTCTGTTTCACGTCATTCACGCCAGCTTCTTCATGGACTTCTGGTCGATCTGGGTCGGCCCGAAGGACGTCCCCGAACTGAAAGCCGAAATCATGCGCGAGCTCGGCCACGACATTCCGGGGCCGAAGCCTGGAAAATATCCGCTCGGCAACCGCCTGTATCATCTGGCGCTTGTCGTCGTCGGCCTGTCGGTGATTGCCTCTGGCCTCACCATGATGGTGCGTATACGGACGCCGCTGTTTCCGCGAAACCCCTATCTGTTCGCCGACTCGACCTGGGGCTTCGTCTATGTGACGCACGGCATGGCAGGCGTCGCGCTCGTTGGCCTCGTCATCGCGCACATCTACTTTGCCGTCCGACCGGAGAAGTGGTGGATTACGAAAGCGATGATCGTCGGCTGGATCACGCGGCGCCAGTACCTCGAGCACCACGATCCGCATCGCTGGGTGATCGCAGATACAAACCACGGAGTCACGGAGGCACGGAGGTAGCTCCGCGGTTCGTGGCTGTGACCGTTCGCGAAGATCTCGCACGGCGATGCGAGACCATCGAAGAGGCGTACGAATTCATGCTCGCTTATGCCGCGCAGGGGCTCGCCGGCGATGCGGGCAGCCAGACCGGAGGGCAGCTGCGCGAGCTGCTCTCGCGAGCGGCGGCGGCATTGAACGGCCTTCACCATCAATACGGCGCGCTGGTCGATACCGAACGGCTGCAGCCGCGAGACAAGTACCTCGCCTTCATCGATGTGCTCGGCGGCGACGCATCCGCTGCGCTTGCGGCTGTCGAGCTGGTACTCGCGCAACCATCCATCAGCTCGCAGGTCGTTGACAATCTCAACGCTTCGATTCACGTGCGAGCGCTGCTCACGGATTTGTTCCTCATCGACGAGATCCTGAAGAAATAGGTGTTCATGCGCGCGTGGTGCCTCGCGATGATCCTCGCGTTCTCCACCAGCGTACCGGCATCCGCCCAACAGCCTGGCCGCCGGAGCCTTGGCGAAGGCGGCGCCGAGAACGCGCGCAAGCAGGCGCGCGCCGTGCGCGTGCGGCCCGGCACCATTGTGATCGATGGCCGCCTCAACGAAGCTGCATGGACCCAGGCTCCAGCCATCACGGATTTCGTCCAGAAGGAGCCGATAGAGGGGAGTGCGCCGTCGGACACGATGCAGGTGGCGTTCCTCTATGACGACACCGCGCTGTATGTCGGCGCCCGCATGTCGTCGGAGCACGCGCCGATCCAGTCGCCGCTCGGCCGACGCGATGACGTGGCGCAGTCCGAATTCATCATCATCGCGCTCGACACCTATCTCGATCACCGCACGGCGTATGGATTTGGCGTGACGGCTTCCGGTGTCAGGCTCGATCGCTACTACCCGGCGGATGCGGATGACTTCGACGCGACTGTCGATCCTGTGTGGGAGGCGCGGACGCGCGTCGATGGCAGCGGATGGACGGCCGAAATGTGGATTCCGCTGTCGCAGCTGCGCTTCAACGCGCGCGACGAGCAGGTGTGGGGACTGAACGTGCAGCGCTTCGTGCCGGCCAACAACGAGACGGACTACTGGGTGGCCGTACCGCGCACGGTGAAGGCCTGGTCATCGCGCTTCGGCGAGCTGCGCGGCGTCGACTCGCTGCGCGCGCCCCGTCGCCTCGAGCTGCTGCCGTACGTCGCCGGCTCGTCGACGCTTACGAGCAATCGCGATCGCCGAAATCCGTTTGACGACGGGAAGAACCTGGCGGGACGGACAGGGTTGGATCTGAAACTCGGGTTCGGACCGAACCTGACCCTCGATGCGACCGTGAATCCGGATTTCGGTCAGGTGGAAGCGGATCCAGCGGAGGTGAATCTCACCGCCTTCGAAACGTTCTTCGATGAGAAGCGCCCGTTCTTCATCGAGGGGAGCAGGTTGCTGAACAGCAGTCTCGAGGGCTATTTCTATTCGAGGCGCATTGGAGCACGTCCGGTCGGACCCGCTTCAGGGGACTTCGTCGACTATCCGCACACCAGCACCATCCTCGGCGCGGCGAAGTTGACCGGTCGCCTGCCGTCGAAGACATCTGTCGGCATTCTGGGAGCGGTGACAGGCGCCGAGCAGGCGTCCACCTTCAGCCTCGCGTCCGGCGCTCGCACGCGCGTCGCGGTGGCCCCGGTCACGAGCTTCGCTGTCGGGCGGGTGCAGCAGGAGTTCGGCCCGAATGCATCGACGGCCGCATTCATGATCACCGACGTGCACCGCGATTTTCGTCCCGGCGATCCACTGGCCTCGATGCTGACGCGCAACGCCTTCGCCGCGAACGGCGAGACTCTTCTTCGCTTTCGCAATGGGATGTACGAACTTGCCGCGCAGGCTGGGTTGACGCACATCGATGGTGATGCGCCGGCGATAGCCCGCGTGCAGAGCAGCAGTGCGCACTTCTTGCAAAGCCCGGACAAAACGTACGCGCGTTTCAATCCTCTGCGGACATCGATGGATGGCAGCCAGGCGTACCTTTCATTTTCACGGACCGGCGGCACACATTGGGTGTGGAGCGTGTTCAACAACACCGAGTCGCCGGAATTCGAGGTCAACGACATCGGTCGTCTCATGGCAGCGGACGGCATTGCGGTCGGCGCAACGCTCACGTATCGAGAGACGAAGCCGAACCGGTGGTTCCACAGCTATTCGTTGAGCCTCAATCGATATGCGGAATGGGATTTCGGCGGCGACTCGCAATCGGACCAGTGGTCGCCGCAGTGGAACATTACATGGCGGAACTTCTGGACGACCAAGGTGTACGCGTGGTACTTCGGTCCCACCGACAACGCGAGTTTGACGCGCGGTGGCCCGGTGATGCGCGATCCAGCGGCGCGGCAGGGACAACTCGAGTTGACCACGCCGGAGGCGTCCAGCACACAGGCGTACGGCGGCATTGTCGCCACGAAAAAAGACGACGGCGGGCGGTTGCGGTACATGTACGGCGGCCTCACGGTCAGGCCAGTGCCGGAGTTGCTGGTGTCGGCGAAGCCGACGATCGTCTTCGAGACGGTCGGGCGTCAGTACGTTGCAGCCGTCGACACACATTACGTGTTTGCGTCCGTGGATCGCGCCACGTATTCAACGCAGTTTCGCGTGAACTACACGTTCAAACCCGACCTGACACTCGACGTCTACGCCGAGCCGTTTGCCGCCAGCGGCGCCTACGGTCCGACGCAGGAGCTCGCCGCCGCGCGCACCAGCGAGCTGCGTCCGTTCGATCTCCCCGGCACTCGCGATTTCAATGCCCGTTCGTTTCGCAGCAACGTCGTACTGCGCTGGGAATGGAGGCCAGGCAGCACGCTGTTCGTCGTCTGGCAGCAGAATCGGTCGGCCTTGGATCCTGTCGCCACGCGCGCGTCTCTCAGCGACATGTTCCATTCGGTGGCCGCTCCGGGCGATCATGTGCTGGCGATGAAGACGACGTTCTGGATATCGGCCCGCTGATGGGGGCCGAAGCACGCTGTCGCGCCACCTTCGGCGATACCACCGCTGAAGGGAAGGCGCTGCTCGAGACGGACGAACTCATCTTCCGCGGCGAAGGACTCAGGCTCGCCATTCCTTATAAGACCATTACGCGCGTCGACACCAGAGAGGGCGCGCTGCGCGTCATGTGGACCGATGGCACCGCCGTGTTCGAGCTCGGATCGATGGCGGTGAAATGGGCCGACAAGATCCGCAATCCGCCAAGCCGCATCGACAAGCTGAATATCCGCGCGGGTCAACGCGTACTGTTTGTCGGCGTGCGCGACGAAACGCTGCGCGAAGAGATCCAGACGTGCGGCGCGACCGTGCTGGCGCGGGGCACCGGCGCGGTGGACGTGATCTTCGTCGCCGCCAACGAGCAGAGCGATCTCGAGCGTCTGGTAACCGTGCAGAAGTTTCTCAAGCGCGACGGCGCGATCTGGGTGATCCGTCCGAAGGGGAGCCCGCTGATCTCGGAGGGCGATGTGAGGAAGGCCGGCAAGGCCGCCGGCCTGGTGGATATAAAGGTCGCGCGCTTCTCCGAGACGCACACGGCGGAGAAATTCGTGATACCGGTCTCGCGCCGGTAAAGTGCGCACGCGTAGGGCGCATCCTTTCGGATGCACCATCGACGACAGGAGACGACGTGAACCGTTATCTGACTGAGTTCACCGGGACCTTCTTCCTGGTTTTCACCATCGGCTGCAGCGTGCTGGTGGGAACGCCGATGGCACCGCTGGCGATCGGCGCATCGCTGATGGTCATGGTGTACATGGGCGGCCACGTATCGGGCGCGCATTACAACCCGGCGGTGTCACTCGGCCTGGTGCTGCGCGGTTCGTTTGCGACGACCGAGCTGGTCGCTTACGTCTCTGCGCAGCTGCTCGGCGCCATCGCCGCGAGCCTTGCCGTCTATCTCGTGACGGGCCGCACGTTCGTGCCCGCGCCGGCGCCGACGGCAACGATTCTCGCCGCGCTGCTCGTCGAGATCCTCTACACGACCGCGCTCGCGCTTGTGGTCATGAACGTGGCGACGACTCCCGCGACCGCCGGCAATTCGTTCTACGGACTCGCCATCGGCTTTACCGTCGCCGCCGCGGCGTTCGCTGGCGGCCCGATATCGGGCGGCGCCTACAACCCCGCCGTCGGTCTTGGACCCGCGATCATTCACGCCATCATTGGTCGCGGATCGATCACCCACGTGTGGCTCTACATTGTTGGCCCCTGCATCGGTTCCGTGATTGCCGCAACGATCTTCAAGATTCAACACGCGGCTACGCCGACCAAGGCGTGAGCGATCGACGGACTGCGCTCGTTACGGGTGCCTCATCCGGCATCGGTGCGGCGTTTGCGGAGGTGTTCGCCGCCGAAGGATTCAATCTCGTCGTCACCGCGCGGCGCG
Organism: Vicinamibacterales bacterium; assembly: GCA_035492455.1. GTDB lineage: Bacteria > Acidobacteriota > Vicinamibacteria > Vicinamibacterales > UBA2999 > Gp6-AA40. The sequence goes on along the minus strand of DATJJE010000079.1, from coordinate 52,296 downwards.
AAGATCGTCTCCGTGACCTGGCAGCTCACCTCGAGCAGCGCTACCACACGCATGTCGAGGTGATCGTCGCCGATCTCGAGCAGCCCGATGCCCCGGCGCGGCTGGCGGCGGCGCTCGAGGCACGCCGTTTGAAGATCGACGTGCTCGTGAACAACGCGGGGTACGGCGTGCCGGGATCGCTGCTGTCAAGGAGCTGGGATGTCCATACCCGCTTCATGCAGATCATGGTGACGGACGTGGTGGAGCTGACGTACCGTCTGCTGCCAGGGATGATCGAGCGCAAGTACGGACGCATCATCAACGTCGCGTCGCTTGCCGGTCTGGTTCCCGCGCCGGCGGGGCACACGTTGTATGCGGCGGCGAAGGCGTTCGTCATCAAATTCTCCGAATCGCTCGGACATGAGGTGCGGCGCCACGGTGTGTTCGTCACGGCGCTCTGTCCCGGATTCACCTACAGCGAGTTTCACGATGTCACCGGCACTCGCGCGATGATGAACAAGATGCCCGGCTGGATGTGGTTGTCGGCGGCCGACGTCGCGCGGCAGGGTTACGACGCGGTCATGGCGGACAGATCCGTCGTTGTGACGGGCCGACTCAACTCCGCCATCGCGACGCTCGTGCGCATCCTGCCGCAGGGGCTCGTTATCTCGCTCGGCCGTCGCATCGGCAGGTCTTATCGGAAGGCGTGAGACGTGGATCGAGCGCAATCGTTCAACGAGCTGATCGAGATGCTGTTTGCCGGGTCGTGGAATCCTGCACTGCAGCGTTTCCGCTCCCCGTACGCGTTTCGCGGCCTCGGTTCCAACGCACATCATCTGTCGAACAGCCTTCTGCGTCTGGCCGCCGGCCGCGCCAGCATCGCGACGCTCGAGCAGTCGCTGCTGCGCAACTTCTCGAAGTACGCACACGCGCAGCCGGCGCCGGGCGTCGATTCGGTGTGGCACTGGCTGGCGCTCGGTCAGCATCACGGTCTGCCGACTCGTCTCATCGACTGGACGTACTCGCCCTTTGTCGCGCTTCACTTTGCGACCAGCCAGCCGCAGGAATATGACCGCGACGGCATCGTGTGGTGCGTGAATTTCGTCGAGGCGAACAAGCTGATGCCGAAACGGCTGAAGGCGATTCTCGAAGAAGAGCAGTCGCAGACGTTTACTATCGACATGCTCTCGGAGTTCAAATCGCTGAAGGCCTTCGATTCCCTGACCAGCGACCCGTTCGTCCTGTTCATCGAACCGCCGTCGCTCGACACGCGCATCCTGAACCAGTTCGCGCTGTTCTCGCTCATGCCGGATCCGTCCGCCCGACTCGACACGTGGCTCGATCAGCATCCCGATCTATGCCGCCGCGTGGTCGTACCTGCTGAGTTGAAGTGGGAAGTGCGCGACAAACTGGATCAGGCCAACATCAACGAACGCACGCTGTTCCCCGGCCTCGACGGGTTGAGCCGTTGGCTCGAGCGGTATTACAGGCCGAAATCGACGACAAGCAATTAGGGCAGGAAACGGTCTGCCGGTTGCAACCTCGGGTGTGTATGCGCATCCGAGGCTCCCTCCGCATCATCGCCACCGGTCTCACGCTTGTGCTGGCGGCCGGTTGCACCTCAAGACCGAAGGTCGACAATTCGCAGCATGCGGCCGCCATTAAGCGACTGGTCGCTTCGACGCCGGCGTGGGTCGAGCACAGCAGGCTCGGCGCAACGCTCTGGAAGGCCGAGCGCGATTTCTATGCCTCGCGCAACAACGTGCCGGCGTGGATCGACGGAGACCAACCAACCACCAGACTGGCAACGCTGCTTGATGCGTTGAAGGCGTCCGAGGATCACGGGCTCGATCCGGCGCGCTACGGCACGGAAAAGTTTCAACAGGCCATTGCGCTGGCGAAACAGAACAAGGATCGCATCGAGGTCGCGAAGGGGCCGGAGCTGGATGCGCGACTGACGTACGCGTATCTGCGCTACGCGGCGGATCTGCTCGGATGGTCGCCGAATCCGAAGGCCATCTACACCAACTGGGTGGCTGCGCCGAACCAGACGGACCTCGACGAAAACCTCACCAAAGCCGTTTCATCCGAAAACGTCCGCCCGGTACTGGGGGAGCTTGCGCCGCAGCATCCACAGTACAAAGGGCTGCAGGCGGCGCTGCAGCGCGAACGGATGAATCCGACGGGGCATCTGGATCAGATCCGGATGAACCTGCAGCGCTGGCGCTGGATGCCCCGGAATCTCGGCGACCGCTATGTCTTCGTCAACGTGCCCGCGTATCAGATGCAGGTCATCGAGGGAAGCAACCCCGTGCTTGCGATGCGCGTCATCGTCGGCGATCCGATGCATCCAACGCCGCTCTTCAACGACGAGATGACGACGATCGTGTTCAGCCCGAATTGGAACGTGCCGGAGAGCATCATCCGCAAGGAGATGCTGCCCAAGCTCGTGAACGATCCCGGGTATCTGGAGCGTCAGGACATTCAGGTCGTGGGGACATCTGGACAGGTGATCGATGCTGAGGGCGTCGACTGGGGCGACGAGTCCTCGGTGGCGGGCCTGCACTTCCGTCAGGAGCCGGGGCCGAAGAACGCGCTTGGCCTCGTGAAGTTCCAGTTTCCCAATCCGTTCGACGTCTACATGCACGACACGCCGCAGGACTCGCTCTTCAACAAGCAGACGCGCGCGTTGAGCCACGGTTGCATTCGTCTCGAAAATCCCGTTGCGCTCGCGCAGTACGTGCTGCGCGGGCAGCCGCAGTGGACCACCGAGAAGATCGCCGCGGCGATGAACGCCGGTCACGAGCAGGCGGTTCCGCTGAAGGAACATCTGCCCGTGCACATCGGTTACTTCACCGCTTGGGTCAACCCCGATGCGTCGGTCACCTACACTGACGATCCGTACAGCCTCGACGCCAAGCAGAAAGCGCAAGGCTCTTAGGGTTCAAAGGGTGCAAAAGGTTCAATGGGTTCGTTCGCAGGCCTCGGTTCTCCGAGGTTCTGTGGGTTCAATAGGTTCGCAGGATCGACGGACGCGGCACATACGGCGCAGCTCGGCTGCGCATGACGGTCGCGCGTTCACACAAAGAGCTCATTTGCTGGCAACGTGCCTACGAAGTGAAGCTACTTGTCTATCAACTGATCAGATCGACAACGGCCCGTCGCGACTTTGAATTCCGAAAACAACTTACAGAGTCGGCATCATCTGCGCCGCGTTTGATGGCTGAGGGATTCGGCCGGTACTACCCGGCGGAGTTCGCGCGTTATCTGCGGCTTGCGAACGGTGAACTGGCGGAAACGGTTGAATCGCTGGATGACGGCGTCGATCGAAGTCATTTCACCAAGGAACAAATTGTCCCGGTTCAGCGCTTGGCGAAACGTTCCTCGAAAGCGGCCGGGCGCCTCACCCAATGTACCGAATGAACCCAATGAACCCAACGAACCCAACGTTAGGGTGACGGGACGTACGCCGAGAACACGTACGCAAACAGCATCGACAGAACTCCCATCACACACATCAGCAGGACACTGTGCTTGATGGTGAAGCGGAACAGCCTTCCCTCATCCGCTGTTGTCATGCCGGTTGCGGCGACGGCAACCGCGATGCTCTGGATGGAAATCATTTTCCCCATCACGCCGGCTGCGGAATTCACCGCAGCGGTCAGCACAGGATTCAGGTGCAGCGCGTTGGCGGTGACGACCTGCAGGTTGCCGAACAGAGCGTTTGCTGATGTGTCGCTGCCGGTGAGGAACACGCCAAGCCATCCGAGCGTCGCGCTGAAGAACGGGAACGCGGGGCCGCTCGCCGCGAGTGCAAGGCCGAGCGTCGATGTCATGCCCGAGTAGTTCATCAGGTACGCGAGACCAAGCATCGATGCGATGGTGAGCATCGGCAGCGCCAGCTGCCTGAACGTCGCCGCGTAGATCCTGCCGAACCGCGCCGGACTGACGCGGAGAAACATCGCCGCAACGATCGTTGCGAGGAAGCAGGACGTGCCGGACGCACTCAGCCAGTTGAACTCGAACACGGCGGCGTACGGCGTCGGTGTTGCCACGACGGGCGGGACGCGCTGCACAATGTTGTGAAGTCCGGGGACGAGAAGCCCGTTCAGCAGCGTCGCGCTCCTCGGAATGGCGGTTGACAGCAGGCTGTTCGTCCAGCGATTCAGCGCCAGCTTCACATCCGCCTCGCCCCACAGCAGCACGAATGCGACGAGGAGAAGATATGGCATCCAGGCGGAGAAAATCTCAGCGCCAGAATGTGTGCGCGGGCCGACCGCGACAGCTGCCTGAGGTTGGAGCCGTCCCTGATGACCGCCGAGTGAGGCTGCGGGCACAGGCGTCGGCGCCGGCGAGAAGCCAGCGGTCGATGGCTCCTCACCCTCGAGATACATGACGTTGCGCGGCGTCCACAGCTTCATGACCAGCACCATCACGGCAATGCAGGTCAGCGAGCTCGCGATATCCGTCAGCTCCGGTCCGACGAAGTTCGACACCAGGAACTGCATCCCGGCAAACGAGACGCCGCACGCGACGATCGCGGGCAGCACTTCGGCCGCCCGCTTCCACCCCGCCATCACGACGATCAGATACCCGGGAATGAAGAGGGAGATCATCGCGCAGAGACGGCCGACCATCGCGCTCAGGGCCGATACCGGAAGTCCGGTGATGTTGGCCAGCGTGGTCACGGGAATGCCGATCGATCCGAACGCTACGGGTGCCGTGTTGGCGAGCAGGCAGATGCCGGCTGCATAAAACGGATTGAAGCCGAGACCGGCCAGCATTGCGCCCGATACTGCTACCGGCGCGCCGAAACCGGCAGCGCCTTCGATGAAAGCACCGAACGAGAAGGCGATGAACATCGCCTGCAGCCGCCGATCCCTCGACAGGCCGCCAACCGAGTCCTTGATGATCTCGAACTTGCCGGTGTCGACCGCGAGGCGGTACAGCATGATCGCGGCGAAGACGATCCAGGCGATCGGGAAGATGCCGAACGCTGCTCCATAGATCGTCGAGATCAACGCGAGCTTCGCCGGCATGCCGTAGACGCCGAGCGCCACCGCGAACGCGGAGACGAGCGCCGTGAGGGCCGACATCCAGGCGGGCCGCCGCAGGACGCCAAGCATGAGGAAGAGAACCAGAATGGGGATCCCCGCGATCAACGCGGAGGCGCCCAGGCTGCCGCTCAACGGTTCATAGTTGTGCTGCCACATTGGAGCCGGGAATCATATCGGATAATGGGGCGCTTGGCGAAAAGGCTGCTGCTCGTTCTGACGATGCTGCTGGTGCCGGCGGTGGCGGACGCGCATCCCGCGCCCTTCAGCTACCTCGATCTCCAGATCGGCAACGACGTCATTGACGGCATGCTCGTCGTGCACATCATCGACGCGGCGCACGATCTCGGCATCGCCTCGCCGGAGAAACTGCTCGATCGCCCGACGGCGTACGGAAACTTCGATCGACTCACGGCGATGTTGGCGTCCCGGATGACGTTACGCGCCAGCGGCCCGCTCACGATCGATTGGACCGACCTCGGCACCATTCCGGAGCGGCAGGCCATCCAGTTGCACTTCCGCATCCATACGCCGAGACCCGCAACACTCGACATCCATGCGTTGATGTTTCCGTACGACCGGCTGCATCAGACCTTTGTCAACGTCTACGAAGACGGCGCGCTGCGACAGCAATTCGTGCTGTCAGCCGACAACACGGATCGCACCTACTACACCGGCACGACGCAAGGCGCGCTGGCTGTCATCAAGACGTTTGTTCCGGCGGGAATTCACCACATCCTGATCGGCCCCGATCACATCCTCTTTCTCATCGGGTTGTTGCTGCTCGGAGGCGGGTGGAAAGCGCTGCTGAAGATCGTGACCGCATTTACCGTCGGCCACAGCATCACGCTTTCGCTCGCGGCGCTGAACGTCGTGACGCCTCCGCCCGCCGTCATCGAGCCGGCGATCGCGTTGAGCATCGTTTTCGTCGGCGCGGACAATCTCGTGCGCGGCGGCGGCCGTGATGTTCGCGCGCTCATCGCGCTCACCTTTGGTCTCGTGCACGGCTTCGGCTTCGCCAACGTGCTGCGCGAGTTCGGCCTGCCGCGCGAAGCGCTCGGCTGGTCACTGTTCTCGTTCAATGTCGGCGTCGAGATAGGTCAGCTCTTCATCGTCCTGCTAGTGGCGACGGCGCTCGCGGTGCTGCGCAGACGCAACGAGGCCATCGGGATGCGCGTCGCCTATGCCGGCTCTCTGGTCGTCATCGCGGCGGGAACGTACTGGTTCGTTCAACGCGTGTTCTTCCCGGCGGGCATCTGACGACTTCGTTAACACTCCGGACGGCGGCGCGCGTTATCGCATCCACCTCAGGTTGATGTGGTCGATCGCGATCTCGTTGGCGCCAAGACTATAGATGATCAGGGTCGCCGGATTGTCGGCGGTCAGCTCGCAGGGTACCGTCACGTCTCCGAATGCCGCCGGCAGTTCCCTAGTGGTGAAGTCGCTCATACATGCCGGGCGGCCGTCGAGCTGAAGGACGACGAAGCGCGCAACCGGCGTCTGCAGTGACGCGGCCGGTGTTATGCTGCGTGCGCGGATCGTGACCTTCATGTGACCCGCGGGTAGATACTCATCGGCCAAGATCGCCACAGCTCGGACGCCTCGACGGGGATCAGCCACACGCACCGGCCGCTGCGATATGGGATCGATGGCGTTGGCGGCACCGACGCCGTCGAGATCCGCGGCATCGAGCGAGATCGTCAGCGGCCACGACTGAAATTGCATCGCAACGGCTAGTGTCAACAGGACAGCGAGCGATAGCACCATCGCCGGCGCTGCTAGGACGGACCGCGCGCGCCGCGCGAGCGCGGCTACTGGTCCACTCGCAAGGATGTAGGCGACAGGCAGGGATGGCACCGAGAAACGGAACGACGCCAGCGTGATGATGTAGATGACCATCACCGCCGCCAGCACCGCGGGAAACAACCACCAGCGTTCCCACTCCGTGCGGGTCCAGAGCGCGAGCGCGATCAGCACCGTGAGTAGCAGCGCGCCGCCGCGGGCCCACGGTTCAATCCAGGCCAGCGGCACGAGCCCGGCCGTCGCTCGCCATACCCACACCGCCGCCGGACGCGGCACGTTCCAGCCATCGCGCAGCACGCCCCAGAAGTAAAGAATCTTGCGGACAGTCAGCTGCAGCTCGCGCCCCGGATACGCGAGCGCAAAGCGGACGCCCGCCGGTTCGCCGGTACCTACGAGGGGCGCGTTGAATGTGCCATTGGCGAGCGGGTTATGCCCAAGCTCGATAACGATAGGCCCCTGGTCAGAAATAGTCACCAGCTCGCCTTTGCGCGCGCTCTGAATCGCGGACCACGCCAGCGATGGAACGGCCGCGAGCACAACAATCGTCGCGCCGGCCGCGAACGCCATGCGCGCGCCTGCCATCGTGCGCGTGCGCACCGTCACCCATAGGCCGATGGCGATCACCGCCACCGCGAATGGTTCTCGCGTGATGACGAGTACTGCTGCGAGTAGCGAGGTGATCAACGCGCGCTGCCACAACGCACGCAGGGTTGCCGCCTCCGTCGTTCTGATCGCAAGCGCGAGAGTGCCGCAGAGCAGAGCCGCTGTGAACATCTCGTATTGCAGCACACCGACGTATCCGCGGAAACCCGGAGACATCGCCACCAGCACCGCCGCCGCCCATCCGGAAGCGGAGCCAAAGGCGCGCCGCGCGATCCACACCGACAGGAGCAGCACCACAATGAGTGCCGCGAAGTTCAACAGCTTGCCGGCGACAAGAGAAGGTCCGGTGACGGTATAGAGAAGAGCGAGCGCCGTGATCCATCCCGGTGGATGCCGAACGGGCAGTTCGTTGCTCGACCACGTCGTCGCGAGTCGGCGCGCGGCGCTGTCGTAGGCGTCGGCATCCGCCTGCAGGTTTGGCAGTACTGAGATGCGATCCGGATACTTGAGCAAATCGTGCAGCGGAAGATGTAACCCCCAAAGGATCACGCCGACCAGCAGCAACCGGACGATCCATAGCGAGCGCGTGAGGGAAGTCACCGGCAATACCGACAGCTTATTCTGATTGCGTTTTGGGATCGGCTGGCGCGCGCGATTCCATCCTGGATGCAGTCGGACTCCCGCCGTTGTTGCGGGAGTCCGGCTAGAGAGGTAAAGGAAGCGTGTCTAGCTCACTGACAGCAAGTTTCGCTGTTCCAAATCGCCGCATTTGGCGCGCCGGCGGTATACACCACCAGGTTTCCATCCGACTGCACGACTAGATACGCACCCGGACTGTACTCCGTGGCGGTCCACCAGACCGGCGCGCCGTTGCCGTTGTAAATGACGAAGTTGCCATCACCTTGCATCACCGCTTGACCCGGATTGTTGTCGTTGGTACCGCTCGACCAGATCGGCTCCCAAGACGAGTTGTAGAGAACCAGGTTGCCGTCACCCTGATAGGCAAGGTGGAACCGCCCGTCGCTCGACGTCAGCAACTCGTTCTGCGCGAGCGACTGTCCTGGCGCCAGCATGTCCGGGGGTCCTTGTTGGATGGACTGATTATGCAGATACATATCGCGTAACCAGCTTTTCTGATCCGGGTAGTAGCGCACTCCTTTGGCGTAGTCGGGGACTGCGGCAGGTTGGCTGCCGTCAGGACCGTAAGCGAACCAGGCCAAGCCAAAGAATCGTGAATGGGACTGCGCCAGCGAGTACCACCAGTTCAATTGACAATTCGATGGCATGGGCCAACCGTCACCGTTGCCGGGCTCGAACGGATGGCTGCCGCTCTCGAAGGCCTGGCCGATGATCAAGATAGGTTGCCAGTACTTGGTCAGCGCGAGATTGTATTTCGACACGACGTCGTCAGCGAACTTCTGTTGCATCGTGGCGTTGCAATCGGTTGTGTAGCCCACGTGTTGGCCGCCCATATAAGCGTCGAGGCCAAGCATGTCGAGATTGCGCGGAGCGGGGTGGTAGGCATTAGCATCGTTAGGGTTGTACTCGTCATCCCAGAAGGTGTCGACACCTAGTACAGCTTTCCCAGGAAACTTCGTCTTTATCGCAGCGATCACATTTGCCAGCTTGCTTACCATTAGATCTCGGCGAGCCTTCCTCCAACACATTGAGCCGTCCGGATGTTCTGGGTCGCAAAGGTTCCCAACTGTCTGCTCATTAAGCACACTGAAGGTTTGCCATCCGGCGGGGTAACCATCCGTGACACCGGTATTCCATTCTTCGCCAGGCACAAATGCGATGACGTTATCCAGGATATGCGCGTTGTTGAGCTCGTCGTATACGTCGTTCAAGTAGTTCTGGAAGCTATCCGGATTGGAATTTATACCGAACGGGTCGTTTAACCGCAGTTCGGTAATGTTTAGATAGGCAATCAGTTTCATGCCCGCGCTGTCATATTGATCGCCAATGGTCGTGTTGTACACCGTGGTATCTGGACTCATAACGGCGAGGTTCGCGGACCCACTGACCTCGTTGATGTAGTTGAAACCCCATTCGCCGACCTCGATGTCGTAATAGCCAAAATACGGCACCTTTCGGATGCTGCTCCACGAGTCCGAGGGATCGGTCAACACGATGTTCGTCGCCGGACCGAATAGACCGTAGTATCCGAGCCAAAGGGTACGGAGTCGGTTGGGTTTCCCTTCCGGAGCGGACGCCGTGTCTTCGTTCATGAGCAATGGAATGTTGTTGAGATCATAAATAAGCGTTCCATTCCAGTAGACATGAAGCCAGCCATCTGAGGCGACGGTGCTCACGGCGTCATCAGTCGATCCATTTCTCCACGTCATGGCGAATTGTTGCCATTGGTTTTCCGTTGCAGCGCGTGTGAATGGGTAGCTGTCGACACCGACCCAACGCACCCCGGACGCCGAGTTGGCGTCATACACGGGATACTGAAGATCGAATGTGCCATGGTCGCCGCCTCCCGACTGCCAGTAGACGTTCGCTCCAAGTGAGAGGCCGCCATCTTTCCAGTAAAGGCTCCGGCTCAGAACCAATAGTGGGCTGTAGAACATCTGATTCCACGCCGCCGTTGTCCACTTGTACTTGACGCTCACGCAGCCTTCTGTTGCGTCCCACCAACTCGGACCGCCAGAGGGATCGGGAAACGGTCCGAACCCTCCAAACACGACGCCTGCCGTTTGGTAGTCTTCGCCGTAGGTCGTACCCGCGGGATTGAAGTCGACCACGTTCTCACCATTCGGACCGCTTCCGGTAGTTACCGTGACGGATTCAGTCGCCGCCAGTTCCCGGTACATCGGATCGACGGGATTAGTTCCAGCCCACGCTGTGTTCTGGTAATACAGGCTGCTTTGGCCAGTGTTCGGCATCGCATTCGGGGCTACGCCCGCCTTCCAGTTTTGCTGGTAGGCGAGCGGGTGTGTTGGCGTCGCGGTGCAGCCATTTTCGTAGCCGCTCTGTGCCATCGCAGGCTTCGCAATAATCAGCGCGCCGAGTAGGGCAAGCGCACAACGCGTCGCGTGGGTTCGCAGTTTCATTGTGATACCTCCATACCCACGGAGCCACCCAAGTCAACTGTGGGCTTGCGTCTCGTGGGCGAATGTCGGCGTCGAACTAACCTAAGACTGGGACGTGAACTGGAAGCGATAGCTAGGAAGGAGCGCGGCTATCGTGCGGCAGGCACTTGGCGGGAACAACGAAGATCTATGGCCTATTTGTGCTATTCATCGTCAACCCGCGTCACGTCGCTGAGTTGGCAACTGACGCGCGACGTCTGTATGTGACAGCAGTGACGCCGCGTAGTCGTTTGAAATGGCGACCGAGCTGGTTCGAACTGGTGTATCCCACGGCCGCGGCAACTTCTTTAACGCTCAACCGAGTCTCCTTAAGTAAGGTCTCCGCGGCATCGACCCTTCGGTTGTGAACATGGGCGTAGAAATTAAGGCCGGTGGAACTCCTCAGCAGTCGAGCCGCATGCCAGACTGACAAACTCATTTCGGTGGCCAAGTCTCGGCGGCTGAAGGACGGCTCCTTGAAACGCAAATCGATCAACCGGAGGCCGCAACTCACGCGGGCATCCTCTGTAGCCGCAGTTCGTGGCGCCGTTAAATTCACTAGGGCCAGTGAGCAGCACTTAATCAAATCCACTAGTTCTGGACGCCATTGATCAGAGGTCGGCTTCGAAGCCGCCCATGCCATGAACGCGTTTGCGATGTCGGGGCGGTTGCCGAGACCGGTGGAGTAAATCAGCCGCCCAACCACATGTCCGACTAGCCCACATATTAACAATCGCTCGGACGGTTTAGCCGCTGCCGGCAGTCGGTTAGCGAGCGCGTTCAGGTCGTCGATCAAAGCTGCGGATGGGCCCAACGCCAAACGGCCAGCAAGGACTTGAGAATGCGAGACCAGCAATTCCAACATGATCTCCACCTGAGCTCATGCGCGACCTCTGGGTCGCTCCGAGAAGCATGATGCAACTGCGCCGCCGAGGCGGTCGTGTCAGGTTAAGAATGGCGGAGGGAATGCGCAGGATAGAGTGAGCGCGTTGGCGAGTCAAGTCAGCAGATGGCGCGTTTGCGCGCGTGCGTAATTTGTGTGAAGCGGGTGATCGTGCATGTGTGAAAGCGGACCTGAAGGTCCGCACCGACGCTCTCCTCTACGATGGTCCTCTGAGTCGGTCGGCAATCATCGACACGGCGCGGTTCGCAGCATCAATCTTCCCGCCCATCGTCAGAAATCCGTGAATCATGCCGGGAAGCACCTGGTATTCGACGGGCACGCGCGCGCCCTGCAGTCGACGCGCATAGGCTGCGCCTTCGTCCACCAGCGGATCGAGTTCCGCCGCGATGATGAGCGCCGGCGCGACGCCATGTACCCACGGCGCGAGCAGTGGCGAGCCGCGCCAGTCTTCACGCGCGGCGTGTGTCGGCGCGTATTGAGCGATGTACCACTGCATACCTGCGCGGGTCAGGAGGTAGCCTTCGGCAAACGTGGAGTACGATTCGCTCTGCGCGCGCAGATCCATGACGGGATAGATCAACACCTGCTGCGTGAGGCGCAGCTTTCGCGAATCGCGCGCCATCAACGCGACGACCGCAGCTAGCCCTCCGCCCGCGCTGTCGCCGCCGACGGCGATGCGCTTCGCATCGATTCCGAGCTCGGCGGCATGTGCCGTCACCCACATCGTCGCGCTCCACGCATCGTCTACGGCTGCAGGAAATCGATGCTCGGGTGCGAGACGGTAGTCGACCGCGATCACCACGACGTTGGCTTGAGCCGCGATCTGTCGGCAGACCACATCGTGCGTTTCAAGATCGCCCACGACCCAGCCGCCGCCGTGGAAGAAGACGAAACCCGGCAACAGGCCATCGCCTTGTCGATAGACCCTCACCGGAACTGTACCCGCCGCGAGGTCGCGGACATCAGGGAGTGACGGCACGGGAGGTCGGAGCGTCGCGCGTACTTCGCGGTATTGTTTGCGCGCTTCAGCGGGAGAGATGCGATCGATTGGAGGAGCGTTGAGGCTCGCGAGGTAACTCATGACGTCGCGGGCCTGAGGATCGATTGCCAGGATCACATCCAGCGCCGGTACCAGACGATCGAGACCGCGCCGAAGTGATCCCAGGCGTCGCGGCCGAAGGTCTGGCGCATCCGATGGCTGACGCGCAACGCAACCTCCGGCGTCAGGCGATATCCGAGCGTCTGCTCGGTGCTGGTGAAGTTCTGCTCGATTCCCACTATCGTTGGCAGCGTCGTCTGAATGCGCTCAACACGTCCCGCGACGAACCATCGTGGCGCGAGCGCCTGCGCGCCCTGAAGATACCAACCCGACGTCGACCGGGTTCCCAGGCTCGTGTCGAGCGCGTCATACACGATTTCGCTCGTCAGACTTGTGTGACGGAATGCCAGCTCCATCTCGACGTTGACGATGTTGGCAGAGCGATCCTCGGTGAGTGCGGGACTCTCGCCGGCGCGCAGCCATCCGCCATGTGTCAGGGCCGCGCCGACGCGGAAGCCGACGAACGGCGTAACGCCGCCGCCGATTACGACGTTGGTGAACCGCGGTGGATTGCCCCCGAAGAGCGGCGGGTTCGGATCCCCGAACACGCGGCGCAATCGCAACGGCGACGTATCGATCACCGCCACACGCGCATCCCAGTGTGTGGCCGATGCGGTGGCCTGCGCGCCCAACGGGTAGATGCCGCTCAACAGGTTCACGCGCGGGCCGCGTACTTCTAGCGACGGGATCGACGTGAACAGCTCCGCGGGTTGCGCAATCGTCGGATTCATGTGCGGCCGCAGTGTGAGGTTCGCGAGGCCGACGGGTGAAGGAATGTATCCGCCCTCCACGCGGAACGCGACGGGACCGGGCCGTTCGTAGCGCATCTCGGCGACCCAGATCTGCCGGTTCCATTCGCCGTTGTTGGCGAGGCGCTGCACTTGTGGACGGACGATCGCCTGAACGTTTCTGCCGAAATCCCCGACGACGAGCGTGTCGAGGAACACGCCTTTGACGTCGTTGCCATTGCCGTCGGTGGTGAAGTCAACGGACGCGGAGGTGTCGACGGAGAGGACGGAGGCCTTCGCCTGTTGCGCGGCAGACGGAGCTGCTGTGAGCAGCACCAGCATCCACGGCGCGAGGCGGTTCCACATCGCTACACCGTCACGGCTGCGCGGGGACCGGCAGGACGAAGTCGATCGTCGCGGGGCGGCCCGGCTCGACGCGCAGCGGCAACGTCGTTTCGCCGAGTCGCTCGTGCCACGCGGTCACCTGATGCATTCCGGGCGGCACGCCGGACAAATCGAAGTTACCCTGCTCGTCAGGTATCGCGAACCATGGATGGTCGAACACCATCACGGTCGCGGACATATGCGAATGAATCTGGCAGAACACCTTGACGACACCCGGTTTGTCGAATCGTTCGCCGCGGCTCTTGCCTTTGGGAAAGCGTCCGAGGTCGAACGTCTTCGCGCGCGACAGCGAGAACACGTTGTGATAGATCGGGTCGTCGTTGGGGAACTCGACGACCGAGCCGACGGTCACCGCGACGACGCGGGGAACGAAATTCTCGTTGCGCTGGCGAATCTCGGCGCGCATCGGCTGCACGGCGGTCTTCGGCGCGTCCTTCACGTAGACGACGACGTGCCGCAGCTCCGATTCGGGAGCGAGGGCAACGGCCGGGATACTCCGGGAGTATGTTGATGTTGCACGCTTCGCGGTGACCGGGATTCCAATCGACACGCGCCCGCGGACGGAGCCCGGCTCCTGGGCGGCGGGCTCCGTATCGATCATCACTGCCAGTCCGGCGACAGCGACAGCGAGCAACACGGAACTACGGGCGCTGAAAATCATCGGGATGGTGCATTCTAAATTGATTGATATGGTTCCGCGATGTTCACCCTGCTGCTGATGGCGCTCGCCGCAGATCCCGTCTCCAATTCCGTGGATCGCGGTGTTTCGGAAGCGCTGGCTCGTGAACGCGCCGCTGCGTACACGGCGGTGAGGTACGACCTCGCGTTTACGATTCCCGTTAACCGTCAGCAGCCGGTGGACGGCGTCCTGCGCCTGACGCTCACCTTATCCGCGCCGCGGCGCATCATCTTTGATTTTTCGGCTCCAAAAGAGCGGGTCCGTAGCGTCCGCGTGGGAGAGGCCGCGGTTGTTCCGGTGTATGTAGAGGACCACGTCATTATCCCCGCGGAGGCAACCCGCGCCGGCGACAACCGTATCGAGATCGAGTTCGCCGCTGGTGACGAGGCGCTCAACCGCAACGACGATTTCCTGTACACCCTGTTTGTTCCCGCCCGTGCTCATTTGACGTTTCCCTGCTTCGATCAGCCGGACATCAAGGGTCGCTATACGCTGTCGCTTGATATCCCCGCTGGATGGGAAACCGTGGCGAATGGCCCGGAAGCCGGACGGGAGGCATCCGGCGGCGGCGTGCGCGTACGGTTTGCGGAAACGAAGCCGCTGCCGACCTATCTGTTCGGATTTGTCGCGGGAAAGTTTTCGATCGAGCGTGCGACGCGCAACAACCGCGAGATGCGGATGTTCCATCGCGAGACTGACGCGGCGAAGGTGGCGCGCAATCGCGATGCGCTGTTCGACCTGCACGCCTCGGCCCTGGCATGGCTCGAAGAGTACACCGCGATTCCCTATCCGTTCGAGAAGCTCGACTTCATCCTGATTCCGTCGTTTCAGTTCGGCGGCATGGAGCACGCCGGTGCGATTCTCTACAACGCCTCGGGTCTGATGCTCGACGAGAGCGCCACGCAGAACCAGTTGCTGAACCGCGCCAGCACGATCGCGCACGAAACCGCGCACATGTGGTTCGGCGATCTGGTCACCATGCGCTGGTTCAACGATGTGTGGATGAAAGAGGTGTTCGCCAACTTCATGGCAGCGAAGATCGTCAACCCGTCGTTTCCCGACGTGAACCACGAGCTGCGCTTCCTGTTGTCGAACTATCCGGATGCGTATTCAGTGGATCGGACGGCGGGCTCGAATCCCATCCGCCAGCCGCTGTCGAATCTCAACGACGCGGGCCAGCTGTACGGTCCGATCATTTACGAGAAGGCGCCGATCGTCATGCGCCAGCTCGAGATGATTGTCGGAGAGCAGCGATTCCGCGACGGACTGCGCGAGTACCTGAAGAGATACGCGTTCGGCAATGCGACATGGCTCGATCTGATTCGGATCCTTGACGCCAAGACGCCGGATAATCTCGCGGCGTGGAGTCGTGCCTGGGTTGAGGAGCGGGGAAGACCTCAATTCACGACGGCACTACGTGTGTCCAAAGGCAACACGATCCAACGTCTCGCGATCACCATGACGGATCCGCAGGGTCGTCGCATCATCTGGCCGCAGCGGATGCGCGTCACTCTCGGATATACGGACGCTCAGAAAGATCTTGCCGTCTATGCGAACGCGCGGGAGACGGTCGTGCGCGAAGCAGCGGGTCTGCCGAAGCCGCTATTCATCCTGCCGAACGGCGGTGGTCTGGCGTACGGGTTGTTCCTGCTCGACCAGGAGAGCGCCGCCTACTTGCTGGCCAACATGTCGCGGATTGGCGACGCGCTGACACGCGGCGCCGCGTGGGTCACGCTCTGGGACAACGTGCTCGAGGGACGCGTCGCGCCGGGTGCGTTCATCGACGCCGCGCTGCACTCGCTGCCCGAGGAAAACGACGAGCAGAACACGCAACGTGTCCTCGCGTACGTGAGCCGGGCGTATTGGCGCTTCTTGACGCAGGAACAACGGCTGGCGCGTGCGCCGGTATTGGAAGAGGCGCTGCGCACGGGTGTCGCCCGGGCCAACACGACAAGCTTGAAATCGGCGTGGTTCAGCGCCTTTCGCGACGACGTGCTGACGAACGACGGTGTGACCTGGCTCGAACGCCTATGGCGACGCGACGAAAAGATTCCGGGCCTGCCATTTGTCGAGACCGACGAGATCGTGATGGCGATGGAGCTGGCGGTGCGCGAGGTGTCCGGCTGGCAGCAAATCCTGCAGACGCAGCTCGACCGCACACAGAATCCTGATCGCAAGGATCGCTTCGCGTTCGTGATGCCGGCGCTTTCCGCTGATCCGCAGGTGCGCGCAGCGGCGTTCGACCGATTCCGGCAGCTGGACAATCGTCGGCGCGAGCCGTGGGTCACGGAATCGCTCGCCTATCTGAATCATCCACTGCGCGAGGCGGATTCTGAACGGTTCATCCGCCCCGGGCTCGACCTGCTCGCCGACATCCAGCGGACTGGCGACATCTTCTTCCCGTCGAACTGGACCAGCAGCCTGCTGTGGGGACACCGTTCGCCGCGCTCGGCGGCGACGGTACGCGATTTCCTCGCCGAGGAGCTGCAGTATCCGGAGCGTCTGCGCTGGACGATTCTCAGCGCCGCCGACGATCTGTTCAGAGCCGCAGCGCTATCGGCCCGCTGATCTCTTCACCTGAAGGTGTGTAGCGGACCACGTCCGTGACATCCGTATCACCCTCGCGCGCCTCGCCGATAACCCGTGCTGTCATCGTCATTCCTTCGATGGTGACCAGCAGGAAGTGCGCATGGTTCGACCAGCTGACCGTGTGCGCATCTTCGAATCGATTCGGCGCCGCTCTGTCCAGTTTGCTGCCCGCTCCGGTGATGAGATAGTCGATGCCGTTGTGGCGTGAGTGCTGGAAGTTGTGCTCGTGACCGTTCAGCACGACACGCACCCCCGCTCGTTCGAACAGCGGGATCAGTCGCTCCATGCGGTCGGTGTTGTGATGGTTCGGCCCGGCGCAGAACGGCGGATGGTGACAGAAGACGAACTTCCATCGTCGTTGCGCGTCAGGTGCCAGCGTCTGGTCGACCCATTCCCAGTGCTTCGGGTACTCGTAGAGACGCTTGCCGCGGAAGAATTCTTCTTTCGACGTGTCGATGCAGATGAACTCGACGTCGCGGCCGTACCGGAACCGGTAGAACAGTCCCGGATCGACAGACGCGCGGCCCGATGCTTCGTCGCTTGCGATGCGCTCGCGAAGATACAGGTTGTCGAGCAACTGCTCGCGGTCGTCGCGATCCTCCGTTTCAGCGGTGTCGTGATTGCCGATGCACGGATACACCGGAACGCGATTCAGCATGTAGCGATACGGCTGGAAAAACGTAAAGAACCAATCGTCGTCTTCGTCGCCCGTGGCGCCAATTGGAATGCCGAGGATGCGGTGTCCGGCGTAGATGTTGTCGCCGGTGGTGACGATGGCGCGGACGTCGTACCGGTCGAAGGCGAGCTGCATCGCCTGCGCCACCTCGAACTGCCGGCGCGTCGGCGTGGAGCGAAGGATGCCGGTGCCGAAGTCACCGATGACCATGAAGGTGAATTTGCCCGTCGGCTCGGCGGCTGGATCAGGGTGCGTGCAGAATCGATTGACGTAGCGGCCACCGCGCTGCACGAGACCTTGATGGCTGCCGCGCATCCAGTCCCACCGTTCATCCGCACCCCACGGTTCGTCTTTGACCATCACTTCATAGCGGTACTCGGTGTTCGGCGACAGTCCTGTGATCCAGCAGAAGTTCGTCGTCTCGGTGAAGCTCGTTGCCACGAGTGCGCCTGACGCGTCGTAGACGTTCACGCGCGCCGGGCCGTACGGATCCGAGCGCGCGCCGATGGTCTCGCGTCGCGGCGGATGAACGTGGCGAAGGTCGCGGTCCTCGACCAGCTTCCACTCGGGCAAGCGCCCTGGACCGTTCGCGTCCGCGCGTTGACTTCTTGTCTTGAAATAGAAGGCGCCCCACGCGATCAGCGCGGATTTATGCGAGAGGCCGGCGAGGTGCAGGTACGGTTCGGCGTGAAACTCGGGCACCTATTTATTGTCACCGCCGCGGAGGAACCTCATCAGCTCGAGCGGAACCGGAAACAGGATCGTTGAGTTTTGCTCCGAGGCAATTTCCGTGAGCGTCTGCAGGTAGCGCAGCGTCATTGTTGCCGGCTCGCGTTCGATCACCGCGGCAGCCTGCGACAGCTTCTCGGACGCCTGCAGTTCGCCTTCTGCGTGGATGATCTTTGCGCGGCGCTCGCGCTCGGCTTCCGCCTGCCGCGCCATCGCGCGCTGCATCTCCTGCGGCAGGTCGACGTTCTTCACTTCCACTGCGGAGACCTTGATGCCCCACGGCTCCGTCTCGTTGTCGAGGATGTGCTGCAGCTGCTGATTGAGCCGATCGCGCTGCGCCAGCAGGTCGTCGAGCTCGGCCTGTCCGAGCACGCTGCGGAGCGTCGTCTGCGAGAGCTGCGAGGTCGCGTACAGATAGTTCTCAACCTCGACGATCGCCTTCCGCGGATCGATGACGCGGAAGTAGACGACCGCGCTCACTTTCACCGACACGTTGTCGCGTGTGATCACGTCCTGCGGCGGCACGTCGTGGACCAGCGTCCGCAGGCTCAGGCGGACGATGCGATCGATGGGACGGAAGACGAGAATCACTCCTGGTCCCTTCGGCTGCGGCAGCAGCTTGCCGAGGCGGAAGATGACGCCGCGCTCGTACTCCGACAGGATCTGGATCGAAGAAAGGATGTAGAGCACGAGCACTACACCGAACACGAGTGCCGGCGAAATCGTCATGCGGATTCTCCGTGAGTGCCTTGCTGGTAGTGTCCGGTTTCAGCCGGACCTGACGCCGTGAGCGGCTCCACCCTGAGCGTGAGGCCATTCACGTCGAGGACGCGAACAGGTTCTCCGGACGAGATCGCTACGTCGCTGATGGCGCGCCACAGCTCGCCTCGAATGTGGACGTAGCCAGGCGCATTCGGCAGCAGCGGATCGCGCGTGCGTCCGTGCGCGCCGATCAAACCTTCTTTGCCGGTGACGGGCGGTCGCCGCTGCGACTGCAGTGCGAGGCGACCGAGGAAGAGGAAGACGGCGGCGAACGCGATTGCGGCCGGGATGACGAAACCGAATCCGACGCGGACACCGGGCACCGTATCGGTCATCATCACGGATCCGATCACGAGCGCGATCGTTCCTCCGACGCCGAGCACGCCGCTGGGAACTTTCAGTTCGAGCACGAGCAAGCCGACGCCGAGCGCGATCAGCAGCAGGCCGGTGGTGTTGATCGGAATCACCTGCAGCGCGAAGAAGGCGAGCAGCAGGCTGAGCGCGCCCGCTACGCCGGGCAGCACGGCGCCCGGGTTCCATAGCTCCACGGTCAGGCCGATCATGCCCAGCGTCATCAGGATGTAGGCAACTTCCGGATGGGCGATGGCGCTGAGGAACCGTTGACGGCGCGTCATATCCACGCGGCGGATTTCGGCGTTCTGCGTATGGATCGTGGTCGCGCGTCCGTCGAAACGCTTGACGCTGCGGCCGTCAATCTTGCGAAGAAGATCGTTGACGTCGCTGGCGGTGAGATCGATGAGCGGTGGCGTGGCCTGCAGCGCTTCAAGATCGGTAAAGGCGCGGCTCTCTTCGACAGCGGCAGCGGCAAGCATCACGTTGCGGCCGCGTGCTTCCGCAAGCGTCCGCGCATAGGCTGCGGCATCCGCGGCAGCTTTCTGCGAGGTGACCGTATCCATAGCCTGGCCCGTGCCCGACACCGGGTGCGCGGCGCCGATGTGCGTGCCCGGCGCCATGGCGGCGATGTCGGCGGCGAGCGTGACGATGAATCCGGCGGAGGCGGCGCGGCCGCCGGCGGGGCCGACGAACACGACCACCGGCGCGCGCGAATTGATCATGCGCGTGACGATATCGCGGGTCGAGTCGAGCAGGCCGCCCGGCGTCCGCAGGGTGATGATGACGACGTCAGCGCCGGACGTATCGGCCTGGTCGATGACGTCTTTGAGGTATTCCGCCGAGACCGGGTGGATGATGCCGTCGAGCTCGGCGGCGATGACGAGCGGACGGCGAGGTGCCTGCTGCGCGGTCAGCAGGCCTGCGCAGAGGAAGAGGAGAGCGGAGAGCACCACCCGCCGCACGAGATGGATTGTAGACCGTATATTGCGAGTCGGAGTCGGGTGATGATGCAGTGACCGAGTCAGAGTACGGTGATGACCCGTAAGCGAGTCAGAGTCGGGTGATGACGCGTATCAAGGTTGCGGAATTTGCGATCGAATGACGTCGCCGATGACGCCTCCGGCGATGGATTTCCGCAGGGCGTCAAGCTGCTGCGCCTGCATGGCGGGAGCACACATATTGCGCCACGTCTCAAGTCGCCGCTCTGACGTGCTGGCCAGGCCAGTGTAAAGAACATGAGGGGCAATCACAGGATCAGCACCGCCACAGGCGTGGACACGATAGCTGCACCATCGATAGCTTTCAGGTGATTTTGCCAGCCCCGCCCGAACCGGATTCAGTTCGACGTACCGCATGCACGTCAACCAGTACCGCTCGTCGGTTATCAGTGCAGCTCGAAATCGACCTTCCCACAACGTACCCGTTCGAACATGTCGTTCATTGAAATACCGCACATAGCGGCGGCCAAGACTCTGCATCGCTCGGGACAAACACGCTGTGCTCTCTGGCGTCACCATGAGGTGGAAGTGATTGGTCATCAACGCGTACGCGTGCACGAGCAGCTTGTATCGGCGAATCGCAAATCTGAGGAACCATAGGAAAGTCTCGTAATCGTAGTCATCGCGAAAGGTCGCGCATCTGTTGTTGCCTCGTTGGGTGACGTGGAACGTCAGACCGGGAACGAAGATGCGTTTGCGGCTCGGCATGCGTCGGGCGCACGCAACCGGCGCGCCCCACGGATTCAGGCGCAATCCCACGCGTCGCGCGTTGCCGCAGGCGGATCTCGCAACCGCCCCCCATCATCGGCGTTATACAAATTGCAACCTTGAGTCGACCCATCACCGTACTCCGACTCGCGCACGGGGCGTCACCGTACTCTGACTCGGGAACAGAGCGTCACCCGACTCTGACTCGCAGATAATCTCCACATGTGGCGGAAGCCTACCGTCATCACCGCGCTCGCCCTCGCCATCAGCGCGACGATTGCCGCCGCGCAGCGCGATGCGTTCGCTGACCTCCAGCCGACGGTCATCCTGATCTCCTTCGACGGCTTCCGCTGGGACTACACGTCGAAAGTGCCGACGCCAAACCTCCGGCGCCTGATGACTCGCGGCGTGCACGCGCGCAACCTGATCCCGAGCTTCCCGTCGAAAACCTTCCCCAACCACTACACGATCGCCACCGGCCTCTACCCGGGCCATCACGGCATCGTCGCCAACAACATCTTCGACCCGCCCACCGGGCGCACGTTCGCCACCACCAAACGTGAGGAGGTGCGCGATCCGATGTGGTGGGCAGGCACGCCACTCTGGACGCTGATGGAAGCGTATGGCCGCCGCTCGGCGCCGCTCTACTGGCCCGGATCGGAGGCGCCGCACGAGGGACTGCTGCCAACGTACTGGCAGCCGTACGACAACGAACGGCCCGGTGCCGATCGCATCGATCAGCTCCTCACATGGATCGACCTGCCAACCGCGCAGCGCCCGCAATTCCTCACGGCCTACTTCGAAGACACCGACGAAAGCGGTCACGATCACGGACCGGACTCGCAGCAAGTGCGCGATGCGATTACGCGCGACGACAGCTACGTCGGGCGCCTCGTCGCCGGCCTGACCCAGCGCGGCATTCTCAACCGCGTCAACGTCGTCGTTGTATCGGATCACGGGATGGCAGCCGTCGACGATGAACACGTGATCGTCGCCGATGACTACGTGACGCCCGACGAAGCGCTCATCTCGAACATCAATCCCGACCTGAGCCTCTTCCCGACGGCGGGCAGAGAGGATGCGGTTTACGCGAAGTTGATGCGCGCGCATCCGCATTTGAAGATGTATCGCCGCGCGGAGACACCGGTGAACTGGCACTTCCGCGACGCAACGAGCCCGCGAGTCCCGCCGCTCATGGCCATCGCTGATCCGGGGTGGCAGATCCTGCGCCGCAGCGTCGTCGACAACATCCGAGCCGGTAAAGCGACGGGGATTCGCGGGCAGCATGGCTGGGATCCGCAGCTGATGTCGATGCGCGCCATCTTCATCGCCGCTGGTCCCGCCTTCAAACGCGGCGTGACTGTCGCGCCGTTCGAGAACGTCAGCATCTACAACGTCGTGGCGAAGATTCTTCAGGTCCCGCCGAAGCCGAACGACGGCGATCCGTCCGTGCTGCGAGCGGTCCTGCGAAACTGATTCTGAGACTCGCTCGCAATCTATCTGAGATCAGTTCGCAAGCTTCGGACTGCGCGCAGCTTGCGCTAAGGTGAACGCCAACGCTCGCTCAATTGCATGGTCCGTGGTGTCAATCGGGAGCCCGAGACTCTCGGCGCGATAAGAAAACTGCTTCTCGTAGCGCTTTGTATCGGCGTGCTCGGCACAATCGCTGAGCTCGTTCTGCTGCGTCATATCGACGAAGTCGCTCAGTGGCTACCGGTCGGTGCGCTGACGGCGGCCATCCCGATTTTGATCTGGCACGGCGCGTCGCCTGGCAACGCGAGTGTCCGCACGCTGCAGAGCCTCATGGTCGTCTTCATCATCCTCGGCGTCGCGGGCGTCGGCCTTCACTACAACGGCAACCGCGAATTCGAGCGCGAGCTTCACCCGGCTGAACATGGATGGGAGTTCCTTCGTAAAACAGTTGCAGGAGCAACCCCTGTGCTTGCTCCCGGATCGATGGTGCTGCTGGGTCTAATCGGCCTCGCACACGCATACCGCCATCCTTCGATCGACGGCGGCGGACACCGCCAGGAGACGTTCGTATGAAACAGATCGCCACGACTCTTGTTCTAGCGCTGGTCGTCATCGGCCTCGCACGCGCGGCTCACGCGCAGGTCGGCAAGCCCGTCACCATCACCGACGCGAATCTGATTGCCGAAGCGGATCTCGCCAAGCTGCCGCACATGAACGCGATGCTGGCGAAGACGGCGCTCGCCAAACGGCCGTTCAAGACCGTAAAAGATCTCGACAGCACCCTCGCTGCCGCGGGTCTTACAAAAGAGCAGCGCACGGACCTCTATGCGAAGCTCTTCGTGCCGATCAACCTCAACACCGCCACCGACGAGGAAATTCTCCTCATTCCGGGAGTCGGCAACCGCATGCTGCGCGAGTTCAAGGAGTACCGTCCCTACACCGCCCTCGCGCAGTTCCACCGCGAGATCGGCAAGTACGTTGACGACAAGGAGCTGGCACGCCTCGAACAGTACGTCTTCGTCCCGGTTCAGAAGTAGATGCGGTCGCGGGCCCTCATTTCGATCATCGTCGCGTTAGTCGTCTACGCGGCTGCGGCGGGTACCCTTGCCCTTCATGCGGCGCAGGATGCGACCACGCCGCCGACCTCGCTCGCCAACGCGCTGCCGCCTGACGCCGACGGCGAGTACATCTTCAAGAACAACTGCGCGACCTGCCACGGTGCAGACGGCAAGGGCTCGCCGCAAAGCGTCATCGGCTTCGATGCGCCGCTGCCGGATTTCACCGACTGCCCGACGAACACAGTGGAGCCGTTCGGCGACTGGAACTCTGTTGTGCACCGCGGTGGTCCGATCCGCGGCCTCGATCACCATATGCCTGCCTTCGGCGATGCGTTGTCGGACGAGCAGATCGAGTCCGTCGTCAAATACCTCTGGAGCCTCTGCGATAACCCGTCATGGCCGCGTGGCGACCTCAACTTCCCACGCGCGTTCTTCACGGAAAAGGCGTTTCCGGAAAGCGAAACGGTCTGGACGACGGGCGTGACAACGAGTGGCGCGAAGTCGGTCGGCAACACGCTGGTCTACGAGCGTCGCATCAAGCAGCGAAGTCAGTACGAGATTTCGATTCCGCTGAACTTTCAGCAAACAGAGCAGGGCGGCGCGTGGAACCGCGGCATCGGCGATGTCGAGTTCGCGCTGCGTCGCAGCTTCTACGCGAACCTCGACAAGACGCTGATCGTCGCCGCAGGCGGCGCGGTGACGCTCCCGACCGGAAAAGAGAATCTCGGTCTGGGCGAGGGCGTGACCATCTGGGAACCGTTCGCGATGTTCGGCAAAGGAATCGGCGCAAACGGATTCCTGCAGATGCACGGCGGCGCCGAGTTCCCGACGGATACGGCGAAGAAGCCGCGTGAGATGTACTTGCGCGGCGTGTATGGCTACACCTACGCGGTGGACCACGGCTTCGGCCGTGCGTGGACGCCGATGGCCGAAGTCGTCATGGCGCGGGACGCAGGCGGCGACGTCGAGACGGATATCGTCCCGCAGATGCAGGTGTCGTTGAGTAAGTTGCAGCACATCCTGCTCAGCGTCGGCGTAAGCATCCCGGCGACCGAACGCACCGGACGCCATCCTCAGTTCCTCACCTATTTCCTCTGGGACTGGTTCGACGGCGGCCTGTTCCAGTACTGGCATTGAGGCGGGCCATGTCGATGAAGCGCATCCTCCCGCTCGCCTGCGCCGTCTGGCTGCTTGCGCTCTTTACCGCGGCGCCGCGTGCCGCGCAAACCGCCGAGACAGCTGAAGGCGGGGTCAAGCCGAACGCGCAGCAGCTGCACAGGAACCTGTCGCTCTTCACAACGTCCGAGAACTGCGTCGCCTGCCACAACGTCCTGACGACGCCGCAGGGCGAAGACGTATCGATTGGCGCGTCGTGGCGATCGACCATGATGGCCAACTCGGCACGGGATCCGTACTGGCAGGCAGGCGTCCGCCGCGAGACGATCGATCATCCAACGCATGCGGCCGCCATCCAGGACGAGTGCGCCGAGTGCCACATGCCGATGGCGACGCAGATTTCCCGCGCATCGGGCGGCAAAGGCGAGGTCTTCGCGCATCTGCCGTTCAACAAAGACAACGGCAGCGAGCTGCAGAAGTTCGCGGCCGACAGCATCTCGTGCACGGTGTGCCACCAGATCTCGAACGAGCGCCTCGGCACGCGCGAAAGCTTCAACGGCGAATTCGTGATGAAGCCGACGCCACCGGACGGCACACGCGTCATCTTCGGACCATTTCAGATCGATGCCGGCCGCAAGACGATCATGCGGTCAGTGACGGGCTTCGTGCAGGCGCAGGCTGCCCACATCCAGCAATCGGAGCTGTGCGCGACGTGCCATACGCTGATCACGCAGGCGTTTTCGCCGACCGGCCAGGTGATCGGCTCGATCGTCGAGCAGGCGAACTTTCAGGAGTGGCAGCACAGCGACTACAGCAAGGGGAATAGTGCGCAGTCGTGCCAGTCGTGCCACATGCCCGAAGTTCGGGGCGCGACGCGCATCGCGTCGGTGCTCGGCGATTACCGCGAAGGACTGCATCGACATCTGTTCGTCGGGGGAAATGCGTTTGTCGTCCGCATGCTCAACCGATACCGGCAGGAACTCGGGTCGCAGGCACTGTCGTCGGAATTCGAGGCGACGGCGAAGGCCACCGTGCGCCAGCTGCAGGAGGACACTGCAACCATAGCCATCGTTCGCTCGGAGCTCGCGGCCACGACATTGAACGTCGACGTCAACGTGAAGAATTTGACGGGACACAAGTTCCCGACCGGATACCCGGCGCGGCGCACATGGCTCCATTTGGCGGTGCGTGATGGCGACGGCCGTGTTGTGTTCGAATCCGGCGCCGTGACGGATGCCGGACTGATTCAAGGAAACGACAACGATGCGGACCCGACGAAGTTCGAACCGCATTACGACCGGATCACCAGCGCCGACCAGGTACAAATCTACGAGCCGATTCTGGGCGATCCGAACAGCGTGCCGACGACAGGGCTGCTCACCGCGACGCAGTACCTGAAGGACAACCGTCTGCTGCCACGCGGCTTCGACAAGGCAACCGCGGATCCGGGAGTGGGCGTCTACGGCGCGGCGAAAGACGATGCGGACTTCACTGGCAGCGGCGATACCGTGCACTATGCGGTGCCGGTGCCCGGCGGTGGCGGTCCCTTCCGCGTCAGCGTGGAGCTGCTCTATCAGCCAATTGGCTTCCGTTGGGCGCACAACCTGGATAAATATGACGCTCCCGAACCGAAGCGGTTCGTGAATTACTTCAACGCGATGTCGTCGACTTCATGGGTCGTCGTGGCCAGGGCATCCACGCCATAATGCGCGCATGCCAATAGCCAAAGAGTTTCGCGAGTTCATCGCGCGCGGCAACGTCGTCGACCTGGCGGTCGGCGTCATCATCGGCGCGGCGTTCGGCAAGATCGTCACCTCGCTTGTCGAAGGCATCATCATGCCGCCGATCGGCCTCGCGCTCGGCCGAATAGACTTCTCGAGCCTTTTCTATATCCTCGACACCAGCAAAGGGGTGCCCGCGTCGCTGGCAGATGCAAAAGCGAAGGGCGTTCCGGTGATCGCCTATGGGCAGTTCATCAACGACATCATCAGCTTCCTGATCGTGGCGCTGGCGGTGTTCGTCCTGGTGAAGCAGGTGAACCGGATGTCGACGGCCTTCGCGAAGCCGGCGCCGGCGGCGGCGCCGACGACGAAGGACTGCCCGTACTGCGCGACGTCGATTCCGATCAAAGCAACGCGCTGTCCGAACTGCACGTCCGAGCTGGTGCTGCGCTAGAAAAAACGTGACCGCGTGAACAGGTTGAGCGCCGTCAGCACGACCGGCTCGCGCACGCTCCACACGGCACCGAGAGAGCCGATCGTCAGAAACCCGATCAACATCACGGGTCATTGTGCCGTCACAAAACACCGACCATAGCACGCATGAGTTGACCGGCGAGCGCGCTGGGGCCGCCGTTCACGTCATCCGGTTTGCAGCGACCCTTTTCGAGTGACGCACACATCACAGCTATGGGAGGAGCAGTCCAATGAAATTCAGAGGTCTTCTCGCACTGGCCTGCGCCGGCGCGCTGATGGCCGGCTGCAACGGCAACCGGACTTCCAACACTATTGCCAATGACCGCACCGATACCGGTGCCACCGGTACCGCGGGCGCTGGTGTGAGCACGAACGACAAGAACTGGGTTAACGATCAGCTCTCCGACGGAATGGCTGAAATCGATCTTGCCAAGGTGGCGGCGGATCACGCCAGCAGTCCTGACGTGAAAGCCTTCGCGCGGATGATGATCGACGACCACACCAAGGCCGGCGATCAGCTCAAGCAGATTGCGTCGCAATACGCGATTCCGACGACCGACGCAAAGGTCGACGACAAACACAAGAACCTCATGGACAAGCTGTCGAAACTGAACGGCACGGATTTCGACAAGGAATACATGAGCGCCATGGTCGACGACCACCAGGACGCGGTGCGGGATCTCCGCTCACGCGCGGACGAGAACCGCAGCCTTTCGGATCGTGTGACCGGCAAGAATCCGGAGAACCCGGCAGCGGTCAAACCGGAGAAGGCGGACAACCACGTTGATGCGGCGATCAATCAGTGGGCAGCGAACAACCTGCCGACGATCGAACATCACCTCGACCGCGCGAAGCAGATCAAGGACGACCTCGACCACACCAACCGAACCGCGCGCGGCACAACGGGTAAGACCGAAAGCGATAAAGCACGCGGCACCTCGAAGTACTGACGTTGGGCCGGCGAAGCCGGCCCCTACCGGGGCCGACCGGAAGGTCGGCCCTACAATCCTTCAGCCGGCCTAGGTACCCCGACCCAGATACAGCGAGCGGACCGTGAGCTCGCGATGGTTCAGGCCCGCCGCTGTATCGAGTGTTCGCAGCAGCGGCGGCAGGTCAGCCTCGAAGCGCCATTCGTCCGCACGTCCACCTGCAGCTTCCACGCGCCGCGCGGTCGCATTCCACCACGGCGCAACGCCGCGCGCGACCGGCTCCAGGATCAATACCCTCGTGCCGCGTGCTGCCGCGGCGAAAAGCTGTTCCTCCACGCGCGCGCGCGCATCAGCCGGCAGTTCGTTGAGCACGTACGCCGCAACGGCTGCATCATCTTTTGCCAACCGCGGCAGCCGGGTGGCGTCGCCTTGACGGACCGATCCGCTCAACCCGAGCGTGCGGTACGTCCAGCGCGCTTCCTCAATCGCCCACGGATGCCGATCGATGCCGTTCACAACAGGCGAGCCGCCGGCGGCTATAGCCCATGCGGCGCCCGCCGCGCCCGTTCCACAGCCGACATCAAGGATGGCTGACGGCGGCGGCTGCGTGGCGCCGTCGATCGACGCCGCCACGTGTGTCGTTGCGAGGAAGTGGAGCGGTGCGTAGAACAGCGCGAACGCTGCGCGCTTGCCGGCGCTGTCGAGGGGTCCGCGCGTCATCTTTTGCCCGCCGGCGCTCGAAGAACGCAGCCGGGTGTGCCGACGCTCTACATAGGCAGACGACAGCGCGCGTAATGCACGTGTGACCTCGGGAATGCGGAGATCGGCAAGGTGGCGCTTCTCGAGCTCCGCGATCCAGCGGTCGAATCCCATGGTCAAATGGAAATTTGACCATGGAGTGCGTGATTCTGATTGGCCTGCCTGCCGCCGGCAAATCGACGTTCTTCCGCCAACGGTTCGCCGGAACGCACGACCATGTGAGCAAGGATTTGCTGCGCAATAACCGCCGGCCGCAGCGGCGGCAGGAACAGCTCATCGCGGAATCGCTGGCTGCCGGCCGATCGGTGGTCGTCGACAACACCAACCCGAGCGCCGGCGTGCGCGCGCCTCTCATCGAGGTCGCGCGCAAGTATGGAGCCGACGTCGTCGGCTACTTCTTTCTCACCGATGCGCGCGACGCGCTGCGCCGCAACCGCACACGCGAAGGACGCGAGCGCGTCCCTGATGTTGCGATCTTCACCGTCCGAAAACATCTGCAGCCGCCGACGCCGGGAGAGGGATTCGATCGGCTGTATGCCGTGACGATGATCGAGGCGGAGCGGCGTTTCAACGTCGAGCCGATTCAATAGCGAACGCATCTCGGTCAAGACCTCAACCGCGTTGTTCGCTAGAATATCGGCGGAGGAGGATCGCCGATGCGGTCGACATGTGCGCTTGTTGCAGTTGTCCTATCCGTACTGATTGCCGTTCCGCCTGTTTCCGCACAGGAACATGTCGCGGGGCAGCAGGTCCTGGATGCCGCCGTGCAGCAGCACGTGCGCGCCATCGATCAGGATCGCGAAGCCGTTCAGCAGTTTCTCCAGCGAAGTGACGTCAGGGCGATCGCCGGCAAGTACGGCATAGACATCCGCCGGGCGGAGAGTGCCGTCGCAACGATGAACGCGGCGGACCTGGCGTCGATCGCCGCACGGGCGCGTCAGGCAGACGATGCCCTCGCGGGGGGCGCATCGACGGTCACGATTTCGACTACTGCGATCATCATCGGGCTGCTCGTTCTGATCCTGTTGATCGTCGCGCTCCGCTAGCACCGATGCGCGGGCGGCAGGTCCCTCGATTCCGTCTGGGACTGGCCCTGCTGCTCGCGCTCACGGTCCTTCCTGCTGTTTCCGGCGCGCAATCCCTGACGCTCCTCGATGTGCCTTTCATGGCGCAGTCCGAACTGCTGTGCGGCGGCGCTGCCGCCGCCATGGTGATGCGCTACTGGGGCGAGCGCGGTATCGATGCCGAGACCTTTCAGCCGTTAGTCGATCGCAAGGCCCGGGGAATCCGCACGGATGCGCTGACGTCAGACCTCCGCGCTCGCGGCTGGAACGTGCTCGCGCTGGACGGATCGGCGGAGGCGCTCGAACACGAGCTCGAGCAGGGACGTCCCGTCGTCGCGCTCATCGAGGATCATCCCGGCACTGACCACTTCGTCGTCGTTGTGGCGCGCAGTGCGAACGGCGTCATATTTCACGATCCCGCGCGCGCACCGTTTCGCGTCTCCACTGCGGCCGAATTCGACAAGCGATGGGCGGTGACCAAGCGATGGATGCTCGTAGTGACCCCGGGTGCGGCGCGCAATTCCGTGACCATTTCCGCGCCGGATCGCGTTGTGCCGTCCACGCCGTGCGATCAGCAGATTGCGGATGGGGTCCGGCTGGCGCAGCAGAACGATCTCGACGCGTCAGAACGGACGCTTGCGGCGGCGATCTCGTGTCCCGGCGGCGCCGCGTTTCGTGAGCTTGCGGGTATCCGCGCCCTGCAGCATCGGTGGCCGGAGACGGCAGAATTGGCGTCCGCGGCGCTGGCACGCGACGGCTCGGACGACTACGCTGCGCGACTGCTGGCGACCGCGCGATTCGTGACCGACGACCAGCTCGGCGCGCTCGATGCGTGGAATCGAATCGACGAACCGCGCATCGATCTGATTCGCGTCGATGGATTGACGCGCACGCGATACCAGGTCGTCGAGCACGCCCTCGGTTTGAAACCAGGCACGACACTGTCTCGCGCTGCGCTGATGCGGGCGCGCCGGCGTCTGCTCGAGTTTCCGGCAGGACCCGGGTCCGTTGACTTCTCTCCTGTCTCCTCTGGCCTTGCCGAGATTCGCGCGACCGTCGGCGATCGTCCGCTCGTTCCACACGGCGCGCTGGATCTCGGCGTGCTGGGTGTTGCCGCTTCGATCACGCGCGAGATTGCTACATCGATTTCGTCGCCGAGCGGCGGCGGCGAGCAGGTGGGCGTTGATTGGCGCTTCTGGGCGCACAGGCCGCTATATCAGGTGTCGTTCGGCGCGCCGGCACCATGGCGAGGCGTGTGGAAGCTGGCGGCGTCGCGTGAGCGTCAGCCCTACACGTCCGCATTCGCGCCGACCGTGCACGACGCGGTTCAGCTCGAGCTCGCTGACTGGGCGAATGGGTCGATTCGCTGGCAGGCGGCCACCGGAATCGATCGCTGGAATCGTGGCGCCAACTTCGGCCGCGTTGCCGGCGGGGTCCGATTTGTATCGGGTAGTGACCGGCTGGACGCGCGCGCACAACTGCAGACCTGGTTCGGGGGTGGTGGCGGATTTGAGCGCGCCGACATCCGCGTGCTGGCGCGGTCGTCGTCGCGGCCGCGAGGCATGGTGCTGGTGATGGATGCAGGCGTAGTCGCAGTGAGCGCGTCGGCACCGCCCGACCTATGGCCCGCTGGTGATACTGGCCGCGCGCGTCCGCTGCTCTTGCGCGCGCACCCAATGCTCGGCGAGGACGAGCGATTCCGCACCGAGCGGCTCGGACGTCTGTTTACACACGCGTCGGCCGAAGCGCAGCGCTGGTGGGCGCCGGGTCCGGTGCGCGCGGGGGTTGCCGCGTTTGTAGATACCGGACGAACCGACCGTCGCCTACTCGGGCAGGCAATTACAGACGTAGACGTCGGTGTCGGATTACGGGGCGCATATCCCGGCAAGACAGGAGCACTCCGCCTCGATCTTGCACACGGTTTGCGCGACGGGCGCACCGCGCTGTCGGTGACCTATACCTCCGATATCCCGTGATAGAGTAGCGCCTTCCACGACCAACTCAGGGGGCCCCATGTTTCGGTGCGCGACGGTGTTCGTGTGTCTCGCGACGACGGCGTTGCTGGTTTTGCCGGCTTCAGCGGGCGCACAGTACTTCGGCCGGAACAAGGTGCAGAGTTCGCGTCTGGACTTCCGCACGCTTCATACCGAGCACTTCGACATCTATTACTACCCGGAGGAAGAGGGCGTCACGCGGCAGGCCGCGCGCATGGCGGAGCGGTGGTACGCACGATACTCGCAGCTGCTCGACCACACGTTCACACACCGACAGCCGCTCGTGTTGTATGCCAGCCATCGCGATTTCGCCCAGACCAACGTCAGTCCGGCGATGGTCGATGAAGGCACCGGCGGCTTCACCGAGCGGACGAAGTCGCGCATCGTGATGCCGTTCGCGCCCGGGCTCGGCGAGACCGATCACGTCATCGGCCACGAGCTGGTGCACGCGTTTCAGATCGACATCGAGAAGCGCGCGCATCAGAACGCGTTCGATCTTCCCGGATGGTTCATCGAAGGGATGGCCGAGTACCTTTCGCTCGGACCGTCGAACGCGTTCACGGATATGTGGCTGCGCGACGCGAAGCTGCATCGACGCCTGCCGACGATCGAGCAGCTCAGCAACCCGCGATATTTTCCGTACCGCTATGGTCATGCGTTCTGGTCATTCCTCGGCGACACGTTCGGCGACGACATCGTCGCCAAGATTCTGCGATCGAAAGCGCACGGCGTGCTCGGACGGCTGCAGGACGTCACCGGCAAGACACCGGATGAGCTGACGCACGAGTGGCACGCATCGATCCCCGGAGCCGAAACCGATCCTGACAACATTGTCCAACCGCGTGCGATTGTCACGTCCGCGGATGGCGGCCGGGTGCATGTCGCTCCAGCCATCAGTCCGGATGGCCGGCGCATCATGTTCGTGTCCGAGCGAGATCGGCTGTCACTCGATCTGTTCATGGCGGATGCGACATCCGGCGCCGTCATGAAAAAGGTGATCAGCACTGCGGCGGATCCGCATTTCGACAGCTTGCAGTACATCCAGTCCGCCGGCGCATGGGATACGAGCGGCCATCGGTTTGTTGTCGCCGCCATCATCGACGGCAGCGCCGCAATGACCATCGTCGATCCGAACGGCGCGTCACCGCGCCGCGACATCCGGCTGCATCAACTCGACGAGATTTACAATCCGAGCTGGTCGCCCGACGGCAAACAGCTGGTCTTCTCGGCGATGAAAGGCGGTCAGTCGGATCTGTTCGTCTACAGCCTGGCCGATGACGCCGTGACACAGCTCACCGATGACGCATTTGCGGATCTGCATCCCGCCTGGTCGCCCGACGGCAAGACGATCGCGTTTGCATCGGATCGCTTCACGACGTCGCTTGACGATCTTCGCTTCGGCCCGGTGCGAGTCGCACTCCTCGACGTACCCACGAAGATCGTGCGGCCACTCACCGCGTCGGTGAACGGCGGCAAGCAAATAAGCCCGCAGTGGTCGCCCGACGGCAAGGCGGTGTACTACGTCGCCGACCCGGATCGCGTGAGCAACATCTACCGCGTGGACCTCGCGTCCGGGGACATCCGCCGCGTGACCTCCGAGCTTGGGGGCGTCAGCGGTATCACGGCGACGAGCCCAGCGCTCGCGGTCGCCTCGTCGAGCGGCAAACTTGCGTTCAACGCGTATCGCAACGGACGTTACGAGATCCAGACGCTCGAGGAGTCCAGTGCGGAGTCCGCACCCATCGTCACGCCCGGTGTGGTGACGAAGACGACGAACGCAACCACGCTGGGCAAGCTCGCGCATCTGCTCGCTGACGCGCACATCGGACTTCCTGCTGAAACCGCGTTCCTGACGTCCAAGTACGACGATCGTCTACGCGTGGAATCGATCGCAGAGCCGTACGTCGGAGCCGCCGTTGGCGGCACCGGTTACGTGGGAGGCGTCCTTCGCGCCAACTTCGGCGTGACGTTCGGCGACGTGCTCCGCGATCGCCAGCTGCAGACGGTCATTCGTGTCGGAACGAGCAAGGACGATCTGGCCGCCCAGGTGGCGTATTTGAACCGCAAGGGCCGGTTCAACTGGGGCTTCATGGGCGGCTACGTGCCGGCACGCTTCTTCGGCGCGCGGCGTTCGATCGCGCGCAGCGGCGATCTGGTCACGCAGGAGTACTCGAACCTGCGCTATACACACGAATTCGTCAACCTGCTGGCGAGATACAACGTCAGCCGCGCGACGCGGTTCGAGTTCCGCGGCGGTGTACGCCGCACCGGCTACGGGTGGCAGACGCTGACACGTGTGGCCGATGGGACGACGCGTAAGGTGGTGAGCAGCGAGCTGCAGGAGCTGCCGGGTGCGCCCGCGGTCTACCTCGCGGAGACGCAGGCGGCGTATGTACGCGACACCGCAGTGCTCGGGCCGACAAGCCCGGTGCTGGGCCATCGCGTGCGTCTCGACATCGAACCGGCGTTCGGGGGGCTGACGTACGCAGATGTTCGTCTCGACGCGCGCCGCTACTTCATGCCCATTCGGCCCGCGACCGTAGCGGTCAGGCTGCAGCACACCGGACGCTACGGTCCCGACGCGCGCGACAGTCGCCTGACCCCGCTGCTGCTCGGCCTGCAAACGCTCGTGCGCGGCTACGACCTGAGCACGTTTGCCGCCCAGCAGTGCGGATGGACGGCCACGACCTGTTCGACGCTCGATCAACTACTCGGGAATCGTTTCGCGGTCATGAACCTGGAGGTACGCGCGCCGCTGCTCGGACTGCTTACCGGGAATCTCGATTACGGTAGAACACCGATCGAGGGGCTTGTCTTCGCCGACGGCGCGATGCTCTGGACGCCGCACGCCGACGGCACGCTGGAACACGATCGGTTCCGCAGCGTCGGCGCTGGTATTCGGGCAAATCTCGGCGGGTTTGTGCTGGAGACTACTGGCGTACGGCCGTTCGACAAACCGCGGAATGGGTGGACTGTTAGTTTTCTGATCCGGCCTGGCTTCTAGACCGTCCCATCTTCAGTCTTCAATCTTCGATTTGGCGAAGATTGCAGATTACTTAGCCTGCTCACACGGCTCGCCAGACAGCACGGCCAACAGGATCAACGGCCGGTTGCCGCGCTTGACGATCCCGTGGCTCGTGTTGCGCGGGATCGCGGCGTAGCTGCCGGCGGACAACGGCGTCTCACGTCCGTTCAAACGCATCGCGCCCTGCCCGGCGACGACGTAGTATTCGGTCTCTGCGCCGTCGTACAGCCGATCGGTCTGATCCTGATTCAACAGCACGAGTGTCGTCCGCGTATTGCCGCTGCACGAAACAAGCGTCTCGCGACGTGGTTGATTCCCTGATAGCTGCTTCTCCGCCAGATCGACGATCGACAGAATCTGCGGCATCCCCGGAGGACCGACGATCGCTTCCGCTTTCTCCTCCTTCGGTGGAGGCGGTGCGGCGGGCGCAGCGGGCGGCGGTGGTGCAGGATTCAACGTCACATCGGCGCTGGTGGGCTGTCCCGGACGTACCGTGATTTCGCGCTCGAACGAGATCACCTTGTCGCCGTCGAAGCGGAGACGATAGGTCCCCGGCTGCATGCCGACGAAGTTCACCTGGCCTCTGTCGTCCGTATCACCGCGGCGATCGGACGCGCCGTCAAGGGTGACGCGCACACCGGAAATCGGAAGACCACGGTTGTCAGTCACCGTCAACGCGATGCCCGATCGCGACGCGGGGGCCGGCGCCCGTCGCGGCGCCGATGCGGTTTGCGCGGGAGTTGGTGCCGCGGGACCCGTTTGCGCGAACGCCGCGCCGGCGATCGCCAGTTCAAAGCTCAACAAGAACAAGGTGATCACGCGCATAGCCGCATTATGCCTCGACGCAGGATAGGTACGTTGTACCGTCGCGACCGGAATACGCGAACACGCAAGCGACTCGATGAGTCGGAGGGTATAATCAGCGTGGCCGCCAGGGGTATCCCGCCAGGATTGAGAAACACCCTTGGAACCTGACCCGGTTTAGACCGGCGGAGGGAGCGCGGCAGCCAGCCCCGTCTCTTCCCGCCCCAACGAGGAATTCCCATGATTGACTTCGCGTCGGCTTATCCGAACTCGCGCAAGGTGTACGACGAGCGCAACGCGGCGCTGACCGTCGGCGGTCCGGCCATTACGCTGCGCGTCCCGGTGCGCGAGGTGACGCTCACGGGCGGCGAGCCGCCGGTTCGTCTGTACGACACGAGCGGACCGCAGGGCCGCGACGTGCGCGAGGGGCTGCCCAAACTGCGCGAGCCGTGGATCGAAGCACGCCGCCGTGCGGGTTTTGTGGGCACGCAGCTGTACTACGCGCGCCGCCGCGAGATCACGCCGGAGATAGAGTTCGTTGCCGCGCGCGAAGGGCTGCCGGCAGAGTTCGTGCGCGACGAGATCGCGCGCGGCCGCGCCATCATCCCGTCCAATATCAAGCACCTCGAGCTCGAGCCGATGATCATCGGCCGCAACTTCCTCGTGAAGATCAACGCCAACATCGGCAACTCCGCGGTCAAGTCGTCGATCGAGGACGAAGTGGAGAAGCTGCAGTGGGCGACTCTATGGGGCGCCGACACGGTCATGGATCTCTCCACCGGGAAGAACATCCACGAAACCCGGGAGTGGATCATTCGCAACTCGGCGGTGCCGATCGGTACCGTGCCGATCTACCAGGCACTGGAAAAGGTGGGCGGCCGTCCCGAAGACCTGACCTGGGAAATCTATCGCGACACGCTGATCGAACAATGCGAGCAGGGTGTCGACTACTTCACCGTCCACGCCGGGGTGCTGCTCCGCTACGTGCCCCTCACCGCCAAACGCGTCACGGGTATCGTCTCGCGCGGCGGATCGATTTTGGCGAAGTGGTGCCTTGCGCATCATCAGGAGAACTTCCTCTACACGAAGTTCCCTGAAATCTGCGAGATCATGCGCGCCTACGACGTGTCGTTCTCGCTCGGTGACGGACTGCGTCCCGGTTCAATCGCGGATGCGAACGACGAAGCGCAGTTCGCGGAGCTGAAGACGCAAGGCGAGCTGAATGACATCGCCTGGAAGTTCGACGTGCAGGTGATGAACGAGGGCCCTGGCCACATTCCCATGCATCTCATCAAGGAGAACATGGAGAAGCAGCTCGAATGGTGCAAGGAGGCACCGTTCTACACGCTCGGCCCGCTGACCACGGACGTCGCGCCCGGCTACGACCACATCACGTCGGCCATCGGCGCGGCAATGATCGGCTGGTACGGAACGGCGATGCTCTGCTACGTGACGCCGAAGGAACATCTTGGCCTCCCCAACCGCGACGATGTGAAGGCTGGCGTGATCGCCTACAAGATTGCTGCGCACGCAGCGGACCTGGCGAAGGGGCATCCGCGGGCGCAGGCCTGGGACGATGCGCTGTCGAAGGCACGGTTCGACTTCCGGTGGGAGGATCAGTTCAATCTCGCCATGGATCCCGTTACCGCTCGCGCCTATCACGACGAGACGCTGCCGGCAGACGGCGCAAAGGTGGCGCACTTCTGCTCGATGTGCGGTCCGAAGTTCTGCTCGATGGAGCTGACGCAGCAGGTGCGCGACTACGCCGCAAGCCACAACCTGACGAGCACGGACGCGCTGCGCGCGGGGATGCAGGAGAAATCAGAGGAGTTCAAGAAGGTCGGCGGCGAGATTTACGTGAAGAACTAAGTCGGGTTCTGCACCTCTTGAAACCCTTTGAACCCCATCTCAGCGCGCCGCGCCGGATGGTGGCGGAACGATCATGATGATGGACGGGAACCGGGCCGGCTGAGCACCCGCCTTCGGGTTCGCGTAGCCCGGCGAGCCGCCGGTCGTGAAGTCTTTAATCGTCACCCCAGGCGGGAACGCCATCGTGTCGTCGTTGAACTTGCCGATCTCGAACATGTGCGTCGGCGGGTCCTGGAAGACGAGGTTCCCTTTTTCCTTCAGCTGCGTCCGGTAGTAGTTCACCAAATCGGCGAACGGAGCAGTCGAGCCGAACAGGTAATACCGCTGCGCCCGTCCAGCATCGTACGACGCAATGAATTGCGCGGCCGGATACACAGGAAAGCCGAGCGCGGCTTCTGAGGGAGTGGCTGGGTCGATCGGCGCCACCTGAACTATGGGTGCCGCAGGTCCACCGGGTGCCGGCCGGGTCGCTGGAGGCGGCGGCGCTGCAGCCGGTGGAGACTGTTGCGGCGTCGCTCGCGGAAACGGTTGCGGTGTTTGGGCGGCGGCTGACGCGGCCAGAAACGCCCCGATCGTCATCATCAGAACCTGTCGCCGCATATCCGCATTATAGAAGCTGATGCCGTTCCCTCCCCACGACCAGTGTGTCAACCGGACACGTCACAGGCAGGCGACTCGGCCGTGCCGGGTCGTAAGCGATTTGCCGTCATAAGTTAAACGTCAGTTCACGGCCATTCCCTCTCTGGCGTGCATCTTGAAATGCGGTTGGCCAGAGTGACTGGCAACCGCAAGGGATGCAGGTCAAGGAGGCGACACGGCGTGGACGACTTCGATATCGCACAAAGCAAAATCGGCGAATCGGCGCAGCGGGTCGTCGATCGCGCAGTGGAGGAGTCACGACGCCGTGATCACGCCCTGCTCACCAACGAGCACATCTTCCTCGCGTTCGCGCAGGTGGAATGGGACACGTTCTCCCAGGTGATGCGCGATCTCGAGCTGAATCCGCACGAGATCCTGCAGGCGCTCGAGGAGCATCTGCACGTGCTGCCGACGTTCGCGGGACGCGAGCTGCGCGTCGCGCCCGCAACGAAGCTTGTCTTCAAGCTCGCGTTCCATCAGGCGAGCCGCGCCGGACGGCAGACGATCGAATCGTCCGACCTCTTCTCCGCAATCTTCGAAGAGAGCCAGGGCGTTCCCGTGTCGATCATTCGTCACCACGGTGTGGAGCCGGAGGTGCTGGTCTCGCGCATCGCGTCGCGCATGCGCGACAACGAGCTGCGCGAAGAGCGTCTGCGCAAGCGCTTCGAGCTGCCGCCGTTCCTCAAGCACTTCGCCACCAACCTCAACCTGCTGGCGCGCCAGGACAAGATTGCGCCGGTCTACGGCCGCGACAGCGAAATCCAGCAGGTGCTCGAGATCCTCTGTCACCGCGAGCGCTCCAACTCTGTGATGCTGATCGGCGAGCCCGGCGTCGGCAAGACCGCAATCGTCGAAGGGCTCGCGCGGCGTATCGAATTCGAGCCGGAGACGGTACCCGTGCGCCTGCGCGACTGTCAGGTGATCAATCTGCAGATGAATACGATGGTCGCCGGCACGATGCTGCGCGGCATGTTCGAGGACCGCATCCAGAACGTCATCCGCGAGATCAAGGAGCGGCCGAACCTCATTCTCTTCGTTGACGAGGCACATACGATGGTTGGCGCCGGCTCCGCGCTCGGCGCGCCGTCGGATGCCGCCAACGTCTTCAAGTCAGTGCTCGCGCGCGGCGAGGTGCGCATGATCGGCGCGACGACGCTGAGCGAGTACAAGGAATACATCCAGGAAGACGAAGCGCTGTCGCGCCGCTTCCGCACCGTGCATGTGGAGGAGCCGAGCATCGAGGAGACGCGACGCATCCTCTACAACATCCGCCCGCGTCTCGAGCGCAATTACTCGGTGCGCCTTGTAGATGAGGCGATCGAGACGGCGCTCGAGATGTCGCCGCGGTATCAGCGCCACCTGCACCTGCCGGATAAGGTGATCGGCTGGCTTGATACCGCGGCCGTGCGCGCGGAGATCGATCGGCGCTGGGAGGTGACGAGCGAAGACGTCATCGACGTCATCTCGCAGGCGTCCCAGATTCCGAAGGACATGGTGTTCCGCGACGTCGGCGATCGCTTCAAGGAAATCGAGCAGCGCCTCGGCAGGCGCGTCATCGGTCAGAAGAACGCGGTGAAGGCGCTCGCCAACCGGCTGGTCCTCAACAAGGGCCCGCTCAAGGACGGCTTCGATCGCCCCGACGGCGTGCTGCTGTTTCTCGGCCCGACCGGCGTCGGCAAGACGGAACTTGCCAAGGCGGTTGCCGAATTCCTGTTCGGCGACGAGAAGAAGATGATCCGCATTGACATGTCCGAGTACCAGGACGGCGGCGTGTCAGTGGACAAGCTGATCGGCATGCCGCGCGGCATCGTCGGCAGCGAACGCGGCGGGTTGCTCACCAATCAGTTGAAGGACAGCCCATGCTCGGTGGTGCTGTTCGATGAGATCGAGAAGGCAAGCCCGAGCCTGCTGAATCTCTTCCTGCAGGCATTCGATGAAGGCTGGCTGACGGACGGACGCGGCAAGCGTGTGTATCTGTCGGACGCGATCATCATCATGACCTCGAACGCAGGGTCGGAGCACTTCCGCAAGCTGACCAGTCCGCTCGGCTTCCGCTCGGGGCAGATGCCGCTCGATCAGGTGCAGTCGGAGGTCAACAAGGAGCTGGAACGGCGCTTCCCACCGGAGTTCCGCAACCGTATCGACGCGGTCGTGCTGTTCCAGCCGCTGACGCACGACGAGGTGCGCCGCATTGCGGTCAAGTACATCGAGCAGGTCACCGGCACGCTGAAGAAGTTCAACAAGACTGTCACGATCGAGCCCGACGCGCTCGAGAAACTGGTGACCGAAGGCTACAGCCTGGCGTATGGCGCGCGCTTCCTGAAACGCGTCATCGACGATCGGATCAAGCTGCCTCTGAGCGAGCGCTGGAAGGAAGCCAACGCGTTCCGCGTGGCGCTGCAGGACGATCAGATCATTGTTGAAACGGCAGGTCCACGGCTTGTGGCGTCGGCGGATCCGAATGCAATTGCTGTCTAGCGTCGCGATCCGCTGACGAGAACCTTTCGCCGGTCAGGCCGTACTTCTTCTTGAACGCGGCAATCAGCGCCGAGACCTCCTTGCGATAGGAGCTTGGCGCGTACTTGCCCGCGTAAAGCTGCTGATACCCGTCCACCAGCTGCGGATATTCCTGCTGCAGCCACTTCATGAAGTGGTCGCGCGTGCCGCCCTCGAGAAACATCACATTGCAACCGACGAACTGTGCGCCATGGTCGGCGATCGCCTTCACCGCACGCTCGATCAACGCCGGTTTGGAGGTGATACCAGGGACGATGGGGTTCATCAGCACGCCTGCATACACACCGGCGTCGACCAGCTCGCGCACCGCGCGCAGCCGCTGCATCGGATGCGCGGTGCCGGGCTCGAGCTGCGTCCAGGCGTCTTCGTCCACACACGGCACGCTGATGCACACGTTGCAATCCGCCTTCGCCGTCAGGTCCTGCAGAAGGTCCTTGTCGCGCACAATCATCGGACCTTTGGTGATCACGCCGGTGGGGTTGCTATGCGCGCACAGCGCTTCAAGCGTCCCGCGTGTGAGCTTGTAATAGCCCTCGATTGGCTGATAGCAGTCAGTTGCTGCGCCTATCACGACGTAGTCGCCGTGCCATGACGGTTTGTCGAGTTCCTCGCGGAGCCGTTCAACGAAGTTGGTCTTGACGAGAATAATCGAGGCGAACTCGTCGTCGGAGCCGAGCTCGAACTGTGTCTGGTAGCGGCGCGCGTAGCAGTAATGGCAGCCGTGTGTGCAGCCGCGATAGGGATTCAGCGTCCATTCGAACGGCATCCCCGTCACGGCGTTGAGTGCGGAGCGGCAGCGGATCTCCTGATAGCGTGCGTTGTCGGCGCGGAGCTTCGCTTCCGTAAGCGCGTCGGCTCCGCCAGCTCTGACCAGATCAGCAATCTGCCGCAGCGTCGGCTTCGGTTTGCCGAGGTCGAGGAAAAGAGGGGCGGTTTCCATGCTGGATCGCTGGCCTGCCCTCGCCGAACATGTCGGCGAGGCAGGTCGTTTCGCGTTTTGTTCGCCAGCGATCCTACACTATATCTATATCTAGCTTTATCTGCCTCGTTACGGGTTGTGCACCGCTGACGAGAAGCTCAGTGTCACCTCCGGGTGCGCCCGGTCCAACATCACCTGAGGCCACGCATACGTCTGACTGGTGTTGTCCGCGAACGTCAATGTGATGTGGGGCTCGAAGCTCCAATCATCTGCGCCGTCCGGCGTCATCCGGATGCGCAGCTGCGCGTTGTTGACGTCGGACTTATAGAACGTGCCGGACATCGGCACGCCCATCGGCGCGATTGACGCGTGGTCGTCGAACTTCACGCCCACCGAGTGTAGATGCGCCATCTCGTTCGTGCTGTCGCGCAGCAGCCAGACGTCGACCGCGCTATTGGCATCCTTGCCGTGGTCGCGGTCATTGAACTGAACCGTCGCGTTTGTGATCGCGTTGCCCGGCGTGACGCTGTTGCTCACCTTCCGCGTCGCGCCGCAGCCTGCAGAGATGATCGCCGCGCATAATGCGACGCTCACCACAAAAGTGCGCATACCTTTCCTCCCTCCACCCATTTGTGAGGTGGAAAAGCATGCTCGGTGCCGTCAGTGCACCGGGTCACCGTAGGTTGTCGGCGGCGTCGGGTGTGCCGCGGGTGCTGACTTCGTTGCGGGAAGCAGGTTCGTGACGCCCGAGCGATCGGCGGTGATGAGACGACCACCGGGTTGCGCGGAAAACGCGGGGTATTTCTGCAGCGACGCACAGCCCTGCAGTATGAGCGTCGTGCCGATGACAACGATGGCTGCCAGCTTTCTCATGGCTGCCTCCTTCGAATGATCGAAAGAGGAGCATCACCGGTGCCCGCGCGAGCTCAGGCGGTCGTCACGCGGCGCCAGTAGTTCAGCAGGTCGTCGAGTGTCTGGTCGAACGGGATTTGCGGATGCCATCCGGTCTCGGTCCGAAGCTTCGTCGAGTCGCCAAGCATCAGCGGCGTATCGCTCGGGCGCATCAGTGCTGGGTCGGTTTCGATG
Source organism: Vicinamibacterales bacterium (assembly GCA_035492455.1). Classification (GTDB taxonomy): domain Bacteria; phylum Acidobacteriota; class Vicinamibacteria; order Vicinamibacterales; family UBA2999; genus Gp6-AA40. The sequence goes on along the minus strand of DATJJE010000079.1, from coordinate 9,702 downwards.
AGCACCTCCACCTTCGACCGCGCCGCCAGCGCGTCCAGGACGGATCGCATCACACGCGCGACTCCGGAAGATACGTTGTAGACGGTCGAAGCCGTTCCGTGTCGCAACAGCGTCACGTAGGCTCGGGCCATGTCCCGCACGTCGGTGAAATCGCGCTGCGCTTCGAGGTTGCCGACCTTGATGACAGGCTCGGCGAGGCCCCTTTCGATCAGGGCAATCTGCCGCGCCATGTTCGGCGCAGCGAACGCAGCGGTTTGCCGCGGGCCGGTGTGGTTGAACGAACGCGTGACGACCACCTCGACGCCGTCCTCGCGCGCCGCTCGCAGCGACAGCTGCTCCTGCGCGAGCTTGCTGACCGCGTACGGGTTGGAAGGACCGACCGGGCTCTCCTCGCGCAGCACGTCCATCGAAGGCCTGTACACCGTTGCTGAACTCGGCACGACGACGCGGCAGTGTGCGCGCGCGCGGCGCAGGGCATCGAGAAGATGATGCGTGGCGAAAATATTGATCGACAGCGGCGTCACCGTGTCGCGCCACGAGTGCGCCACGTTCGGCGCGCCGGCGCAATGAATAACCCCTGCCGGCTTGACGCGCGCAATCGCCTCGCGCACCTCTGTCGCGTTCAACAGGTCGACCTGCTGCCACTCTGCAAGCGACGCGATTGCAGACGGCGGCGAGGCGCGATGCATCCAGCCAATGGTGGCAGCGGTCCCTGCCAGCGCCTCGACGACGTAGCTGCCTGCGAAACCGGCGGCGCCGGTAACGAGAATTGGCCCGCGGAGGCCCTGAGTGTTCACGCTAACGCCCGTATTGCGCCTGGTAGTAGGACTTGAACTGTGGATCCTGCTCCTTGATTGGCCGCCACCACCATTCGTTGGTGCGGTACCACTCGATGGTCTCTCGCAGGCCTTCGTTGAACGGCATCTTTGGTGTCCATCCAATCGAATGCAGTTTCGTCGTATCCAGACAGTAACGGCGGTCGTGCCCGGGACGATCGGCCACGGGTTTGATGAGCGAGCGCGGCTTGCCGAGCCCCTCGAGAATCTGATGCGTGAGGTCGACGTTCATCACCTCGTTGCCGCCACCGATGTTGTACACGTCGCCGTTTGTCGCCTTGTCGAGCAGGCAGTCAATCGCGCGGCAGTGGTCGACGACGTGCAGCCAGTCGCGGACGTTCCGCCCGTCGCCGTAGAGCGGCACCGGGATGTTGTCGATGGCATTGGTGACAAACAGCGGAATCACCTTTTCGGGGAACTGATACGGCCCGTAGTTGTTCGACGCCCGCGTGATGATGACCGGTACGTCGTACGTCGCCCAGTAGCTGTACGCGAGTCGGTCCGCTCCCGCCTTGCTCGCGGAATACGGATTGCGCGGCTTCAGCTCGTCGGTCTCGCGGCTGGCGCCCGTGGGAACGCTGCCGTAGACCTCGTCGGTTGAAATCTGCACGAAGCGACGCAGCCCGGTCGCTCGGCGCGCCGCTTCGAGCAGCACGAACGTTCCTTCGACATCGGTCTTGATGAAATCGCCTGCGGCCATGATCGAACGATCAACGTGGGACTCGGCCGCGAAATGCACGACGATATTCGATCGCTCGACGAGCGGGCCGCTGACTGCCGCATCACAGATGTCGCCGTGCACGAACTCGTGACGCGGGTTGTCCATCACGTCATGCAGGTTCTCACGGCGTCCTGCATACGTCAGTTTGTCGAGCGTCGTCACGCGCCAGTCGGGATGCGTGGCGAGGGCATAGCGGACGAAGTTGCTGCCGATGAAGCCGGCGCCGCCGGTCACGAGAACTTCAACGTGCTCGGTTGGTTTGTCTCGTGTCATGTCACCGCAGCGAGTTGCCGAATGCGCCGAAGAAGTTGGAGAACGTGCCGAGGCCGGCGAGTACAAAGGAGACGTTGATGCGGCGGTCCGATGAAATCGGCGCCGAGGAGGCGAGGTGGAACTTCTGGAACTCCATCTGCAGGCCGCAGCACTGCGCCATGTAGGTCGCGAGCACGTTCTGCGTGACGATCGTCGAATGAGCGATATCCCAGCTGATGGCGTAGGTGCCGGTGAAATGGCTGTTCGGCGATCGCAGCGACGTTGAACCGGAGAGATAGCTGCTTGGCTTCTCGCGCGGCGACAGGTGCTGCCTGCTGAACTGCAGGCTGCCCGAGCTCAACCCCGCTGACACGTTGCTTCCGACACTCAGCACCGAGAGTCCCAAACCCTGCGTGTCGTATTCGACGCGGCTGTTCGCGTCGATTCGCGCCGACGGCGACACGCGCGCCGTCAGCGCCACCGGTGAAAGGTTCACCGGCGTGCGGTTCGCGTTCGAGCTCGAATACGACGTGTCGAACCGGCTGGATTGCGCATTTGAATAGTAGGTCTGCTGCACGCCGACGGTGATGAACTCGCGCGTCTGTCCGCGGCCGCCATCCACGGTCTTCCCCCGGTACATGAACCGATTGGTTACTCCATACGTCAGCCGCGCGGTGTCACCCACGACGAAGTCGGAGGTGTCGGTCAGCAGCGGCGTGCGCTGGTAGTTGTGGATCGGCGTCGTGTAATCAATCGTGAACGCCGGCTCGATCACATGCTTCATGCGCTCGGAATAGCCGCTGTCGGGCGTGTCCCAGATCTTGGTGAACACCGGGCCGACCACCTCGGTGCGCAACTGCGTATAGTCGCGCACGAGCGAATCGTCAACCGCCAGACCGCGCTCGTTCTGGCTGCGCGAGTAATACGTCATGCGATGCGCCGCGCTCGTGTTCAGAGACAGATACGTGAGCCTGGAGAGTGGCACGCGCACCGACGGCGCCACGTCCACCCGCGCCAGGCTGTTGTCCTGCGTGACCAGGTTCTGTACCACATCGAGTTGGCGGTATGGCAGGAACGCGTATTCGGTGTTGGCCGAGGCGTAAATCGGCGCGCCGAACAGCTGCTGCGGCGCCAGCTGTGCGCTGACCCGCGGCGTCGCGCCGTAGAGAAACGAGCTCGTATCGTTGTTGAACGTCTCATTCCTCTGATACAGCACGGTCGTCGCCAGCGGCCCGAAGATATCGCTGACGCCGGCTTCGATTAGTCGGTTGCGCCGCGACGCCTCGTAGATGTTCTGGTGATACAACTGCTGCGTCAGGACGTCGGAAAAGTAGTCGAGGCGCATGCGCGCTCGCGCCCGACCGCCGAGCGCCTGCGTCACAGCTCCGGTGAATTCGTAGCTCGTCTTCGCCGGCAGGGTGCTGCTGGTGCCGTTCTGGGTGTACTGCGTCTCGTGCTGCACGAACCGGTAGAGACGGACGTTTCCCGCCGACTGAAGACCCGCGATGTAGCGATATTCGCTGCCCATGCCGGTGCCGGTGCGCGTGAACCAGTCATGGAACAACGTCGCATCCTGACTGCGGTTGATCGCCCAGAAGAACGCGTTGCTGATCGATTGGCCGCGCAAGGTTGACGTGCCGTAGGTGGGCAGCAGGAATCCGGTGGCGCGCTGACTCTTCTGAATCGGGTAGTAGAGGATCGGCAGGTAGAACATCGGCACGCCCTTCACCTTCAGCAGCGTATTGCGTGCGATGGCGTAGTCGTCGAGATTCAACACGACGCTGCCGCTCGTGACCTCCCAACGGGGCGTCGGCTGTACGCAGGTGGTAAAACCGCCGTTCGAGATTCGGTACTTGCGGAGTCCAATCTTCTCCAGTTTCGCGCCGTAGAAATAGACGTCCGGCTCCTGACCGCCGAACGCGGCAGTGCTCGACGCCCCAACGGTCCCGAGCGACATGATGCCCGAGGCGTCGTAGAAGGTGCCGATGCCCGTCGCTGTGTTGAACTCCACGCGCTCCGCCGAGATGCGGCCATCCGCGTTCGTGAACACCACGTTGCCGCTGGCGACGACCCGGTTCGTTCCTTCGTACAGGTCCACATCGTCCGCGAAGAACTTGAGATTGGGTCCTTCAATAGCCGCCTGATCGATCAGGTGAAGGTGGTCACCGACGCGCTCGAATTTCCAGCTCGATGCCGTCGAAATGCCGAGCGGGAGGTTGGTCGTGGCCGTGGGCTGCGTCGCCGGCTGGACGCTGGCGGGCGACGGCGCGGCCGGGGGCGTCGCCTGCGCCATCGCAGAGATCGCCCAGAGACACGCGGTGCAGGAAAGGAAGGTGCTTCTCGTTACCCTGTGATACACAACGAAAATCGGAGGTTATCGCAGCATATCGCGAACCGCGCCGGCGAGGAAAATCGACCCCGCCACGCATACCGTCGTGCTCGTCGCGACAGCTGCGTCGAGGGCCATGACTGGATCGGTGCAGGCCGTCACCATCCGTTCGGGATCCAACACTCTGACGCGCGATGCCAGTTCCGTCGCCGGCATGGCGCGCGGCGTGCTTGCGGCGGTTGCAATCACAGACGACGTCACAGGGAGCAGCTCGCACAGAATCGCGTCCGCATCCTTGTCCCGCATGATGCCAACCACGAGCGCCGGGCGCTCGGGATGCCACCGTGCCAGGTACTCGCGCAGCGCGCGCGCCCCTTCCGGATTGTGCGCGGCATCCAGCAGGACCCGCGACCCGTTCGCCGCCGTCAGCACCTCGAGCCGCGCCGGCCAATCAACGCGCTCGAGTCCCTGTCTGATCGCTTGCGCAGGAATCGTCACCCCATGCGCACGAGCCGCCTCGAGCACGGCGACCGCCACGGTCGCGTTGCCGATCTGATGCTCGCCACGCAATGCAAGGACGACCGGGCCGTAGCTGTCGGTCTTTGTTTCAATCGTCAATCGAGCGCGACCATCCTCCATGACGCTGCGCACACGCGCAGTGTGTGCCGCTTCGACGAGCCGCGCGTGCCGTTGGCTGGCAATGGCGCGCACCACCTTGATGGCAGCTTCGGGCAGCGCGCCGCTGACGATCGTCATCCCCGGCTTGATGATGCCAGCCTTTTCGAAGGCGATCCGGTCGAGCGTCCGACCGAGATGCTGTTCGTGATCGAATGCGATTGATGTGATAGCGCCGACGCGCGGGTCGAGCACGTTGGTGGCATCGAACCTGCCGCCGAGGCCGACTTCGATGACCGCCACCTGCACCCCGGCACGTCTGAAGATCTCGAACGCCATCGCCGTCGTCGCTTCAAAGAATGTCGGCGGGCGGTCGATCGCGTTCAGCACATCGTCGGCGGCGATTTCCAATGTGCGGTCGTCTACCGCTTCGTTGCCGATGACGAACCGTTCGTTCAGGCGAGCAAGATGCGGGGAGGTGTAGCGGCCGGCGCGGATGCCGGCGGCCACGAGCGCCGCATGCACCATCGCGCTGACAGAACCCTTGCCGTTGGTGCCGGCAATGTGCAGCGCCGTGAACGAGCGCTCCGGATGGCCGAGCGCCTCGCAGATCTGACGGATGTTCTCGAGACCAAGCTTGATGCCGAAGGTCTCGAGCGCGAAGAGCCTATTCAGCAGTGACTGCTACCTGTTCCTCGACCGCGACCTGCGACCCCATGAAACGGAGCGCGCGGGCGATCACCGCCTTCATCTCGCGGCGGTCGACGATCAGATCGAGCATGCCGTGCTCGAGGAGGAACTCGCTGCGCTGGAAGCCCTCCGGCAGCTTTTGCCGGATCGTCTGTTCGATGACGCGCGGTCCAGCGAAGCCGATGAGCGCCTTCGGCTCCGCGATATTCAGATCGCCAAGCATCGCAAAGCTCGCCGTCACGCCGCCGGTGGTGGGATCCGTCAGCACGGAAATGAACGGCAGCCGCGCTCGATCCAGTTTGGCGAGCGCCGCCGACACCTTGGCCATCTGCATCAGCGACAGCGCGCCTTCCATCATGCGTGCGCCGCCGGAGCACGAAATCACAATGGCGGGGTTCCGGCGTTCGAGCGCGATCTCGATCGCTCGGGTGATTTTCTCGCCGACCACGACACCCATGCTTCCGCCGATGAATGCGTATTCCATCGCCGCGATCACTATCGGAAGGCCATCAACCGTGCCCGTGGCGACGATCACGGCGTCGTTCATGCCGGTCTTGGCGATCGTGTCCTTGAGCCGATTACGGTATGGCTTGGTGTCGGTGAACTTCAGAGGGTCATTGGACGTGAGGCCGGTGAAGTGCTCGGTCCATTCCCCATCGTCAAACAGACCGCGAAGACGATCGGCCGCGCTGATGCGGAAATGGTGCGCGCACTTCGGGCAGACCTGCTGGTTGGCGTCGAGATCCTTGTTGTAGATGATCTGCGTGCAGCCGGGACACTTGACCCACAACCCTTCGGGAATCCGGCTGGGCTTCTCGCCGGTGGACTCAATCGGCTTCCTGGCCTTCTTGAACCACGCCATGAGCGGAGATTACTACGTCCTCGGGACGTAATACCGCGTCCCCCGACTCATCGCGCGAATCTGTCGGATCAAGTCATCCACTGCCTCATCGCTCGCCTCGGCACCAAGCTGTGATGTCTCGACGACGAGAAGCGGCGTGGCGGAGTAGTGAAAGAAGAAGTGCTGATAGGCCTCGTTCAGCTCGCGGATGTATTCCGGATCAGGATCGAAGGTGGTCTCGCGCTCCGGATCTCTCGCGCGATCGCGGAGGCGGCGCACGAGCACCTCGGTCGGCGCCTGTAGATAGATCACGAGATCGGGAGTTGGGACATCCTTCGCCAGCAGATCGTAAAGACGCTGGTAGATGAACAACTCGTTATCGTCGAGATTCAGGTACGCAAAGATCTTGTCCTTGTCGAACAGGTAATCGCAGACCGTCGCCTGCGAGAAGAGATTTCCCTGCTGCAGGCCAACGAGCTGGCGATGACGATTCAGTAAGTAAAAAAGCTGCGCCTGCAATGCCGCGCCGGCGCGCCCAGCGTAGAAGTCCGCGAGGAACGGATTGTCGGCTTCCTCCAGCACGGCCGTGGCATCCAGGCGCGTCGCGATCCGCTCGCTCAGTGCCGATTTGCCGACACCTATCGGGCCTTCGATTGCGATGTACTGAAAGGGCATTGAATTTGGCGATGCTATCATCTGCCCATGTCACAGGCTCAAGGCTCCAGGCTCAAGGCTTATGGCAGTTGTTCCTCGAGCCTTAAGCCTGCAGTCCTGAGCCTTCTGGTCTTTACCGCTGCGTGCGCGTCAGCGCCGACGACGCAACCTGCTGCCGCCGTCAAACCTCCAGTTGTTACATGGGAAGAAAAGCTTGGATGGATGCTGCGGCTCGAGGATCAGCGCATCCTGCGCGATCCCAATCCGCCGGCGCCAGTGATCCTCGTGCCGGCGACGAAGGGACGTCCGGCCATCGTCGCGCCGCCGCCACCATCCGATCTTCTCCGCCTCGTGAAGGATGACGAGGCGCGCACGCGCCGCCGCGCCGCGCTTGCCATTGGCCGCGTCGGTCTCGCGGAAGGGATTCCCGCGCTGCAAGAGGCACTCGGTGATTCCGAGGTCGAAGTCCGACAGATGGCGGCGTTCGCGCTCGGGCTGATAGGCAATCCGTCTGCACGTCCCTCGCTGCTCAATGCATTAAAGGACAGCGAGCCGATCGTACAGGGTCGCGCCGCCGAGGCGCTGGGCACGATTGGCGACAAGGGCGACGCGCAGGCGATTACGGCCATGGTCTACGGGCTGGTTCAGGCGGGCGCGTTGAAGGACATCGGCGCCGATGATTTGACGTATCCGCTGGCGCCGTCCGCTGAAGCCGCACGTCTGGGGTTATATGCGCTCGTACGGCTCGGATCGTTCGACGGAATCGCATCGAGTGTGCTGTCGGGCGGCAGCGGAATGCCGGTTTCCAACTGGTGGCCCATCGCCTACGCGTTGGGCCGTGCGGGTGACGCCCGCGCCGTCCCGTCGTTGATGGCGCTGCTTCCGACGTCTGGCCGCCTCACCGCTGCCTTTGCCGCACGCGGTCTCGGCGCGCTGAAAGCACAGAATGCCGCGGCGGCGCTGCGAGACATCGTGGAGAAGCGTCAGCGTGATCCGGCGGTCATCGTCGAATCGATTCGCGCTCTTGCTGCCATGCGCGACAGCGCCTCGCGGGCGCTGTTCCAGAAGATTCTCGCGGAAGGCGAGGGCGACGCCACATTGCGGCTGGAAGCCGCGACGGCACTGGGCGCACTGCACTCTCCGGAGTCGGTCGATTTCCTCATCGATCTGATGTCAGACCCTGTCCCCGGTATCCGCGGAGCGGCAATCAAAGCGCTCGCCGCGACGGACACAGAAACCTTTCTCACCACCCTGTCGGGGATGGATCCGGATCGTGACTGGACGGTGCGCACGGCGCAGGCGGAAGCGCTGGCGACGCTGCCTGGCGGACAAGGCGAAGCCCGGCTGCGGGCGATGCTGCAGGATCGCGATCAGCGGGTCATCCCGGCGGTGTTACGCGCGATGATTGCCGCGAAGATTCCGAACGTTCAGGACGTTCTGCTCGATCGCCTGAAAGCGGACGACTTTGTCATCCGCGCCACCGCCGCCAACGGCTTGGCGGAGCTGAAGGCGACCGGGGCTGCCCGCGCGCTCTTTGACGCGTATCAGGCGACAGCCGGGGACAGCACCTACACCGCCCGCGCCGCCATCCTGACCGCGCTGAACACGCTCGACCCTATGACCGCGAGGCCGATGCTTCAGCAGGCCCTGCAGGACAAGGATTGGGCGCTGCGCGTCAAGGCAGCAATGCTGCTCAAAGAACAAGGGGTCACCGACACCGACGCCGGCATGCGACCTGCGCCGACACGGCCGCTGGACGATGCCACGCGGCAGTCGATCATTGCACCGCAGTTTTCCCCACATGCGTTTGTCCAGACTGACCGCGGGACGGTTGAAATCGAGCTGGCCATCATCGATGCGCCGTTAACCGTTGCGAACTTCATCGAGCTGGCGCGGAAGGGATTTTTCAACGGCATCGCCATCCACCGGGTCGTGCCTGACTTCGTTATTCAGGACGGCGACCCGCGCGGCGATGGAGAAGGCGGGCCCGGTTACACCATTCGCGACGAGTTGAACGAGCTGCCGTACCTGCGCGGTACGGTCGGCATGGCGCTCGACTGGAAGGACACAGGCGGGAGCCAGTGGTTCATCACGCACTCACCGCAGCCGCACCTCGATGCGCGCTACACCGTGTTCGGGCGCGTCGTGAATGGAATCGAGGTGGTCGATCGGACGCAGCCGTGGGACGTGGTGCGGCGCGTTCAGATCTGGGATGGGACGACGCTTCGATAGTTCCGCCTGAAGGCGAACCGTGCGTACACAAAAAAAGGGGACGCGGTTGCGTCCCCTTTCTCGCGGGAGCAGCGAGATTACCTCTTCTTCGCCGCCTTTTTCTTTCCGCCCTTAGCCTTCTTCGCCATTGAGGATTCCTCCCTTCACTGGTGGATTGCGGGGTCACAGCGTCTCGCCGGCGCACTCTGCCGCCTGGCACGTCGGCCCGGCGTTTCGCGACCTCGCCTCGTGGGCCAACTTCTAACGCACGTGAACACGCACGTAGAAGCGGCAGCAACTCGTTGGAACTAAATTGACCGGGATAAAAAAATGGGGTGCTCGGCGAGCACCCCGAAGGTCAAAGCAGCGGAATTACCGCTTCTTCGCGGCCTTTTTCTTTCCGCCCTTGGCAGCCTTCTTCGCCATTTTTTTCTCCTCAGGTTGTTGTGACTCAGCCTCCGACGAACCACTTGGTCGTCACTACGGGTGGGCTGAGCCATCCACCCTCATACCAGATGTAGATTATGGGTGAGATTTTTTTTCTGTCAAGCAT
>DATJJE010000078.1:0-83839 GCA_035492455.1 Vicinamibacterales bacterium | reverse complement strand
GAAGAAGAACAGCTTGTCCTGAACCAGCTTGCCGCCCAGCACGCCGCCGAACTGGTTGCGCACCAGCCCGTCGTCGAGGCGCTTGCCGGTCGCGGGGTCGAGACCCGCAAACGGCGAGGCGGCGTTGAAACGATGATGACGCGCAAACTCGAACACGTCGCCATGCAGCAGGTTGGTACCCGATTTGGTCACCAGGCTCACCGTGCCGCCGGCGTGCACGCCGGTTTGCGCGTTCTGCGTACTGGTCTCCACCTTGAATTCCTGCAGCGCCTCCGGAAACGGCAGCGGCATGTTGAAGCCGTCGGAGGCGTTGTTGTGCAGGGCGCCGTCAAGCAGGTAGGCGACGCCAAACGGCTGGCCGCCGGAAATCGCGATGCCGCGGCTCGACGTCATGCTGCGGCTGCTGCTGGGGCCCGCGTCGGCCGAGGCGCCGGTGAGCGTAATCAACGACACGGCACTACGGCCTTCAAGCGGCAGCGCGTCGATCTGTTCACTGGTGATGGTCGCGCCAACCGCGGGGTTGCGCGTCTCGACCAGCGGCGCTGCCGCTTCGACCGAAACGGTCTGCTCGAGGCTGCCCAGCTCCATCTTCACGGGGATGACCGGATTGCTGCCGACCTGGAGGACGAGGCCGGTCTGCGAGAAGGTACGGAACCCCGAGAGCGTCGCTTCGAGGCGATACGGCCCGGTCGGAAGATTCAGCAGCGCGTACGAACCGGTGCCGTCCGTCACCGCCTCGCGACGGAAGCCGGTCTCAGTCTGGACGGCAATCACGGTTACCCCTGGGAGCACCGCGCCGCTTGCATCCGCGACGGTGCCGTTGATTTGCGCGGTCGCCTGGGCCCACACGTGTGCGGCGGAGAGCAGGACGACCACTAGAACGAGCAACGCACGCGCAATGCGACTCATCACGGAGCACTCCTGTTGTCCAAACTCGCGGTAACCGGTTTTTCTACTTCCCTGTCGGACGCGGGCACGTCACGAATGTCACGCGAAACGGCGGCCGCCCGCGTCAGCGGCTGGCGGCGCGGAACTCGCGGGGCTTGGCGAACCGCGACGCGTCGACAGGTACGTTGACCGAGACCTCGCGCAGCGTGATCGTCATCTGCATGTAGGTCTGTGTGGCCGTCCAGGTGAACGGCATCTGGATGCCCGCAACCGTGCGGTAGTCGCCGTAGTTGATCTCGCTCGGGACCGGCCCGACCAGCGTCTGGTTCCACCGCACGACGCGCACCAGCAGGCCCGACTTGTCGTCGAAGTACAAGTTCACCGGCAGCAGCCCGGGCGCGGTGCCCTGCGCGATGATGACGTCGCGGTCGTCGATCAGCGTCCGGCCGACCCGCCACCGTGGGTACAGCTGCTTGATCGCCGCCGGGAATGCCAGGATGGCCTCGATGCGCGCGCGATCCAGGTTGCCGGTGGCCAGCGTGAACAGCGGTGCCGGGCTGTCGGGACCCGCGATCCAGCCGTTCACGCCGTCGAATACGCGGTAGCTCTCGCCTTGGGGCAGTTTGACGATCCACGTGCGCTGGTTCGGTGCCTTGCCGAATATCTGTACCGGCACTTCCTCCTGGCCGGTGTCGAATCCGGCGTACGTGCCCGTGGCCGTGAAGCTCGTGATTTTGGCGAGCGCCGCCGTACCGCCGATCGCGGTCAGATACCGCTCGAACACCTGGTCGGCCGACACCCCCGGTTCGGTCGGAAAATTGATGATGTCGGGGTCTTCCACGGGGACGCCGTACTGGATTAGAAAGCTGGGGGCGTCGACCGGCGAATACTGGCCGCGGTGACAAGTGAAGCAGGTGACGCGCGGCCGCCCGCCGAAATACTGCTCATTGAGCGCCCGCATCATCCCGATCATCTGGCGGGCTCGCTGAATCCGCGGCGTCGTTTCGGCGAACGCCTCGCGGCGGAACCCCGCCTCCTTGGAATGACAGAAGGTGCAATCGTTCCCCATCGACGCAGCGAACATCCCCATCGCATCGAAGAACGTGTCGACCGGCATGCCCTTCAGCACCTGGATGTTCTTGAAGTACTGCTCGCTCACGAGCGACGCCTCGGGCACATTCTGGCCTGCCCGCAGCGACGCGCTGGCGAGCAGGCAGAACATCGCCGCGGCCATCGACCAGGAGACGGCCGCGTTGGATAGACGCATCATCCGTCCAGCGACACGTTACGGCGCGGGCGTGTCGGCGCGAACGCCGTCACCCAGGGTTTTGCCGTCGGCGAGCGTCACCGACACAACCCTGGCGTAGGGCCGGCCATTGGTGACCGCGTGCACCGCGACCGTCACCGGGTCGCCCGGCTTGAAGGTATTGATGCGGTAACCGGCGGGGTAGATGGTGTTCGGGGCCTGCAGTTCGATCAGCCACGAAACCACCTGGCCATCGTCGCCTTTGACGTCGACGGTCAACAGGCAGTGCGGGTTGGACCACACCCACTTGGCGACGGAGCCCTTCAGGGTCGACGTGTCCTGGGAAAAGAGTGTCGAGCCGCTGTGGTGGCCGTGGACAGGTACTGCGGTCAGCACCGCGACGGCGACCGCCACGCCAACGACGATCATCGCTCGCTGCTTCATGTGCGTTTCTTTCATACGGGTCCCTCGTCGAATCAGTTGGCTCCGGCCGCGTCGCCGAACGTCTTGTTGTAGTTGTCGAGTTCCACCGGCGAACAGTAACGTGTCATCAGATCGATGCGCGGATCCTGCAGCGTCATGCGCAGCTTCATCGTGTCCCACGGACGCGTGTAGATTTTCGGATCGTCGATCGTCTCGGACCATTCCAGCGTGTCGTTGTCGAGCCGGCGGAATCGTTCGGTGATGCGTGCCTTATCGCTGATTGGCCGGCCGGTGTTGTCGAGCCAGACGCGGTCCTCGGGCATGGTGCCGACGGTGACGACTTCGAGCGTGTAATCGTCGATCCACCGGCCGACTGAGTACCCCATCCACCGCGCCTCCCGGTACTCGCCGTCAATTTCGACACCGCCATCCACGACCTTGGGCAGCGGCCGCCCATCGGTCCAGATCATCCGCCAGCGGTTGTCGAAGTTGTAGAGCATCGCAACCTTCTGTTCGTCCTGGAAGACCTGGATGCCGAGGTCGTAGTGGTTGTAGCGGGGAAATCCGAGCGGCTCGCACTTCGTCCTCGGATCGTTGTTGTCCGCCGGGTCGACCGAGTCTTTGCCCTCGAGTGGCTTGTGCGAACGATAAACCTGCAGGCCGTACGGCGTGTAGGGAAGCTCGTTCTCGGGCTTGCCGTTGTTCGGCTTCAATTGCACGCCGCCGGACTGGTTGCCCACCCGCAAGGCGCTCCACATCCCGTTGATGGTGCGCTTCGGCGCCGGCTTCTTGTCCTTCTCGGCGACAGGACCACGCGTCGGCACCGGACTGGGCCAGGTTGCAGGCGTCTTATCCTGCGCGCCCTTGTCCTGGGCGACGGCCTCGGCGGGCGCCAGCAACGCCGCACTCAGCAGGGCGGCCGTCAACGTCATCATGCGATGCAGCATCGGAGTTCCCTCGGAATGGTCTGCTACTTGGGTCGGCGCATTTTACCCGAAGCTTCGCCGCGGGTATCAGGTATCAGGTGTCAGGTATCAGCGGGCGCGGCGGGCGTGTTTTGTGGTTCTGGACGCGGCGTTCTTCTCGACGCGTTCCAGGCAGTGCGGAGTGCGTCCGTCAGCAGGTCGCGATTCGCTTTTCGCGAGCCTGACGTGCGTGGCACCCATGCGGCCCCAGCCGCCCGAGACGGCAAGGAAGACGTCAGGCACGTCGGCGACGAATTCTGCCTGGATTTCCGGCGTGAGCATCAGGTTGCCGAAGCCCTGTTTCACCGACGCGAGCGTGGCGAAGATGCGGCCGCCGTAGGAACTTCTTGGAGCGATCGTGCTGACGGCGATTAACGGCCGATTAGATGGCCTGCCAGACCGAAGATCCCAGCAGCGCCTACGACAACACCTGGTAACAGCGTCACAAGAATTGTCAACGTCAGCCCCAAAGAAAGACTGAGGGTGGCGAATCGATCCGCTTGTTCAGGCCAGACGCTTCGAATCAGGAGCTCGACTATCCAGCCACCGGTATAGCAAATATTGACGACAACTGCGTACAACATCACGCTGATCACAGCGAACAATGGAGGATCGGGAAGTCCGAAATCGCTGTTGAAGAGGAAATAGGCTCCGAGACTGACGACGCTCACGATAGCCACTGACACGACTCCAGCACTGCCGACTATGAGGTTGAATGGCACTCGTCGAGCTTCCCACCAACCGATCGCCTGTTTTGCGTTCACTACTGGAGTGTTTCGCTCGCATAACAGTGAGCCACGCACCCGGCCGAAGAGCTTCATCGTTTGCTTGTCAATCTATTCGTTGAGTAGGCGGCCGCTCGACCTGCAGCCATCTTGCACAACATGTCGGCACGGTTCGCCTCAGGCCATGCACATCACGATTTGGCGGTGTGCACGTTCCCCGAAAAAAATGAAAGCCGACCTCACGGTCGGCATTCATCTACCCACGATGTTGTGACAGCAACGTCACAGCACGATCGCTCTCCTGGTTACGCGCAGCCGCTGGTCGTGCCACAGTTGGTGCACTTGTAGCAGCTGCCGCTGCGAATCATGATCGACCCGCACGTGCTGCACGGCGGCGCGTCCTCCTGATTCTGAATCGCCGCAAACGAGGAAGGTTTCGGGTCGGGCCGGCTGAAGCCGGCCCCTGCATCCGGCTTCGAGCTGATCGTGACCTTCGGCTCTGAGATCTGCGAACCTGCCGACTCCCGAACCCCGAATCCGGAATCCCGGCTCACCGGCTCCTCAATGTTGACGCCCGCGCGGTACTGAGCTTCCGGCGACAGGAACTTGGTAGCGAGCCACCGGAAGATGTAATCGACAATCGACTTCGCGAACCGGATCTCGGGGTTCTTCGTCATCCCCGACGGCTCGAAGCGCGCGTGGCTGAACTTGTCCACCAGCGCCTGCAGCGGCACGCCGTACTGCAGCGCATAAGAGATCGCCTGCGCGAACGCGTCGGCAAAGCCCGAGATGGTCGAGCCCTCCTTCGCCATCACCAGGAAGATCTCACCAGGCGTCCCGTCCTCGAAGAGGCCGACGGTGATGTAGCCCTCGTGCCCGGCAATGTCGAACTTGTGCGTGATGGCGTTGCGCTCGTCGGGCAGCTTCCGCCGCTTCGGCGTTTCGACGACCTTCACCACCTCGCGCACGATTTCGCGCGGGCCCATCTCGTTCGCGCTGGTCTGAAGACCGGCCCCTACAGCATTCCTCGTATCGGCGACTCCGGCTTTCGATGTGTTCAGCGGCTGCGTGCGCTTGCTGCCATCGCGATAAATCGAAATCGCCTTCGCGCCGAGACGCCACGACTCGACGTACGCCTTCTCGATCTCCTCCACCGTCGCTTCGCGCGGCACGTTCACGGTCTTGCTGATCGCCCCGGAGATGAACGGCTGCGTGGCGCCCATCATCTTGATGTGCCCCATGTAGTGAATCGATCGCTCGCCTTTCGCCGGCTTGAACGCGCAGTCGAACACGGGCAGATGCTCGTCCTTCAGGAACGGCGCCCCTTCGATCGTTTCGTGCTCGTCGATGTAGTGAACGATCGCCTCGATCTCGGGCTGGGTGTAACCGAGCTTCTCCAGCGCCATCGGCACGGTGCCGTTGACGATCTTCATCAGCCCGCCGCCCACCAGCTTCTTGTATTTGACGAGCGCAATGTCCGGCTCAACGCCCGTGGTATCGCAATCCATCATGAAGCCGATGGTCCCGGTCGGCGCCAGCACGGTCGCCTGCGCGTTGCGATAGCCGAAGTCCTCGCCGAGCTCCACGGTTTCATCCCACGCCTGCTTGGCCGCAGCCATCAAATCCGACGGGACGTACTTGGCGTTGATCTCGCTCACCGCATCGCGATGCTTGTTCATCACTCGCAGGAACGGCTCGCGGTTCTTCTCGTAGCCGGCAAACGGGCCGCCGTGATCGCGCGCGATGCGCGCCGACTGCGCGTAGGCCTCGCCCGTCATCACCGCCGTAATCGCCGCTGCATAGGCGCGGCCCTCGTCGCTGTCGTAGGGCAGGCCGCGTGACATCAGCAGCGCGCCGAGATTCGCGTAGCCGAGACCGAGCGGCCGATAGTCGTGGGAGTTCTTCTCGATCGCCTTTGTCGGATAGCTCGAGTTCGGCACGATGATCTCCTGCGCCGTGATCATCGTGCGGCAGGCGGCCTTGAACGCCGCGACGTCGAGCTCGCCATCGACCTTCACGAACTTCATCAGGTTGATCGACGCCAGGTTGCACGCCGAATCGTCCAGGAACATGTACTCGGAGCACGGATTGCTCGCGTTGATGCGATCGGTGTGCGGGCAGGTGTGCCACTCGTTGACGGTGGTGTCGAACTGCATGCCGGGATCGCCGCAGACCCACGTGCCGTACGCGATCTGGCGCATCAGGTCGCGAGCCTTGTAGGTGTCCATCACATCGCCGCTGGTCACCTTCTTCGTCTGCCACTCGTCATCGTCAAGCACCGCACGCATGAAGTCGTCGGTCACGCGCACGCTGTTGTTCGAATTCTGGAAGAAGATCGAGTTATAGGCGACGCCCGTGAACGAGCCGTCGTAGCCCGCGTCGATGAGCGCCCACGCCTTCTTCTCTTCTTCGACCTTGCAGTTGATGAACTCCTCGACGTCTGGATGATCGACGTTGAGGATGACCATCTTCGCGGCGCGCCGCGTCTTGCCGCCGCTCTTGATCACGCCGGCAAACGCGTCGTACCCCTTCATGAACGACACTGGGCCACTTGCCGTGCCGCCGCCCGCCAGGAGCTCGCGTGAGGATCTAATTGTCGAAAGGTTGCTGCCGGTACCGGATCCGAATTTGAACAGCATCCCCTCGGTCTTGGCGAGCGTAAGGATGGAGTCCATCGTGTCGTCCACTGAGTTGATGAAGCATGCCGAGCACTGCGGGGCCTTCTCGAAGCCGCAGTTGAACCACACCGGACTGTTGAACGCCGCCTTCTGATAGACGAGCAGATGCTTCAGCTCCGCGCTGAACGAGGCCAGCGCATCTTCGCTGGCGAAGTAGCGTTGATCGCGCGCCCACCTGGTGATCGCGTCGACCACGCGACCGATCAGCTGCTTGACGGAGCGTTCGCGCTCGGGCGTGTCCATCTGCCCGCGGAAATACTTCGAGACGACAATGTTGGTCGCCTGCTGCGACCAGAAGGACGGAATCTCCACATCCTTCTGCTCGAAGACGACCTTGCCTTTCTCGTTGCCGATGACCGCTGAGCGGATCTCCCATTCGACCTCGTCGAACGGATCGACGCCCGGCAGCGTGAAATAGCGTGGAAATTCCAGACCCTGGATATCCGTCGACGACGCGGCGGCGGCGGACCGATCCGCCCTGCTCTCTTTCGCGCGCGCTTCGGACGCTCCACTTTGCGTCTGGGCCATGCTTCATCCTCCCGATGGAGCGGACCTGAAAGGTCCGCGCCGCTCTGAACACTCTCACCCCGTGCGAGCGTCCGATCTTTTAAGTTGTGGTGGTGCGCCCGAGATGTCCTGAGGAACTACACAGGCGACCTGCTGCTGGGACGCTTCAGGCCGTTTCAACCTCTTTTGAGCGCGAGGGCGATACTGCGCTCAGTCACCAGCCTTGTCAAGCGCAAACCACAAGATATTGCGTTTGGGCAATCGCAATATCTAGCTAATTGTATCAGCTGATAAAACCAAGAAGATGGGGAAGAACTAGAAGGTCACGAATTTCAACCAGTTACGTGTCGCGGCCTTCGAGGCCCTTGTGCCCTTCGCGGCCAAAAACCTGTAAGCTCTGCCACCCATGGCAGCTCCTACCCAAATCGTCGAAGGTCTCTGGCAAGTCGGCCTCGGCAGCGTCAACGTTTTTCTCCTCGATCAAGGCGAGCTGACGCTCATCGACACTGGACTGCCTGGCAGCGCGGACAAAATCGTCGCGGCGATCGAATCGATCGGCAAAAAAGTCACCGACCTCAAACACATCATCGTCACGCACTGCCACCCCGATCATGCCGGCAGCGTGGCGGCGCTGAAGAAGATGAGCGGCGCGCGCGTCTACATGCATCCGGTTGATGCCGCGATGGTGAGGAAAGGCGAGGCGGCGCGGCCGATGGCGCCGGCGCCGGGGTTGCTGCGCGGCCTCATGTATCGGATGTTCATCCCGAAAAAGCCAGTGCCGATCGAGCCGTGCGCGATCGATCAGGAGATCAACGACGGTACTGAGCTGCCGATTGCGGGCGGACTCAAAGCGATTCACGTCCCCGGACAATGTGCGGGTCAGGTCGCGCTGCTCTGGCCTCGCCGCCGCCTGCTCTTCGCCGCGGATGCGTGCGCGAACATGCCGAGCTTCGGCTACGCGCTTTGCTACGAGAGTCTCGAGGACGGCAACGCAAGTCTCCGTAAGCTCGCCGCGCTCGACTTCGACGTTGCGGTCTTCGGGCATGGCGGCCCGATCAAGAGCGGCGCATCGCAGAAATTCCGTCAGGCGTTCGCTTCGTAACCACGAAGGTCGCAAAGCGGCCAGCACGAGGGTCACGAAGACCATCATTTTTTCGGGTTCATACGTTTAAGGAAGTATGAACGGCCTGCCTCTGGCCACAGTTCTGCCGGCTGCGCTTGCTAGCTCGGCAGCGGACCGGCTCGCCGCGTTGTTCGACGCGCATCATCAGCGCCTCTATCGTCTTGCCCGTCGTCTCGTTCCGACGGTGGACGATGCGCTGGACCTCGTGCAAGAGACGTTTGTGAGAGCGGCGCGAAAGCCGACATCGATCCCCATCGGCTTCGCCGACGAGGAGGCGTGGCTCGTGCGCGTGCTCGTCAACATCCGGCGCGATCAATGGCGCAAGGCAGACGTTCGCAACCGGTTTGCCGGCGAGTCACTACGTGCCAGCGCAGTCGCCACGCATCCTGAAGCATCCCTCATTGCGCGCAGCGACGTCTGGTCTGCACTCGACGCGTTGTCGCCGCGGCGTCGCGCCGTTGTCGTACTCCACGAATTGGAAGGCCTGACGATTCAGGATGTCGCGTCCATGCTCGGGATCAGCGCGATCACCGTGCGCTGGCACCTCTCGAAAGGACGCCGCGAGCTGCTGAAGATCTTGAAACCGTTCAGCGGAGAAACATGACATGAGAACCGTTCGCGATCTTCTCGAAGCTGCCGATCCCGCTCGGCATGATGACGGGCCCACCGAAGATCAGCGCGCCCGCATACGACACGCGATTCTGTCGGCGACATCCCGTTCAGACGCGCCGGCAGCGTCGCGAGTGCCTCGAAGAACAGGTCTCGCGCTCGCCATCGCTGCGGCGCTGACGGTGGCGGGAGTGATTGCCTTCTCGATGGCATCGCCCGTCGGTCCGGTGCTGCAGGCCGCTGTCCGTTTTGAAGTGCGGCTGGCAGAAGATCAACCGGGACCAGGATTGCGCGCGGCGCGCGGCGCAAATTCGGAGCGCACCGTGTATCTGCATCCTGAAGTTGTGGTGACCAACGAGGACATCGCAGGCAGCAGCGTGGTTCCAGGCAACCGGCCGTCGCAGTTCTGGATTGACGTGCGCCTCAACGCGTCTGGCGCGAACAAGATGCGCGAGGCGACGCGAAACCACCGGGGCAAGCCGGTCGCGATGCTGATCGACGGTCAGGTCGTGGCCGCTCCAACACTCAAATCACCGATCGGCGACGCCGCGGTCATCAGCGGAGACTTCACGCAGTCAGAGGCGCAACGGATCGCCGACGGCATGAGGATCGCGCCGTAACCAGATCCTGCGGCGCACGCCCCCGCCGCATCGCCTCTTCGCCGATTGGCAGTCGCACGAGAGCGTTGCGCGCGCGACCACCGGCACGTCGTGAAACCCTTCACGATCAGGCCCCGCGCCGCTCCGGCATACGCCAGAGCGAGGGGAATGCCGGGCTGGCGGGTTTCAGCAAATCCTTGACGCGCCCCGCGCGCGGGCGTTCAATATGCGCGGTCAGTAGCCGCTATGCGCAACCTTATGGGCCGGCTCAAACCGGCCCCTACGATGGCGTTGCTTGTCGCTGTCGGAGTCGTCGCAGCAGTGTCGTTGACTGCCCCATCGTCATCCGCGCAATCGCGCGCGTATCGAGCACCCCGCACCGCTGACGGCAAGCCCAATCTGAACGGCGTCTATCAGGCGATCACCGAAGCCTACTGGGACATCGAGCCGCACTCGGCCGCTCCGGGCCAGATTCTCGAGCTTGGCGCCAGCAACGCCGTTCCCGCGGGCAGCGGCATCGTCGACGCGCCGCTCCCCTACAAGCCGGAGGCGCTGGCGAAAAAGAAGGAGAACTACGCGAATCGCATCAAGCTCGATCCGGAGATCAAGTGCTACCTGCCGGGCGTGCCGCGCGCCATGTACATGCCGTACCCTTTTCAGATCGTGCAGACGCCCACCTACATCATGATGGCGTTCACCTACGCACGCGGCGTGCGCACGATCTACATGACGGATCACAAGGAGGCGCCGGCCGACAGCTGGATGGGATGGTCGAACGGCCACTGGGAGGGCGAGACGCTCGTCATCGACACGGCCGGCTTCAACGATCAGTCGTGGTTCGATCGCGCGGGGAACTTCCACAGCGACCAGCTCCACGTCGTCGAGCGCATCACCGCGATCGATGCGGATCACCTCTCATATGAAGCGACCATCGACGACCCCCAGACCTTCACGCGGCCGTGGAAGATCAGCATGCCGCTCTATCGCCGCGTCGAAAAGAACGCGCAGCTGCTCGAGTTCAACTGCATCCCGTTCGTCGAAGACCTGATTTACGGATCCCTGCGGAAGCCATCAAGCAACTGATCGGAGACTGCACATGCTGCGTCGATGTTTTGCGGCAACGGCCCTCGGATTCGCGGTCGCGCTTCTCGTCGCGCCGATAGGCGCACAAACAGGAGGGCGCGCCTCGTCAGGCGCGCCAACCTACAGAGTCCCGCGGCTGCCCGACGGCCACCCCGACTTCCAGGGCTTCTGGAACAACACTACCTATACCCCGCTCGAGCGCCCGCAAGGAATCAATCGTGAGTTCTTCACGAAAGAAGAAGTGCTCGAACAAATGAAGCGCGCGGCGTCCGAAGAGTCGGAGCAGACCACACCCGGGACGATCGCGGACGTGCATTACGACTTCACGCAGTTCGGCCTCGACAAGAGCCAGTCGCCGCTGGCGCTGAACCTGCGGACGTCGTTGATCGTGGATCCACCGGACGGCCACCTGCCGCCAATGACCGAAGAAGGCAAGCGGCTCAACGCGGCGCGCGCCGAGGCGAGGAAGCGCGCCGGCGCCATCACCGACGCCGCGCAGAACCAGTCGTTCATGGTCCGCTGCATCCTGATGGACCGCAACGGCCCGCCGATGCTGGCCGGCGCCTACAACAACAACTATCAGATCGTGCAGAGCGCCAACACGGTGATGATCCTCGTCGAGATGCTGCACGACCCGCGCATCATTCCCACCGATGGCCGTCCGGTGCTACCGAGCAGCATCCGTCAGCTCGAAGGAAGCTCGCGCGGCCGCTGGGAGGGCGACACGCTGGTCATTGAGACGACGAATTTCACCGAGCAGACCGCGTTCCAGGGTGCGAGCGCCGACATGAAGCTGACCGAGCGCTTCACGCGCACCAGCGACGACACGTTGGCCTACCGCTTCACCGTTGACGATCCGAAGGTGTGGACACGCCCGTGGTCGGCGGAGGTGCCGTGGAAGAAATCGGTCGGGCCGATCTTCGAGCACGCGTGCCACGAGGGCAATTACAGCCTCGCCAACCTGCTGAGGGGCGCACGCGAAGATGAGAAGCGCGCGAAAGGAGCATCGAAATGAGATCCACGTTCGTCGCCATCGTCGCCCTCGGTGCGTGGCTCGTCGCCGCGCCGCTCGTCGCGCATCACGCCTTCTCGTCGGAATTCGACATCAACAAGCCGCTGAAGCTGACAGGAACGCTTACCAAGTGGGAGATGATCAACCCCCACTCCTGGTTCCACATGGACGTGAAGCAGCCTGACGGCTCGGTCGTGGCGTGGCTGGTCGAAGGCGGCAGCCCGAATCAGCTCATACGCCTCGGCGTGACGAAGAACACGCTGAAGCTCGGCACCGAGTTCACCATCGAGGGCTATCAGGCGCGCGACGGCACGAACAAGGCGGTCGGCCGCAACTTCATCCTCGCCGACGGCTCGCGATATCTGTTCGGCGGATCCGCACCCGGCGCCGGCGGCGCAGACAAATGAGCGCTCGCGATGCGTCACGGCGTACGTTTCTCAAGCGTGCCGTCGTCTCCGCGGGCTCCGTCGCAGGTGCGCTGAGCGCCTCGGTAGCCGACGCGTCCGCGCAGAGCGTCGACCAACATGAAGACGCGCATGCTGGCGCAGGACTCGGTGCGTTCTTCAACGCGCAGGATGCAGCGACTGTTGCGGCGTTTACTGAACGGCTGATGCCCGGCGCGC
This sequence comes from Vicinamibacterales bacterium, assembly GCA_035492455.1. Taxonomy (GTDB): domain Bacteria; phylum Acidobacteriota; class Vicinamibacteria; order Vicinamibacterales; family UBA2999; genus Gp6-AA40. Next base: position 71,358 of record DATJJE010000078.1, on the reverse strand, counting down.
CTGGCAAGCCGGGTGCGCGCGATGCGGCGGTGCTGAACTACATCGATCTCGCGCTCGCCGGCGCCTACGCGGAGCTGCAGGATTTTTATCGTCGCGGCCTCGCGCAGCTCGATGCGTATTGCCGCAAGACCTACAACCAGCCGTTCGCCCGGTTGGAGAGCGGCAAACAGGACGAAGTAATCGCAGCGCTCGAGCAGGGCAAGGCGAGCGGTTTCGTATGGCCCGAGGCGCGGGCGTTCTTCGAGACCATCCGCACGCACACCATCGAGGGGCTCTTCGCGGATCCGGTGTATGGCGGCAACAAGGATTTCGCCGGATGGCGGCTGGTGGGCTTCCCGGGCGGACAAGCGGTGTACACGCCCGCCGACCTGCAAGACAGACAGGCGTTCACACGCGCGCCGATGATCGGCCTGCAGTCGCAGGGCGGCAAGGCCACAACGTAGCCATGGCAACCCAGAAGGCGGACGTCGTCATCGTCGGTGTTGGTGCGGCCGGCGGAATACTCGCAGCGGAGCTCGCCAAGGCGGGCATGAAGGTGATCGGCCTCGAGCGCGGGGCGCGTCACGCGACCGCGGATTTCGCCGGCCTTGATGAACTGCGCTACTTCCAGCGGCAGGACCTGCGTCCGCACAACAAGCGCCAGCCGGTCACATGGCGGCCGAATCCGCGCACGCGTGCCAACCCGATGGGCGTGCTGAACTACGGCAACCAGGCCGGCGGCGGAACGGTGCACTACGGCGCGGTCTCCTGGCGATTGCACGAGGACGATTTCCGCGCGAGATCACAGACCATCGAACGCTACGGCGCTACGGCCATTCCGAAAGACTCCTCGCTCGCCGACTGGCCGTTGACGTACGCCGACCTCGAGCCCTTTTACGATCGCGCCGAATACGAGCTCGGCGTGTCCGGCAAGGCGGGCAATCTCGGTGGCCGCAAGATCGACGGCGGCAATATCTTCGAGGCGCCGCGCCGCCGTGAGTATCCGCTGCCGCCGCTGCTTGCCGATCAATCGGGCGTCATCTTCGAGCAGGGCGCGCGCAAGCTCGGGTATCACCCGTTTTCCACGCCGCGCGCCATCCTGTCGCGCAACTACCAGGGGCGTCCCGCGTGCAGCTACTGCGGCTTCTGTCAGGCGTTCGGCTGCCACATCGGCGCGAAGGGGAGCATCCTCGTCACCAAACTTCCCGAGGCCGATGCGACCGGCAATTTCACGCTGATCACCGGCGCGATGGTGCATCGCGTCAACAGCGACAACAGCGGCCGCGCGACCGGCGTGTCGTACTGGGGCATCGACGGTTCGCAGAACACGATCGAAGCGGATCTCGTGATCCTTGCAACCTTCATCTACGACAACACACGCCTGCTGCTGCTCTCGAAGACGGCGAAATTCCCGAACGGCCTGGCGAATTCGAGCGGACACGTCGGCAAGCATCTGATGGCGCACATCGGGGCGCGGGTCTTTGTCGCCTTCGACGATCGCTTCGTCAACATTTACATGGGTCCCAGTGCGCAGAAGCACACCCTGGACGATTTCAACGCCGACAATTTCGATCACGGCGGCAGGAATTTCATCCGCGGCGCGCAGATCTCGATCACGCCGGCCGATCTCGAGGCCGGCCCGATCGGCGCCGCGCTAGCGATGAACCCGCCGCCCGGCGTGCCGAGATGGGGCGCCGCGTATCGAGACTTCCTCTCGAAATACTTCGCACGGCATGCCGCGATCGTTGCGCAGACCGAGAACCTGCCGTACGCCGACCAGACGATCGACCTCGATCCGAACGTGCGCGATCAGTTCGGGCTGCCGGCACCGCGTCTGACCTACGACTGGCGACGGCCGAACGAAACAGCCCGCATCGAGTTCCTCTTCGGCAAGCTCGAAGAACTGGGACGTGCGATGGGCGCCACGCATGTCTGGCGCGCGCCCTCGGGCTCAGGAGCGCCGGGCGCGCACCACGAGGGCGGTACGCGCATGGGCAGCGATCCCAAAACATCGGTGGTGAATCGCTACGGCCAGAGCTGGGACATTCCAAACCTGTTCATTGTCGGCAGCGCAAATTTCCCGACGATGAGCGGGTTCAATCCGACGCTGACGATTCAGGCGCTCGCGTATATGAGTGCTGACGCGATCGTGAATCGTTATAAGAACAAGCCAGGATCGCTCGTCTAGCGGCACTGCTGACGCGTCACGGCCCGCCGTCCACCGCCGGCTCATCGCGCTTGAACATCTCGCGCCCTTTGGCGAGAACCTGGTAGATCACCGCCACGCGGAACAAGAGGAGGAGCAGCCCGCGGACACCTCCCTGCAAGTCGATCGGGGATTTCCATCCCAGCGCGGTCGTGATGTTCAACCCCGGTATGAGATCGAAGAAGTGCCACATGTACGAGTCCGTGAGGTAATAAAGGAGATCCTCCGGTTTCCCCGGCGTCACGTACTGGACGGCACCCAGACCCGACAACACATCCGACACACCGGCGAAGATGTACACCCACACCACCGCCGCCCCAAGCAGGAAGCCCGCGGCTGGCAGGGGCAGCACCCGCCCATCTGGGTTCCGCAGATGTTCTTTCCGAATGAATCCGAATAGCGATGCCCACACGACTCCGGCCATCAGGGCGAAAGCGAGGGCCGCCCAGCGCAGCCCCAGGCTCAGGAGCTTCTCCAGCCCCGTCCGTACCCAAACCGCCAGCAACGAGGTCGCGATGAAAATCATCGCGAATCCTGCGATGTTGAGAAAGATGTTGCGCGCCCTGGCCTTCCACGGCGTCAAGCCCGAGAGAAAGTTGCGGACTTCGCACGCGAACGTTTTCGGCTGTTCGACGGGCGGGCACGCGCATTCGGGGATCTCCACGAGTCGGGCACCGGTGATGCCCGCCGTCAGCTCGCGAGCGAGGACGGGAGGCGTGGTGACGTCGAACTTTCCCACGACGACCAGCGTGTCGTTCTTGATCTTGACGAGCATGGCGCGGAGGTCGAGGTTGGCCAGCGCCCGGCACGCGTCCGCGAAGCATTCCGGACGCGCGCTCAACAGAGTCTCCGTCCTGGCGGCGACGATATCCGGGCGCGCCGAGATGAAGCGCGCAGTGAACATCTGAGGAAGCGCAGTCTCCACTACTGCCCCCATCCCGTCCTGCGACGCCCGTTCGGCCATAGCCCGCAGCCGCATCTGCGATCGCTCTGGGAACACAGCCGCCGCGCCTGCCAGCACCAGCCGGGAGAACAGATGCCCGTAGCGCGCAGCGAGGGCGATGGCCACGAAGCCACCGAAGGAGACGCCGACGACATCGGTGGATTCAGGCTTCAGTTCGAGTGCGGGGAAGAGGAGCGCGACGCGGTCCGCGTAATCCTCGATCGCGGGCCCGGCGGGATCCGACTCGCCGAAGCCCGGGAGATTGACCAGTGTCAGCCGCCGGTCGCGCCCCAGCGTCGCAATCACTTGATCGAAGACCGTGCGATCGGTCAGCAGCGAATGGAAGAGCACGAGGTCGCGTCCCGAGCCGCCCTGGACGACATCGAGCCGGGCGCCGTCGACGGTCAGGATTGCCACGACGATCGCATCTTCATGCGCGGTGGGACGAGATGATATCCCGTGGCGCCCGACCTGCTGAATCGCGAATGCCGAATCCCGATTTCCCGAGTTGAGAGGCTGGAGGGCGAATCTTTCGACTCGCCCCCGGGTGCACAGGCAGGTTGACTAGCGGATAACCCCGCCACTTTCGCTACGGGGTGAGGAAACTTTCGAACTGCCCGCGTATAGAGCAGGGGCTATGCCAACCCGCGCGAATGGTGCATGGCCGCAGAACTCGCCTGTTTCTCGAAACAATTGGTGAATTCATCAGGCAGCCTGAGCAATCAACTTGTTCAGGCATAAACAGCAGGGCTCCGCGCTACCGACTGGTGGGTAGCGCGGTTCACATGAAAGAGGGCCGATCAAAGTCAGCATCTGCAGACCCGCATGCGACGGGTCGTCGTTTACGGTTGCAGGGCAAACGTCCAAATCGAGCCGCCGGAAGGAATCTTTTCCGCAGCATAGCGATTCGCCAACACGCCGCCTCGGCCCGATGCGATGGTGACGAACTGCTGCCCTTTGTATGTATACGTGATGGCCGTCGAGTTGATGCTCGAGCCCGTCTGGAATTGCCACAGCTGTTTGCCGGTCGCTGCATCAAGCGCTACGAACTCGCCGGTGAGCTTCCCTGTGAAGATGAGGCCGCCGCCGGTGGCGAGCATTCCCGCCGAGCCCGGCAGATCGACGAGCGGCATCTCCCACTTCTTCTGACCCGTCAGCGGGTTGATCGCCGTGAAGTGTCCCATCACATCACCTGGACGCGCGTCGGGCACGCGTGCGGTCACGCCAGTCGAATCGGCACCGAGCACCTGCTCTTTCCTGTTCGACGCAATTTTCTGGATGCGCGGCACATCCCAGGTGCTCGCGTAAATGAGACCCGTCGCCGGACTGAACGCAATGGGAACCGCGTTGGTGCCGCGCGACGGCCAGATCTCGACTTCCTCGCCGTCGAAGAACTTCTTGTAGACATCGGTGAGCACGGGACGACCGGTTTCGAGATCGACCCGCGACGCCCAGTTGACCTTCACCAGCGGATTCGCCGCGATGAGGGCGCAGTTGGTGCGATCGATGACGTAGAGAAATCCATTCTTGTTCGCCTGGATCATCACCTTGCGCGCCTGCCCGTTCACCTGCAGATCAGCGAGCAGCAGTTCATCGGTGCCGTCCACGTCGTACACGTCGTTTGGCGTGAACTGGTAGTAGCACGCGATCTCGCCGGTCTTCGGCCGAATCGCGAGCACGCTCGATGTGAACAGGCTGTCCAGCCCTTCACGCGGATGCGGATCGTACGGCTCCGCGTTGCCCGTGCCCCAGTAAACGAGATCGAGCTGCGGATCGTAGGAGCCCGAGCGCCACGTGGGACCGCCGCCGTACATCCACGCGTCGCTGTTCTTCGGCCACGTCTCCGATCCAGGTTCGCCCGGCGCAGGAATCGTGTAGCGGCGCCACAACTTCTTCCCTGTGTCAGGATCCCAACCGTCAAGGAATCCGCGCGTCGTCCGCTCGCCGCCGGCCATGCCGGAGATCAGCACGCCGTTGGCGACAATCGGCGCGCCGGTGGCGTAGTAGCCATCCTTCTTGTCCGCGAACTTCTGGTTCCACAGCTCCTTGCCCGTCTTCATGTCGAGGGCGACCAGATGATTGTCGTAGGTGACGCGGAACACCTTGCCGTTGTAAATCGTCGCAGCTCCGCGTGTGATCGGCGCTCCCACGGTGCCCTGCTCGAGCACCACCGGCGTGCGCCAGATCTGCCTGCCATTCGCCACGTCCAGCGCGAACGTCCACTTGCCGTTAATCACGTACATCACGCCGTTATAGACCGTGGGCGCTGCCAGCTCGCCCATGTCGTTCATCACGCTCGTGTTCCAGACGGGCACGAGGCGCTTCACGTTGGACGGGTTGATTTGCTTCAGCGCACTGTAGCTTTGACGCGCATAGCCCATGCTCTGCGTCGTCACGTTGTCGGTGTTTTTCCCGTCGTTGACGAGCTCCCCTGTCGTCTGCGCCAGCAGCGAGGCGGCACACACGACGAGCAGCGTTCCAAGCAGCAGGCGTATTTTCATGCGGCGTATTCTACGCCGCTCGCTTGCGGTATTGACCGACGGCGACGACGAGAACGACGGCCGCCGTGCCGAGCAGAATCAGGAACGGCTGCGCGATTTCGGCCGGCCCCGCGCCCTTCATCAGAATCGCCCGCGAAATCGTCACGAAGTGACGCACCGGGTTGATCATCGTGACCTTCTGCACCCACGGCGCCATGCTGTCGATGGGCGTGAACAGGCCACTCATCAGCAGGTAGATGTTGACGATGAAGAAGGTGACAAACATCGCCTGCTGCTGGGTGTCCACGATGGCGGAGATCCACAGGCCGATGCCGGCGGCAACCGCCAGATAGACAGCCGCAACGCAGTACAGCAGCGCAAGGTTGCCGACCATCGGGATGCCGAATACGAGCTTGCCGACGAGAAGACCGAGCGACAGCTCTATGAGTCCCAGCACCCAGAACGGCAGCAGCTTGGCGATGATGAACTGCCCTCTCGTGATCGGCGTCACGTTCAGCTGCTCGAGCGTGCCGAGCTCCTTCTCGCGCGCGATGTTCTGCGCGCTCAGCAGCGTGCCGATGATGGTCATCAGCGCGACGAGAATGCCCGGAACCATGTAGTGCTTGTAGTTCTGCGTCGGGTTGTATCTGCTGCGCGCCTGTACCTCGATGCGCGGTCGGGATCCGGCATCCGCGATGCGGGATTCGTTGTCTACAGGCCGAAGCGAAGCAGCGTAATCCGTCAACACCTGCGTCGCATACGACTGAACGATCCCCGCCGCCGATCCCTTTTCCGCATTGACCGAAAGCTGCACTTGCCCGACGCCGGTGCGCACGATCGATTCCTCGAAGTGCCGGGGAATGACGACGATCATCGTTGCCGTACCGCGCAGCAGATGGTCGTCACCGACGTCGACCGACGGTGTGGTATCGACGATGTCGAAATGACCGTTGGCCGCCAGCCGATTGACGACACCGCGCGAGGCGGGAGAGCGATCGAGATCGACAATGTGAATCGGCGTGTTGCGGATCTCGAAGGTGGCGGCGTTTGTCAGCACCAGAAGCTGCACGACGGGGACGACCAGCACCTGCGCCAGCAGGATGTGGTCGCGAAGGATGTGCAGCACTTCGGCCTGCGCGAGATACAGGATGCGCCGCATGTCTACTCCAGCCGCTCGTTGAAGGAGCGGACGCTGGCCGCTAGCAGCACCGCCGCCATGGCCGCCAGGAACAGCGTTTCGCGCCAGACGTATTCGAAGCCGATCCCCTTCAGCATGATGCCGCGCGCGATGGTGACGAACCAGCGCCCCGGCACCACGTAGGAAATGGCCTGCAGCGCCGAGGGCATGCTCTCGAGCGGGAAGATGAAGCCGGAGAGGAGGATGTTGGGAAGCATCGTGCCGAGCAGCGCGAACATCATGGCGACACGCTGCGACGAGGTGCGCGCCGAGATCAGGATGCCGAGCGAGAGCGACACGAGGATGTAGAGCGCGCCCTCGACGAGCAACAGCGGGACGCTGCCGCGCAGCGGCACATGGAAGACGAGCAAGGCTTCGACGATGACGAGGACCACGCTGACGAAGCCGATCGCCAGGTAGGGCGTGACCTTGCCGACGATGATCTGCCATGGACGCAGCGGCGAGACAAGCAGCGCCTCCATCGTGCCGGTCTCTTTCTCGCGCGTGAGCGAGATGGCGGTCATCATCGACGAGATGATCGTCAGCACAAATGCCATCAGGCCCGGCACGAACAGGTTCTTGCTCTCGCGCGTCGGGTTGAAACGCATCCGCACCTGCGGAACGATGCGGACGCCCCCACCAGCCCCACCAGCCCTACTCGCCCCACCCACCCACTGATTCACGACAGCCTGCGCGTACGACTGCAGCAGGCTGCCAGTGTTCGGCTCGGTGGCGTCGGTGATGATCAGCAGCTTCGCCGGTTCACCTCTGCCGAGGTCGCGGCTGAACCCCGGATAGAAGACGATCGCCTGCTGCGCGGCGCCCGATTCGAACAGCGGATCCAGGTCGGTGATGCGCGGCACGACGGCGACGGTGCGGAACACGTCGGCCGCGGCGAAGCGGTTGCGCAGCGAGATCGTCTGCGCATCCGGCGCCGGATCGACCACCGCAAGCCGCACGTTGTCCACGTCGGTACGAATGGCATAGCCGAAGAGCAGCACCTGCACGACAGGCAGCGCAATCAACACCGTAGCGGTGCGGCGATCGCGCCGGATGTGGAACCATTCCTTACGAAGAAGACCGCCCAGGGCGGTCATCGCGATCCCTCGCCGGAAGGGCTGGAGGGGCGGGTGGGCCGAGTGGGACCGTCGGGACGCGCGAGTTGTACGAACAGCTCGTCGATCGAGGCGACTTGACTGTCGCGTTTCAACTGCATGGGCGCGCCCATCGCAGCAATGCGTCCTGCCACCATGATCGAAATGCGATCGCAGTACTCCGCTTCATCCATGTAATGCGTGGTCACGAGTACGGTCGTGCCGTTCGCGGCGGCGTCGTAAATCAGCTCCCAGAACTGGCGGCGCGTGATGGGATCGACGCCGCTGGTCGGCTCGTCGAGAAAGACGATGCGCGGCTGGTGGACCAGGGCCACGGAGAACGCCAGCTTCTGCCGCCAGCCGAGCGGCAGACTGCGCACGGCGGTGTCGGCGACGCTCGAGATACCAAGACGGTCGAGCATCTGCGCCGTGCGGGTACGAATCTGCTCGCGCGTCAGTCCGTAGATGCCGCCGTAGAGGCGGATGTTCTCGCGCGGCGTCAGGTCTTCGTAGAGCGAGAAGCGCTGGCTCATGTAGCCGATGCTGCGCTTCACCTGCTCGGCCTGCGTAGCGACGTCGTATCCCGCGACGCGAGCGCTACCGCCGGTCGGCTGCAGCAAGCCAATGAGCATGCGAATCGCGGTCGTCTTTCCCGCCCCGTTCGCGCCGAGAAATCCGAACACCTCGCCCTCTTTCACCTCGAACGAGATGCGATCGACGGCGATGAAGTCGCCGAAGCGGCGCGTCAGGTCCTTCACCTGGATGGCGAGGTCGCTCACTGAAGTCTCCCGGGATCCGGGGTCCGGGATCCAGGATCCGATTCGGTGCGGGCGATGAAGCTGTCTTCGACCGTGGGGGTCAACGGTTCAACCGAGGCGTCGCTGAAACCACTCGCGTCGAGGAATCGCTTGATGTCCGCTCCAATCGCCTCGGCGGGCAGATCCGTTCGCGCGTCTGTGTAGTGGAGGACGTCGCCGAACGGGTAGGCGCTCTGGGCGTGCTCGTACGTGCGCAGCGCGAGCAGCGCCTTGTAGCGCTGCGCCGCGTGCACTCCGAGCAGCGGCCGATCGAATGCGGCAATGATGCCGGACGGCGCATCGAGGCCGAGCAGCTTCCCGCGATGCATCAACGCCACGCGATCGCAGCGCGTCGCCTCGTCCATGTACGGCGTCGACACGACGGTCGTGAGGCCCCCTTGTTTGAGCACGCCGAGGAGATCCCAGAACTCGCGGCGCGAGACGGCGTCCACGCCGGTCGTCGGCTCGTCGAGAAAGAGCACGTCGGGCCGATGCACGAGCGCGCAGCAGAGCGCGAGCTTCTGTTTCATGCCGCCGGAGAGCGCGCCCGCGTGGCGGTTGCGGAATGGTTCGAGCTGCGCGTAAATCGGCTCGATCTGCGCGTACTCGCGCTCGACAGTCGTGCCGAAAACGGACGCGAAAAAGGTGAGGTTTTCCTCGACGCTCAGATCCGGATAGAGCGAAAAGCGGCCGGCCATGTAGCCGACGCGCAGGCGCAGCGCACGATAGTCGCGGACGACGTCGAAACCGAGCACCTGCGCTCGACCCGCGTCGGGCGTGAGCAGCGAGACGAGAATGCGAAACAGTGTCGTCTTACCTCCGCCGTCGGGGCCGATGAAGCCGAACAGCTCGCCTTGGTCGATCGTGAACGACACCTTGTCGAGGGCGACGGTCGTCGCGAATCGTTTCTCGAGCGCTTCTGCTTTGATCGCGTCCATCAGAAATCCACGTCCACCGGCATGCCGACCTTCAGCACACCGTTCTGGTTGGCGACGCGAATCTTGACCGCGTAGACGAGATCCGCGCGCTCATCGCGCGTCTGGATCGGTGTGGGCGTGAACTCGGCCTGCGCCGACACCCACGACACCGTTCCGCTCAGCGTCGGGTGATTGTCGCCGGCGTCAAGCGTGACGCGCGCCTGCTTGCCGATCTTCACGTCCGCCAGCTGCGGCTCGGTGACATAAGCACGCACGTCCACGGCGCCCATGTCGGCAATCTTGTAGAGCGGCTGGCCGACCTGCACGATCTCGCCGCGCTTCACGTAGGTGACGAGCACGGTCCCGGCACTTGGATTGGTGACCGCGGTGCGGCGGATGCGGTCGTCGAGCTGTGCCACCTGCGCATCGGCGGCAGCAATCTGCGTTTGCGCTGTGCGGTGCTGCTGCTGTGCCGCCGCGACCTGCGCGTTCTGAGCGGCGACCTGCCGGGCCTGCGCCGCGATCTGTTGGTCCTGCGCTTTGATTTGCTCCTGCAGCACGCGCGCGTCGCGCTCGGCCTGATCGAGCTGCTGCGTGGTCGCCGCCTGCGCCGCAGAGAGGCGCTGAGTGCGCTCCAGGTTGCGCTGCGCAATCTCCAGCTGCGCCTGCAGCGCGCTTCGCTGCGCGATGGACGATTGCCGCTGTGCCTCCAGCGCCTCGCGCTGCGCGGTCAACGCTTGCACCTGGCTGTTGATCTCGCCGGCGCGCGACGCTGCCGTCTCACGCTGTGCGGCGGCCTGGTCGCGCTGCAACGTCAGCTGTGTTGGATCGACGGTCGCCGCCTTTTCGCCGGCTGCGAGCATCTGCCCTTCTTCGACGGCAAACGTCGTCAGCTGTCCGCCCACTTCCGACGAGACAATGACTTCGGTTGCTTCGACGTTGCCATATGCGTCTGGTTGTTCGGCGCGGTTGCAGGCCGCCAGCGCGACGCAAACTGCCAACGCCCACCTTCCAACTGCCAACTTCCGCGGGTGCATCATCACCGGACCTCCAAGCCAAGCGTCGTCAGCAGATGCGCGCTGGCCTGCGCCAGCTCCACTTCATGCCCTGCCTTCGCGAAGCGCGCCTGCAGGAGCTCCGCGTTGCGATCCAGATACTCCGATGCCGTCACGACACCCTCCTGAAGCCGAAGTTGCGTAGAGCGGTCCACCTGTTCGCGCAGCAGGACGATGCGGTCGTCTACGGTGAGCGAGCGCTGCAGGCGATCGATCGCCTGCTCGTCGCCTTCTATGGCCGTCGTCACGCCTTTCGCGAACGCCGCCTCGTCGGCCTGCACGATCTGTTGTTGAATGCCGAGCGCCGCACGCTCGCGCGGGCCAGAGCCCCATGTCCACGCGTTCCACTGCAGCCGTAAGCCACCGAGGGCATAGGTTTCGAAGTCGCTGGCGACGAAGTTGAGGCCAGGTTGGCCGTAGCCGACGCGGCCGTAGGCGGAGAGGCGCGGGCGGTCCTGCGCCGCGGTCAGCGCCTGCTGAGTCGTCAGCCGATCACGCATACGCGCGAACTGCTCGTACTCGGGACGCGCGCGCAGACTGGTCTGCGAGCGGCGTGCCTCGACGACCCTGTCGACCAGGTTCGGCAGCAGCAACGTATCCGCTTCGCTGAGCGTCTGGCCCGTCAGCGTATTCAGCCGCTCGAGTGCCGCACGGCGGCTCGCCTGCAGGTCGTCGAGGTCCTGCTGACGCTGCAGCAGCGTCGCTTCGATGGCGGCCGCATCCGCCGGCAGCGCTGTTCCCTGCTGCACGCGCGCATTGGTTTCCTGCAGACGCGCGTTCAGTTCCGTGATGGTCGCGGTGAGCGCACCGGCGCGGGCCTGGAGAGCGGCGGCGGAGAAGAACGCGTCGTTCACCTGCTGTCGCAGCGTGAAGAGCGTCGAGCGGACGCGCGCCTGGTTTTCCGCGAGCTGCGCCCGCTCGACGGAACCCTGGGCGCCAACCGTCGGATCGAACAGTCGTTGATCGATGCGGATGCTGGCGTCGTAGGTGTCCTTCGGCGGCTTGAACGCTCCGCTGAACGGCGCGCCGGACGGCAAGTGTGCGACGTCGGACTGATACTGCGCCTGACTATCGAGCATCACGGTCGGTAGCCTGAGAATACTGATGTTGCGCAGCCTGAGCGCACTCTGGTCCGCGTACAACTGCAGCTCGCGCGAACGCGGGTCGGTATCGATGGCAGACTGCTGAAGCGTCGCGAGATCGAACGCCCTGCCCGTCCGCTGCGCATGAGCGGGCGTCGCAACGAGCAGGCCAATCACAAGCAGGGCGGGCCCTTTCGGACCCGCCACACGGACTGTAGTCATGGGCGCAATGCCCTCAGGAAGAACGGCGCCAACTCCCTGCGCCGCCGGTTGATGAACTGTTCAAAGCCACGATCGTTGAGGCCGACAAGGGCCATGACCATCGGCCGGGCGGCAAACGGAAACACGCACAATGCGAGCAGGTTGATGGCGAATTGCTCCGGCGCCATGGGGTGCATGCGCCGCTCCATCACGCGCTCGTCGATCTGCTTCTTCAAGACCTTGAAGACGCGCGTCCCGATCACTCGCGGGGACATCCCTGTCGCGGAGGAGAAGAGCTGTTGTGCGCGTTCGGGATGGTGCGTGAGCTCGCTGAGGATGTAGCCGGGTAGATACGGTGTCGCCAGCAGCTGCCGCAGCTCGATGTCGATGACCTGCCGCACCTTGTTCTCCAGCTCCAGGTCCGACCCGAGCACGCGAATCACCGCCGGCATCAACTGCGCCGCCGCGCGCCGGAACACCGCCTCCGCCAGCCGATCCTTGGTGCGGAAGTAGTAGTGCAGCAGCGCCGAGTTGACGCGTGCCTCCTGCGCAATCTCCTGCATGCGCGCGCCGGCAGTGCCGCGGCGGATGAACACGGCGTGTGCGGCGTCGAGGATCCGCTGCTCGGTGTCGCCGTCGGGCTCTTGACTGGATGATTTAATCATTTAGTTAAAGAGCACTGTAGATCAGCCACGGACGCGATGTCCATCAGCGCTCCTCGTGAGAAAGGTCAGGCGTCGCGGTCAACGGGAAGTGATCCGACACCCGTTCCACGCGCTGCACGCGGCCGCGCGTGAGGCCGATGTCCCTCGCGAACAGCCAGTCGATCGGATGGCGATGCCGAATGGAGGTCTGGCGCGAGTCAGCCGGTCCGAGTGCGTCGAGGAACCCGTAAGTCTGAACGGCGCGCCAAGGTGCTTTCGCATGGAAATGGCCATGAAACCTCGTGGTGCGCCACGCGCCCAGGCGTGATGGCTGAGCGACCTGCGCATCCATGCGCAGAGTGTGTGGACGCTCCCGAGGGCAGCGCAGCGCGTCCACCGCGGGATCCGCGCCGAATCACCCCACATGCTGTCGGCATCGTCCTTGCCGTAGAGGCATGCGGAGGTCGTCGATGGCAACAACACTCGCGGGACGGACGGCGGTGGTCGTGACCAATTACCCAGAGCGCGATGCGCTCGCCATGCTTCTCGGCTACCCCGATATCGACGTCGCGGTCTTCGAGTCGCCCGCCACCGCTTACAGCCGCATCAAGCGTGAGCGGCCGGCGATGGTCATCCTCGATCTCTCGTTTGAAACCGCAACAGAGTTCGCGCTGCTGACGATGCTGAAACTGGATCGTGAGACGGCGGGAATTCCTATCTGGACAGGATCTTCATGCTCTTCTTCGAGCTCTTCCCTGCTTTCGTGACGATCGTCTGCGGGGCCGTTGCGATAGCCCTCGTCGCTGCCCATCTGCGGGCGAGCGATTAATGAGACATGGCGCGGCGTTCGGCGCGCCCGGCGAGATGAAGGAGGATGACGACGACAAGACCGGTAACGATCGCCGCCTTCCAACCAGTGATGCCCAGCGCTGACAAATAGGTCGGCCCGAGCCAGGCGATCAGCAGGAGCAAGGTGATCGCCCAGAGGAACGCGGCGAGCAGGTTCAACATACTGAAACGGATCGCGCTGACACCCACGTAGGCGCAGGCAGCGGCAAGCGCGATCCGTAGTCCCGGCGCGAATCGGATGAGCAGCACCATCGTCGCCTGATTCCGCCGCACGCGCCCTACGAGCGGCTCGGCACGCCTGGCGATCTTCGGAAATCGAGCGACCCACTGCGCCAATCGGCCGCGCAGCAGATAGAAATAGAACTGGTCGCCGACCGCCGCACCGAGCGTGCCGGCAACGATGACCCCTATCGGGTTGAGCACGCCGTGGGCGACCAGCGCGGCCGCCGCGACGTACGCCACTTCTCCTTCGATCGCTGCGGCGAGCAGAATCCCGGCGTAGACGAGAGGACCAGGCACGACATGCATCAGGACGGCTCGCGCACAGCCGCCTCGGCCCGCGGCTCGAGCGCCTGCACCGCCTCACGCACCGCGGCCGATACAGATGCCAGCTGATGCTCCGAGAGGGACTCGTAGATGGGAATCTGCACGGTGCCCGTCGATTGTCGTGCGCCGGGCGTGTTTGCCCGCGCGCTTGGGCGGCCGAACAGCTCGAGGTCCGAACACACATCGACATGCAGCGTCTCGAGATCGATGCCACGGCGAAGACACGTTGCGACGACCGCATCGCGGGACGGCACGTACGCACAATACTGGTAATAGACGTGCGTCCTTCCGGCGGGTACGACAGGAATGCGGATGCCGGGCACGTCTCCAAGCATCTCATTCATCTGCGCCGCATGCCGCTGACGTTGCGCTGTCCAGACGTCCAATCTGGCAAGACCTTCGAGCGCGATGGCCGCCTGAACATTGGTGAAACGCTCGTGGTAATCCTCCGGCATCGGACTGAGCGGCCGGATCTTCTCCCAGAAGTACATATCGATGCTCCAATGGAGCCTCGTGCAGGCGTACATGAGTGGGAAGAGCGTCCACTTGAACACATCGGGGCGCGTGGCGAGCCGCATCACGCGGCCGTGCCACAGCCGGTGCTTCACACGTTCCATGGGTGGCAGCGGCTCCGCCGAGGCGAGCGCCGCCACGCGCGACGCAACATCAGGATCGTGCACGACCGCCATGCCTCCGCCGTACGCGTTCAATGGCTTGAACGTTTGAAAGCTGAAGATCGCGGCGTGGCCGAACGTGCCGACCGGCCAGCCGTCATACGTCGCGCCAAGCGCGTGCGCGCAGTCTTCGATAACGGCCAGGCCATGTCGGGATGCCACCGACATGATTTCATCCATGTCGCACGGCAGTCCCCACAGGTGCGTCGGCACGACCGCGACGGTTCGAAGGGTGACCGCACGTTCGATGGTGGCGGCGGTGATGTTGAATGTCGCCGGGTCAACGTCCGCGAAGACCGGCTTCAGGCCTGCCTGCCGAGCCATCTCCGGCATCACCCAGAACGTCAGCGCGGGAAAGATGACCTCCGACCCAGCGGGAAACTGCAGCGCCTTCAGGATGTAGAAGAACGCCATCCGTCCGTACGACGCTGCAATCGCTCGTCGTCCGAGGACGCGTTCCGAAAACGCCGCTTCGAACTTCGCGATGTGCGGCCCCTCGATCAGCTCGCCGGATTTCTCCAGCGCGCCGATCGTCTGCATGGTGTTCGGGACGACGCGTGGACCGTAGCGCGATACGGGAGTCACCATGCGACCTCCCTCGCGATCAGCGCCTCCTGCCGCCGCGCGTGCCGCCGTTCGACGCGGCGGTCGAGCGAGCGCACCACGCGATGCAGCATCGGTGTGGAGATGCGCAGGTAGTTCGCCAGAAACGACGGGCGCACGTAGAAACGCGTGTAAGCACTGCCGAGCAGCAGCTGCAGCTCGTCGGCCGAGAGCGTCGGGTGCGTAAAGGTCGGCGTAAAGCCGTCGAACCGTTCCCAATCGCGTTCGACGATCGCGTCCTTCATTCGGCCGTAGAGCGGCGTGCCCGGATACGGCGTGAGAATTTTGAACTGTGCGACCGTCGAACCGAGATCGACTGAGTACTCGATGGTCGCGTTGATCGACTCGCGCGTATCGTCCAGGAACCCGATGACGTAGAAGGCGGCGGTGACGATACCGAGCTCGCGGCAGCGTGCCAGGATGGTGCGCTGGTGTCCGTGCGGAGTCGGACGACGACCGACCTTCTTCAGCGTTTCGTCGGAGAGCGCCTCGACGCCAAAGCTGATGGCGCGCAGCCCGGCAGCGTGCATCGTCCCCAGCAGCTCCTGATCGAGGCGATCGAGCCGCGTCTCGCACTCGAAGGTGTGCGTCAGGCCGCGCGTGCGTATGCGATCGCACAGCTCGCGAACGCGATGGCGATCGTTCGAGAACAACGGATCACGGAAGACGATGTGTAGCGACCCGTGAGTGTCTTCGAGATACGCCAGCTCTTCGACAATGCTGGCCACCGACCGTGTGCGATAGCTGGATTGGATGCGGTGCGGACAGTAGGTGCAGAACTCCGGACAGCTGCGCGACGCGAGCACGGGGAGCGCGCCGCCGATGGGTCGGCCTGCAAATGGCACCTGCCAGCGCCGGCGATTTCCGACGAGCGGACCCCAGAGGGGAAACGGCAGGGCGTCGAGATCCTGAATCTCTGGACTTCTGACAATGCCGGCCAGCGTCTCGCCTGCCATCACACGCATCAGCGCAGCTTCGGGCTCGCCGCTGACGATGAAGTCGGCGGCATCCGCAAACAGCTGCGGCAGCTTCTGCGCGGCGAGACCGATGAAGCCCACGCGAACGCCTTGCGCGCGCATCGAGCACGCCCACGCCGTCTCGCGCCGGTAGTCGACCAGCGACGAGAGCACGATCGCGACGTCGCCGTCAACGAGCTCGCCTTCGGACGCGATCACCTCGTGGCCGGCGCGACGGGCAAGCGCCGCGGCATACGCCAGGTGCACGCTCGGCAAATCGTGGAAGCCACGCTTCAGGCGGGCCACAATACGTGTCACCTTCGAAAAAGGACGGAGCCGCGAGCCATAGCCGCCGGCGACGGTGTCCTTGCTGACGAAGCCTTCCCTTCCCCTGATATCCGCGAGCACGATTCGCATGAAAGACGTCCCTCCGCGCGCCGGCGGCGCGCACACGGTTCCTGATTGGCGATGCGGATCCGTTCACGCGCAAACTGACGTGAGCGCGTGTGAACGGCGCGGTGCCGCTACGTTAGAGAACGGGAGGTGGGCGTGGTGAAGAGGGAGAAAGAAGGATGGATGCGCAGCCGAGGCAGGTCAGGTCGCGGGAGGGCGTGTGCCGAGCATCCGGCGGACCGCGGCGGTGAAGCGTCGCCGCCACCGACGGGGGGCCTGGTTTCGCCGCCGCCACCGTTCCCGCCGCATCATCGTCATTGTCATTGATGGTCCGACGGTCGGGACGATGGAAGTTGCGCGGATCGGGACGTTTGCGGCGGTAGGCGCGGAAGCCTGAGTGCGCCTTCGTCCACACGCGCAAGCCCGATGATCGGGTCGTGGCGATCAGCTCGGCGCGATGATCGCCGTTGAGATCCGCAGCGGTGATCGCCTGCAGCGGCTGCGCGCTGTGGATGACGTGCGTGCTTCGTGTGGCAGAAAGCCAGATGCGCACGATGGACGGTTCGGCCGCGTCGATGGTGACGCGGTCGCCATGGCCGTCGCCGTCGAAGTCAGCGAAGGTGCCGGTGGTATTCGCGTAGGCCGGCGCGGAACATACCAGGGCGCACAGGCTCGCGAGCAGGAAGCGCATGCTGCTACCCGCGAGTATATGCGGCCGTCATTGCCGTCCGCAATTCGCGGACGCACGTTCGTCGGAATCAGGCGGGGTACTTCGCGAATATCTTGTTCAGTGCCTTGTTCAACTTCTCCGTGTTCTTCGACGGCTTGTCGCTGGCGGTCCCCACCGCGGTGCCGCGCCACACCAGCTTCTTCGTCTTCGCATCGTAGAGATCGACGAGCAGCGTCCCCTTCACGTACGTGTGCACGGTCGTCGTCGCGTAGCCGCCGCCACCCCACCACGGTCCGTACCCAAACCCGTTGGACACGAGCTCCTTCTCTTCATGCGCCGTCAGATGCGTGGAGACGAACAAATCGGGCGCGCCGCTGGCCTGAACGAGTCCCTTTGCCGCGAGCTGCGCCATCACGCCATCGTGGATGCGCTGCTCGCCGAGTGGATTGGGCGATGGCGTTCCCTTTGCCCACGCGTAGGTCTTGTACGACCCGAACGGCGCCGCCGGATCGGAATCGATGGTGACCTTCTGCGCGTAGACGGCGGACACGGCGACCATCAACATCGCGACCGATGCGCTGAGCATTCGCTTGGTCATGCACCGGGGTTGTGCAAGTCGCGCTCCCCGGCAAATCGGCCCGCGCCTGCGAGCCGCGGCCTGCCTCGATCACCGTGCGTTGTGAGCGCCGCGACTGTCCGCCGCCGCTGCGCGAAAGTTCCGCGGACCCCGCGACCGGATGCATGGTGGCCGCTTTGCACCCCTCGATCGATGAACACGAAAGGATCAGACCATGAGATCGGAGGGGGCCCTGCTCATCATCACCGCTGTCATGTTCATTCTGCTGGGCATCGCGGCGATACTTGCTCCGCTGTTCGCGGGTCTTGCGATCAGCGCATTCATCGGCGGGCTTCTGATGGCCGCCGGCTTCGCGCACATCATCAGCGTGCTCTCGCGTGACGATGGAGGTGTGGTGCTGCACGTCGCGCTCGGCCTGGTCTACGCGTGCGCAGGCGCGTACTTCCTGTCGAATCCGGCGCTCGGGCTGATCGCGCTGACGCTGCTGCTGGCCATCGTGCTGTTTGTCGAGGCGGGCATCGAGATGGTCGCGTATTCGGCGCAACGGCGCGAACCAGGCGCGCCGTGGCTGCTGGTAAACGCATTCATCACCGCGGCGCTTGGAACACTGATCGCGATGCGCTGGCCCGTCACGGCGGCGTGGGCTATCGGCACGCTGGTGGGTGTCAACCTCGTCGCCACAGGCGTCAGCCGCCTGATGCTCGGCGCGTCGGTCTGGAGATCGCTGCGCGGATTGAGGGTCTAGCGATTGAGCAGTTCGCCGGCGAGTGTCGCTGCCTTGTCGGCGAGGGTCGCCGCAAACACGAAGTTGCGATCGCGCAGCGCCTGCTGCGCCTGCTCCATGAAGCGTTTCGACTGATCGTACTGCGCGCGCGCGTCGACGTTTAATTTTCCGTAATCAACGCGTGACAACGAAGCTGCGGCACGGGCCAGCGACTCGCGCGTGTCACGTTCGGCAGCGGCGTCGGCGGCAGGTGACGCAGGACGCAGCTCGCGCGGCGGCTCCGCTGCGGGCTGCGGAGGCGTGGCCGCCGCAGGCGCGGCGGGTGTTGGTTCCGGACGTTCAGGCTCGGGGCGACGAGCAGGTGGTCGCGGCGCCGGGCGCGGCGCAGCCGCCGCGGGTGGTGACGCCGGTGTTTCCGGCGGCGGCGCCGTCGCGAGGACCGGCTCTTCGACGGGCGCGAGCACGCGCTCGGGCGGCGCCGGGATCTCCAGCGGCGGGCCCGCCGCCTCCTTCGCCTGCGCTCTCGCGCAGCCGCTGGCTGCGGCGGCGACTATTCCGAATCCCAAAGCCCACGTCCCGAATCGCAAGCGGATTCTCACGCTTCGTTCGCTCTCGGTAGAAGGACGCGGAACGTCGTGCCGCGGCCTTTTATGGATTCGACCTCTACCTCGCCGTCGTGCAGCTGGACGATGCGGTAGACCAGGGACAGGCCAATACCGGTCCCATGATCCTTCGTTGTGAAATACAGGTCAAAGATCTTCGGCAGGTGCTCAGCGGCGATGCCCACACCCGTATCGGCGATGCGCACCTCGACACGATTGGCTCGCGCCGGAGCGCACGACATGCGCAGCGTGCCGCCGTTCGGCATCGCCTGACAGGCGTTGATGGCGAGATTCAGAAATGCCTGACGCAGCATGGCGGCGTCGGCGTTCACACGCGGTGCGTCGGTGGGCGCATCGACCTCGACGCGCACGTTGTTCTTCTCGGCTTCCGGCGCGATGAGCGGCAGGATCTCGTCGAAGACATCCTTCACGAGCACGGGCTGCAGGCGGAGATCCTCGGGGCGCGTGAACTTCAGGAATCCCTGCACCACTTCGTCGAGACGCCGAATCTCGTGCTCGATGATCTCGACGTGCTGCATGGCGTCCGCCTCCGCGCCCGGCTCTGGAAGCGCTTCGGCGAGCCCGAGGCCGCCGGCGACCACCGGCTGCGCCCGCGGCGCGGTCGCGCGCTTCATCTTGGTGCGCAGCAGCTCGAGGTGAATCATCATCGCGTTGAGCGGATTCTTCACCTCGTGCGCCAGCCCCGCCGTGAGGCGGCTCAATGCAACCATCTTGCGCGCGAGCTGGCGCGGGTCGCGCTGTTCGGCGGCGAGCGTTCGATCCGCCGAGAGCTGCTGGCTGACGGTGTTGAAGAACGTGCCGAGCTCGCCGAACTCGTCGTTCTGATTCAGATCGAGCGTGACGCCGAACTCGCCTCTGCCAAGACGCGTCAGACCGCTGCGAATCACGTTGATCGGCCGGAGGAACAGCTGCGCGAGCAGCGCCGCCACGATGACGGCGATGAGCAGCGACGCAATGGCGATGTTGATGGCCGGCTTCAGCGACGCGTTCAGCTCCTGACGCATCAGCACCGTCGAGACGCCGATGCGAATCGAGCCGAACGGCTCGTCGCCGAGCACCATCTGCTGCCGTACTTCGAGGGTGCGGCCGTCGCGCGCGTAGATCGTCGCCAGCTGATCGAGGGCGCTGCCATCAACGAGGGTGCCGAGATCGGCGCGCGCCGGCAGCTTCCTCCCTTCCAGTGCGCGATCGCTCGATGCGCGCACCACGCCGCTGGTATCCAGAATCGACGCCTCGGTCACGCTCTCGCCGTAGATGCTCGATTCGAGAATCGCGCGCAGCCCCGGATCGTTGCGCAACGCTGTGTAAAGGTCGCTGGTGCCTCCCGCGACCACGACCTCCCGCGACCGATGGAAGATGGTGTTGGCGAGCAGCTCGCCGCGCGCCTGGCTTTCGTGCAGGACAACGCGGGCCAGACGCGCAACGTGGACGGCGCTCAGGGCGACGACGGCAAGGCCGACGATTGCCGTCAGCGCCGCGATCTGCTTCGCCTTGATGCCGACGCGCACTTACGGAACTGCTTCCTCGGTTTTACGGCCGGGTATGCGGCCGCGCAGCTTGTTCAACTTGTTGTGCAGCGTCTTCAGGCTGATACCCAGGATTTCCGCCGCGCGCGTCTTGTTGTCGCGCGTGTGCTCGAGCGTCATCAGAATCAGCCGCCGCTCCGCTTCCTCCACCGTCGTTCCTGGCTCGAGCTCGATCACCGGCTTGACGACGTCGGGAGATTCGGTGACCAGCGGCGGCAGATGCTTCGCCTCCACGAACTCACCCTGCGCGAGGATGACCGCGCGCTCGATCACGTTGCGCAGCTCGCGCACGTTGCCCGGCCAGTTGTACTGCTCGAAGACGCGCATGGCGGCCGGATCGACGGCGGACACGTTCTTCTTGTTGCGCTCGTTGAATTCGGCGAGAAATGCCTGCATCAGCAGCGAGAGATCTTCCTTGCGCTGCCGCAGCGTAGGCAGCTCGATGGCAAAGACGTTGAGGCGGTAGTAGAGGTCCTCGCGCAGCTTGCCGTTCTTGACCGCCTCCGCGGGATTGACATTGGTCGCGGCGATGACGCGCACGTCGACGCTCTGCTCGTTGCGCCCGCCGAGGCGGCGGAACTTCCGCTCCTGCAGTACGCGCAGCAGCTTCACTTGCGTCGCCGGCGTCATCTCGGCAATCTCATCCAGGAACAGCGTGCCGCGATCCGACAGCTCGAAACAGCCTTCGCGACGATCGGATGCGCCGGTGAAGGCGCCCTTCTCGTGGCCGAAGATTTCGCTTTCGAGCAGCGTTTCGGGAATCGCGGCGCAGTTGATCGGCACGAACGGCATCTGCGCGCGCGGACTCAGCTGGTGAATTGTTTGCGCGACGAGCTCCTTGCCGGTGCCGGATTCGCCCCAGATGAGGACGTTGGCCTGCGTCGGCGCCGCCTGCTCGATCGTCTGGTAGACGCGCCGCATTTGCGGGCTGTTGCCGATCATCTTGCCGAACGTGCCATGTTCGCGCAGCTGCTTGCGCAAGACCTTGACCTCGCGCAGCGTATCCTGCCGCTCGACGATCTTGTCGAGCAGGATCTTCAACCGCTGCGGCTCGACCGGTTTGGTCAAGTAGTCGTATGCGCCTTCCTTGATCGCTTCGACGGCCGTTTCAACCGTACCCTGCGCGGTGAGGATCACCACGGTGAGCGCGGTCCCTTCGTCTTTCAGCGCGCGCAGCAACTCGAGGCCGTCCATCCGCGGCATCACGAGATCGCTGACAACGATGGAAGGACGGAAGGTCGTGATCTTCTGGAGCGCTTCCTGACCGTCGGCGGCCGCATCTGTCACAAAACCCCAGGTGCGCACCAGCTCGGTCAGGCCCACCCGTGTGCTCGGCTCGTCTTCAACGATCAGAACCCGCTCACCCGAGGAGGTGGAGGTTGTCATCTCATCGATACTAGCCTGTCGTTTTTACACGGTCCAGCAGAGCAGTAGAATCATCAACTTGGCCCCGATGCCCGACTCCGCCCCTGAATCCCTTGTCAATCCGGGCCGTCCGGACGCCGCCGACTTCCGGGATCGGGTTACCGCCATCATCGAAATTCTGCTTTGTTCGAGCGTTCCGACGCAGCTCGCCATCGGCGCGCTGCTTGGCCTGGCCGGCGTGCCGGCTCGAGACGTCGAGGGTAATCTGTCGCTGACCTACGTAGTGGCGCTCTCCCTGACCGACACGACGCTCCTCATCATCATCATGATTCTGCTGATGCACGCGCACGGCGACAGCGCCCGCACCACGTGGCTTGGGCCCCGTCAAGGACGCGGCGCGAAAGGCATCCGCGACGCGCTCGTGGGGTTGGCGACCGTGCCGCTGGTATTCGTCGCCGTCGGCATCCTGCTGAACGCGATCCGGTTGTTCGTACCCTCGCTGCACAACGTCGCGACCAACCCGCTCGAACGTCTGGCGTCAACGCCGACCCAGGCGGCGCTCTTCTCGCTCGTCGCTATTCTCGCGGGCGGGCTGCGCGAGGAGCTGCAGCGCGCGTTCATGCTCCGCCGGTTCGAGCAGTATCTCGGCGGCGCCACGGTAGGGATCTGGGTGATCAGCATCGCGTTCGGGCTTGGTCACCTGATGCAGGGATGGGATGCCGTAATCACAACAGGAACACTCGGCGCGTTCTGGGCCTGGATGTACGTGCAGCGCAGGAGCAGCGTCGGACCGATCATCAGCCATGCAGGATTCAACTCGCTCGAGATCCTGCGACTTGCAGTAATCGGACAATAACAGGAGAGACCGTTGCCTAAAGCGATTCGTATTAATGAACAGGGTGGACCTGAAGTGCTGAAGTGGGAGGAGGTCGAGCTGCCGCCTCCCGGCGCCGGTGAAGTGCGTCTGCGCCACGAAGCGGTCGGTCTGAATTACATCGACACATATCACCGCGGCGGGGTCTACAAAATGCCGTTGCCGACTGGCATCGGCAGCGAAGCGGCCGGAATCGTCGAGGCAGTGGGCAACGGTGTCACCGAATTCAGCGTCGGCGATCGCGTCGCCTATGCGGTCGGCGCGCCATTGCAGCCGGTGGGAAGCTACTCGGAAGTGCGCAACATACCGGCCGCGCGTCTCGTGAAGATTCCCGATGGCATCGCGTCGGAGACCGCGGCGGCCATGATGCTGAAAGGCATGACGGTCAGTTATCTGTTGAAGCGCACCTTCAAGGTGAAGCCGGGCGACACGGTAGTGTTCCATGCGGCGGCCGGCGGCGTGGGTCTCATCGCCTGTCAGTGGCTGAAGGCGCTTGGCGTGACGATGATCGGCACCGCGGGGTCGGATGAGAAGTGCGACCTCGCCAAAGCGCACGGCGCGAACTACTGCATCAACTACAACAAGGAAGATTTCGCCGCGCGCGTGAAGGACATTACCGGCGGCAAGGGCGTGCCCGTCGTCTACGACAGCGTCGGCAAGGACACCTTCGACAAGTCGCTCGAGTGCCTGTCCACGTACGGCACGATGGTGACGTTCGGCAACGCCTCAGGGCCTGTGCCGCCGATCGAGCTGTCGTCGAAGCTGAAGGGCCACCTTTACGTGACCCGCCCCTCGCTCGGTCCTTACACCGCCGCACGCGCCGATCTCGTCTCACTCGCCAACGACCTGTTCGACATCGTCAAGAGTGGCAAGGTGAAGATCGACATCAATCAGCGGTATGCGCTGAAAGACGCGGTGCAGGCGCACAAGGATCTCGAGTCGCGGAAGACGACGGGGTCGACCGTGTTTACTGTCTAGGTTGTGGCTGGTAGGTGGTGGGTGGTGGTTCCTGCTCCTTATTGATATCGACGTCTGCCCGATTGCGCAGATCGGCCAGCCATTGATCGATGATCGCGCGTCGGCGCTCGGCCGACAGACGCTGCCGCGCGATCGCTTCGGCCTCGTCAAATGACAACGCGTCCCCACCCCGCGTGAACTCCGCCTCGTGCGTGCGGTAGTAGTTCGCGACCTCCTCGTCGCTCACCTGCACGGTCGTTCCGAAACGCTGCTCGAGATAGGCCGCGATGCGCACGTTGTCGCGCGCGATATCGGTGATGCGCTGATCGGTGAGACCCGTGGACTGCATCAATGGCTGGAGGCGCGTGCCGGCGTTCATCTTCAGCCGTGCGGCCTCCGCGGCGATCGCGGCTGGCGACGGCTCCGGCGGCGGGAACCGCTGCACCTCCGTCAACTCGAGAAGCCGATTGATCATCTGCTGCATACCGCCATCGAGCGGGCCCTGCACGACGCCGAGTCCGATCGCGGCTTCGACGTCGGTCAGCGTCAATGGCGCGCCGTCGATTCGGGCGAGTACGCGATCGATCAGCACCTGCGCTGTCGGGTGTGACAGCCGCACCATAACCACCATCACCAGACACGCAGCCACAGAGACACAGCAACGGCCTCTGTGCCTCTGTGGCCCGTGAGGATGATCATCGCTGCGAATAGAAATCAGAACGCCTGTCCCAGCGATATGTGTAACACGGTCCTGCGTTCCAGTACTCCCGGCACGAGTTCGCGCGGCTGCAGATTGAACCCGAGCTCGACGCGGATGGGGCCGACGGGCGATCGATAGTGCACGCCGAGGCCGGCGGCAGGGCGCAAATCGGTGAAGCTCAGGTCCGTTGCATTCGGAAAGATGTTGCCGGCGTCGATGAACGTCACCGCGGCGAATCCCTTGGCCGCGTCGATGCGCAGCTCGGCATTCAGCACGACTTCCCCGTTGCCGCCTTTCGGAAATCCGGTTTGCGGATCGACGGTCTCCGTCGTGCCGAGGCGATCGAGCGAGAAACCGCGTACCGTCGTGTCGCCGCCGGCGAAGAAGCGCTCGCTCGCCGGCAGGTCCTGCACCGTCTGCGTCACGGTCTCACCGTGCTCGTCCACCGTCTGCACCGTCCGCGAGAAACCATGTGCCAGCCCGATGCGCTCGGCAGTCGCGAGAATGATGCGCCGCCGCAGCGGCAGCCGGTAGTACTGGAACGCCTGACCGAACGTCTTGATGAAGCCAACTTCCGATCCAATCGCGCGGGCGCTCACGTCGCTGTTCAGCGCGAGGAACAACCCCTTCGACGGGTCGAGCAGGTCGTCACGCGTGTCGCGAATGACCGAGTTGGAAAACTTGGACAGGCGCACCTGCGGGAAGACGCGGTCAATGAGCGGCTCCTCTTCGGGCGTGAACCGCTGATCGAACAGCTTCGTGTGCTGAAACGAGTAGCGCCCCGCAACGCTCGTGCGCCGCGTCGCGTGTCCACCGACCTCGGCGCGGACCTCGCGGGTCTGGAAGTTGAAGCTCGATCTGATCGCCTGATCGAGAATGCCGGTGAGCAGAATATCTGCCGGCGTGTTGAACAGCTTCGGTTCGCGATAGGTGGCGAGTACGCGATATTCGTTGAAACCGTAGCCGCTGCCCGGCCCTGGTTCGACGAGGCGGACGCCGGTATCGGTGATGACGACATCGCGCGCCTTCAAGCTGGCGCGCGTGAACAGATCGATGGATCTGTTCTTCCCCCATAGATTGCTGCGCGTGATCTCAAACGATCCGCGCGGCGCGAGCTCGAAATGTTCTTCCGCCGTCCCGTTCGGGCCGGTCGGGCGCAGCCGCGTCCCCCCTTCGAGACCGCCGCCGTACGCAATGGATGTCGGCGGTGCTTCCTCAACCTGCACCAGCACGTCCCGGCGCGACTCGGATTCGTGCGGCAGCTCCGTGATATTCACCCTGCGAAACAAGCCGAGCGCGCTGAGCCGTTGCTGGCTCTCGATACGCGCCGAGTAGCCGAGCGGCTCGCCGGGCTTGAGCGTCAGCTCGCGCTGAATCGTCGTCGTGCTCGTCCTCCGATTGCCGACGATGATGACGTGGTCGACGATGACCTGCTGCCCCTCGGTAATGGCGAAGACAACGTTGGCGCGCGTATCGCCTTCGGCGAGCGTCACGCGTGGCTCGACGACGACGCCTTCGTACCCGCGGTTGCGGTATTCGAGGTCGATGCGATCGCGATCCGAAGCGACATCGACTTCCGAGTACGGCTTGTCCGGCACCGTGGCGAACGCGGCGCGTAGTTCCGCCGACGAGAGCACCATGTTGCCCATCAGATCGACGGAGCCGACGAGCGTCCGCGGACCTTCCGTCACGTCGATGGTGACCTCGACGTGGCGGTCCTCGTCCGCAGGCGGACGCTCGACGGCACCGACGATCGCCACGTTCGGCATGACCATCGCGCGCGTGAAGCCGCGCGCGCGGTAGACCCCGCGGATGCCGGCCGCCACGGCGTCAAGCGTCGTCTGCACGAACGGCTCGCCTGCTTTCATGCGCGCGACGGGCGTCAACTCCGCCGTACCGATCGCGTTGTTGCCGTTGACCGTCAGCGCATTGACGATGTATCGCGGACCGCGCATGATGGTGAACCGGATCGTCAACTCGCTGGCCGTGGAAGCCTCGCGTGTGTAGATGACCGTGGCGTCGCGGTAACCGCGGATGTGGAAGTAGTCCTCGATGGCGCGGCTCGAGTCCTCGAGCAGGTCTTCATCGGCGGAGGCCTCCGCGCGAATCGGCACCAGCCGCTCGCGCTCGGCTTCAGGCAGCAGGTCGCCTTCGAATGCGACAGAGACGTGCGGACCACGGTCGACGGTTGCGCGGACGACGGCGCCGCCGTTGACGAAGTCCACTCTGTGCGTCGCGCGTGCTTCGTAGAATCCTTTGGCGCGGAGCGCGGCCTGGTACTTCTGCAGCTGATCCTCAATTTCAGCGAAGTCGTACGGGCGCCCGACCGTGATGCGCGTATTCGCCAGCGCCGAACGATCGGCAGGATCTTCCGCATCCACCTGGATGTTGCTGATTTGCGCGCGCGGGCCGGCATTGATCTCGAACACCATCGATGCGCGATCCGGCTTGTGCGTCACCTCGATGCGCGGGGTGATGTTCGGCTGAACGTAGCCGCGATCACGGTAGACGGCCTGCAGCGATCGAGCGACTTCGTCCGCTCGCGATGACGTGGGGGCCGCGCCGAATCGCTCCACCACGGCTCGCCGCAGCACGTCCTCGGCCACCCCGAGATTTCCTCGAAACTCGATGCGATCCACCTGATGGACGGGCATGAGCACATATCGAAGGCGCACCCCTCCGGCGATCGGATCCTCGTACACCTGGACGTCTTCGTAGCGCGTCAGGCTGATGAGATGCGTGATGGTCTCGCGGACATCGGCGACCGACAGCGGCATGCCGGTGCGGCTCTCGATGAGGCTCAGGACTAGCGGGTCGGTGACCGTCTCACCCTCTTGCTGAACGTCGATGGCAACGACGGTCGGTACAGGCGTGGTCTGCGCCCAGGCTGAAATTGGAAGTAAGAAGGTTGAAGTGAGAAGTAAGTAGAGAAGTATCAGAACGTGTGTCTCACACGCACGTCCAGGGCGTAGGTACGGTCCTCGTTGCGCGACAGAATCCACGAGAAGCGGTCGGTCTGATCGTACTCCAGCAGGATGATCTGGTCGCTGGTCGTCGACGACAGGCTGCGCGAGTAGGTCAGGTAGACGCGATCGGAGATGCGCTTGCCGATGGTCAGGCGCGCCGCCGGATCGAGACGTGACGAGTTGGCGTTCGGCGTTACGAGCGACGGCGTGAGCTGGAACGTGTCGACTCCGAAGGTCTGCTCCGCGACACGCCCGAGCTCCGTCGTCAGCGCGCCGGTCAAGGCGCGCGCGGCGCGCTCGCGCAGCAGCTGCTCCTGGGGCGTCACAGCGCTGTACTGGCTGAACTCGACATCCTGACCGGGCGCCACGTCGCTGAACAGGAGGCTCAGCACCTGCACTTCGGTCAACGGCGGGTCCGAGGAGAACGTCGGCGTGAAACGCGCCATCGTGCCGGTGACGCGCACCATCACGCGATACGTCTGGCTGGGAACACGCACCTGCGTCTCGGTCTGGATGTCGAAGAACGGCTCGATACGCGTCGGGTTGTTGAAGTCAATCGTTCCGCGCGTGACCACGTAGCGCTTGCCTTCGAAGTTGAACTCGCCGCGCTCGACCTCGCCGCGGCCGACGAGTACCGGGCGATCATAGGTGCCCCGCAGATCGAGATCCGCGTTCGCCACCAGACGCACGGTGTTGTTCTCGACGCGCAGGGTGCCTGGAATATTCAGGTGCACGTCATAGCGCAACGGAATCGTTGTCTGAATCGTGGCGGGCGTCTGCCCGGAGGCGCTGCCGGTGAGATCGACCAGCCCACCGCCGGTATCGAAGCGCCGCGTATAGACCGCGCTGCGCACATTGACGTTGCCGGCCAACGTCATTGCCTCCATCGTGCCCTGCAGGTTGAGCGTTGCGTCAACGACCGATCGCATCCCTTCCGGATAGCGCAGCCGCATGTTTGTCCCGTTCATCGTCACGTCGAGCCGGCCGGGGCGATAGCCGTCGATCCCGATGCGGCCGCCGAACCGAACGGG
The DNA here is from genome assembly GCA_035492455.1 of Vicinamibacterales bacterium. Classification (GTDB taxonomy): domain Bacteria; phylum Acidobacteriota; class Vicinamibacteria; order Vicinamibacterales; family UBA2999; genus Gp6-AA40. The sequence continues at coordinate 42,749 of DATJJE010000078.1, read as the reverse complement.
TCCGCCGCCGAGCTGTGCCGTCACCTCGTCGAGCGTCACGCCGCGAGTGTCGAAGCGGACGACCCCCGTGATGTTCTCGAGTGCGTGAGGAAGATCGAAGTGGCGGATGCGACCGTCCTCGATTGTCATCGTGCCGGTCACGACCGGCGTACGCATCGGACCATCGAGCGTCGCCGCAAGCGTCGCCTGGCCGGTGCTGCGGATGTTCGGCACGAACCCCTGCAGGATGCCGAGGTTGGCGGCGCCACTCGCGCGCATGGCGATGCGCTCGTTGTGGAGATCGACGACGCCGGAGACGTCGAGCTGCGTCTCATCGCCGATCAATCGCATGTCGGTGACGCGAACCGAATGCCGATCGAGCGCCATCCTGATCGGCACCGCGTTGCGCAGCCGGTAGTCAAACAGCCGCATGTCAAGCTTGTCTACCGTCGTATCGACGACGAGATGATCGATGTCCGCCAGCTCGCCGACAACGCGCAAGCTTCCGCTGGCAACCGCGGTCGTGTACGGAGAGAGCTGGGGATCGAATGCACGCAGATACGGATCGAGAGACGTGTCCGACACCGTGAACGACAGGTCCGCGTCCATCTCCTCGCTGAGCGCAACCGTGCCGGTGCCGGAGACCGCGAGACGAGGCGATGCGGCTTCGAGCTTGAGCGCCATCACGTCGTTGGCGATGTTGATGTCCCCCGTCACCGTGCCGATGCCTTCGTCCGCGATGAAGAAGTCGCGCACCGTGCCGTGCACGTTGTAACGCGGCGAATCGAATGTACCGCTGCCGCCGGCCGTGAAATCGAGCAGTCCCGAGAGCGGAGGGTTGTTCGGCGACTGCACGACAGCGAGACTCTCCACCGGTATCCGCTGTGCGTCGAAGTTGAACTGATACGTGCTGTCCCACCCGACATACGCCGCCCCCGTCCCCCGTCCGGTGCCCTTTGACACCATGATGTTGTCGAGGCGCACGCCCGCACCCTCGAGACGCAGGCTCGCCGTCGCGCTGTCGAATGTCTCGTGATAGGCGGTGCCGTTGGCGATGGCCATCGTGCCGAAGCCGAACGGCCTCGTATACGCGCCATAGACGTGGAACTCACCTGACAGAAGCCCGTCAACCGGATAGTCGTCCAGCGCGAAGGCGTGACGAAGATCCATCACCGGGCGACCGTCGATGCGGACGCGGGCGTTGATCTCTTCTCCACCATCTTTCCGCGGATAGCCGAGCGAGAACCGGCCGTCGGCGAGGATTTGTGACCCGGCGTCGGTAATAACGACGTCCTTGATGTCCGCGTACGCGTTCTCGATGGCGACAGTGCCGTACGCCGTGCCCCAGTCGACGTCGAACGCCCGCATCCGCTCGCCGGCAAATGTGCCTTCGATGCGCGGTCGCGAGAAACTGTTCATCATCACGCCGTCGAAGGTGCCGTCGCCAGCGATGGGAATCGCATTCGTCGGGCTGCCGAAGGCAGTCATCAGTGCCGCCAGCAGTCGATCGCTTTCCTGCCAGTCCGCGCTGCTGACATGAAACGGGATGCGTGAGTTGTCGCCGTACGCCGTTCGTCCCTCGAACTCGACGAACGTACTCGACGTCGCGAAACGGCTTGGCGCCAGGTCAATGCCGTCGGCATCAAACGCATAGGTAATAGTGGCGTCGGTCGGAATCGGCTCTGCCGGCAGCGTGTTGTCGAACGGGCCCCACAGCTTTCCGAGCCGCTCCCGCGCCTCGATCCGCTCGATCGGCATGCGCGCGCCCATCAGTTCTGTTCCCGACGGCGCGTCGACATGCAGTTCGCCGCTGCCGCGGTGCTGCGAGTACTTCCCGAGCGGCCATTCGAGCAGATTGCGCCCGCTCGTGCGACCCGCCAGCCGGATGCCTCTCAACTGAAGGAAATTTGTGAACTCGGTGAGATCGACATTCGACCATGCGGCGTCAAACGCGGCGTTCGCCGGCATGCCGTGCACGCCGAACGGGCCCATCGTGTAACTGAATCTTGCGCTGCCACCGTACAAATTTGCTGTCGCGTCAGTCACTTCCAGCTTCTCGGGGACCCACAGCACCGATCCGCGGAGATTGCTGAAGCGATATGCATTGACACCGGCCATCGGCGCAACGAAGTCGCCTCTCAGTTCGCGACCGGTGCGGGTACGCCCGTTGCCAAGCTGTTCTTTGAACAGGTGAAACGTGCCGGTGAAATCGGCAGTCCCTGCAACAGTGAACTTGTCATGTGCGAACCAGATGCTCTTCTCGGTCGGGAAATCAATCTTCGACTTGATGCGATAGATCTGCTCCGGCCATTTCCGTGTGTCGACAACACCCGTCAGCTGTGAGACCGCGCCATCCGTCTGCAGCAGGATGCGGTCGAGCACGATTTTGCCGTCGACGATGCGGAACGTGCACGTCATGTCGGCACCCATCGGCTCGTAGTTCTGAAAGTTGACGGTGCCCTTCGAGAATTTCGCCTGACCGCGGTACTCGTCCGCGGGCCGCGCGACGATGACGTCCAGATTGCGAGCGATGGTCCTCCAGGGTGTGCCGTGGTCGTCGTACGTGAACTGCCCTCTCGACGCGCGCACATACTCGAGCGTCGTCGTCCAGGCGCTCTTGCGCCCGCTGCTGCCCGGGAATTTCGGGAAGTTGTGGCTGCCGTCGGCGTTCAGCTCGACGTACATGTCCCAGTCGCTCATCTGAATCGCGTCGAAGACGACGCGCTGCGTGAAGAGCGTCGTCCATGGCATCGAGACGTCGATATGCTTTGCAGTGAGGAACGGGCGGGACTTCGGGGTGAGGCCTTCGATGACAAGGTCGTCCACCTGGAAGCTGCCGCGCCAGAGATGCACGGCAAGGCGGCCGATGTGCATCGGACGCTTGAGGTAGTTGGACCCGGCTGTTTCCGCCCGTTGGCGCAGTGTTGGCCCGAGGTCAACAGTAACGCTGGTGACCAGCGCGACCGCGAACGCGCAGGCAAAGGTCACCACGATTGCGCGCACGATGCGCCGCGTCCTCTTCGTCAGAGGGTGACGGTGGAGAGTGAACAGCTTCCGGAAATTCAAAATTCAAGATGCAAAATGCACATAATTCTTTTGAATTTTGAATTTTGCATTTTGCATTACTCCAGCACTATCAGTATGGCACCTGCTTCAACAGTCGTCCCTTCCACGGCGCGCACTTCTTTAACCGCTCCAGCCGCCCGCGCCCGCAGCTCGTTTTCCATCTTCATCGCTTCGACGACGACAAGGCCCTGACGCGGTTCGACGCGGTCTCCTGGTTTGACCAGCAGCTTGACGACCTTTCCCGGCATCGGCGCCGTAATCCGCTGCTCGCCCTCGGGCGCGTCGAACGCTGTCGCGGGACCCCGGCTCCACGACGGTCGGTCGGCGACGACGGCGATCACGACAGGCATCCCGTCGACGTGCACGGTCGATCCAGCGACCGCGACCTCGTAGCTTTTCGACCCTATTAATAAGGAGAGAACGCCACCTAGTTCCTTGACGTCTACCTCTCGCTGCCGGCCGTCGACGGAGACAAGAAACGAGCCATCGCGGCCTTTCGCCGATGGCGGCCGAATCACCTCTAGCGCGTATCGACGGCCGTTGGCGTCCACGTTAATGGTCAATCGCGGAGGCCCTCTGTCCGCGCCTGCGCCTTCCAGGCGCTGGAACGGGGTCGATCTGCCGCATCCAAAAGGACTGGGCTTCCGCCGTTCATTTGCCAGATCGCGGCCGCGATGGCGGCGACTTCGATCCGTTCATCGTCTACGGACGTGAAGGGCTGGCCGGCGCGCAAGCGCAGGACCTCGTCCAGGTAGGCGGTATGAAATCGCGCATCGACGAAATCGGGCTGTTCGAGCATCCAGCGGAAGAACGGCACCGTCGTCTTGATGCCGATCACGTCGTATTCGCGGAGCGCGCGGCGCATGCGGGCGATCGCCTGCGAACGGTCGTCGCCCCACACAATCAGTTTGGAGATCAGCGGGTCGTAGTAGATCGGCACCTCGCCCCCCGCCTCGGCGCCGCTGTCGTCGCGGATGCCCGGGCCACTCGGCACGCGCAGTCCGGCGATGTGCCCGGGCGACGGCATGAAGCCAGTGTCGGCATCCTCGGCATAGATGCGGCACTCGATGGCGTGGCCGCGCGGCATCAGCGCAGCCGCAGGATCGATCGTCAGCTTCTCCCCGCGCGCGATGCGAATCTGCCACTGCACGAGATCGATGCCGGTCACCATCTCGGTGATCGGGTGCTCGACCTGCAGCCGCGTGTTCATCTCGAGGAAATAGAAGTGCCCGCGCTCGTCGAGCAGGAACTCCATCGTGCCCGCGTTTGTGTATCCAACAGAGCGCGCGATCGCTGCCGCGTCCGAGGTGATGCGCATCCGCAGCTCGGGGCTCACAACCGGAGACGGGGTCTCTTCAATCACCTTCTGATGACGACGTTGAATGGAGCATTCGCGCTCGACGAAGGGAATCACTGTGCCGTGCTGATCGCCGAGCAGCTGCACCTCCACATGGCGCGGATTGAGAATGCGCCGTTCGAGGTAAATGGCTGGGTCGCCGAACGCCGTCTGCGCCTCGGAGCGCGCGCCACGGACGGAACTTGAAAGATCGCCCGCGCTCGACACGATGCGCATGCCTTTGCCGCCACCGCCGGCGACGGCCTTGATCATGACTGGGTAGCCGATACGCTCAGCGATGCCGGCGATCGTCGCATCCGGCACGTCGACGCCGAGTGCCTCCTCGCTACCGGGAACAACCGGAACACCAGCCTGTATCGCTGCCTGACGCGCCGCCGTTTTGCTGCCCATCAAGGCGATCGCTTCCGGAGTCGGGCCAATGAACGTCAGACCGCTGTCGCGGCACGCAGCAGCGAAGTCCTCGTTTTCAGCGAGAAAGCCGTAGCCGGGATGCACCGCATCTGCGCCTGCCTTTTTCGCGGCGTCGACGACCCGGTCGATCCGCAGGTAGCTTTCCGACGGCGCATTCCCGCCGATGTGCACGGCCTCGTCGGCAAGCCGCACGTGGCGGGCCGCGCGATCGCAGTCGGAGTACACGGCGACCGCCTCGATGCCCATATCGCGGCAGGCGCGGATGACGCGAACCGCGATCTCGCCGCGGTTCGCAATAAGGATGCGCTTCACGTCTCCGGCCTAGAGCGGGATGTTCCCGTGCTTCTTGGGAGGGTTCTTGTCGCGCTTGGTCTCGAGCGTGGCGAGACCGCTGATCAACTTCGCGCGTGTCTGCTGTGGACGAATGATTTCGTCGATGAACCCGCGCTGCGCGGCCACAAACGGATTGGCGAACTTTTCGCGATATTCAGCGACCTTCGCCGCACGCGCGGCGGTAACGTCCTTGGCGGCGTCGAGCTCGCGTTTGTAGAGGATATTCACCGCGCCTTCGGCGCCTATCACGGCGATCTCCGCCGTCGGCCAGGCAAAGTTCAGGTCGCTGCGAATGTGCTTGCTCGACATGACGCAGTAGGCGCCACCGTATGCCTTGCGTGTGATCACCGTCAGCTTCGGCACCGTCGCTTCGGCGAACGCAAACAGGAGCTTGGCGCCATGCCGGATGATGCCGCCATATTCCTGCACCGTACCGGGCAGGAATCCCGGTACGTCCTCGAACGTTACGAGCGGAATGTTGAACGCGTCGCAGAAGCGTACGAACCGGGCGCCCTTGACCGAGGCATCGATGTCGAGAGTACCGGCAAGGTACGCAGGCTGATTTGCGACGATGCCGACAGGACGGCCGCCGAGCCGGGCAAACCCGACGAGGATGTTGCGCGCGTAATGCGAGTGCACCTCGAGGAGGTTCCGATCGTCGACGACCGCCTGAATCACGTCGAGCATGTCGTAGGGCTGGTTCGGCGACGCTGGCACTACCGTGTCGAGCGCCGCGTCAGCGCGGTCGACCGGATCGCTGGACGCGACGCGCGGGGGATCGTCCACGTTATTCCCGGGCATGAAGGACAGGAGCTCCCGAATCAGGAGGATGCACTCCTGATCGTTTTCGACTGCGAAATGCGCGACGCCGCTCTTTTCGTTGTGCGTCATCGCGCCGCCGAGCTCCTCTTTGGTCACCTGCTCGTGCGTCACCGTGCGGATGACGTCGGGTCCAGTCACGAACATGTAGCTCGTCTGCTTGACCATGATCGTGAAGTCAGTGATCGCAGGCGAGTACACGGCGCCGCCCGCGCACGGTCCCATGATCGCGGAGATCTGCGGCACCACGCCGGAAGCCAGGGTGTTGCGCAGAAAGATGTCGGCGTAGCCGGCGAGCGACGCCACGCCTTCCTGGATACGCGCCCCGCCAGAGTCGTTGAGACCGATGACCGGCGCGCCCATCTTCATCGCGAGATCCATGATCTTCACGATCTTCGCTGCGTTGGTTTCAGAGAGCGAGCCGCCAAAGACGGTGAAGTCCTGCGCGAACGCATAGGCGAGGCGGCCGTTGATGCGTCCGTGGCCGGCCACGACGCCGTCGCCGGGAATGACCTGATCGGCCATCCCGAAGTCGCGACAGCGATGGGTAACGTACTTGTCGATCTCTTCGAAGGTGCCGGGATCGAACAGGAGATCGATGCGCTCGCGCGCCGTCAGCTTGCCCGATTCGCGCTGGCGGCGCAGCCGCTCCTCACCGCCGCCCAGATCCGCGCGCCGATCGAGATCGGCGAGAACGTCGTCCATTTAGACTTTGGCGCCCTGGGCTTTCTCCCAATCCTTCAGGAAACGCTCGAGTCCGATGTCGGTGAGCGGGTGTTTGAAGCACGATTCAATGACTGCCGCCGGCGCCGTCACGATGTCGCCGCCCAGCCGCGCGGCTTCGACGATGTGCATCGGGTGCCGAACGCTCGCCACCAGCACCTCCGTTGAGTAATCGGCGTTGTCGAACAGATCAACGATCTCGCGAACGATCTGCATCCCCGAGTTGCCGATGTCGTCGAGACGTCCAACGAACGGGCTCACGTAGCTGGCCCCCGCCTTCGCGGCGAGCCACGCCTGCGGGGCGGAGAAGATCAGCGTGACGTTGACGCGGATGCCCTCGCTCGACAGCGTCTTGCACGCCTTGACGCCGTCCTTAGTGAGCGGCACCTTCACGACCATGTGCTCGTCGATGCTGGCGATGTCGCGCCCTTCGCGCACCATGCCGGCGTAATCGGTCGCGACAACTTCGCCGCTCACCGGTCCTTTGACGATGTCACAGATGCGCTTGAGGTTCTGACGGTAGTCGCCGCCTTCTTTCGCGAGCAGCGTCGGATTGGTGGTCACGCCATCGAGGATGCCGATTGAGGCAAGCGACTCGATCTCCTTCACGCTGCCGGTATCAACGAAGAGCTTCATATGAGAACCCCCAACTTCCAACGACCAACTTCCAAGTCATCGTGCCGTTTCTTCGACCCGATTCGACTCGCCGCTTACGTTGGCAACGGGCAGGCGTGAGTCGACCGCGACAACGGCGTACGTATATTTTTTTCCAGCGGTAACGTGCGTGTCACGGAACCGTGGTTCAGCAACCGCTGTCGGCGTGAGCGGTTCGAGTGTGGCATCGCCCGCTTCGCCGCGCAAGACCATATAGCCGGCAACATCCGGCTCCGCATTCGGTTCCCAGATGAGGCTGATGCCGCCTTCATCGGCTACGGCGACGAGCCGCACTGGCGCTGCCGGCGGAAAGATATCAACCGGAGTGAAGCAGTTCGGGGGCGATGCGTCCCCCGCGACCGTATTCGGCGGTACACCGCGGATGGGCCGCACGGTGTAACAAAGCTCGCGCTCAAATTCCACCGAGTCCGCGAAGCTCGGCGTCGAGAGCGGCATCGGATTGATGGGCATCGGCGGCGCGGTCGCCCATGCGACAGGCGCGCTGGCTTCGGGAAACGCGAACGGATCGGGAGCAGCTTCGCGATAGACGTTGTACTTCACCGGTCCAGTCGGCAGCACGATCGTCGCGTTGGAGGCGGCCGGCGCTGTCGGTACGACGGGCTCTAACGCTTCGTTGAGCGGCGCATCTTCGGGTGGCAGCGGCGTGTCGAACAGGAATCCGACGATGCCGCCCGACGGCGGCCACTCGAGATTCATCGTCGTTTCGCTGTAGTAGGCGTTGACGAACGCTGGAGCTTCAGGCGTTTCGACCAGCGAAAACTCCGCGGCCGATCCAGGAGGGCCAGGACGTCCGCGCTCGCTGAATGCAATCGCCATATAGAAACGTCGAAGCACGTCCGGCTCGTTGGCTGCGGCCGCGGCGATCGGAGTGGCTCCGCGACGGACCGCTTCTTCCGGCACCTTTCCCTGCACGAGCTTCTGCGATGTGAGCCTCTCCATCACCGTCACCATGGTTCCGGTCAAGGCACCTTTTGACACGTCTGTCGTCGCCGGATCAATTGGCGGTGTGTCAGGAGGCGGCGGCGGAATGACGGGAATCGTAGCGACGAGCTGCGCGACCTCGACCCAGCGGGCGTTCGATGGCGCACGGAGACCAGTGTAGCCGTATACCTCGATGCGGCTGATGTCCACGGGCATCGAACCGTCGATGTTCTTCGCGGGAACCGTGAGCGTGACGAACGCGTCGCTGCCGACGCGCTGCGCCTGAATCATTGCGACGGGCGCAGGGATATGAAGGATCGGTGCGAGCGGCGGTCCTTTCTTGCCGCATGCCGCTGCGGACAAGGCCGCGACGACGAATAGCCACAGAGGCCACGAAGATCCTTTTTTCACCGCGAAGGGCGCGAAGAACACGAAGTCCAAACAAATTTTACTTCGTGTCCTCTGTGGCTATCGTCCGTGTGGCTATTCGTTGACCGCGCGCTCGATGGGAGCCGTTTCCTCCGGTACGTCGGGACGCCGCGCGGAACGCCGACCATTTTCCGAGGGCCGGAAGCGACGCACGTCGACGCCGAGGTTGCGGACCTTGTAGTTGAGGATGCGTTCGGTGGTGTCGAGCAGCCGCGCCGCCTTCGCGCGGTTTCCGCGGGTGGTCTTCAGCGCGTCCTGGATAAGGTCGCGCTCGAATCCGTCCACGGCTTCCTTCAGCGACACGCGCGTCACTGTGCCCGACGCATCGGCGGTCTGCAGCGAGGGCGGCAGGTGATGACCGTGAATGACCTGGCCGTCGCAGACGAGCACGGCGCGCTCGAGCGCGTTCTCGAGCTCGCGCACATTGCCGGGCCAGTGATAGGCCATCAGCATGTCGATCGCCGGCGTGGAAATCCGCTTGATGACCTTGCCGTGCTCGCGCGAGAACTTCTCGAGAAAGTGATCGGCCAGCAGCAGCATGTCGGCTTTACGATCGCGCAGCGGCGGCACGAAAATCGTGAACACGTTGAGACGGTAGTAAAGGTCCTCGCGGAACGTGCCGTCGGCGATGGCCTTCTCCATGTCCTTGTTCGTCGCGGCAATGACCCTGACGTTGACGCGGACCGATTCGGTCCCGCCCAGCCGCTCGAACTCGCGCTCCTGCAGCACGCGCAGCAGCTTCACCTGCGTGCTGGCGTTGATGTCGCCGATTTCGTCGAGGAAGATCGTGCCGCCCTCCGCCAGCTCGAACCGCCCCTTCTTCCTGGCGCTGGCACCGGTGAAGGCGCCCTTCTCGTAGCCGAACAGCTCCGATTCGATGAGCGTGTCCGGCAGGGCCGCGCAGCTCACCTTGACGAATGGTTTCTTGGCGCGCAACGAGTTGTAGTGAATCGCGTGCGCGATCAGCTCCTTACCCGTGCCCGATTCACCGCGAATGAGCACGGTCGTGTTCGTCTGCGCCACCTGCGCGACCTGTTCGTACATCTGGCGCGTCGGTCCGCTCGTCCCGATGATGTTCGAAAAGTCGTACCGCTCGCGCAGCTCCTGGCGCAGGTGCGTGTTCTCGTCCACCAGCCGCCGGCGCTCCTCTTCGACCAGGCGCTGAACGTTCAGCGCCTGCGCAATCATCGAGCTGACGATGCCGAAGAACTTGACGCTGCTCTCGTAGTCGCGCTCCGGCTTGAACTTCAGGTCCACGGCGAGGGTGCCGACGGTCTGACGCTGCACGTTGATCGGCACGCAGATGAAGCTCAGCTCGTTGCGCGGAATGTCGGCGCGCCGCGGCATACGGTTCAGGAACTCGGGCTCCTTGCTGATGCGCGGGACGACAATCGGCTTGCCGCTCTGCACGACCTGACCCGTGATCCCTTCGCCCACCTTGAACGTGGTGCCGCGTGCCCGGTCATCGAACCCTTCGATGGCTTCAACCTGCAGCTCGCCTTCGCGCAACAGCGTGACCATGCCGCGCACGACGCCGTGGTGGCGGATCAGGATCTGAAGCACTCGCTGCATCGACGACTTGAGGTTCAACGTGCCAGACAGCGCCTGACTGACCTCGAGCAGGGTCGACAGGCGTCGGGCATCGCGGGAAACGATGTTGGCGTCGGGTGCTGGTTTCGCGGCCGGCATGGGGTCTCCTACATTACTGATCTGATTGCTCTGTGTATGAACAAAACTGTCCGAATTTCCACGCGCCGAAATCTCGTGCGATTTCGTGTGATCGCCGCTATCACCGTACGTGAATGTCTTAGAGCCTTGACTATAGAACATTATTGTCTGGAATTAGGCCTCTGGACGGCGCACAACCGGGCTTAAGGCAAGCCGCAGGCCATGGGCCGCCTGGCGGGCAGCCCTAACGCGGCGCGGTCTACAGGATGTATCGCGAAAGATCGTCGTTCTTGACGATGTCAGCGAGCATGCGATCGACGTAGGCCTCGTCGATCACTATGGTCTTCTGCCCCAGATCCGGCGCTTCGAACGAGATGTCATCGAGCAACCGCTCCATCACCGTGTGCAGGCGACGGGCGCCGATGTTCTCGGTCGCGTCGTTCACCCGGGCGGCAAAATCCGCGATGCGTTCGACCGCATCCGGGGTAAACGACAGCGTCAGCTCCTCGGTGCCGAGCAGCGCCGTGTACTGCTTGACCAGCGCGTTGCGCGGTTCGGTGAGGATGCGAACGAAATCTTCGCGCGTCAACGGCTCGAGCTCCACGCGAATGGGGAAACGTCCCTGCAGCTCGGGGATGAGATCCGACGGCTTCGAGACATGAAACGCGCCCGCCGCGATGAAGAGAATGTGATCGGTCTTCACCATTCCATGCTTCGTATTGACCGTCGTCCCCTCGACGATCGGCAGGATGTCTCGCTGCACGCCTTCGCGGCTGACGTCGGGACCTCCGTGTCCGCCGCCGGCGAGGCCGTCGCGGCTGGCGATCTTGTCGATCTCGTCGATGAAGATGATGCCGGCGTGCTCGACGCGCTGCACGGCGGCGCGGTTCACCGACTCCATGTCGACCAGCTTGCTTTGTTCCTCAGCGAGCAGATGCTGCATCGCCTCCGGCACTTTCAGCCGGCGTGACTTGGTCCGCCCGGGAAACATGTTGCCCATCATGTCCTTCAGGTTGACCCCGATCTCCTCGACGGAACTGCCGGCGATGATTTCGAACGAAGGCATCGATGACTCGCGCACCTCGAGCTCCACGGTGCGGTCATCGAGGCGGCCGCCGCGGAGCGAGTCGCGCATCCGCTCGCGGGTGCGATTGGCCTGTTCGCGGATGGCCGCGGCATCCTCGCCCGGCGCCGCGACGCGCGACGGCGGCAGCAGCAAATCGAGCAGCCGCTCCTCGGCGGCGGCCTTCGCCTTTTCCTGCACCTCTTCGGCCTTCTCCTCGCGCACCATATCGACGGCGAGCTCGACGAGGTCGCGCACCATCGATTCGACATCGCGGCCGACGTAACCGACTTCCGTGAACTTCGAGGCTTCCACCTTGATGAACGGCGACTGCGCGAGCCGCGCCAGCCGGCGAGCGATCTCCGTTTTGCCGACGCCGGTCGGCCCGATCATCAGAATGTTCTTTGGTGTCACTTCCTCGGCGATGTCCGGCGGCAGTTGCTGACGCCGCATACGGTTCCGCAGCGCGATTGCAACCGCGCGCTTTGCCTTGGCCTGGCCAATGACGTACTTGTCGAGCTCGGCGACGATCTCGCGTGGCGTCAGCGAGCGGACCGCGGTCGCCGTTCGTTCAGGTAAAAAAATGGCCATTCTCGTTTCTTACAGACACAAACCACGGAGACACGAAGACGCGCAGAAACTTGTCATAACTCTTCGATTGTGAGCTTCGGGTTCGTATAAATGCAGATGTCGGCGGCGATGTTCATCGCTTCGGTCGCAATCTGCCGCGCATCGAGTTGGCTGTGGCGAGCCAACGCGCGCGCCGCCGCAAGGGCAAACGGCCCGCCCGACCCGACCGCAACAATGCCGTCATCCGGCTCGATGAGGTCCCCCGTACCTGATAAGACGAACGTCGAGCGCTTGTCGGCGACGATGAGCATCGCCTCGAGGCGGCGGAGCAGCCGATCGGTCCGCCAGTCGCGCGCGAGCTCCACGGACGACCGTTCAAGGTTGCCGCGATATTGTTCGAGCTTCGCTTCGAACCGCGAGAACAGGGCGAAGGAATCGGCGGCGGAGCCCGCAAAGCCGGCGAGAATCGAGTCGTTGTAGAGCCTGCGGATTTTTTTGGCGCTCTGCTTGAGGACGGTGTTGCCCAAGGTAACCTGGCCGTCACCGGCCATCACAGTGTGGTCGTGGTGGCGGACGGCCAGAATTGTCGTCGCGTGGATCACTCCGGCCAGTATGCCTCAAAAAACGGGCACGACCGGCGCATCCCGACGACGCCGCGCGTGGACAGCCGCGCAGTATGCTCTGGAAAACCGCGCGATTTCAGCCAATTCAGGCCAGTGCCGGCTGGCAGCATCGTTGCTCAGCTGTAGATTGCTATGACTTCCAGGTCCCTCCTCATGGTCGTATCGCTCATCGCGATTGCGCCCATTCACGCGGTCTACGCGCAGGATGAGAGTGACGGTGACAAACAGCGCGCGACGGTCCGAACGCAGGATGGCGGCCGCGAAGCAGTGGGTCCTGCCGTTGGCCGCGCGGTCGAACGACCAGTACCCGCGCCGCGTCCGACGCCCGCACCTGCGCCGGTGGCGGCAGCGCCGGCAGCAGCAGCCGCCGCCGCTCCTGCCGCTGAGGATCAGCGGCGTCGCGACGGCGGACGCGACCGCGGCGACAATCCAGCCGTCGGTCGTGCTGTACCGCGCGGCAGCCGTCCCGCGCCAGCACCGCCACCGTCGACGCGCGACGGCCGCAATGACGGGCGTTATCGCAGCGGCGGCGTCTACGTCGCACCTCGGGTCTACAACTACTACTACAACCCTCGCCGCTACTATCCGTACGGCTACGGCGCGTTCGGTCTCGGTTACTTCTACTACGACCCGTACACCTGGTATCCGCCCAGTTACTACTCTGGCTACGGCTATGGTGGCGGCGGCTACTTCCCCAACAGCTTCTTCGAAGGCGAGCTACGGCTCTCAGTAGCGCCGCGGAATGCCGAGGTGTACGTCGACGGATACTTCGCGGGACGTGTGGACGATTTCGATGGCGTATTCCAGGCGTTGAGGCTGGAAGAGGGTGCGCACCACATTCAGATCACGGCACCGGGATATCTCCCGCTCGACTTCGACGTGCGGATCGAAGCCGATCGAAAGATTACGTACCGCGGCGCGCTCCAGCCGTACCGGCCCTAAACAGAAAATAGACCGGTAATCCCGCGGCAATGATCAATGCGCCGGCGCCCGTCGGGCCCGGCGTGCGGACCAGTCCGTTGACGATCATCGCAGCGCTGGCGATGGCATAGATCGCGGGTGCGAGCGGATACCCCCACGCACGAAACGGCCTCGGCGCATCAGGTTCGCGCATGCGCAGGACGAACAGCGCGACAACGGCCGTCCCTGAGAACAGCACGATCGCGAATCCCGTGTAGTTGACGAGCGCGTCGGCGGTTGCGGTGAGCACCAGTAGAGAGCTCCACACCGCCTGCGCGACAATCGCCGTCGACGGCGTGTGATAGCGGGGGTGAACGAATCCTACGCGCGAGAAGAACAGCCCGTCGCGTGCCATCGCGTAGTAGATGCGTGGTCCGGCGAGCGTCATCGCGCTGATGCTCGCCGCGAGGCTGATGATCGACACCACGCCCATGATGTCGCCGGCGCTGCTTCCGAGGAGCCGGTCGGCGATCACATCGAGCACGCTGCGATCGATCCGTGCCAGCTCGCCCACCGGAATCACATAGAGGTAGAGAACGTTCATCAGCAGATAAATGGCGATGACCGCACCTGTCCCGAGCGCGAGCGCGCGCGGAACATTCCGGCCAGGTTCACGGATCTCCTCGGCCACGTAGGATGCCGCATTCCATCCTGAATATGTGAACATCACCGGAATCAGCGCGAGGAGCCATCCGGCGGCGGCAACAGGTGCGCGTTCCGACAAATGCGCGACGGTCCCGCTCCCCCACGAAAAACCGATGGCGATGAACAGAACGAATGCGGCAACTTTCAGCGACGCAAGCAGGTTGCCGACGATGCGTCCGGGCCCGATGCCGCGCCGATGCAGCCACGCCATTGCCATGATGACGCCGATCGCGGTCATCGTCTGCGGCGATAGCGTCACCAGCAGGCGGCCCGGCACGATCGGCACAACAAGCCATGGCGCCGCGGTGCTCAAGGCTGGAACGAAGCGGCTGGTATAGAACACCATCACCACCGCGCTCGTCGCGATCGCACCGGAGAAGCCGGCGACAAACGACGTCCAGCCGGTGAGAAATGCGGCACCATTGCCGAACGCATCGCGCAGGTAGACGTACTCGCCACCGGCGCGGGGACGCAGCGTCGCCAGCTCTGCGTAGGCCATCGCGCCCGCGAAGGCGAGCGCGCCGCCGGCGATCCATGTTGATAAGAAAAGCGCCGCGTCGGGAACAAGCATTGCGACCTGCGGCGGGGTAAAGAGGATGCCGCCTCCAATGACGTTGGAGACGATGAGGGCCGCGGCATCGAGCGGACCGAGACGCCGCTCGAGCGCCCCTCGAGTTGCTTCGCCCGCTCGGGGCAAGCCTTCGTGTGCTTTGCTCGCTGGGGGCAAGCTCGCTTCGGGCAAGAGCTACTGCGTCAGCAGTTGACGATCGATCTGAAACTCACCAAGCTTCTGCCAGGTGCGCGCGCCGTGCTTGCCGAATACTTCGACTTTGGCGTCGACGAACTGCGTGTTCTGCAGCATCTGCAGACGGGATTCGGTGCCGGTGTAGCCAAGATTCGACCGCAGCACGACATAACCCGGCGTCGTCTGATGAGCGGCCAGCCCGTCGCGATCGATGGCGGTGGCGAAATGCTCGCCCCACGCTTCCGGCTCGCCGACGCGGCGGAAGATCGCGTTGACCTGCACGCTGTCCACCGCGTCGTCGGAAAGGTTCTCCAACTTGAACGAGATGCTCGGAACGAGCTTGTTCTTGCCTTCCTGGATGCCGGCGTCGTACCAGCCGGTGTGGACGTCGGTGATCTTGACGACTTTCTCGACGTCGAAGTTACGGCCGCAGCTGCTGACGAGCAGTGCGGCGACTGCGACGAAAAGCAGACGCCTCATACCTCATTCTAACGCCAGCCTCACCGAAGCCCTTGCGACGGCGGGTCAGAATTGTTTCACCTCGACGTGCGTCCGTACCTCTTCGAGCGTCATCCGACCGGTGCGGAACGCCGCGAGGTCCGACCCCTTGACGCGGAAAACAATGCTGCTGATGTTCGAGGTATCGCCGGGCACCAGCCGATCGGGCCGGATGTTGTCGCGCGCCGCCACGGTCAGCCACTCGTTCTCGCCGACTGGAAGCGGACCGCTGTTCTCGATCATCGCGTCGACGATGGCGGAGCTGACCTCCCGGGTATAGGCACCGTTCGGATCCTCGACCACTGCGGGATCGACCTGCACTGCGGGAGCAGGGGCCGGGGGCGGCTGGGTGACGGACTGAGCGGCAACTGTTGAACCGACCGTTCGCGCGCTCGCCTCCTGCGGCGACGGCACGATAGGCGCGACAGGACCGACTTGCAGCTCGAGCCGGCGCAATGCGCGATCGAGAGTGGTGCGTTGACGAGGATCCTGTACGGTTGCGATGTAGGCCTTCAACTGATTCACGGCTGCAGCGGCGCCGAGCCCGTTCTCATCGACCATCTGCCGCAGCGTCCATGCCATCGTTCGACGGAAGGCGGGCACCTCGACATCGAAAAAGACGCCGTAGCCTTCGAGGCGGAAGCCGCGAGCGGAGGGGGCGCCGGTGAGCACCAGCGCATCGGGAGGCATCACGGCACGCACCGCGCGCATCAGGCTGTCGGCGCCGTTGGCGACCGCGCTTTCGAGCACGCTCTCCATCATCGAGATCTTCTGCCGCGCGCGGACCTGATCGGCTTCCTCGCGCGACACTTGCGCGTGCGCGCCGGAGGCGAGCACCACACCGATGGTCATAAAGAAAGCGACACGCGTTCCATTCACCGTCTTCATTACTGCCCTCGCTGCGAGACCCGCATCAGGTAATTGAGCATCTGGCGCTGCTGCGCCACTTCAACGCCGGTGGTGCCGTCCATTTGACCGAGCGTGCGTTCGATGCGCATCAAATCATCGTTCCGCTGCGCGTCGAAGTCGCGCACCATTTCGGTCGTGCGCAACGCGAGCTCGCGGCGCTGCCGCTGCTCGCTCTCGTCGATCATCGTCCGGACTTGCTGAAAGATCCGCGCATCGGCAGGCGTCGCGGCGACCGATGTCGGCGCGAGATGTGGCTGCGACATCTCCGAGCGCAGCCGCTGTTCCAGCGCAACGAGATCAGATTTGGTGACGCTGCTGTTGCTCGCATTCGTCTGCAGCAGCGCAGGCCTTGCGGGTCCGCGATCAGCGCCGCGCATCACACCTAGGGTCACCCCAGTGGTAAAGATGACCGCCGCCGCCGCGGCCTGCGCCCACGCCGGCATCGGCTGACGCCACCATCGCAGCGGACGCAAGACATTCGAGCGAGGTGCATCCGAGACGATGCGGAAGCCGAGCTGCGCGTCGGGTGGCGTCCACATCGCGAGCTGCTCTCGCGTCGCGCCGAGGGCGACGAGCTCCTCGGCACAGTCGCTGCAGATCGCCACATGACCGCTGATGGCGCGGCGCTCGTTGGGCGCGCACTCGTCGTAGAGATACGACACCAGCGCTTCGTAATCTCCGCAGATAAAGGTTTCGTTCATGATCGATTCACCAGTTGCGGTGTCAGTTGGCCATTCTTCTCCAGGTGGCGGCGCAGCACGGTGAGTCCCTGATAGAGACGGGTCTTCACGGTGCTCAAGGGGCATCCCTGCATATCCGCAATCTCCTGGAAGGTCATGCCGTGGTACTCCTTCAGGATGATCGCCGTGCGCTGCTCCTCGGGCAGCAGCTTCATCGCTTCCGCGACGACTTCACTCAGCTGGCGGCGGCTGACGAGATCCTCGATCGACTCGATCGGTCCCGCTTCGGCAATCAGCTCGCCTGCCTCGACGCCTTCCGGCATCTGCATGACCGGTGCGCGGCGCTGCCGGCGAATCCAGTCGCGGCACAGGTTCAGCGCGATGCGATAGAGCCACGACGAGAACTTCGCCTGACCCTTGAAGCCAGGCAAGGCGCGGAAGGCGCGGAGGAAGGTCTCCTGACAGACGTCACGTGCATCCTCCTCCCGCCCGATTACGCGGTACGCCAGGGCGTAGATCGGCCGCTCCCATCGGAGGATGAGCTGATTGAAGCTCTCGGCGTCTCCGCCCACAGAGCGGGCGACGAGCTCGTCGTCGGTAAACGTCATGTCTGGAGCCGGGGGCCCTCCGGTCCGGTCAGCAGATAAGACGGTGGCTGGGGGCGGACGGCCGTATCGTTCATGATACGACCCGGTCGCGGCATTCGCGAGGCTTAACCCGCTGTTGTGAAGGCGTTTACCTGACAGGGTGTAAAATAGCAGCGCTTTGGCGCTCAACTTCCCGACGGACGAAGTGTTTCTGACAACCGAGGAAGTGCTGGAGTACCTGCAGGTGAACCTCCGGACGGTCTACCGCCTAATCAAGGCCGGGAAGATTCCGGCGGTCAGGGTTGGCAGGCAATGGCGTTTCCGGAAACGCGACATCGATGCGTGGCTCGATAGTCAACGTCCGCGCGGCGATCGCGCAACGCCGCCTGCGCCGGCGGCGCCCGTGCGCAGTTCCCGCCAGCGCGTGCTCGTTGTAGACGATGAAGCGAGCATTCGGGATCTGCTGTCCAAGACACTCGCACTGGCGGAGTACGACGTCGACACCGCGCCCGATGGCACGACTGCGCTCGATCGGATGCGCGCGTTCAATTACGACCTGCTCATCGCGGATCTGAAGATGCCGGGCATGGACGGCCTGACGCTCATCCGCCAGGCGAAACGCATCAAGTCGGATCTGCCTGTCATCATCATTACTGGCTTCTCCACCGAATCGAGTGCGATCGAAGCGGTGAATCTCGGCGTCGCCGGGTACCTCACCAAACCGTTCCGGGTTCCTCAGGTGCTTGCTGCCGCGTCGAAGGCGCTCGGCGCCCCGGCGGCGTGATCCAGCTTTCCGACCTCACCAAATCGTTCGGCGACCGGACACTTCTCGACCACGTCACGTGGCAGATCTCCGACGGCGATCGTGTCGGCCTGTGTGGGCCGAACGGCGCCGGCAAAACGACGCTCCTGAAAATGCTGGGCGGTCTCGACGAGCCAGACTCCGGCGCCGTGATCAAGCCGGCGGATCTCAGCATCGGTTATCTCCCGCAGGATGGGCTCACGCATGCGGGCCGAACGGTGTTCGAGGAAGCGAGCAGTGCGTTTCAACCGCTGCTCGATATGAAGGCCGAGATGCACGACATCGAGCACAAGCTCGGTGATGCCGCGGTTCCGCAGGACGAGCACGACGCCATGCTCGTGCGCTACAGCGAGCTGCAGGACCGTTTCCGGCTCGCCGACGGCTACAGCATGGACCTGCGCATCGGCACTGTGCTGCGCGGTCTCGGCTTCGACACCGATGACGCAGCGCGGCCGTGCGAGACGTTTTCCGGAGGGTGGCAGATGCGCATCGCGCTCGCCAAGCTCCTGCTCGGACGTCCGAATCTGCTCCTGCTCGACGAGCCGACGAACCATCTCGATCTCGAAGCGCGCAACTGGCTCGAGGAATACCTGGGCTCGTATCCATACGCGGTAATCCTCGTTTCCCACGACCGCTACTTCCTCGACGCCGTCGTCACGCGCATCACCGATCTCAACCTCCGCAAGCTGACGGACTACGTCGGCAACTACAGCAAGTACGTGGCGCAGCGCGACGCAATGCTCGAGCGGCTTCGCCAGGCGAAAAAAGACCAGGACGAAGAAGTTGCGCGCGTGAAGATGTTCATCGACCGCTTCCGTTATCAGGCGACGAAAGCCGCGCAAGTGCAGAGCCGCATCAAGCTGCTCGAGAAAGTGGTCCCGATCGAGGTCCCACCGGAACGCAAACGCATCCACTTCACATTTCCGACATGCCGCAAGAGCGGACGAACGGTGCTCGAGCTGAAACACGTGCGCAAGGCGTACGGACCGCTGGCGGTATTCAAGAACCTGTCGCTGCATATCGAGCGCGGGGATCGCATTGCCCTTGTCGGTCCGAACGGATCCGGCAAGTCGACCCTGATGCGGATGCTGTCAGGGGAAGAAGCCCCCGATAGTGGCACACGGACCGTCGGGCATGAGGTCGTCATCGAGTACTTCGCACAGGACGAGGCAACGCGGCTCAATCCGACGCTCTCGGTATACGAGACGCTCGAATCAGGTTCGCCGAACGACATGGTTCCTGCCATCCGCAACATCCTCGGCGGGTTTCTTTTCACCGGTGACGATGTCTACAAGAAGGCAGGGGTGCTGTCAGGCGGCGAACGCACGCGTCTGGCGGTAGCGCGCATGCTGTTGCGACCTTCCAACACGCTGCTGCTCGACGAGCCGACGAACCATCTCGATCTGGATTCGAAGGACGTGCTGCTCGAAGCGCTCGAGGACTACGGTGGCACGCTGATCTTCGTATCGCACGATCGTTATTTTGTGGAACGGCTTGCGACAAAGATCATCGAGGTCGGCCACGGCGAAGCGGTCGTCTATCCGGGTACCTACACCGAGTTTCTCTGGAGCAAGGAGCACCACGGCGAAAGCGCCAAGATCCAAGCTCCAAGTTCCAAGCTTCAAAAAGCCTCCAAGGACCAACGTCAAACGTCCCAAGCGAAGGTCACCGACGCCAGAAGCCCGCAGTCCGGAGTCCGCGAAACGCGGAAGCGTGAAGAGGCCGAGCGCCGCAAGCGCCAGCGAGCGGCCGAGTCGCTCCAGCAGCGGATCGCGGAACTCGAATCGCGTATCGCCGAACGCGAGGCGCAAGTCAAAGAGCTCGAAGCGACGATGGCCTCGCCGGGGTTTTACGAAAATCTCGAAGCGGCCAAGCCTGTCACCGACAAGCATCAAGCGCTGATGTGGGAAGTTGGTGACCTGATTGCGCAGTGGGAGGCACTTCAGGAACACCTCGCCGAACAGCCGTCCGAAATCTAAGCTCCGAAACGTAAGCGCGCCCTTTCCGGCTAACAGTTTCTGCGGTACGCTTACAGAATCGTAATGACAAACGGCAAGGCCGGAGACCTAAGCGGCTGTCTTTCTGCCGTTTCCGGCGTTTCTTTACTGTTCACCTCGGGCATGTCGTTTGCGGGTCGGCCTCCACGGTTGGGTTTTGCTCCGTGGTGCTGCCGACGCCGATGACTGGCACTAGCCGCCCATCCCCGCGCAGCGGCGACGCCACTGGTCCCGGAATACCGGAGCCCACGGACGCCTTCTTCCGCCACATCGTGGCTGGCATGCGCAACGGGGTGCTGGCGATGACGCGCGCCGGCAACCTGGCGCTGTTGAACGAGGAGGGCTACCGGATTTTCGGCGTGGAACCGCATCCTGGCGACCTCGGGAAACCGATCGCCGAGGTGCTGCGCGCGCATCCCGAAGTCGTGCGGCAGCTGCTGTCGGCCTTTGACCTGCACATGCTGCCAAACCGCGCGGAAACGCGGCTGCGGCCGTCGGGAAAAGTGCTCGGCTACACGCTGGCCTTCGTCAGAGATGACGCGGGCGAGATCGCAGGCGTCGCGATGTTCTTCAAGGACCTGACGCGGGTCGAACAACTTGAAGAGCGTGAGCGGTTGCGCGATCGGTTGGCAGCGGTAGGAGAAATGGCAGCCGCCATCGCACACGAAGTGAAGAACCCGCTGGCCGGCATCGAGGTGATGGCCGGCCTGCTGCGCAGAAAGATCGTGGATATTCCCGATGCGCAGGCGGTGCTGAGCGACATCATCGCGGAGGCCAAGATGGCCAACGCGATCGTGCAGGAGGTGCTGGAGTTCGTCAGGCCGATTCGGCTGCAGGTCGAGCACACGGGGATTGCCGAAGCGGTCGATGCGGCGGTCCATCTGGCGGACACGAAAGCGGCCCGTGGATCGATTGCGGTTGATGTCAGCGTCCCCGCCGACCTCCCGCACATTCAGGCCGACCAGCACCAGCTGACGCAGTTGTTCACGAACCTCCTGATCAACGCCTACGAAGCGATGGAGGGCAAGGGACGCGTCGGCATCACCGCATCGACGGTGCTGCAGGACGATGGCGGCGACGGACGGGAGGCAGTTCGAGTCGAGATGCAGGACAACGGGCCGGGAATGTTGCCCGAGGTCGCCGAGCATGTGTTCGATCCGTTCTACACGACCAAGGCTCAGGGGTCGGGCCTCGGTCTGGCAATCGTTCGAAAGATCGTCGACGCGCACGATGGACAAATCGACCTGCGCACCGCCCCTGGGGGCGGCACGCTGATTCGCGTCACGCTGCCGGTATCGGTCAGCCGCGACGCACTGTAGGAGACGAGGGGCAACAGTATGGGCCGCATTCTCATTGCTGACGATCACGATTCGCTGCGCCGTGGACTCGGGCAGGCGATCGCCGAGGCCGGACACGAGATCGAAGAAGCGCCAAACGGCAATGCCGCCATCGAGAAACTCCACGAGGGCTTTTTCGATGTCGTTGTCAGCGACCTCAAGATGGGCGGCAGCACCGGTCTCGAGGTGCTGAAGACAGCCAAACAGCTGCATCCATCATGCGCGGTCATCCTGATGACCGCGTTCGGTTCCGTCTCGACGGCAGTCGAAGCAATGAAGGCCGGTGCGTTCGACTATGTGCAGAAGCCGTTCGAGATCGAAGAGATGGAGGTCAAGATCGAGAAGGCGATCGAGATGCGGCGGATGCAGCATCAGATCGACTACCTGCGTCATGCGCAGGGCGACATTTACGATTTCGAGCGCATCATCGGCAGCAGCGGCGCGCTCGAGAAAGTACTCGCCGTCGTTCGCAAGGTCGCGAAGAGCAACACCACCGTGCTCGTTCGCGGCGAAACGGGAACCGGCAAGGAACTGATCGCCGGCGCCATCCATCACAACTCGCATCGCGCAGCACGCAATTTCATCAAGGTGAACTGCGCGGCGCTGCAGGAAAACCTGCTCGAATCCGAGCTGTTCGGTCACGAGAAGGGCGCCTTTACCGGAGCCGACAAGCAGCGCATTGGCCGCTTCGAGCAGGCCGACGGCGGCACGCTGTTCCTCGACGAAATCGGCGACATGAGCGCGAACACGCAGGCCAAGATTCTGCGCGTGCTGCAGGAGCACGAGTTCGAGCGCCTGGGCGGCACGCGCACGATTCGCGTGGATGTCCGCCTGATTGCGGCCACGAACCGCGACCTGCCGTCGATGGTCGAAGCCGGCACCTTCCGCGAAGACCTCTACTACCGCCTGAACGTCGTTACCATCGAGATGCCGCCGCTGCGCGAGCGCAAGGAAGATGTCGCGGCGCTGGCGAATTTCTTCATCCGCCGCTTTTCCGGCGAGCTGAAGAAGAAGATCGAAGGACTCGACGCCGACGCGCTGAAGCTGCTGATGCGCTACAACTGGCCGGGCAACATCCGCGAGCTGGAGAATGCCGTCGAGCGCGCCATGCTGCTGGCCGAGCGCGCCCACATCGGCGTCGAGGATCTGCGGCTCGGCGAGACCGGCACCACCGGGTCCGCGCGCGAAGCCTCGTCCATCGTCAAAATTCCGCCGACGGGCATCGCGCTCGAAGAGATCGAGCGGCTGGCCCTCATCGAAGCGTTGAAGATGTCCAACTGGGTGCAGAAAGACGCCGCGGAGCTGCTGTCCATCAGCCCGCGCGTGATGAACTACAAGATCAAGACGCTCGGCATCGACTTTCCGCGCGGCCGCCGTGCGGCTCCGCTCGCGGCGGAGTCGTCATCGGCGGCGGCAATGGTCTAGATCGACGCGATTTTCTGCACCGTCGACCAGTTGCGGCTGGTTGCCTTGACGCCGAACGCCTTCTCGACGAAGGCGTTCGGAAATCCGTAAAACCCTTTCGGCTTGCGGCGGCTCACGATAAATGCGTCGTTGCTGCTGGTGGCGAACAGCTCGAGGCGTTCCTTGTCGTCTCGCAGCGGCAGGCGCGGTGCGCGCGTCGGCTTGCCCGCGAGGAACGCCACATACAGCTTGACGTTGTCTTCACGCGCGAACTTCTTGAACCGATCCGCGGCGACCAGGGCTGCAAGGTCGTCCTTCGTACGGATGAAGACACCTGGATCTTTTCCGATCAACGGCTCGAGCTGCTGACAGATGCGTCTGGCGAGCGCGGCCCGGCCAGAGGCCGCCGCTTCGAAGATGACGTTGCCACTCTGGATGACGGTCGTGACGTTTTTACATCCAGCGGCAACGAAGGCGTCGCGCACGTCGGTCATCTTCACCGCCGCATGGCCGCCGACGTTAATGGCGCGCAGGAACGCGACGTAGACCACTACTGGAACACGCGCTCGACGGGCACGACCGCGACATCCTGCGGCTTCACGGTGATCCGGTAGGCCTCGATGATGGCGTCCTCGTCCATGATCTCTTTCGGCTTCGGCGAGTTGTAGACGATCGGCGAGGGCGTGTTCCTCGCCACGGCATCCTGGAAGGGCTTGGCGTCCTTCGTCACGATGACGATCTGCATGCGATCGCGAGCCAGGTGCTGTTTGATAGCGCGATTCACGTCATCGAGCGTCAGCTTTGCCAGCGCGTCGCGCAGGTAGCTGTTGTAGTCGCCGATGCCGTAGTAGCGGCTGTCCAGTGCGTAGCCAAGACGAGCGCTCTGCGTTTGCGTCAGGATGTTCGAGTACTTCGTGAGGAACTGCCGCGTCGCTTCGAAGGCCTCGCGCGACAGACCGTCGCGAACGAACTTGTCGTAGCCGTAGAGCGCCGCCCGCAGCGTGAAGACGCCGGTGTTCACCTCGACGGGCCGTATCCAGATCTGAAAGATCTGCTGCTGGCGCGCGAGATTCGGGTCGGGTGTGAACTGAAACATGCCGCGTGGGAAGTATTCGAGGTAGGCGTAGTCGCCGTAGTTGAGCCCACGGGCTTCCCGCAGCCACCCATACAAATAGCCATTGGACGACCGGTGCTCGCCCAGGTACGAGACCGCGACCGCAAGCGCAGGCCAGTCGGGCGACGCACGGTTCACGTCGATCGGAAACCCGAGCGATATCGCCGTGGAGCGCGTATCGCGCGTCAGGATCGCCATTCGGCTGCCCGCGGGGAGCGGTGGTGGTTCGAAACGCTTCCCGTCAGGCGCGCCAGCCGGCAGCTTCGCCAGGTCCGCTGCGACTTTCTCCGCAAATCCGCTCGGATAATTTCCCGCGAGCCCGAGCAGAAGGTTGGCGCGCGTGTAGTGCTCGCGATAGAACGCACGCACATCGGCGACGGTCAGCTTCTGCAGCGACGAAACGGTTCCGCGGTTGTGGTGGCCGTATGGGTGACCGGTATAGATGGCGTTGTAGAGATATTCCTTTCCGAGCTCCTCGTCGTTGCTCTCGCGCAGCGACACCTTGAGGAAGTTCACGGCTTCATCGCGCACACGCGTGAAGTCCTCCTGACGAAACCCCGGATCCAGCAGCATGTCGTTGATCAGGCCGTAGAACCTGTCGAGATTCTCGACATGCGTCGTGCCGGTAAAGACGGTCATCTCCTTGTCGACCTGCCAGTTCAATGACGTCGCCATCGGATACATCTCGTCGACGATCTGCTGATAGGCCTTCGACCGCGAGCCGCCTTCACCGAGCATCGCGGCCGTCAGAGAGGCGAGCCCTTCTTTGCCGGTTGGATCGAACGCCGACCCGGTCATGAACAGAATGCGGAACGTGATGAGGGGTGAGGTGCCGTGCTGGAGCACGCTGGCGGTCTGCGTAAACGCAGGCGTCTGCAGAAGCGCCGCGAGCACGAGCGCAAACGCAACGCGCCTGTCCCTCATTTCGTCCCCGCCTGTGTCGCCAGCGTGACGACAGTCCTGTTGTTCTCGGTGAAGTACTTCGCCGCGGTCGCGCGAATGTCCTCGGGTGTGACCTGCTGATAGAGCTCGAAGACCTTGTTGATCGTGTCCGGCGTGCGCTTCAGCAGGATGTACGGCGCCAGCGCCGCCGCAATCGCCGGCGAGCTGTTCATCCGCAGTGCGAAGCTGTAGCGCATGCGCGATCGCGTCGCGTCGAGCTTCGTTTGATCGACATTCTCCTTCGTAAACCGCGCGAACGTCTGGAGAACCTGCGCGCGGACGTCATCGACATCCTTCACGTCTTTGATGCGCGCGTACGCCGTGAACAACTCGGGGTCCGGATGATTGCCAAAGTCCACGCCGAGATCGTCGAGCTTCTGCTGCTGGAGCACGAGCCGGCGATACAGGTCCGAGTTTTCGCCGAACGCAATCTCGCGCAGCAGGTCGAGCGCGGGCTTGTCCTTTGTCTCGTCCGAGTACGCAGGCCCTTTGAACGCGACGGCAAGCCATGGCAGCGTCGGCGACGGCCAGTCAACATGAGCCGTACGGCTCTCCATCTGCGGCGGCTCCGCTGGAATCTTCGGCTCGTAGCTGCCGCGCGCCCACGCGCCGAAATATTTCTTCGTCAGCTCCAGTGCACCATCGTGCGTGACGTCGCCGACGACAAGCACGGTCGTGTACTCGGGGCGGTAGAACCGATTGTAGAACTCCAGGCTGTAGCCGTACTGGTTCGGCATGTCCTGGACGTCCTTCAAATACCCCATCGTCGTGTGCGCGTAGGTGTGCTCCTTGAACGCGGTTTCGTACAGCACTTCATCAAGCTTCTGTGTCGGCGCCGCGCTGTTCTTGTTGTATTCGCCGAGCACGGCGAGCGATTCGGTCTTGTAGGCGGGCTCGCTGTATTTCAGGTGCTGAAAGCGATCCGCTTCCACCTTGAAGACCTCGTCGAGGTCTTCCTTCGAGAACACAACGTAGTACGTCGTTCGATCCTGGTTGGTGGATGCGTTGGTATCCGCGCCCGCACCCTTCATGATCGCGTCACGCTGTTCGGGGGTGAAGTTTTCGCTGCCGCGAAACATCAGGTGTTCGAACAGATGCGCGTAGCCGCTCTTGCCCGGCTCGACCTCGTCGCGGGAGCCGGCGCGAACGACGATGTAGAGCGCCACCAAGTTCGGGTAGTCCGTCGGCACGGTGACGAGCCGGAGGCCGTTCGGCAGATCGTCAACGTTGTACGGATACGTGAACAGATTTCTGCCCGTCGCGTCGCCGGCGGCGTGTCCGTACCTTGACGCGACGAACGCCACGACGAAAAGAGCCGCGACGACGAGCCAGCGGCGCAACGACATAGCGGACTCCTAGGATTTATGTGCCCGCGGATGCGACTTCCGATAGACCTCGAGCAGCTGCGCGACGTTGACGTGAGTGTATCGCTGTGTGGTGGAGAGACGCACGTGTCCGAGCAGCTCCTGAATCGCACGTAGATCGGCGCCCGCTTGCAGCAGATGCGTGGCGAATGAATGCCGAAGCGCGTGCGGGCTGATGCCGAACCGGGTACTGCAACTGGTCACGTAGCGGGCGACGAGGCGCTGGACGCTGCGGCCCGTCAAACGCCCACCGCGGGCGTTGACGAACAATGCGTCGCCGCGCGTCAGCGCGACACGGTCTTTCAGCCACGCCCGCAACGCGCCTGCCGCTTTCTGATTGAAGGGCACGATCCGTTCTTTGCGCCCCTTTCCCATCACCCGCACCATCCGTCCGGACAGATCGAGATCCTCGAGATCGAGGCCAACAAGCTCACTCAACCGGATCCCCGACGCGTAGAACAGCTCGAGGATGGCACGGTCGCGGCGGCCGAGCGGCGAACACGCGCCCGGTGTGTCGAGCAGGTGCGACATCTCGTCGACGGAGAGATGCGCGGGCACCTTTTGTTCGCGCTTCGGTGCGACGATTAGTGCCGCAGGATCCGATTCAACAAATCCTTCGCGCCGCAGGTAGCGGAAAAACGCGCGGACAGCCGAGACCTTGCGCGCCACCGTCGCGCGCGACTGCCGTTCGCGATGCAGCTCGCCGAGGAACGCGCGAATCACTTCGAGGTCGAGATGGATGGGCCGAAGCGCCTCGCGCTTCCTGGTGAATTCGCCGGCGAAGCCGACAAATTGCGTGAGATCGCTCTCGTAGGCAGCGACCGTATGCGCCGACGCGTTGCGATTCAGGCGGATGTAGTCGAGAAACTCGCGGAGCTGTTCCATCGGTCCAGATCTTCGAGCGCTCTCGTGGACGTCGCCAGCTTCCGATCCGCGCGCTTGCGGATGTTCGGAGGCGCCTCCATGATGCCGAACGTGATGTTGGTCGGCTGATAATTCCGCGGATCCGCGTGCGAGACGTAATACGCCAGCGCCCCGATTGCCGTCGTCCGCGGCGGGACGCGAGGCTCCTCGCCGCGCACAAGCGCCGCCGCGTTGCGGCCTGCGATCAGTCCGGACGCCGCGGACTCGACGTATCCCTCCACCCCGGAAATCTGTCCGGCGAAGAACAGATCGTCGCGGAACCGGGTCTGCCACGTCTCGCGCAACACCGTCGGTCCGTTGATGTAGGTGTTGCGGTGCACCATGCCGAAACGGACGAACTCCGCATGCTCGAGGCCGGGCACGAGCTTCAGCACGCGCGCCTGCTCGCCCCATTTGAGCTGCGTCTGAAATCCGACGAGGCTGAAGTGATCGCCGGCGAGCGTATCCTGACGCAGCTGCACGACGGCGTACGGTGCACGCCCGGTGCGTGGATCCATCAGCCCCACCGGCTTCATCGGACCGAAGCGGAGCGTGTCGCGGCCGCGATGCGCCATCACTTCGATCGGCAGGCATCCCTCGAAGAACTTTTCCTTGTCGAAATCGTGCACCGTGGCGGATTCTGCGGTGACGACCGCATCGTAGAACCGGTCGTACTCGTCTTTCGTCAGCGGGCAGTTCAGATAGTCGCCTTCAACGGGGTCGGGACTCATTACGTGGTTCGTATCGCCGCCGTCCGACGAACCACGTAATGAGTCCCGACCCCATCTCGAGGCGCGGAATACCTTCGACATGTCGATGGTCTCGGCCAGCACGATCGGGCTGATCGCATCGTAGAAATAAAGGTGGTCGCCACCGACGATCCGCGCAACGTCCGCGGAGAGCGTTTCTGATGTAAGAGGGCCGGTCGCGACAATCAGCGGATACATTGCCGGATCGTCCGGGATGCGCGGGACCTCCTCGCGCGTGACCTCGATCAGCGGATGCGCAGTGACTGCCTCGGTAACGGCGCTCGAGAATCGCTCGCGATCGACGGCGAGCGCTGCGCCGGCAGGTACGCGATTCGCGTCGGCAGCGCGCAGCACGAGCGAACCGAGCCGCCGCATTTCCTCTTTCAGCAGGCCTACCGCGTTATCGAGCTTGTCGCTGCGCAGCGAATTCGAGCAGACCAGCTCCGCGAGCTGATCCGTCTTGTGCACGGCGGTCGTGCACACCGGCCGCATCTCGTGCAGCGTCACGTGGACGCCCAGCGATGCAGCCTGCCAGGCAGCCTCGCATCCGGCGAGACCGCCACCGATGATGTGAATCATGAAGACTTCGGGCTCGGGGCTCCTGACTTCGGAAGAATTCCCGAAGCCTGCAGCCCGAAGCCTGAAGCCATTCTAAGCTCCCGCGGCTTTACGGGAAGCCTTACGGGCCCGGGGCACAGCGGCAGCTGCCACGCGCCGGCCTCGACCGCCTGCCGTGCGGCGCGGGGAGGGTGCGGCGTTGCGACGCGCTTCGAGCAGCCCCATCGCTTGCTCGAAGGTGAGGGATTCGGGGTTTGAACCCTTCGGCACGGACGCATTTGTGGTTCCGTCCGTGACGTACGGACCGTAGCGACCGGCGAGCACCTTGATTGTGGCGCCGTTGGCGGTCAGCTCCTTCAGCGTCTTTTTCTGTGTCGCCTGACGACGGCGCGATTGCTTCGGCGCACGCAGAAGCTCGAGGGCCTTGTCGAACGAGATGCCGAAGACATCGTCGTCGGATTCGAGCGACCGGAACTCGTCGTTGTGCTTCACGTATGGACCGAAGCGCCCGAAGTTGGTGACGATCGGCTGGTTGTCGTCCGGATGCAGGCCCACCTCGCGCGGCAGCGACAGCAGCGTCAACGCTTCGTCGAGCGTGACCGTCTGCTCGGTCATCCCCGCCTGCAGCGACGCGCGCTTCGGCTTCTCGGCCTTCTTCCCTTCCGGAGTTTCGCCGAGCTGAACGTACGCGCCGTAGCGGCCGTTCATCACGTACACGTTCATGCCGGTTGCTGGATCGACGCCAAGGGACCGCGGTCCTTCAGCTTTTGCGCGAACGAGCTCGAGCGCCCTGTCCACCGTCAAGTCCGCAGGTGCGAGGTCGTCGGGCAGTGACGCCGTCCGGCCGGGTCCGCCTTCGGCAACCTGCACGAACGGACCAAACCGTCCGATGCGGATGCGAACAGCCTCGCCGGTCTCCGGCTCTTCTCCGAGGTCCAGCACCGGATAATCCGCGTTCTCTTCGCCCTTCTCCACCGCGCCGAGCAAACCGCGGTGCTTCTTCTTCTTGTCGCCGTAATAGAACTCGCGCAGAAACTCGATCCATTCACGCTCGCCGCGCGAAATCTCGTCGAGGTCCTCTTCCATTTCGGCGGTGAAATCCGTCTCGACGAAGTCCCCGAAATGCTCGCGCAGCAGCTTGGTAACGGCGAACGCCGTGAAGCTGGGGACGAGCGCCTTGCCCTGACGGAACACGTATCCGCGGCGCACGATCGTCGCAATCGTCGGCGCGAAGGTTGATGGACGGCCGATGCCGAGCCGCTCCAGCTCTTTGATGAGCGACGCTTCGGTGAACCGCGCCGGTGGCGTCGTCTCGTGCTTCTTCGGCTCGGTGTCGAGCAACACGATTGATGTACCGTCGCGTTCGATTTGATCGCCGACCTTGCACTGCGGCAGGATGGTTTCCTGATCCTCGAGCTCCGCGACGGGGTCATCGCTGCCTTCGACATAGGCGCGTCGGAAGCCCGCGAATTCGATCGCCTTGCCGCTCGCCGTGAACACCGCGACCTCGCCGCCCTGACCGCGCGCCGAGATCTCGATCGTGGTCCGCAGCACGCGCGCGTCCACCATCTGCGACGCCATCGTGCGCTTCCAGATCAACTCGTAAATCTTCAGGTCGTCGGAATCGAGGACGCGCTCCAACTGGCTCGGCGCGAGGCGGAAGTCCGTGGGACGAATTGCTTCGTGCGCTTCCTGCGCGTTCTTCACGCGCGTTTGATACCGGCGGGCGCCATCGTAGTACTCCGCCCCGAACATCTCCCGGATGACGCGCGCCGATTCCTGCAGCGCCTTGTCTGACAGCGTCGTCGAATCGGTACGGTGGTAGGTGATGAGACCTTCCATCTCATCGTTGCCAACGTCCACGCCCTGGAACAGCCGCTGTGCGGACTGCATCGTCCGCTCAGTCGAGAATCCGAGCTTGCGGCTCGCCTCCTGCGTCAACGTCGAAGTGGTGAACGGCGGCGCCGGACGTTCGACGCCAGGCTTCTGTTCGACGCCGGTTACGGTCCACGGCATGTTCGACCGTGTCGCCTGCGCGAGGGTCCCCGCAGCCGCTTCGTCGAGCAGCCGGACGTTGTTGTTCTTCAGCTCGCCGCTCTTCGCATCGAAGTCCTTGCCCGTTGCGATGCGCTGATCGTTGATGCGCGCAAGCGTCGCCACGAACTCACGGCCCTCGCCGCGCAGCTTCGCTTCGAGATCCCAATAGATGGCCGTACGGAAGGCACGCCGCTCTTCCTCGCGCTCGACGATGAGACGCACGGCGACGCTCTGCACGCGTCCAGCGCTGAGCCCCGTCTGCACCTTCTTCCAGAGGAGCGGCGACAGCGTGTAGCCGTACAGGCGATCGAGAATGCGGCGGCTCTCCTGCGCGCGGACGAGGTCCTCGTTCACCGCGCTGGGGTGATCGAGCGCCTCCTTGACAGCGTCTTCAGTAATCTCATGAAAGACAATGCGGCGGACAGGGACCTTCGGCTTCAGCACCTGCGTGAGGTGCCAGCTGATAGCCTCGCCTTCACGATCGGGGTCCGTCGCGAGCAGCAGCTCGGACGCATCCTTTACTGCGGTCTTGAGGTGCGCGACCTGTTTCTTCTTGTCGCTGGGAACAACGTAATAGGGGGTGAACTCGTTCTCGACATCCACGCCGAGCCGCCCCCACTCCTTATCCTTGATGTCCTTCGGGACCTCGGCCGCCGACTCAGGCAGATCGCGAATGTGGCCATAGCTCGCCTCCACCCGGTACTTCGACCCGAGGAAGCGGCCCAGCGTTTTCGCCTTCGCTGGCGACTCGACGATCACTAGTGGCTTAGCCATTGCTCATACCGCGCCTGACGAGGCGCGTGGTGCGTTTTCAACCCACACTAGCACGTTCATCAACAACGCATGAAACGGCCGCCGCCGACTCGACGCACGCGACCCTGCAGTTCGAGATCGCTCAACCGCGACAGGAGACGGATGTTTTCAAGACCCGAGAGCGCCGCCAGGCCGTCGATGTCGTAGGCCTGACCCACCTCCATCCGTCCGACGATCGAGTCGGTCGAAACAGTTGAAGGATCTGAACTTAATCTCGTTTCCGGTATGCGGTTCCGACCACCAGGACCGAAAAGCTCTTCTACGATATCGTCCGCACCCTCGACAATCTTTGCTCCGTCGCGAATGAGCGCGTGCGCGCCGCGGTTCCGGCCGCTCAGCACGTTGCCGGGAACGGCCATCACATCGCGTCCCTGTTCGAGCGCGCATGCCGCGGTAATCAGCGAGCCCGATTTCTCGTTCGCCTCGATAACCACGACCGCGCGCGACAGCCCGCTGATCAACCGGTTGCGCATCGGAAAGAAGAACGGGAGCGGTAACGTGTGGGGCGGATATTCGGTGAGCACAACACCGGCGGCCGCGATCTGATCCGCAAGTTCGTCGTGTTCAGCCGGATACATGTGATCGAAGCCGGAACCAAGGACGGCCGCCGTTCGTCCGGTTTGAAGAGCGCCTCTGTGAGCGGCGGAGTCAACGCCGCGCGCCAGACCGCTGACGACGGTAATGCAGCGGGAAGCGAGATCGTTGGCGATGCGCGTCGCTGTCTCAATCGACACGGGCGACGCGACGCGTGACCCGACGATCGCCACACATGGTGACGTGAGCACCTCGAGCTCGCCGCGATACCAGAGCGCCGGCGGCAGGTCCGTGAGGGTCAGCAGCGCCGTTGGGAAAGCCGGATCGTTCCACGCGACGACGCGAATGCCGCGACGTTCGGCGGCGCAGCGCACCCTGTGCGCCTCCGGCAGCAGCGATCGCGCGAGCTCAAGAATGTGGGGATCGTCGGCGCGCAGCCGATCCGCGAGACCGGCGCGCGGAAGATTGGAAAGGGCGGCGACTGAAAGCGCGATAGCTTCGTCTGGCGACATGGCGCATCCTCGCAAAGCGCGCCCGCGCACCCGACCGGACGGGATTATAGCGCGTCCATTCTTGTCCGCTCGTGACAGACGTGTCGCGAAACAGTGGACACGTCATGAAAGAAGGGGACGGCGAACGGAATAATTTGCCGTGGAAATTGACGGTTTTCGTCACGCTTCCGTGGCACATGCCTTGCTCGGCAGCACCATGTCTTTGTTGCGCGGATCGAGCTTTCGAGCTTCGGGAAGGCGCGCGCATGGCGTATATTGAGGCACTTCTACCAATGCGTACCCGCGTCCTGACGATTCTTCTGCTCCTCGGCGCCGCGGCGGCGCCGCTGGCAGCCGACGCCCGGTCGGACGCGAAGAAACAGGTGCAGTTCGGCATCGCGGTCGCGCAGCGCGGTCTCTGGCGCGAGGCAATCTACCGGTGGGAGCGCGCGGTGCAAATCGATCCTAAGTACGCGGAGGCGCTCAACGACCTGGCAATCGCCTACGAACATGAAGGCGATCTGGACAAAGCACGCGTGGCGTACGAAAAGGCCCTCGAAGTCGAACCCAACAATGCGCTGATCAAACAGAATTACGAGCTCTTCAAGGAAATCAATGACCGGACGACTCGCAAGGATACGCAGGACAGCCAGGACAACCAGAATCCTTAGCAGCGTCGCCGCAATCCTGTTCATCGCAGGTTGCACGAACTACTACGAGATTCCTATCGAAACGCCCATCAAGCCGAAGCTTGATGTGTCGGCGTTTCAGCGCGTGCTCGTGGCCGGCTTCATCGCGGGGGGCACCGACGATGTGGACGGGAACCTCGAGACGACCCGCTTGCTGCGCAGCCAGCTGCGCACCAAATCCGATCTCCGCGTCATTGACACCGACGTGCTCCCGCTGATGGACGTCGCCGCTCAGGAGAGCGCGCCGCAGGAAGCGAAAGCGGAGCCCGTGAAGTCCAACAATTCCGGAGCCGAAGGCGAAGCCAAGTCGGAGCCGAAAGGCGAAGCCAAGGCGGAGTCGAAAGGCGAGAAGGGCGAGAAGGGCGAAGGGCCGCAGGCGGCTACGCCCGACAAGCCCGCGGCGATCAAGGACGCCAAGGACCTCGAACCGTACGAGCACGTCTTCGCCGACGTCGAGTACTGGAAGAAGATCGGCGAGGAATATCAGAACCCGCTGATCGTCACGGGTACAGTGATGTTTACGCCGCACCAGCGCTCCGGCATCGTCCAGCGCGAGGAAGAAGTGTACGACTCGTTCGGTCGTCGGCGCGTGGTCCCCGTACGGACCTATATGGAGCGGAAAGGCTACATCCTGCAGCCGAAGTTCGTCTTTATAGACGGCCGCACCGGCACCGTGATGCACTCCGAGAACTTTCGCGAGGAGGTGCTCTATAACGCCAATCAGAGCACCCCGGCCCTGTCTTCGTATTTCGAGTTGATGGACCGGCTGATTCCGAGCTTCCTGAGCACGCTCAGCAGCCAGAAAATCAAGGGGACGCGAGTCCTTTTGCAATAGCCGGCAGGGCTGTTAGAATAAATCCTTTGTCTACATAGTGTAGGGGCGGGTCTTTGGATCCGCCCACGCGATTGAGAGGGATCACGTGTACGCGATCATCCAGGCGCGCGGCCGCCAAGTGAAGGTCACGCCCGGCGCCATCATCGAAGTAGACGGCACCGCCGGCGAGCAGGGCAAGGAATTCACCTTCGAGCAGGTGCTGCTCGTCGAGAAGGACGCCGGCGATATCGTCGCGGGCGCGCCGTTTGTGGCGAACGCGAAGGTCGTTGGCGTTGTCGACGGCGAGTCGCGCGGCCCGAAGCTGCGCGTATTCAAGAAAAAGCGCCGCAAGGGGTTTCGCAAAACGCGCGGCCACCGCAGCACGTTCACGCGCGTGCGCATTACCGACATCCAGTTGTGATTGCTGATTTGTGATTAGTGATTTGAAATCAAGAATCATTAATCACAAATCGCAAATGGGAAGACTATGGCGCATAAAAAAGGACAGGGCAGCTCACGCAACGGCCGCGACAGCCAGTCGCAGCGACTTGGCGTCAAGAGCCACGACGGCAACATCGTCACGGGCGGGTCAATCCTCGTGCGTCAGAAGGGACGCCGCTTCGAACCGGGACTCAACGTCGGCCTCGGCAAAGACCATACGCTGTTCGCGAAAATTGACGGCAAGGTCCGC
The DNA here is from genome assembly GCA_035492455.1 of Vicinamibacterales bacterium. Taxonomy (GTDB): domain Bacteria; phylum Acidobacteriota; class Vicinamibacteria; order Vicinamibacterales; family UBA2999; genus Gp6-AA40. The sequence goes on along the minus strand of DATJJE010000078.1, from coordinate 7,849 downwards.
TTCGAAGATCACGGCAAGCACGGCCGCAAGATCTCTGTCATCCCCGTACAATAAATAGGCGGGTCCGAACACCCGCCTCTACAACAGTATGTTCGTCGACGAAGTCGACATCCACGTCGCCGCCGGCAACGGCGGTAATGGTTGCCTCAGCTTCCGTCGCGAGAAATTCGTTCCGCGCGGCGGCCCCGATGGCGGCGATGGCGGCAACGGCGGCTCGGTTTATATCGTCGCGACCCCCACCAAGAACACCCTGGTCGACTTCCGTTTTCATCCCGAATTTCAGGCGAAACGCGGCTCGCATGGACAGGGTGCGAACAAGACCGGACAGACCGGTACCGATCTCGAAATCGCCGTGCCGATCGGTACGCTGGTATTCGTCAAGGATCACGCCAGCGGTGAACTGACGCAGCTGGCCGACCTGATGGAAGAGGGCCGCCGTGTGCTCGTCGCCAAAGGTGGACGTGGCGGTCGCGGCAACGCGCGCTTCGTATCGTCCACGAACCGTGCGCCTCGGCGTACGGAGCCCGGCGAAGAGGGCGAAGAGCGATTCATTCGCCTGCAGTTGAAACTCATCGCCGATGCGGGACTCGTCGGCTTTCCCAACGCCGGGAAGTCCACGCTCATTTCGCGCATCTCCGCGGCACGCCCGAAGATTGCCGACTATCCGTTTACGACCTTGTCGCCGAATCTCGGCGTCGTTACGTTGAGCGACAACCGCAGCTTTGTCGTTGCGGATGTACCAGGACTGATCGAAGGGGCGCACGAGGGACACGGCCTCGGCGACAAATTCCTGCGGCACATCGAACGGACGAAAGTGCTGGTCCACCTCGTTGACGTGTCGGGCGCGTCCGGTCGCGATCCCGTGCACGACTTCGACACCATCCTTGGCGAGCTCCGCCTGTTCGATCCGAAGGTCGCGGCCAAGCCGATGATCGTCGCGGCGACGAAGATGGACGCCGTCATCGATCGTTCGCAGGCGGACGCGCTCGAGCGTCGTGTTCGGCAACTGGAACTACCGTTCTTCAGAATCTCGGCGGTCGCCGGCACCGGCCTCGACGATTTGCTCGAGGCGGTGTGGCGCCAGATCGCCGCCGTGCGCGAAATGCCCGTCCCTGCCGCATGACGAGCACGCGGCTCGGGATTCTCGGTGGCACATTCGATCCCATTCACTTCGGTCATCTCGATGCGGCGGATGCCGCGAGCGCCGCGCTGGCTCTCGACGAGCTCGTGCTGATTCCCGCACACGATCAGCCCCTCCGCGCCGTGGAACCGCGAGCGAGTGTCTATCATCGTTTCGCCCTCGCGGTGCTGGCGGTTGCGCATCGCCCGGAATGCCACGTCTCGGACGTTGAGCTGCTGCGGCAGGGCCGGTCGTATACGGAGGACACGCTGCGCGCGCTGCACGCGTCCGGCCGGCGCGGATCGCAACTCTTCTTCATTCTCGGCAGCGACGCGTTTGCAGGAATTGCCGCATGGCACGGTTATCCCTCGTTCCTCGATCTGGCGCACTTCGTTGTCATCGCACGGCCAGGCACGAGCATCGACGATGCGGCGAGCCGAACGCCGGAGCTGCGAGCGCGCATGTGTCCCGTGCCGCGCGAGCACGTCCCCCTCGACGGTCCGACGCGCATTTTCCTGGTGCACGCGCACACGCGTGACGTGTCTTCCACGATGATCCGCGAACGGCTGGCGGGTGGCCAGTCGATTGACGATCTCGTGCCGCCGGACGTCGCGCGGCACATCCACAAACATCACCTGTATGGAGCGGTAGGCAGCTTGCATGGCGAAGACGAGCGCATCTAAGAAGATTGCGATCCGAAGAAAAACGACGGCTCCGAGGTTGCCCAGGACCGTCATCGGCGCGGTGCACGCCATCCAGGACAAAAAGGGCGTCGACATCGTCGTGCTCGATCTTCGGAAGGCGGGGGGCTTTACCGATTACTTCGTCATTTGCACTGGCGGCAATCCGCGCCAAATCATGGCGATTGCCGATTCGGTCGAACAGACCCTGCGCGTGGACTTCGGCGAGCGCCCACATCTCACGGAAGGTGTCGAAAAATCGCAGTGGATCCTGCTCGATTACTTCAACTTCGTCGTGCACATCTTCAGCCGCGAGTGCCGCGACTTCTACGAGCTCGAGCGCCTCTGGGGCAACGCCGAGCGGCACGAGTTCTCGGAGGCGCTCGAGCGGGCATAGACGCTCTGCTTGCCGCGACGCTGGCGCCCGCGTGCGCCGCATGCCGCTCCCCGCTCGACGCGCCCACGCACGGGTGCATCTGTCCCGTCTGCCTCGGAAGCCTCGTCGCCGCTCCGCTCGCGGCGTGGACGAGCGCGCACATCACTGTTGCTGCCGCCGCCGGACGCTACGAAGGCGTGCTTCGCGACATCATTCACGCGTTCAAGTACGAAGGACGGCGATCGCTCGCCCACCCGCTTGCCCGATTGATGCGGGACGCTGCACGTGAGGTCCTGACAGAATGCGATTTCGTCGTGCCGGTGCCGCTTCATCCATGGCGGCGGCTGCGACGTGGATTCAACCAGGCGCGAGATCTTGCGGAGCGTCTCGATCTCCCTGTGCGCGACTCGCTTTGGCGTGTGCGTGCAACGCCGCCGCAGATGGCGCTGAACGCCGCGGCTCGCCACACGAACCTGCGCGGCGCGTTCTCGCTGTCGTGGGCATGCAGCGCGGGCCTTTCGGGCGCGCGAGTCCAGGGCGCACGCATCGTTCTCGTGGATGATGTACGCACGACCGGCGCGACACTCGAGGAATGCGCGAAAGTATTGCGGCGCGCAGGCGCGGCCGACGTGCGCGCGCTGACAGCCGGCGCGGCCTAGGAAGTCATGACAAGACGGCTGAGACCGCCTTCCACACGTCCTCGGCAATCACCTTCGGCTCGCGCGCCGCATCGAGCCTCAGCCAATCGCCTCTCGACGCCTGACGCACGTAGCTCTCGCGTACGCGCGCCAGCAGCGAAAGATCGCTCTCGTACTTGTCGCGACCTGCGGTCTTGCGCTTCGCCGATACGTCGGGGGCGATGTCCAGCAGGAACGTGATATCGGGTTGTGGAAGGTACTTCTGCGCATCCATCAGCCATGCGCCATCCAGGCCGAACGCCTCGCCGTAGGCGATGCTCGACGCGAGATACCGGTCACACACCAGGATCGTGCCCGCCTGCTTCTCTCGCGCAATCTCGTCCTTGTACTCGTAGCGGTTCGCGACGTACAGCAGCTGCATGACGTCGGCGGCGTAGTGCCGCTCGCCGCGGAGGGCGTGGCCGATCTCGGTGCCGATGGGCGTCCCGTAATCGGGAAACGATAGCAACCGCACCGTGCGGCCGAGCGACGTGAGGCGATCGCGCAGTAGCTCCGCCTGGGTTTGCTTGCCGCTCTGATCGAGCCCTTCGAACGCGATGAGCAGCCCGGAACTAGCTTTCAAGCGCGAGCACGTCCTCGAGCGTCTGACGACGGCGGATGATCGCGCACTTTCCCTCGTCGACCAGCACTTCCGCAGCCAGCATATGGCGGTTGTAGTTGGAGGCCATCACCGATCCGTACGCGCCGGCATCGAGGATGGCGATCAGATCGTCAACTTCAAGTGGCGGAAGCTGGCGATCCCGCGCGAACACATCGCTGCTCTCGCAGATCGGACCGACAACGTCCCAGGCGGTTTCGGTTCCACGCCTCGATACGACCGGGACGATGCGGTGAAAGGATCCGTAGAGCGCGGGCCGAATCAGCTCGCCCATCCCCGCATCGAGCACGGCGAACTTGCGGCCATCCGGAAAACATTTCGTGTCGACGACGCGCGCAATGAGCGCGCCTGAGTGGCCGACCACCGCGCGGCCAGGCTCGAGAACGACGGGCAAGTCGATGCGCCGCAGCTCGGGTATGACCGCGGCGGCGTAGTCGACCGGGTCAATAATCGGTCTGCCCTCGTACGCGATGCCGAGGCCACCTCCCAGATCCACATGCTCCAGCGCAAACCCGTCGTCGCGCAGCTCCAGAGCGAGCGAGACGAGTGTTTCTGCGGCCCGGCGCAGCGGATCGAGCGTGGTGATCTGCGAGCCGATATGAATGTGAACGCCGACGAATTGCAGTGATGCTGCGTCGCGCCTCGCCTGATAGATACTGCGCGCGTCCTGCAACGCCACGCCGAACTTGTTGGTCTTCAGTCCCGTGGAGATGTTCGGATGGCTTTGTGCGTCGATGTCCGGATTCACGCGCAGCGCGACGCGTGCAACCCGCCCTTGCGTCTTCGCGACCGCCGCAATCCGATCGAGCTCGCCTGCTGACTCGGCGTTGATGGTGCCGATGCCGCGTGCGATCGCGTAGTCGAGCTCGTCACGCGTTTTGCCGACGCCGGTAAACACGATATCGCCCGGCGCAAAGCCGGCGCGTTCTGCGACCTTGATCTCGCCGCCGGAGTTCGCATCGGCGCGGCTGCCGAGCGACTGCAGCAACCGCGCAATCGCCAGCGTCGAGTTCGCCTTGAGGGCGTAATGGATGGCATGCGGATATGATGCGAACGCCTCGTCAATGGCGCGATACGACGCGCGAATCATGCGCGCGCTGTAGACGTATGTCGGCGTCCCTACGTGTTCGACAATTGATTGAATGCTGACGCCGTCGCAGGCGAGCGCCTCACCAGAGCGCTGAAACGGTTGGTACACGAGCGAATCGCATGTTATCATGCGCACATTCCCGCCAAAGAAGATCCGCACGACGTCGATCCCCTCATCGAACGTTGTCTGCTAGGTGACCAGTCGGCGTGGAACGCCATCGTCGCGCTCTACTGGCGCAAGGTGTTCAACATCGCCTACAAGTTCGTCGGCCGCCACGACGAGGCCGAGGACCTCGCGCAGGACATCTTCCTGAAGCTGTTCAAGTCGCTCAAGACTTTCGATCGACGCGCGAACTTCTCGACGTGGTTGATCAGCGTCAGCCGCAATCTCTGCATCGACCATTACCGCAGCACCCGCCGTGAGCACGACCTCGTCTCGCATGACATCGACACGTCCACCGTTCCCTACCCGTCGACGATCGAAAGCCCTCAGATGATGCTCGAGCGCCGCGATCGCGTGTCGCTGCTGCGCGCCGCGCTCGACAAGCTCGCGCCGTCGCTGCGGACCGCGGTGATCCTGCGCGACATTCAGGAGCTGACCTACCAGGAGATCGCCGACCGCCTCGGCGTGCCTGAGGGCACTGTGAAGTCGCGCATCAATCGCGGGCGAACGGAACTTGCGAGGCAGATCGCGCGTCTTCGTGAACGCCAGGAGTCGACGGCGAGAACCGGAGTTTCAGGATGAATCTGACCACCGACCGCAGCCAGGGCGTCTCCATCGTACGCATCCAGGAAAGCCGGCTGATGTATCCGCTCCTGTCCGAATTTGCGGGCACCGTCGCCGGCCTGATCAACAGCGGCGAGCAGAAGGTGCTGCTCGACCTCTCGTCGGTCACCTATGTTGACAGCGCGACGATCGGCTGCCTGATGGACCTGTATCGCCAGGCAACGGCCGCGGGAGGCGCGCTCAAGCTGAGCGGCGTGCAGAAGCGCGTCGAAACGATGCTGACGATGACCGGGGCGCAGAACTTCCTCGAGATCCACGCCGACGAGCCGTCGGCCATCAAGAGTTTCGGAGCCTGACCATGCGAACGATCAAGACGACAACCGGCGTCTCGATTCCGCTCGACGGCGACCTGCTCGCCGTCATGGAAGCGCTCTATCGCGAGGTCACCGCGCGAAGCGAGCTGAATCGGTCGTTCGAGGACATGATGAAGGAGATCACGCACCTCATCGATCAGATGGACGAAGCCGAACGACGCTCGTACCTGCTGGAGAGCCTGTTTCTGAACACTGTTCGCTATGAGAACGACAAGCTCGAAGCGTATATGAGGAAGATTTCGAAATAAGCCGTAGGGCCGCTCGAAGACGGCCCCTATTTGCGGACGAAGGCCTTGGGCGTGGCGAACTTCGATGCGTCCATCGCCACGTTTGCCTGCACCTGGTTGAGTGCGATCGTGTTCTGACCGTCCGTCCACGTGATGATCGTCTTGAACGGCATCTTCACGCCCGCAACGTCGCGATAATCAGAAAAATCGGTTTGTGTCGGCACCGTGCCGACAGGCGTGCGGTTCCAGCGAACCGTGCGCACCAGCAAGCCGGCATCGTCGAAGTAGAAGTTCACCGGCATGCCGGCGCTGCGCCCCTGCAGCACCTGCACGGGTTTGTCGTCGATTGTCCCGGTTCCAACCTGCCAGCCGGTGAATGAATCCTTAATCGATGCGGGAAACAGCGTCAGCGCCTCGATGCGTGCGCCTTCGAGATTGCCGGCAGTCAGCTCCATCAGAGGCAGCGGACGCCATCCTTCGGCGACCCACGCTTTCTGCCCGTTGAACACCTTCACGTTCTCCGCATCCGGCGCACGCACGATCTGCATCCGCTGATTCGGCGCTTTCGCGTTGATCTCGATTGGCAGGTCCGCGCCGCCGGTATTGAAGCCGCCGTAGGTGCCGCGCGCGGTGAAGCTGGTAAGCGCAGCGACCTTCTGCGCGCCGCCAAGGGCCTGCATGTACTTCGCGAACACCTGATCCGGCATCACCGTACGGCTGCGCACGAGATTCATCGAATTCGGATCGTCGACGACGTCCGCGTACTGCGCGGCGAGGCTGGGCACGTCATCGGGTGTCGGGCTGGTGCGGTGGCACGTGTAGCAGGTCACGCGCGGACGGCCGCCGAAGTTCGTCTCGTTGATCGCGTTCATCATCGCGATCATCTGGCGCGCGCGGTTAATCAACGGCGTCGCGATGGCGAAGGCGGCACGGTCGGTATGGATTTCCTGTGAGTGACAGCTGGAGCAGTCGTAGCCGAGCGAGGAGGAGAACATGCCCATCGCATCCATGAACTGATCGACGGGAATGCCCTTCAGCACCTGGATGTTCTTGAACACCTGATCGGACGTCGGCACGGAGGCAGGCGCCTGCGCCTGCCCCTGTGCGTACACCGATGCGCCGAGCCAGCACGTCATCGCGAGCGCGATGGTGCTGCCCCCTGCCAGCTGACGTCTGCTCACTGGCTACTGCTTGACGGGAGCGGCCGCATCGGGACCGCCGGGACCGAAGAGCGGTTTCATGTCGCTCTTCTTCATGATCGTCTGCAGCGATCCGCGGCTTTCGACCACCTTCCCCGCGAACCCTTCGAAGATGACCGCGTCACCAGCCTTGAGGTCATCGGGTCCCCAGCCCTGACGACGGATCGTGTTCGGGCTGGTGAGCTCCATATTCCAGTTGGTGACCTTCCCGTCCTTGTCCTTCACGTCCACGTAGACGCGCATATGCGGGTTGGTCCACGACACCATCGTCACGACGCCTTCGAGTTTCACGTGCTTGTTCGCGTCGTACTCCGTGTCGAAGCCGTGATGCGCAAGCGCCGGAGCCGCAAGGCTGACGATGCTGAGCGCCGCGATAAGAATGCCGACCTTCCTCATTGCGAAACCCTCCAATACCTGCACGTCCGCTCGTGCACTACTTCCTGCCGTCGGTGCCCTTACCAACTTCAATGTCGGCGGCCTTGCCGTACTCGTTGTCCTCGAGACAGATGAACTCCATCAGATCGGCATGGCCGTCCCTGTCCGGACGCAGCAGTCTACCCGTGAACTTCAGAGTCACTGGCTTGGTCAACGCTCCCGGGTCCTCGATGGTGAAGACGTTTTCGATACGCCCCCAGTGCGTCCGCGTCCAGCGCTCGATCGTGTGCAGCTGCTCGGTGTGCGGTGTGCCGCGGCTGTCGAACCAGAATTTGTCGTTGTAGCCGACTGTATCGATGACCAGCGTGTCGCCTTCCCAGTGGCCC
>DATJJE010000077.1:0-10398 GCA_035492455.1 Vicinamibacterales bacterium | reverse complement strand
CACGCCCCTCGTCTCAGTGTGTTGCCCGAACTCGGCAGAGCATACGCGCGACTGACCCTCGGGTCAACGTGCGGCACCGCCGAAATCCTTATTGCGCTGATGCTCGCCGGGTGTAGGCTACCGGACCATGAAGATGACGGCAGCGCTCTCCGCAGCACTCGTCACGGTGATTGGGGTTCCGATTCTGGCGCACCACTCGTTCGCCACCGAATACGACAAGACCAAACCGGTTTCGGTGACGGGCGTCGTCAAGAAGGTCGAGTGGAAGAATCCGCACATCTGGTTCTACGTCGACGTCAAGGATGCGCGGGGCAAGGTCGTCACCTGGGGGTTCTCGGGTGGACCGCCGGCGTTTCTCGTGCGCCAGGGTATTCACAGCGACGTCATGAAGGTCGGCGACGTGGTGAAGGTCGAGGGCTTCCAGGCGCGCGATGGATCGAACAACGCCTCGGGCGGTAAGGTGACGTTTGCGAATGGCCGCAGCGTGTTCACCGCATCGGCCGAGGATGCCAGGCCCGACTGAGGAGTGCGCCATGCGCATCGCGTTGCTGGCAACGGTGACCGTTCTCTGCGTCGCTTGTTCGCAGGCGCAGCCGGACAACATCCCTCGTGCGTCGGATGGGAAGCCTGACTTCACGGGCGTGTGGGCGGGCCCCGGCTTCAGACACACCGGTAGGGATACCGACAGCGCCACGGTGAGGCTGTACACCGACAGCAACAGGCCCTCCTTCACACCGGAGGGGAAATCGCTCTTCTTCCGGGCACACACGGGCAACGTGCGCATCGACGATCCGACCGCGGTCTGCTTGCCGAACGGCCTCACACGCCAGATTCCATCGCCCTACGCGCAGCAGTTCATCCAGACGCCGAATCAACTCGTCGTTCTGTACGAGTACATGCATTTCTTCCGCGTGATACCGCTCGGCGCGCCGAACCGGCCGCATGCCGCGGATGTCGAGCCGACGTACATGGGCGATTCCATCGCCTGGTGGGATGGCGATACGCTCGTCATCGACACCGTCGCTCTCAACGAGTGGATTCTCGACGCGTATCATCCCGACGATGGCGGATCGCGATGGCACAGCGACAAAGCGCATGTCATCGAACGCATCAAGTTCACGGATCAGGTGAACGCGTCCTACGACGTCACGATTGACGATCCGGCGATCTTCACGGCGCCGTGGGTTGAGCACTGGTCGATGCAGCGGAAGCCGACTTGGAAGATCTTCGAGTTCGTCTGCGACGACAACGATCGATGCCGCGGAGGGCAATGCACAGCTTCGGACGCGCAGAAAACATCCACGCAGTGACGACGTAATCAGCCCGCAGTGGCAGCGGGCATCGGAGGTGCAGGACCATGCGTTATCCGAGACGTCTCGCTATTGGGTTGATCCTTCTTCTGACGAGCACGTCGGCCTGGGCCCAGGCGACGGCAGAACTCAACGGACGCGTTACCGATGAAAGCGGCGGCGTGCTGCCCGGAGTGACGGTGACCGTCACGCAGACTGACACGGGGTTCAATCGTTCGGTCGTTACCGAAGCCAACGGTCTCTACGTGGCTTCGAACCTGCCAACCGGCCCTTACCGCCTCGAGGTCTCGCTGCAGGGATTCCGTACCTACGTGCAGACCGGCATCGTCCTGCGGGTGGCCGCGACGCCGACGATCAACGTCGTACTGTCGGTCGGCAACATCCAGGAAACGGTCTCGGTGGAAGCGGCGGCGCCGCTCGTCGATGTGCGGAGCACCGGCATCAGCGAGGTCGTCGAGCAGGAGCGGATACTCGAGCTGCCACTGCAGGGACGTCAGGTCACGGACCTGATCGTGCTCGCGGGTGCCGCCGTGCAGGACGTACCGAACAACAAGAGCATGCCTGGTTCGATCTTCACCGGCGTCGCCGGCAGCCTGCCATTCGGTGTCGCCTATCTGCTCGATGGCGCAGCGCACAACAATCCGTACGACAACTTGAACATGCCGCTGCCGTTTCCCGACGCACTGCAGGAATTCCGCGTCTCGACAAGCGGGCTCTCGGCCGAGAACGGTGTTCATTCGGGCGGCACGGTGAACGCGGTGACCAAGTCGGGCACCAATGTTCTCCATGGGACGCTTTTTGAGTTCCTGCGCGACAAGCGATTCAACTCCAAAGCGGTCTTTGCGCCGATCGGTCCTGACGGCAAACGCCTCGACGACGGTCTCAAGCGCCACCAGCCGGGCGGCGTGCTCGGCGGCCCGATTCTGACCGACCGTTTGTTCTTCTTCGGCGCCTACCAGGGAACGTTCCTCCGTGTCACGCCGCCTGACGCAATCACGCGCATTCCCAACGCCGCCATGCTGGCCGGCGACTTCAGGGCGTTCGCTTCTCCGGCCTGCAACCGGGGTCAGCAGATCACGCTGCGCGCCCCATTCGTGAACAACACGATCGATCCGCGCCTCTTCAGTCCGGCGGCGATGGCGGTTGCGCGCCAGCTGCCGACAACGGCCGATCCGTGCGGCGACGTCCGGTTTGCCGCGCCTCAGCATTACGATCAAAACCAGGTCGTCGCCAAGATCGACTACCAGCGGAGCGGTGGACATTCCATCTTCGGCCGCTACATGCTGACGTTCGACGAGCAGCTCCCGTCGTGGCCTTCGTCCGGTAATGTGTTGACTACAAGGCCCGAGGATGCCGCACAGAGCCATCGCGCGCAGTCGCTGACGCTGGGCGATACTCGCGTCTTCGGCTCCAATGTGGTGAATGCGGTTCGCGGCGCATGGAACCGCACGCGTGCGCACTACAACCTCGAGCCGTTCTTCGGAGCCGAGACACTCGGCATCAAGGACTTCTATAACTACGTGCCCGGCGTGATCGGGCTGGAGATCAGCGGTGGATTCACGACCGCGTCGGGAGGGTCGGTGCTCTTCCAGGGCGATACCGACGCGTATCAGATCTCCGACGATTTCACGGTCGTGCGCGGTGGCCATCAGCTCGCCTTGGGAGGCAACGCGGCGTACTGGACCCACTACACGGTGGACGGCCAGCGCGGCGTGGGCTTATGGACCTTCGACGGCTCGTTCACCGGGCTCGGCATGGCGGACTTCCTCACGGGACGATTGGCCCGTCTCGAGCACGCGCGGCCCGGCGTCCTCGACATGGATCAGAAGTACCTCGGTCTGTACGCTCAGGACACGTGGCGCGTCAGCACGCACATGACGCTGAACGGCGGGCTTCGATGGGAGCCGTTCTTCGGAGCGACTATCGAGAACGAGGCGATTTCCAATTTCAGTTTCGACCGATTCCGCCAGGGCACCACGAGCACGATCTTTCGCAACGCGCCGCCTGGATTTCTCTATCCCGGCGACACCGGCTTTCCATCCGGCAAGTCGGGCTTGAACAACAAGTGGACGAACTTTGCGCCGCGTATCGGCATGGCGTGGGATGTCACCGGCGACGGCCGCACGGCGGTGCGCTCTTCGTATAGTCTCGGCTACGACTTCCAGGGCGCGTCCTATCTGTTCATCAGCGCAACGGCGCCACCGTTCGGAGGGCGGTTGCGTGTGACCCAGCTGCCGGGCGGCTTCGACGATCCGTATCGCGACTTCCCCGGTGGGCCGCCGCATCCATACCCGGAAACTCCGGGCCCGGACACACAGTTTCCCGCGTACGGCGCGCTCGCATCGGTGGATCCCGACAACAACTCGACGCGCATCCAGTCGTGGAACGTCATCGTCGAACGGCAGATCGGTCGGGCGTGGCAGGTATCGGCCAGTTATCTCGGCAGCTACACCGATCGGATCTGGGCGCAGGTGCAACGCAACCCGGGCGTCTTCCTCGGCACCGGGCCGTGCACGCTCGCCGGCGTCTCCTATGCTACGTGCACGACGACGGCAAATCTGAATCAACGACGCGTCCTGTCTCTCGAGAACCCGCAGGCGTCGCGACTGATCGGATCGATCGAGCGTCACGAGGCCATCGGCACACAGACCTACCGCGCGCTGCGGTTATCGACACAGCGGCGCGAGACGCGCGGCATGAGCGTCAGCGCCAATTACACGCGTTCCTATTGCGTGGGGAACCTGGCGCAGACGACGTTCTTTACTGGCGGGCAAAGTCTGCAGGATCCTGACAACCCCGACTGGGACCTCGGCAACTGCGCGTTTTCGCGGCGCCACATCGCCAACGCGACGGTAACGGTGGAGACGCCGAAATTCGCGAACCGCGGATTGAACATCCTGGCCTCGGGATGGAATGTGGCGGGCATTCTCGGCGCGCGCTCGGGCGCGTGGCTGAGTGTGATGACGCTCCGTGACATCGCCGCCAATGGCATTCTGCAACAACGCGTCGACCAGGTGCTGGCCAACCCGTACGGGAAGAAGACCCTCGACAACTACCTGAATCCCGCGGCGTTCGCGTATCCGGCGCCGGGGCAACTGGGCAACCACAAACGCAACAGCATCGAAGGACCCGCGTACTGGAGTATCGACACGGCGCTGTCGCGTCGAATTCCGCTTGGCGCCGCGCAGAGCGTGGAGCTGCGGGTGGAGACGTTCAATCTGTTGAATCACTTCAACTGGGGAAATCCGGGGCCCCCGCTGACCGGCGGCGGCAACGCCAATACCGTCAACCTCGACGCGGGCAACTTCGGCCAGATCACCACTCAGGCGGGAACACCGCGGGTCTTCCAGTTCGGGATCAAATACGTGTTCTGAGGTCGGGAGCGAAGAGCTCTTCAACCGGCACGGCGCGCGGCGCGAGATGCTGCTCGTATAAATATTGCGGCAGCGCTTCGAGCGCGCGTCGATTCGGCTCTACGCCGTACGGCCAGAAATCTTCGCCCATGATGCGGCGCGTCTCCTCTGTCTCCGCCACCACCCATGGCAGCGTCAGCTTGAGGGCGTCGGTTTCCATCAGCTGCTCATACGCCCACCGCTTCGCCTGCTCGAACGCCTCGAACAGGCTCGCGGCGGCCCAGGGGTGCTTCTCGTAGACATCCTTCCGCAGAACGATCGTGTGCATGATCGGAAAGATTCGGGTCTTCGCGAAGTACGCTTTCTCGACCCTGCGGTAGTCCTCGAAGAGCCGGCGCACCGGGGAGTCGGCCCGTGCCAGCGCCTTCGGTGCATTCGGAGAAATGATCGCGCCGATCTCTCCCGTCTCGAGCATCGGACCCATGTCCTGTTCGAGCGGCATGCGTGTGAGCTTGACGCCTGGAAGCTCGAAGTCGATTCGCGTCGGCCGCTGCAGCCCGTCCTGTGTTCCGCTGAACCACTCGATGGTCTCGGGCTTCACGCCGTACTCGTGCAGAAGGAGCGCGCGCGCGAACACCGCGGCCGTCATCGAGTACTCGGGTACGCCGATACGCCTGCCGATCAGGTCGCTCGGCTTGTTGATGCCGGCTTTGCGGTTGACGTAGATGCATGAATGGCGGAACAGCCGCGATGGGAACACGGGAATGGCCGTGAAGGTGTCGTCGCCCCTCGAGCGGAGCATCGTGTAGTTGGAGAGTGACAGCTCGGAGACGTCGAACTCCTGGTGGCGCAGCATCCGGTAGAAGGTCTCGCTCGGCCTCGAAATGATCGGGTTCAAGTCGATTCCGCGGGGCTTGATCGTCTTGTCGATCAGCGGACGCACGCGGTCGTAGTCCCAGAACGCTATCGTCAGGCGGATATCTACCATCGCGTCGAAGGTACCATTAAGGGTGCTCCTTCAACAGCTCGTCGCGACGAGCGCGGCGGTTGCGGAGGCGAGCGGTCGTCTCGCCAAGATCGGGCAGCTCGCAACGCTGCTGCGGGCCCTCGCGCCGACAGAAATTGAGATCGCCATCGCGTTTCTGTCGGGCGAGCCGCGCCAGGGACGCATCGGCATCGGCGGGTCGGCCATTCGCGATGCACGGCCCCTCACGACCGCTGCCAGCCCCACGCTCCAACTGATCGAAGTGGACGAAGTGTTCGAGCGGATCGCCGCAACAGCAGGCCGTGGTTCGCCGGCCGACCGTGTTCGGATGCTGCGCGAGCTGCTGGAGCGGGCAACCAGCGACGAGCAGGACTTCCTCATCCGGCTGCTCTTCGGCGAGCTCCGGCAAGGCGCGCTCGAAGCTGCGCTCCTTGAAGCTGTCGCGCGCGCTGGGGATGTGTCGCCGGCCGCGGTGCGCCGAGCGGTCATGATGGCGGGCGACCTGGCATCGGTCGCACGGGCGGTGCTCGTCGAAGGCGAACCCGGTCTCGCTCGTTTCTCTATCCAGATCTTCCGGCCCGTGCAACCGATGCTGGCGCAGACAGCCGCCGACGTAGACGAGGCACTCGCCGATCTCGAGGAGGATGTCGCGCTCGAATGGAAGCTCGATGGCGCCCGCATCCAGGTGCACAAGGCGGGGAACCAGATCAAGGTGTTCTCACGAAATCTGCGGGAGGTTACGGCGGCGGTGCCGGAAGTCGTGGCAGCGACGCGCAGGCTGCCCGCCAACGAGGTGATTTTCGACGGCGAGGTCATCGCATTGCGTCCCGATGGCACGCCGGAAACTTTTCAGCGGACGATGCAGCGGTTCGGCCGCAAGCTGGACATCGATCGGCTGCGGACGGAGATCCCGTTGACGCCATTCTTCTTTGACTGCCTGTACGTCGACGGCACATCGCTGATCGACCAGCCGCAGGCGGACCGGTTCGCCGCGCTCACCGCGATTGCGCGTACGGAGATCGTGCCGAGCCTGGTACGGCCAAGCCGCGAAGACGCCGCGCGCTTCGTCGAGGAAACGCTTCAACGCGGGCACGAAGGTGTGATGGTCAAGGCGTTAGCGTCCGGCTACGCGGCCGGCCGCCGCGGTCAGCACTGGCTGAAGGTCAAGGTGGCGCGCACCCTTGACCTGGTGGTGCTCGCGGCCGAATGGGGTCACGGCCGGCGGAAGGGATGGCTGAGCAATCTGCACCTCGGCGCGCGCGATCCGGTTGGCGGAGGCTTTGTCATGCTTGGAAAGACGTTCAAGGGGATGACGGATCAGATGCTGGCGTGGCAGACCGGGAAGCTGCTGCAGCTCGAGGTCACGCGCGACGACTACGCCATCTACGTTCGGCCGGAGCTCGTCGTCGAGATCGCATTCAACGATGTGCAGGCCAGCCCGCATTATCCGGGTGGCCTGGCGCTGAGATTCGCACGCGTGAAGAATTACCGCACCGATAAGCGCGCTGCCGAAGCCGATACCATCGACACAGTGCGCGAGATCTATCGACGAGCGGCCGGCGACAGCGGCGCCGATCCTTCGCGTCAGCGTCCCGGGTAAAGTGGGCGTTCTCCTCACGCCGATCGTCGTCAAGCAGACGATCGCGCTCGCTGATTTGCGCGGCAGACGGCTGTCGGTCGACGCCAATGGCGAGCTGTATCAGTTTCTTGCGCTGATCCGATTACACGACGGCACGCCGCTGAAGGATGCACAGGGACGGGTCACGTCGCATCTATCCGGACTGTTCTATCGCACCACGCGGCTCATTGCCGACGCCGGACTGCAACTGGTGTTCGTATTCGACGGCCGTCCGCCCGCGGAAAAGAGCTCCGAGATCGCGCGTCGTCGTGTTGTGCGTCAGCGTTACGAGGAGGAAGCCACCGCCGCCCGCAAGGCTGGCGATCTCGCGCGGGCCTATTCGAAATCGACGATGACTTCGCGGCTGACAACGGGAATGATTGCGGAGGCAAAAGAGTTGCTGCGGCTGATGGGGCTGCCGATCGTGCAGGCGCCATCGGAAGCAGAGGCGCAGGCCGCTCATATGGCGAGACGCGGTGACACATGGGCTGCGGCGTCGAAGGACTACGATGCGTTGTTGTTCGGTGCGCCGCGTTTGGTCCGATTCCTGACCATCTCAGGACGGGAATTCCTTCCCAGTCAGGGAACGTTCCGTCCTATCACGCCGGAGCTGATCGATCTTCAGCGCATGCTCGACCAGCTGGATATAACACGTCCGCAACTAATCGATCTCGCTCTGCTCGTTGGGACCGACTTTCACAGCGGCGTCAAAGGTATCGGGCCAAAGAAATCGCTGGCGCTCGTGAAGCGTTACCACGCAATCGAGGAGATGCCCGCGGAGATTCGCGATGCGTTCGGCTCCGAGTTGGATAGGCTGCGACAGATTTACCTCGACCCAGATGTGCGTGACGACTATGACGTTGAGGTGGGGCGCTGCGATGTCGACGGGATCGTCCGCTTCATGTGTGACGAACATGCGTTCAAGAAGGACCGCGTGCTGGCCGCACTCGACCGCGCGTTCGGGTCGCAGAAGTTGTTCTGAAGGAATATAATTCGCCACCCATGCGAACGACATTGGCCGTTATGGCGCTCGCACTTGGCGTGGCCGCCGCCGACGCGCAATCGCGTCCCGATCTGTCCGGCCTCTGGATTGCGCCGACCGCCGACATCTCGGTGGTGCTGCTGCCCGGCGAAGAGGTGTCGTTGACGCCGTATGGGGCCGAGCGGTATCGCAAGGTCGATCAGGCGAACTCGCCGGCCTACAAATGCCTGCCGTACGGGCCGACACGAGGACTGCAGTCGACCAATCCGTTTCAAATCATCCAGACGCCCGATCTGATCGCCATCATCACCGAGCACATCGACTACCGGTTGATCTACATGGACGGCCGCGGACACCCGGATGACATCCTCGACTATCCCGAGTGGATGGGTCACTCCGTCGGCAAATGGGAGGGCGACACGCTCGTCGTCGACACGATCGGGATGCGCGAGGAAACGTGGCTGGATACGGCAGGCTTCGAGCACAGCGCGAAGCTGCGCATCACGGAGCGTTTCCAGAAGACCGGCCCCGACGTGATTCGCATGACGACGACGATCGAGGATCCGGTGTTTTTTACGAAGCCATTTACTTACGGACGGAACCTGCGTCGAATGCCGAAGGATACGCGGCTGATGCCCGCGCGCTGCGCCGACAACGAGCGCTCACTCGCCGATGCGGTGCCCGGGGCGCAGGGGCCCGAGCACAAGAAGCCGCCAACGTTCCCGAAGTGATGTCGTCGGGTCCGGCTTTCGTGTCCGACTTACTGGTCACCCGCCGGAGATCCGCTGAACACCTTGCGGCCGCTGGCGAGCGTCAGCGTGCCGCCGGACGCTTTCGGTGATCCGTTCCGCGCGGGCGCCGTGTCCGTCAATGTCACTGTGTCGCCGATCTTCACGTCATCCTTGCGCCACCCGGCCCGGTACAACTGGTTCGGCGTTGACGCTTCGATCGCCCAGTTCGTCACCTTACCCGAAGCGTCCGTTACGTCTATGAAATAAAAGACGTGCGGGTTCCGCCAATCAAGCTGGGTGACCGCTCCGTGAAGCGTGATCTTCTTGTCCGTATCGTAGGTGGCGGCCACACTGTGATGGGCGAGCGTGGTGAGGCCACTCGAGACGAAGGCGGCAAGGAGAGCGAACAGCGTACGTCGCGACATCTGAACCCTCCAGGTGGTCGAAAATATCATGGCCGCGGCCCGACGAAGTCCGGTAAATTGTCGCGTCGAGGTGAACCATGGCTGCGCCGAAAGCTCACGTTTGCATCCTGATCGCCGCCTTCCTCCTGTGCGCGACGACCGTGCGCGCGCACCACTCCTTTGGTGCCGAATACGACGCCACTCGACCGGTGACCGTGACGGGGGTCGTCACGAAAATCGAGTGGACCAATCCCCATTGCCATTTCTACGTGGACGTCACCGACGAGCAGGGCAAGGTCGTCAACTGGAAGTTCGAAGGCTACGGCATCGGTCCGCTCTACCGGAACGGCTGGAAGCGTGACGTCACGATGAAGGCCGGCGATCGCGTCACCGTGACCGGATGGCGGGCGCGCGATGGCGGACCGTGGGCGCACTCGCGCGAGATCACGCTGCCGAACGGCCAGAAGATGTTCTTCGGGCCTCCCGTCGGCACCGGTGAAGGAGGGAACGCGCCGGCCGTGGAGGTGAAATAATGCGCGCGCGCGGCGTCGTGGCTCTCGCAGCGCTGGCGATGCTTGCGGCGACGGTCGGTGCGCAGACGCGCGCCGCCGTGCCGCGCACACGCGACGGAAAACCCGACCTGACAGGTGTCTGGCAGGCGGGAAACACACTGCGCGGCTCGTGGGAGGAGACCAATGCTGGCGTCGGCCTCGGCGGCTCAGGGCGCAGTCCCGGGGGACCGACCGTGCAGTCGTCGACGGAGCGGCCGGCGGGCGCCGAAGCGGCCCCCTATCAACCGTGGGCGGCGCAGAAAGTGCTCGAAGCATTCAACCGTCGCGGCATCGACGATCCCACCGCGCTCTGCCTTCCGCCCGGCGTCCCTCGCGTTGTCATGCTCGGCCTCTACCCGCAGCAGATCATTCAGACGCCCACACACATCGTCGTGTTGTACGAGTACGGCAACTCGCATCGGCTGATTCGGTTGAACGACAAGCACCCGGACGATCTGATCCCG
>DATJJE010000076.1:0-32068 GCA_035492455.1 Vicinamibacterales bacterium | reverse complement strand
CGTTCCCAGCCGCTGCAATCGCCAGCGACGCGAGCACGTTCAGGCTGCCCGCGCCCTGCTGCACGATCCCCAGCTCCGGCAGCCGCTCGGCCCCGAGCTGCAGTAGCGCGCGAATCGATTCGGGATTCGCCCCGCCGGTCTCATCCAGCAGCAGCGCCGCCGCTCCCGCCACCACCGCCGACGACATGCTCGTTCCCGACAGCTCCAGCCGCGCATCGGCACCCGCGCCCACCACCTTCTCCGGATGCTCCTGCGCGATCACCGCATTCGGCGCCAGCAGGCTGCGGATCTTGTTGCCCGGCGCCAGCAGGTCCGGCTTCAACAGCCCGTCAATCAGCGTCGGTCCCCGCGAGGTGTACGTGGTAATCACGTCGTCGCTGCGGAACGGTGTTCCCTTCGTGTTCACCGCGCCGACGGTGATCGCATACGGACAGTTACCGGGTGACGTGACGCCGCCCAGCACCTCGTTGCCGTCTGCATCCTTACCGAAGTTGCCCGCCGCCGCGACGGTGACGATGTTCAAACGCCACGCTCGCTCGATTGCCTGGCACACCGGATCGTGCCGCCACGACTGCTCCACGGGCGCGCCGAGCGACAGGTTGATGACGTCAATCTGATAACGCTTTCGGTTGGCGATCGCCCAGTCGATTCCCTCGATGAGATCGCTGATGCGCCCGGAGCCATCCTCGCCAAGCACCTTCACGCTGACGATGTGCGCGCCCGGCGCGACGCCGCGCGCGTTGGCTTCGACCGCGCCCGCGCCGGCGATGATGCCGGCGAGATGCGTGCCGTGCCCCCAGATGTCGTTGCCGTCGCCGCGGCGATCGAGCATGTCCACGCGCGCGCTCACCTGTCCGCGCAGCTGCGGAACCAGCGCAACGCCCGAATCGAGGATGGCGACGCCGATGCCTTTACCGGTGATGCCGTTGGGTCGGCTGAAGCCGGCCCCTGCGACCGTCGCCTCCCACGCCTGATCGGCCCCGATCGCGGTGTCGGTCACCGCCATCGCACCATGCGTCGGGAGGTCGCCGGAAAGCTGCGGTACTTCGGCATCCGACGCCAGTTGGTCAAGCTTGCCAGCGGGAACTTCGAGAACGGCGCCGCTGGCGAGCGGGCGCGCGATGCGCAGTCCGTGGCGCGACGCAATGGCAGCCACCTGTTCCTGCGAGCCGCTGACGATCACGCTCGTCGAGTCGCTGTCGCCGGCATCAAGGTGGCGCTGCAGATCGTTGGACAGGTGCGCACGCGATCCCTGCGCACCTGCAGTCGTAGCGAATGTGAACAGCAAAGCGACTGCAGAGAGCGTCAACCGGATGCGGCGAGATGGCTTGCTGTTCACCATGGTTCCTCTACGTCGAACGTCGAGAGTGGGAATTACCGAGTCAGGGGCCGATGTTCGAACGATGCTTGGGCGGCGGACGCTGGAAACGCCTGTGGACGGAAACCGAGGTCATGCAGCGATTCGACGAGCACCCGCTGGCTGCCTCCGATTGTTCGAATGGTCTGCAGCCGGCCCTCGCGGATCCGGTTGTAGATGGTGCGGCGCGATACGTTCAGGAGGACGGCGGCCTGATCGATCGAGACGCTGCGTCCGAGTCTGGGCTCGAGAGTGTGTATAGCCGTGCCTTCGGTGATTGCATCCATGGACTCTTTATTCCTCCCGTATGGCTCAGCCAATGGCAGGAGCGGTGCCATCCACGCCCGCAATCGGCGTTATTGTTTAACGCGTTCCACGGCAACAACTTGGGAGTGCGCCGTGTGCTGCGTGCACGGTCTTGCCGATAGAGGAGAGGGCCAGCGCGTTGCCCGATCAGCCGCCGATCCCCGCTCAGCGGCGATGACTCTCAGGGCGACGCGTGCAACGGACGCGCTTTGCGCGCAGATCAGAAGGGTTTTCGGTATCCAGTAGATTGCCTGTTTGCACGGCCAATTTCTTGGCCGGGCGTGCAGAATCTGAATCTCCTATGAAAGCACGCCTGCTCGGCATCGTCGTCACCGCCGCAGTCCTCGCTGGCGGCTACTGGGTTTGGACGTCGCCCGACGGTGCAGGCGGGCTTGGCCGCCAAAACGCGGAGCGCGAAGGTGGGCCTCAGCACCGAGGCGGGCAGCTTGTGACGTCAGGCCGCGCCGGCCCCCGCACCTTCAATCGCTTCGTCGGCCAGGATCAACTGTCATCCGTCCTCAGCATGCTGACCATGGGGCACCTGCTGCGCGTGAACTTGAGCACCTTCGAGGTCGAGCCGTGGCTGGCGGAGAAGTGGGACGCCTCAGCGGACAATCTGACCTACACCTTTCACCTCCGTCCGGGTCTCATGTGGTCCGACGGCGTGCCATTCACCGCGGACGATGTGGTGTTCTCGCTAAAGGCGATCTTCGACGCAAAGACCGGCAGCTACCTGCAGGACGTGCTCAGCGTGGACGGTAAGCCGATCACTGCCGACGCGCCCGACGCCTCCACGGTGGTCATCCACTTTCCGGCGCCATCGGGTCCAGGACTGCGGCTGCTCGACTCGTTGTGGGTGATGCCGAAGCACAAGCTCGAAAGCGCGCTCGCCGCTGGAACCTTTGCCAAAGCGTGGGGGACGGATACATCGCCATCGGATCTCGCCGGCATGGGTCCGTTCGTCATCCGCGAGTACGTTCCAAACCAGCGAATTGTCCTCGACCGCAACCCGCACTACTGGCGCAAGGCTGATGACGGCACGCAGCTGCCGTATCTCGATCGCATCGTCTACGAAGTGATTCCGGATCAGGATGCGGAGCTGCTGCGGCTGCAGTCAGGCGACGTCGACCTGACGCAGAGCGAGCTGCGGCCCGACGATTACGTCCCCGCCAAACGCGCAGAGGATCAAGGGAAGCTGAAGCTGGCGGAGGTTGGCCTCTCGCCGAAAGCCGACGCCTTCTGGTTCAACCTGAAGCCGGAGGCGTGGAAGAGCGATCCGCGCTTCGCGTTCGTGCGCAAGCGGGAATTCCGCCAGGCCATTTCCTACGCGGTCGATCGCGAGAAGTATGCGGAGAACGTCTATCTTGGCGCCGCGGTTCCCATCTGGGGGCCCGTCACGCCGGGCAACACGCTCTGGTTCTGGCCGGACGTTCCGCGATATTTCCACGATGTGAACAAGGCGAAGGAGGTCCTCAAGAGCATCGGTCTCGAGGATCGCAATGGCAACGGCGTCGTTGAAGACGCGCAGGGGCATGAAGCACGCTTCACCGTGCTGACGCAGCGCGGCGTCGGCTGGTACGAGCGCGGCCTCGCCGAGCTGCGCACGCAGCTTGCGCCGGTCGGCATCGCCATCGAGGCAGCGCCGCTCGAGAACGCGGCGCTCATTCAGCGGATGCTCGGGTCCGACTACGAGGCGATGTATCAGCGCTTCGGCACGACCGATCTCGATCCCGCCTCGGAGCTGGACATGTGGTTAAGCAGCGGCGACGCGCACTTCTGGCACATGGGCGACGCGCATCCGGAGCCGTGGGAAACCGAGATCGATGCGCTGATGAAAAGCAACATGACGACGCCCGACCAGGCGAAGCGAAAGGAGATCTTCAAGCAGGTGCAGCGCATCCACGCCGAGAACCTGCCGGTGCTCTACTTCGTCGCGCCGCGGATGTACTACGCCTACAATGTGCGCGTGCAGGGCGTGAAGCCGTCCGTGCTGCGGCCGGTGGCACTCTGGAACGCCGATATGCTGAGCGTTCGTTGATTCGTTTTCTCCTCCGTCGTCTCGCCTTCGCGCTCCTCCTCGTCATCGCCGTCTCCTCGTCCGCGCTTCTCCTTACACGCCTCGCTCCCGGCGATCTGACGACGGAACTCGGGCCGAGGGCGAGAGCGGATGACATCGCCCGCGCGCGCGAAAGGTTTGACTTGAACCGCAGCCCGGTGGGGCAGCTTGGCGGATGGGCGCTGCGCGCGGCGCGATTCGACTTCGGCGACTCGTTTCTCTACGACCGACCGGTTAGTGGACTGATTCGCCGCGCGGCGGGGAACACGGCGGTCCTCGCTATCACGGCGCTCGCCGTTGCGACGTTCGTGGGGATTCCACTCGGCATCATCACCGGCAGCCGCCGCGGCGGCATGGCGGCGTTAATTCGCGGTGTGTCGTTGCTGTGCCTGTCTATTCCCCCGCTGCTGACATCGCTGCTGCTCGTATTTCTCGCCTCGCGTACCGGATGGCTGCCAGCCGGCGGCATGACGTCTGTGGAAGCCGTCGATGCCGGGTGGTCGGCGTGGCTGCTCGACGTCATGCGTCACCTGCCGCTGCCCGCGTTAGCGCTGGCCCTGCCGCTGGCGGCGACGTTCGAGCGTCTGCAGGCGCAGGCGATGACCGAAACGATCCATCAGCCGTTCGTCACCGCGGCGCTTGCGCGCGGTGTCACGTGGCGGCAGCTGCTGATCGATCACGCGTGGCGCGCGTCGCTGCGATCGATGTGCGCCGTCTACGGCCTGGCGATCGGTGCGCTCCTCTCCGGCTCCTTCGTCGTCGAGTACGTCACGGCGTGGCCAGGGCTCGGCCGGCTGATGTACGAGGCGCTGCGAGCACGCGACGTTTATCTCGTCGCCGGATGCGCGGCGATGGGGGGTGTCTTCCTGGCGATCGGTAGTGTGGTTGCGGATCTGCTGCTGTTCGCCGCGGATCCTCGTGTCCGCGAGGCGACCGCGGAATGAGAGCGGCCGGGGGCGTCCTGCTTGTTCTCATGGTATTCGTCGCGGTTGCAGCGCCGTGGCTGGCGCCCAATCCGCCCGACCAGCAGTTCGACACCTATTTATACGCGCCGCCGACGCCATTTCACTGGACGTCGTTTTCGTCTCTTCGGCTGATTAATCGGCTGGAGCGGAGATTCGAGGTCCGCGAGCAGGCCGTGCCGGTTCGGTGGTTCGGCGCTGGGCATTTCGTGTCAAGCGCGGATGCGAACGCGCCGCTGCTGCTGCTCGGCGCGGATTCGTACGGCCGCGACATCTTCGCGCGGCTCGTGTATGGAGGGCGCGCCTCGCTCGGCATTTCCGCGCTGGCGACGCTCATCACCATGATTGTCGGTGCGGCGATCGGCGGCATTGCCGGGTATGCGGGCGGCGCGGTGGACGAGGTCCTCTCACGCTTTTCGGATTTCGTGCTGGTCCTGCCCTCCATCTATGTGGTGCTCGCGCTGCGCGCGGTGATGCCGCTGGTGCTGCCGCCCGCTCAGGTGTTCGCGCTGCTCGTCGGCATCTTCGCTCTCGTCAGCTGGCCGGTCGTCGCACGCGGCGTGCGCGGGATCATCGCGTCGGAGCGCGAGCGCGAATACGTCACCGCCGGACTCGCGGCCGGTGCGGGTCCGATGCGCCTACTGGCGGTGCACCTGATGCCTGCCGCTCGCGGGTATCTGTTGACGCAGGCGACGCTCCTGCTGCCCGCGTTCATCCTCGCGGAAGCGACGCTCTCGTACGTGGGGCTTGGGTTTCCGACGAGCGTGCCGACCTGGGGAACGATGCTTTCCGATGCGTCGAACGTGGCGCTCGTTGGCGAAGCACCGTGGATGCTGGCACCCGCCGCGGCGATTTTTCTGGTAGTGCTCGCCGTCAATCTCGTTGTGCAGGGACGCGGCCGCAGCCCCATTCAGTTCGACGTCGACGGCCGCCGCTCCTAGCGCACATCGACGCCCTGGATCAGCCACTCGCTGCCGTCCCGCCGCAGCGCGAAGCGCCACCGCCTTGCTTCGACGCGCATCGCCTTGTTGCCCACCTTGCGCGTGTAGC
Organism: Vicinamibacterales bacterium; assembly: GCA_035492455.1. GTDB lineage: Bacteria > Acidobacteriota > Vicinamibacteria > Vicinamibacterales > UBA2999 > Gp6-AA40. The sequence goes on along the minus strand of DATJJE010000076.1, from coordinate 26,337 downwards.
TCGCGGTGCCGGTACAAACCGCTTCGGCGCGCTCGCCCGAGACGCCGACGTCGCACGATCGCAAATCGAACGTCTGCTGCGCGAGCTGATCGAACGCTCGATCGAGCGCTCGCACATCGACATCGGGCCACACTTGCTGCGCGGCATTCGAATCAAGCGTGCTGAACGCCTCCTGATATCGATACAGCGCGCCGAGTACCGCGCGCGTCTCGGGCGCAAGCACGGGAGCGGCAGCAGCCGTGGCAGCCGGTGCCGACGCCGGTGGCGCGGCGGATGGGGCGGCGGATGGCGCGGCTGGGGGTGTGGCAATCGCTGGCGCAGCCGGTACCGCGGGCGCCGCAGTTGCCGCCGGCTCCGCGGGTAGCGTTGTAACTGCTGCTGTCGACGGCGTTATAGCTGCGGCGGTCGATGGCGCTGTAACCGCTGCGGGCGTCGCTGGTGCACTCGAGGGTTGCGCGATTCGCGGTGGTGCCGCGACGGTCCTTCTCGCCGCAGCGATCGCTCGCGGTACCGACGCTGGCGGCAGAGGGTTCACGGGCGCAGGCTCGCGGGTCGTCGCAACGTCCGGTGCAGGCTGTGAGGCGGCATTCGCATCATCAGCAGGTTCGATATCAGCGGCCGCCGGAACAGTGGCGTCTGTGTTCGATGCTTCACTGGCCGCGGCCGTCGCTGCGGATGCCGATAACTGAATAGGAGCGTTGGGCTGCACCGGCATCGGCGCAGCGAGTCGTCGCTTGATCTCTGGTCCCGCCAACAGTCCGAGCGCGAGGACCGCGATGAGCACGGCAGGTGCGAACGAGCTGCGGCGTTTGACGACCGGTTGCGCAATTGGCTGGTCCGGCGCCGGCGGCGGCATGAGCGTCATGTTCGCCAACGGGTCGTCGGTCGGTTCGGTCGGCTTCGACTCGACTTGCCCGGTTTGTTCGGTCGGAAATGTTTCCCACGACGATCTGAGCTGATCGTCGGTGATGACGATCCTCTTACTGGTGGTCGTCTCGTCCTCTCCGGGAAATGTGTCGAGGTCGGTGTCCTGCATCTCTTACTCTCCGAAGGCGTACTCCGCGCCGACCATTGACATCCACTTCGCCGTCAGGCCTGCCGTTCCCAGCGACCGCGAGACGTTCGCAGTAATGAGCCACGTGGCCCTGACGTTCCACTTTACTCCGGCGGTCGCGATGGCGCGATTGGTGGCCGACGTCACCGCGCTGAGCCGCGTCGTCTGCACGCCCGGCTGGCGGGGATTCGGCGCCGTCACATCGACCAACCGTCCAGCCGACGTCAACCGCCGCCCCGAGAACTCGCCGACAATCGTGAACGCGCTCGAGCCGACGGTCGTCAGCGCGGCCGCGTAGTCCAGCTCGTCCGATATGCCGCCGATGCCGTAGCCGACGTTGCTGTCGAGGGCGACATGGCTATTCTCCGTCGAGACGATCAGTCGAGGTTTGATCGTCGTCCGGTCGGTGCCGAGCAGATTTTCCGCGCTCCCCGTCGGCAGCCGCGCGTCGGCGCCGGCGCTGATGCCCGTCGTGCCCCGCTGCCAGACGTGAAACTTGCCGCGTACCAGCGCGTCGCCTGCGCCAGAGGCGCTGGCATCCACCGTCGCCTGCGTCAACTGCGTGCCGCGATACGTATCCACACGCTCGCCCGACAGCGTCAGGCGCTCGATCGGCAGGGCGCCGCCGAGGTCGAGGCGATCAGTAATTCCGAAATTCGCCGAGAGCGTCATCGTGTCGGCGTGAATCCGCATGGCGATCGTTTCCGCGTCGAACGGATCCGCGTCGGCGGACAGGCGGCTGGCTGTCGCCCGCAGAGAGCCATCGCGCAAACGCCGGCCGTCGATGCTGTCGAAACTCACGGTCTGAAATGTCGCCGCGAACGAGAGGTGCCGTCCCCCCAGCGTGAGCGCGCGCTCCGTGACGAACGCGCCGAAGGTCGCGGTGGAGCGTACCGGCACGCCGCCCAGAGCGGGATCCATGCGGTAGGTAAAGCCGCTGGCCGAAGCATTCACCGGCAGCGTGGCGAGCTCGACTTTCAGAAGCGTGCTCATCGTATCGCGCGCCGCGGCCGCCGCCTCGACGTCGCCCGTCGGATCGCCCGTCGGAATCGAACGGTTGGTCAGCAGAAACGACAATGCATCGGTGATCGTGGCCTGCGCGGACGCGGGTGCCGGGACGAGCACAGCGGCTCCGAGAACGATTGTCGCGAGGTGGAGATGTGTGCGGCTCATCGCTCCCCTATTTTTTCGCCTGCGTCACCGTGAACGTCGATCCAGCGATCGTCAGCGTGCCTGTCCGCGCGCCGCCGGTGTTCGCCGCAACGGTGAACGTCACCGTGCCGTTGCCGGTACCGCTTGCACCGCTCGCGATCGTGATCCAGCTCGCGCTGCTGCTCGCCGTCCACGTACAGCCCGATTGCGTGGTGACCGTTACCGGCCCACCCGTGCCGCCATCGGTCGGAAACGCCTGGCTGGTTGGGTTAATGGTGTACGTGCATCCCGAATTCTGCGAGATCGTCACCGTCTTTCCTGCCACCGTGAGCGTTCCGCTGCGAGCGGGGCCCGTATTCGCCGACACGGTGTAGGTGACGGTTCCGTTTCCAGTGCCCGTCTGACCTGTCACCAACGTGATCCAGCTCACGCTGCTTGCAGCGGTCCACGAGCATCCCGCGGCGGCGGTGACGCCGATGGGTGTGCCCGCGCCGCCGGTCGCTCCGATGCTGACCGACGCCGGCGATACCGTGTAGGAGCACGATAGGCCCGCCTCGGTGACGGTGATCTGGTGACCGGCAATCGTCAGTGTGCCCGTGCGCACCGACGCGGTGGTGTTGGCGTCGACGCTGATCTTGACCGTCCCATTGCCGCTGCCGCTTGTTCCCGACGTGATCGTCATCCAGGTCACGTTCTCAGCCGCGGTCCACGCACAGCCGGACGACGAGGTGACAGTGAACGAGCTGCTCGTGCTCCCCGATGACGGCAGTGACAGCGTCGTCGGGTTCACGGTGTAGGAACACGACGAAGAGGACGCAGCAGCCTGACTGACCGTCACGCTTTGACCGGCGATGGACAGCGTCCCACTTCGTGCCGAGCCAATGTTAGACGCCGCGCTGAACATCACGGATCCTGGCCCGAAGCTATGCGTATCGGAGGTGATCGTCAGCCATCCCGCATTGCTGGCGGCAGTCCACTCACAGCCTGCAGTTGTATCGACCGCGATCGTCGTGCCTCCGCCGCCTGCTGCGCCGATCGACGCTGAGGTCGGTGTGACGTCAAACGCACACGAGGTAATCGGAGGCACTAGTACCGGCTTCGCATCCTGGGAAATGCGGACCGTGCGATCCGCAATGGCGAGCGACGCGCTGCGCGCGTCACCGGTATTGGCCGCAACCGTGATTGTGACCGCGCCAGGTCCGGTTCCCGCGGATCCAGAGGTCACCGTGACCCACGGCGCATCGGCGCGGGCGGTCCACGCACAGCCGGCGAGGGTCGTGACGCTTATCCTGGCGGTACCTCCGGTCTCATCGAAGGTTTGACTACTCGACGAAACGTCAAACCGGCACGTCGCCGCCTCCTGCCGTATCTGGGCCCTTACGCCGTTGACGACTACATCGCCCTGCCTGGAGCTAATAGCAGGGTTCGCGGCGACGTCGATTTTGATCTCGCCCGTGCCTTGTCCGGATGCCGGAGTCAGGCCGGTAATCCAGCTCGCCTCAGAAGTCGCGCTCCAGGTACACTCCGGTTGCGTGTTGACCGCGATGGTGGCCGGGGCGCCCGCCGGGTCGATCGACGCCGCCGGGGCCGTGAGGGTCACGCCGCATTTGGCCAGTGACGGCGCCGTAGACGAGGCGACCGTCGAACCGCAGCCTGTTGATACACACGCAAGACAGACGGCGACGAACGGGACGAGGGCGCGAGCGCGGTGCAGACGTAAGGACATCGTGCGAGTTTCCCCAGTTTTCTCGAGCGGATCGTGCGCGGCGTTCGAAAAGCGGCGAGAAGAAACGAACTAACGGCGGCGGCAGAGAGCAACGGCCGTGCCTCAGCGATAGGCCGTGGATCTTCGGCCTTCGACGAGACGCCAGTGTCGAGATTCCAGACAGCCGTGAAGTTTCTTCAAAGGCAGATGCCGGTGGCCGGCGATTTAGGGACGTCAAAAGCACCCCTGTACAATTGGACGCCATGAAGAGATTCGCCGGCGTGTTCACCCCCATCGCCACTCCATTCACGAGCGACGACGTGCTGGACGAGAAGGCGCTCGCCAGCAACATCAAACGCTGGATGACGACGCCGCTCACTGGGCTCGTGGTGCTCGGCTCGAACGGCGAAGCGCCGCAGGTCGAGGAAGAGGAAGCCGCTCGCATCGTCGAGATCGCCCGCGGCATCATGCCGAAGGATCGGCCGCTCATCGTCGGCACAGGCCGCGAATCGACCAGGGCGACGATTGCGGCAACGAAGCGTGCCGCGGACCTTGGCGCCGACGCGGCGCTCGTGCGCACTCCGTCGTTTTTCAGGAATCAGATGACGAGCGAGGTGTTCCTCCACCATTACATGGCGGTGGCTGACGCGTCGCGCATCCCGGTTCTTCTCTACAACGTGACGATGTACACCAGCGTCACGCTTGGTGCGGACGCGGTCGAGCAACTTTCCGCACACCCGAACATTGTTGGTATGAAGGAGTCAGGCAATGACCTTCTCTACATCAGCGAATGCGTGAACCGCACGCCCGATGACTTCACCGTCCTTGCCGGTTCGGCGACGACGTTGTTTCAGTCGCTCTGCGCGGGTGTTGATGGAGCGGTGCTGGCGCTGGCGGCGCTGCTGCCGGATGAGTGCATCGAAATGGTGAAGCTGGTCAGGGAGAACAGAATCGCGGAGGCGCGCGCACTGCAGCGCAAGGTGACGCCGCTGGCGCGATCGATCGGCGGCGGTTACGGCATCACCGGTTTGAAGGCGGCGATGGATTTGCTCGGCTTCAACGGCGGCTTGCCGCGTCCGCCGTTGCGACCGCCATCGAAGCAGATCGTCGCGACGATCCGCGGTCAGCTCGATGCCTTGGGAGTGTTGCCAGTTCGCGTTTAGGCCGACGTGCACGTCGGCCTCTGCGACCATGAGATTACCCCTCGTCTTTGTTGCCCTCTGCCTTGTCGCGTGCGCGACGAATCCGGCTACCGGCAAGCGGCAGATCAATTTGATGAGCGAGGCGCAGGAGATCTCCGCCGGGCAGGAAGCCGATGCTCAGGTGAAGAAAGAAATGGGCGTCTACAATGACGCCAACCTGCAGACGTACATCAACGGCATCGGCATGAAGCTGGCCAGCGTGTCGGAGCGTCCGACGCTGCCGTGGCATTACAGCGTCGCTGATACGCCGGCCGTCAACGCGTTCGCACTGCCGGGCGGTCCGATCTACATTACCCGCGGCATTCTTCCATTCCTCAACGACGAAGCGCAGCTTGCGGGCGTGCTCGGCCACGAAACGGGTCACGTCACCGCACGACATGCGGCGCAGCAGTACACGCGAGCGGTCGGCGGCACGATCGGCCTCGTCGCGCTGGGCGTCTTCGTTCCCGGCGGGCAGCAGATCGGCGGCCTCGCGGAGCAGGGGCTCGGTGTGCTCTTTCTGAAATACAGCCGCGGCGACGAATCGCAGGCGGATCAACTGGGCGTCCGCTACGCGGCGCGTGCGAATTGGGATCCCGCCGGCATTCCCGAAATGCTCACCACGCTCGGGCGTATCGACGAAGCGTCGGGACAAAGCAAGGGTGTGCCGAACTGGCTGGAGACGCACCCCGAGCCGCTGCAGCGCGTGCAGGACATCGCGCCGCTCGTGCAGCAGACATCTGTCGGGCGCACCGACTTCGTGCGTAATCAGGACGCGCTCTTCCGCGCGATCGACGGGATCATCTATGGCGACAATCCCGATCAGGGCATCGTTCGCGGCGCCGCGTTCATCCATCCGCCGTTGCACTTCCGCATCGATTTCCCCAACGGATGGGACGTTCAGAACAGCCCGGAGCAGGTGATTGCGAAGGCGCCGGGCGCAGACGTTTATATGCTGCTCGAGCAGGTGGAGATGCCGCGCGGAAACGGCGTGGAGAATATCGCACGCACGCAGATGCAGGATGCCGGCTTCCGCATCCAGAACGGCGCGCGGCAGCAGATCAACGGGCTCGATGCATTCATTGGTCTCTATGCCGGGTCGCTGCAGGGCCTCGGCAGCGTCACGATGCGCGCGGCGCACATCGTCCATAACGGCAATGTGTATCTCGTCGCGGGCTTCAGCGCGCCGAACGTGTTCGCTCCGCTCGATGATGCGATTCTGCGGAGCATCCGTTCGTTCAAGCCGCTCACCGCGGCTGAAGCCGAAGCCGTCCATCCCAATCGCGTCGATATATACGTCGTCCGTCAGGGTGATTCGTGGCAGTCGATCGCGGAGCGCTCGGGCGGCGTCATCAAGGCGTCGACTCTTGCGATCATGAACGGGGCGGAGCCGGACTCGCAGCCGATGGTCGGCAAGCGGATCAAGATCGTGGTGGGAGGGTAGTTCTGAAAAGGGTCGGCCGTCTCGTCGTGCGGGGTGGCATCACCGTCGCGGCGTTGTTGTTTGCGTTCTTCGCCTATGTCTATCTCACGCTTCCTGACGTGCGCGCCCTGCGCACGGCGAACCCGAGGACTACGGCCTTCATGGAGCTGCGCGAGCGTGAAGCCGCGCAGCAAGGCCGGCAGCTGCGGCATTACCAGGTGTGGGTGCCGTACACACGCATCTCGCAGACCCTGAAGCGAGCAGTGCTCGTCGCCGAAGACGATGCCTTCTGGCAGCACGAGGGCATCGACATGGAGCAGCTCAAGATCTCGATCAAAAACGACATCGAGAAGGGGAAAGCGATTCGCGGCGGCAGCACCATCACGCAGCAGCTGGCGAAGAACCTGTATCTGTCGCCGTCGCGGGATCCCGTTCGCAAACTGCGCGAGCTGATAATCGCGCGCCGGCTCGAGGCGGAGCTCTCGAAGGCGCGCATCTTCGAGATCTATCTGAACGTCATTGAGTGGGGCGACGGCATCTGGGGTGCGGAAGCCGCGGCGCGCAGTTACTTCGGCACATCGGCGGCGACACTGAGTCCAGCGCAGGCCGCGATGCTGGCCGGCGCGATCATCAACCCGCGCACCTACAGCCCTGCGCATCCGAACACGCGCCTGCTTCGTCGTCAGCGAATCATCCTCGCGCGCATGGGTGCGTACCAGCCGCCCGCCACGGTGCCGGTGGTGAACAACGGTCCGCAGCCGAGCGACGTGAATCAGGAAGAAGAGACAACGCCGAGCGAGGAATACTCGGCGCCGGCCGATACGGAGCCTGCAGCGGTAGAACCCATAGAACCCAAAGAACCCGCTGCGCCCACTGAACCCTCCGACCTGCCGCCACCCAACGCCCCAGCTCAACCGTAAAAATTTTCCGAACAGCTGAGTGCAGTCGCGCGCAGTGTGTGCCGAGATCAGCGATCGAAGAGCAAAAAGGGGTTCGCGTCCGCTTCGCATCCGCTTGCGCTTTTCAGAGTGAGTCCGCACAATAGGCGCGGCTCGTTCTCCGTAACTCAAACAACTGAAACGGACTTGATCAACTACACCGAGCGCATCTCGCTGCTCATGGAAGACGTCGTGTCGCGCGTTCCGACACTCTCGTTCGTCGACATGAGCAAGGTCCTGGTTTTTGCGCGGGGCGGGCGAACCCACGCCGAGGGCGCGTACGCGACGTGCCACTGCATCAGCCTTGCGCAGAGCGACCCCGGCTATTACTTCTGGCGCGACAGGAAGACCGGCGCGCTGACACGCCGTTCGGAGTGGTTCGTGACGAAGTCACCGGTGGTGACGATCGGCATGAATCAGATTGACTACATGATCTCGTTCGCGCTGCCGCGGTTCTGCGATCAGCAGCTGTCGCGTACGCGCAAGCAGGTGCACTACGCGGGCGGGCCGAACTGGATTGCGAAACTCGACACCATCATCCACGAGCTCTATCACATCGATCCGGAGCGGCCGGGTATCCGCCGCATGGAGCGCGCTGACGGAACCGAGTCGGCCAACTGTCATGGCGACCGGTTCTTTGAAGATGTCGTCGAGATGGTGCGGCAGTATCTGAACACCAAGCCGGATCCGCAGGTCTACGACTTCCTGCAGTATTCATTTGCCGAGATGACGGAGAAATTCGGCGGCGTGGTGGGGACGACATTCCGATCGTTTCCGTCGTATCCGCAGCGCTATACCGAGCGCGTCGATCCGCAGCCGGCGGCGCCGGCGGAGCTCGCGCACTGCCGCGTCGAGGCGGTGAAGACGCCGCGCACCGCCGCGCGCTTCACGGAAGACGACATCGTCGTGCGCGAGTTCCTGCCGCACGCCTCGCGCGCGCTCGTTCGGAAAGGTAAGTTCTGCGCCGCTTGATCAGCGATTCGCTTTCGCCTCGCGCGAGACGATGGCCGCATGCACTGCGCTGATGAACGAACCCATGACGCGGACGAACGTGCTCTGGCCGAAGATGTAGGGGTTCGGCTCCCCCTTCTTGCGATTCCGCATGATCACCGCCTTCTGCGGCGTCCCGTCCGCGACGGCGTGATTCGCAATCAGTCCGTCCACCTTCGCATCAATGCCGATCTTCGCGTAGCGGAATAGTTGTTCCTGGTAGATCCTCAATCCGGCGGCGGTCGGCGTCGCATCGAGTGAACCGGGAAAACCGGTGCCGCCCCAGAATGCCAGGACGTGCGGCCGCCCTTCGTCAGTCACCGGAATAATTGCCGATACCGTAGCGGGCGTATGTCCAGGGGTGAGATACAGGGTGACCGTCTGCCCGCCGAGCGTCAGTCTCTGGCCGTCGGTAATGTCCATATCATGCGTCGGCGCGGCGACCGGTTGCTGTCCGCGTCCGTTGGGGCGGGGTCTCGCAATCATGTCCCAGGCGGCGGCGCCCATCAGCACGCGCGGATGATATTTGTCCTGCAGATATTTCGCCCCGCCGAAGTGGTCCGCATGGCCATGCATGATGACGATGTACTTGATGCGCGCGGGGTCGAGCCCCACCGTCTTCATTCCCCCCTCGATGATGCGCTGCGCTTCTTCGGTGTTGTTCAACGTGTCGAACAGGATGATTCCATCGGTGGTGTTGAGCGCCCATGATCCGACGGTGTTCATACCGAAGTAATAGAGCTGATCGAAGGCCTTGAACGGCGGGATTGTCTCGACTTTGCCGGACAGCTCCTGCAGCGGTGTTTTTCCGTCCGTGGGGATGACACCACCGCCGACGAGCACCTGCGGCAGTCGGTCTTTGCTGAGGTCGCCGTTCAGCAGCAGGAACGCCAAGTCGACGTTGTACTGCACGTCCGGCGGTAATGAATGAGTCGGCGCATCGTAGCCTTTTGTCGCGGTCTGGCCGCGCGCGGCACCGACTACCATCACGGCACCGATGAGGCACGCGCCACCAACAGTCACGACGTGCTTGCTGCGCATGGTGATCTCCAAGGAAAGCGCGCCTGTCGGGCGACGCGGCGATGGTTTATTAACGTCGGAACGCGCTGCCGGCAAGCTCGATGCGCAATAGGTTGCGCGAAATCCTCGAGCGGTGGAACGCAGTGTTGATTGCCGGTGGGTATAGAATTCCCGCGAATCGGACGCAATGTTATGAAGCGAGGGGCCGCGGCGATCGCGGCGTTGCTGATCAGCGCCCATGCGCACGCGCAGTGGCTGAATTACCCGACGCCCGGCATTCCCCGACTTTCCGACGGGAAGCCGAATCTGTCCGCGCCGGCGCCCAGGCGGCCGGACGGCAAGCCGGATCTGTCGGGGATCTGGCAGGGGTGGGGACCAAACGGCTTCTTCTTCGACCTGGCGAAGGATCTGAAACCCTCCGACGTCCAGATGACTCCCTGGGCCGCAGGCATCCAGGCGCAGCGCGAGAAGCGCGATCACGTGGATGATCCACTCGGCTTCTGCATGCCGCCGGGTGTTCCGAGAATCGATTCGGTCGATCAGTTCAAGATCATCCAGACGCCGGCTGAGACAGTCTTTCTTCACGAAGCGCAGGTCGGCATGATGTTCCGCCAGATCTTCACCGACGGTCGTCCGCTGCCGACCGATCCCGAGCCGGCGTGGCTTGGCTATTCGATAGGCCGCTGGGAGGGGGACGTTTTCGTCGTCGAGACGATCGGCCTGCGTGATGGCGGCTGGCTCGACACGCGCAAGGCGCATCCGCACAGCGATGCCCTCCGCGTCACCGAACGGTTTCGCCGGATTGATTTCGGTCACCTGGAGCTCGCGATCACGATTGACGATCCGAAGGCGTACGCGAAGCCGTGGACGGCGAAGACGGTGCTGCCATTGCTACCTGATACAGAGCTGCTCGAATCCTTCTGCGACAATCACCAGTTGACGCTCGAACACCGCAGCGTCGAGCCGGCGCCGCCCGAGCCGCCGAGCCCACCGCTTCCAGGCAGATAAGGCGAGGCGTTGTGATGGCGTCGAGAATCCTTGCGTTGATAACCGCAGTGGCTGCGACAACCGCGCCGCTGTCGGCGCATCACTCCTTTTCAGCGGAATTCGATGTCACCAAGCCGTTCAAGCTGACGGGTGTCGTGACGAAGGTGCAGTGGTTGAATCCGCACACATTCTTCTATCTCGACGTGACCGACGAGAAGAGCGGCAAGGTGACAAACTGGGCGTTTGAAATGGGCAATCCGAATGCCCTGATGCGTGCCGGGTGGACACGGAACACAATGAAAGTTGGCGATACGGTATCCGTCGAGGGGAGTCTCGCGCGCGACGGCACGCCCTACGGCAACGCCCGCGTCGTCATTCTCAGCGCGACCGGCCAGCGTTTGTTTGCAGGATCGAGTCAGGGACAACCCTGACGATTGGTCGTCTTCGACTAATCGGTGTTGATAGTGGCCGGGGCGATGCGTCGCGCGCCGACAAATCGCCTCGACCAATAGCTGCTCGTAAACCGCTCCACGCGTACGACGCCGTTGCTGCTCGGCGCATGGATGAACTCGTCGCCTCCAATCGCGACGCCGACATGCGAGGCGCCGCGGCTCACCGTCTCGAAGAACAGCAGATCACCAGGCTTTACCTCGCGCAGACCAATCTGGGCGCCGGCGCCGTACTGTTCACGCACCTCGCGCGGCACTCGGACGCCGTTCTGCGCGAAGACCCACTGCACGAAGCCGCTGCAGTCGAACCCCGCCGGATCGCTGCCGCCGTTTCGATACGGGACGCCGCGATACATCATCGCGGTCGTGACGATCATCGTCGGCGCAACCGCCACGGGCGGGACGACGACGGGGGGTTCCGGGACCACAACGGGGGGTTCCGGGGCACCTGGGAAGGGCCGGGGTCGGGGCGTGCCGCCCGTGGTGGCGCACGCGCACGTCGCGACGGCAATCAGAAGCAGAAGGATGCGCTGCAGTGCAGGTATTGTAACCGGCCTAACCCCTTTCGTTAACGGTGTTTGCCCGGTCGTATTCTTGACAGCCCGTCTAGCGTCCTGCATCATGTTCACAAGCTATGGAGCAGGCGCTCCTTCTGAACGCGTCGTACGAGCCACTGAAGGTCGTTCACTGGCAGAAGGCGATTACGCTCTGGTGCCAGGGAAAAGTGGAGGTGATCGCGCACCACGAGCGCGAGATAAGGACGGTTACGCTCAGCTTCAAGCTGCCCTCCGTCATCCGCCTCCTCCGCTTCGTCAAGATAAAACGCCGCTTCGATTACGTGCCTTTCTCCCGGGCCAATATCTACGCGCGCGACAATCACACCTGCCAGTACTGCAACGACTCGTTTCCGACGTCCGAATTGACGTTCGACCACGTGGTGCCGGTCGCGCAGGGAGGCCGAAAAGACTGGGAGAACATCGTCACCTGCTGCGTGTCCTGTAACCGAAAGAAGGGGGGGCGCACGCCGGCTGAGGCAGGGATGAAGCTGCTCCGGCACCCGCGTCGGCCCGATTCTGCGCCGGCGATCCGCATCACGGTCGGGTTGCGCAACGCGCCGGAGAGCTGGCGCGACTACCTGTACTGGAACATGGAGCTTGACGATAGCTAAGCTCCAAGTTCCAAGTTCCAAGCTCCAACTTTCACAGTTCGAAGTTCGAAGCGATAGACTCAGCGGGTGCCCGCCGTCACCTCAGTTATCCCCGAACGTGCGGTCGGGCGCGGCCGCGTCACGATCAACGGCTCCGGGTTCGACATTGGCGACGCATCGGAAGTGATGCTGCGCGACATACCGGCGCGCATCTCGTTCGCCTCCAGCAAACGCATCGTCATCACCATCCCCGATGAAATCGAAGGCGGCCACGTTCCCGTGCGCCTCGGTGACACCACCGTCGGCGAGCTATCGATCGGATCGATCTGGGCCACGGGGCTGCATCAGGTCGATAACCCCGTGTTCGATCGCGATGGCAATCTGTTCGTCACCTACAGCGGATCGCGGGGGCAAGAGGCGCCCGTCTCGATCTTCCGCGTGACGTCCACCGGCACGCGCGAGCCGTTCGTCTCGGGCGTCGTCAATGCGACGTCGATGGCGATCGGGCCGGACGGGAAGCTGTACGTATCGAGCCGGTTTGAGGGCGCGGTTTATCGCGTCGCACTGGATGGCACGCCGGAGCAGGTTGCGTCCGACCTCGGCGTCGCGTGCGGCATTGCCTTCGACGAAGACGGATCGATGTTTGTCGGCGATCGATCCGGGACGATCTTCCGCGTGCGCGACGGCCGCGCCACGGCGTTCGCGACCCTGCCTGCCAGCGTGGCCGCGTTCCATCTCGCCATGAGCCCGGACGGGGAACTCCACGTCACGGCGCCGACCCTGGGCACCTACGATCCCATCTACAAGATCGACAAGCACGGGCTGGTGACGGCGATCGCATCCTCCCTTGGCCGACCGCAAGGTCTCGCTTTTGGTTCCGATCGCAAGCTGTACGTCGTCGATGCGCTGGCCGGATCGAGCGGCCTGCATCGCCTCGAGACGGACGGCACCTTCACGCCGATCGTTGCGGGCGGGGCGCTGGTTGGCGTAGCCTTCGGGCCCAACGGCGAGCTGATCGTCGCCTCAAACGAAACGGTCTATCGATTCGACTAAATGTCACAGCTCTTCGCCCGCAAGCCGATTGCGGAGCTGCAACCGGATTCGACCGCCCCGTACGCGCTGAAGCGGGTGCTCGGGGCCGGCGATTTGATCATGCTGGCGATCGGCGCGGTGATCGGTGCCGGCATCTTCGGCGCAATCGGCACCGCCGCCGCCGGACAGCTGGCTCCCGACGGCTCGGTGGTGCGGTATGGAGCCGGGCCGGCGCTGGTCTTCTCATTCGTCTTGCTCGGCGGCGCATGTGCGCTCGCCGCACTGTGCTACGCCGAGCTCGCAGCGATGATCCCGCAGGCAGGCAGCGCCTACGCCTATTCGTACGCGACTCTCGGAGAGCTCGTCGCATGGATCATCGGCTGGGACCTGATTCTCGAGTACGCCGTCGGCAACGTGGCGGTGGCCATCTCGTGGGGCGATTACTTCACGACCCTTTTGCGCGGCATGGACGTGACGCTGCCAGTGTTTCTGACGACTGGATACCGCACCGCGCTCCTCAGCTCGGATCCGGCGATTCACGGCCTGCTCGATATGGCGCCGCGCGTTGCCGGCATGCCAGTCCTTGTCAACATTCCGGCCTTCGGCATCGTGATGCTCATAACGTGGCTGCTGCTGCGCGGAGCGCGCGAAAGCTCCACGGCCAACAACGTCATGGTGGTGATCAAGCTGCTCGCGCTCGGCCTGTTCATCGTCGTGGGTGTCCAGAACCTCCATTCTGAAAACTACCGTCCGTTCGCGCCGAATGGCTTCACCGGGATTCACCAGGGCGCGGCGATCGTGTTCTTCGCCTACATCGGCTTCGATGCGATCTCGACCGCGGCGGAGGAGACGCGCAATCCGCAGCGCAATCTTCCGCTTGGCATTCTCGGCGGCCTCGCGATCTGCACCGCGATCTACGTGATCGTGGGCGCGGTGCTGACGGGGATGGTGCCGTATCAGCAACTGGCCGTTGCCGATCCCCTTGCACGCGCGCTGCAGCTTGCCGGATACGCGGGCGCCGGCTGGGTGGTGGCGCTTGGCGCGGCGGTCTCGATGTCCGCCGTCCTGCTCGTCTTCCAGTACGGGCAGCCGCGCATCTTCTTTTCGATGGCGCGCGACGGTCTGCTGCCGAAGTGGGCGGCGCGCGTGGACGAGAAAACGCGCGTGCCCTATACGACGACGCTGTTGACCGGAGTCGTCGTGGCGATTGCCGCGATGGTTGGTGATGCCGCCGAAACCTACGACCTGACCAACATCGGGACGCTGTTCGCGTTCGTGCTCGTGTGCCTCGGTGTGCTCGTTCTGCGCGTCAAGGAGCCGAATCGCCCGCGGCCGTTCAGGGTGCCGTTCCCATGGGTGGTTGCACCACTCGGAGCCGTTGCCTGCCTGTTCGTGATGGTCGGACTGCCGCGCGCGGCCTGGGAGCGGTTCGTCATATGGCTGGTAATTGGTGCGATTCTGTACGCCACCTACGGGTATCGGAATTCCCGCCTAAGAAGATCCGGCTTCAGCCGGACCGATCAGTTAAAATGATCGTTTCAGGCTTCCGGCAAATTCCTGACATAGGGGTATGGGTCACGACTGGATCGCGGTGCGCGGCGCCCGCGTTCACAACCTCAAGAATATCGACGTCGATTTCCCGCGGGACCAGCTCGTCGTCATTACGGGCCTGTCCGGGTCCGGCAAGTCGTCGCTGGCGTTCGACACAATCTACGCCGAGGGGCAGCGGAGGTACGTCGAGTCGCTCTCGGCCTACGCGCGCCAGTTCCTCGAGCAGATGGAGAAACCCGACGTCGACCTGATTGAAGGTCTGTCGCCCGCGATTTCCATCGAGCAGAAGACCACCGGATCGAATCCTCGTTCCACCGTCGGGACCGTTACCGAAATCTACGACTACCTGCGGCTGCTGTTTGCCAACATCGGCGTGCCGCACTGCTACAACTGCGGCCGCGAGATCGCTTCGCAGTCGCTGGAGCGGATTCTCGATCTCGTCATGCTCTACCCGCAGGATGCGCGCATCAACGTGCTGGCGCCCGTCGTGCGCGGACGCAAGGGTGAGTTCAAGAAAGAGCTGCAGGGATGGCGGCAGCGCGGCTTCACGAAAGCGCGCATCGACGGCCAGTTTCGATCGCTCGACGAGGACATCAAGCTCGATCGGCGGCGCAATCACAACATCGACATCGTGGTCGATCGCCTGATCGTCAAGTCGGGCATCGAACGGCGCTTGTCCGAATCGCTCGAGACCGCGCTCGGGCTTGCCGACGACATCGTCGTCATCAACACCTACGAAGGCGGCGACCAGCTCTTTTCGCGACGGCTGGCGTGTGTGCAGTGCGGCATCTCCATGCCGGAGATGACGCCGCGTGCGTTCTCATTCAACTCGCCGCACGGCGCATGTCCGGACTGTCAGGGTCTCGGCGCGACCTACGACTTCGATCCGAGGCTGGTCGTGCTGGACGAATCGAAGTCGCTGCTCGGCGGCGCCATTGCGCCGTGGGTGCGCGGCGATCGCAGGCTGGTGAAGGAGGCGATCACCAAGTTGTCGCAGACCTTCGGCATCGACGCCGATGCGCCGTTCTCGAAGCTGCCGAAGAAGCATCGCGAGCTGGTTCTGTTCGGCCCGTCCGCTGGCGGCGTGAAGGGAGGCGTCAAGCTGGCCAAGCCGCTGCGCCGCGTCGACGACGGAGCCGATGAGGAGGAGGACGGCGAGGAAGAGTTCGAGCTGCCGAAGCGCCGACGGCGTGGGGCGGCAGATGACGATCCGTGGGGGCACGGATTCGAGGGCGTGATTCCGAACCTGCGACGTCGCTACGAGGAAGGCTCGTGGGCGGTGCAGGAGGACCTCGAGCCGTATCGCACGCTGCGCGAGTGTCCCACCTGCAAGGGGCAGCGGTTGAAGCCGGAAAGCCTCGCGGTGCGCGTGAAGGAGCGCGGCATCGCCGAATACGTGAACCTGCCGGTCAGCGAAGCGGTCGAGGTCTTCGAGACGTTCGAGCTCACCGAGCGTGAAGCGCTCATCGCCACGCGGGTGCTGCGCGAGATCCGCGAGCGACTGAAGTTCCTGCATGACGTCGGCGTCGGATACCTGACGCTCAATCGCAGCGCCGCGACGCTGTCGGGCGGAGAAGGGCAGCGCATTCGCCTGGCGACGCAGATCGGCGCCAACCTGACCGGCGTGCTCTATGTCCTCGACGAGCCGTCGATCGGATTGCATCAGCGCGACAATCGAAAGCTGCTCTCGACGCTTGCGCGGCTGCGCGATCTGGGCAACACGGTTGTCGTGGTTGAACACGACGAGGAGACGATCCGGATGGCGGACTGGGTCGTCGATCTCGGTCCCGGTGCGGGTGAGCACGGAGGAAAGGTGATCTTCCAGGGCTTGCCGGAAGAACTCCTGAAGAAGAACGGTAACGAGTCGCTGACCGGCGCGTATCTGCGCGGCGAGCGTTCAATCGAGACGCCGAAGGCGCGCCGGCCGGCGCTGAAGGGCGAGGTCGTGATTCGCGGCGCCCGCGCAAACAATCTGAAGAACGTCGATGTGACGATTCCGCTTGGCACGCTGACCGCCGTCACCGGTGTAAGCGGCTCGGGCAAGTCGACGCTCGTCAACGACATCCTGTATCGCTCGCTGGCGCAGACGCTCTACAAGGCGGCCACCGATCCCGGTCCGCACGATCGCATCGACGGCATTGAATTGATCGACAAGGTGATCGAGATCGATCAGTCGCCGATCGGCCGCACACCGCGCAGCAATCCGGCAACCTACACGGGCATGTTCACCTTCATCCGCGAACTGTTCGCGATGATGCCGGAAGCCAAGGCGCGCGGCTTCAAGCCGGGACGTTTTTCGTTCAACGTGAAGGGCGGCCGCTGCGAGGCGTGTCAAGGCGATGGCGTCATCGCCATCGAGATGCACTTCCTGCCGGACGTATATGTCACGTGCGAGCAGTGCAAGGGGCGACGCTACAACCGCGAGACCCTCGACATCCAGTACCGTGGCAAATCGATCGCGGAAGTGCTTGACCTCACCGTCGATCAAGCGCTGCCGCTGCTCGAGAACTTCCCGCCCATCGCCAACAAGCTGCGGACATTGCAGGACGTCGGGCTCGGCTATATCGAACTCGGGCAGTCAGCAACCACACTCAGCGGCGGCGAGGCGCAGCGTGTCAAGCTGGCGCGCGAGCTCTCACGCCGCAGCACCGGCCGCACGTTGTACATCCTCGATGAGCCGACGACGGGTCTGCATTTCGAGGACACGCGCAAGCTTTTGGATGTCCTGAACAAGCTCGTGGATCAGGGCAACACCGTCGTCGTCATCGAGCACAATCTCGATGTCATCCGGTGCGCCGATCATCTGATTGATCTCGGCCCCGAAGGCGGCGTCGGTGGGGGGCGTGTGATCGCGAGCGGCACGCCTGAAGAAGTCGCCGCGAATCCGAAGTCCGTCACTGGTCAGTACCTGCAACCGGTGCTGTAAGGGCGGACCTGGCCCGAGTCAGAGTCGGGTGACGTCCTGTACTCGACTCCGACTCGGGTGATGCCGCGTACGCGACTCCGACTCGGGTGATGCCGCGTACCCGACTCCGACTCGGGTGACGGATCGACTCAAGTTTTCAGTTTTTCCAATGATCTGGCTGTGTTAAAGTCGCCACAACTGGCGCGCGAACGGCTGTGGTTGTCCGGCCACAATTTGCGGGAGAGCCGATCGCACCACGCATCAGTGCACCACCTAAGTCAACGCGACGTAAGAGGTTAGGAGGCGAGAAGAATAACGCCGCGCGCGGGCACCCTGCTTGCTTGGTCACGGGCGTCCCCCGCATTCGGCTTATACCGCTGATGAACGCACAACGGACTATCCGTCGACCGATCTCCTGCGCGGGGATTGGTCTCCATTCGGGCAAAAAAGTGACGCTGTCGCTGAAGCCCGCTCCCTCCGACTTCGGCATCCGTTTCCGGCGTTCCGATCTCGGCGGCGTTGAAGTCGCTGCCAGCATCAGCCATCTCGGCGCCATCAACCTGGCGACGGGTCTCACCAGTGACGCTGTCAACGTCAGCACCGTCGAACATCTGATGGCCGCGCTCGTCAGCCTCGGCGTCGACAATGTCATCGTCGAACTGAATTCGGCGGAAGTGCCGATCATGGACGGCAGCGCGGCGCCGTTCATCTATCTGATTCACGAGGCCGGCATCAAGCGCCTGCCTGCGGCACGCCGCTACATGAAGATTCTCAAGCCGCTGTCGATCACGCGCGGCGACAAGCGGATCGCGGTCTATCCGTCGGATCACTTCAAGGTGACCTACAGCATCGCGTTCGACCATCCGCTGCTGCGGCACCAGTCGCGCACCATCCGCGTAACGGAAGACGCGTTCATTGACGAAATCGCGCCGGCCCGTACGTTCGGCTTCCTGAAGGAAGTCGAATGGATGCGCCAGCAGGGCCTCGCGCTCGGCGGCTCGCTCGAAAACGCCATCGTCATCGGCGACACCGGCGTGTTGAACAACTCTCTCCGCTTCGATGATGAATTCGTCCGCCACAAAATTCTCGACGTGATCGGCGACATGGCCCTGGTCGGCCACCCGCTGATCGGTCACCTCGTCGCGCACCGCGGCGGCCACGCCCTGCACACCGAATTTGCCACAATGGTGCTGCAGGAAACGGATGCGTGGACGCTCGTTGAAGTGCCGCTCGACGCGCCGGTGCACGCACCTGCCGGTGCGCTCAAGGACGTCCGCGCCGTCAACTAACAGCCTCCTGAGCGTGTGTGGAAAGGCCGCGAGCGATCGCGGCCTTTTTTTGTGCGAATTGCCTGCCTGGGGCGTTGATCCCACAGGCGAGATCCGCTGTAGGATGCGCCTTCTCGCGACAATCATTTCCAGCCTGAATCGAGGGCGACGTGTTCAGAACCGTGATCGGAAGGTGGACATTGCGGTCCCGTCTGGTGGTCGCCGGAATCCTGTTTGTTATCGCCACCTTGGGCGCGTACACGCAATACACCGCCCCATATGCATGGCACGAACCGTACGGGCCGTGGGCGCGGCTATTTCATCCGCTCGAGCGCAATATCGATGCCGCCCTGCCCGACATCCGCAACATCAACGCCCTGACGGTTATCGGCAACACGCCGTGGATTGCGGGTAATGGCGGATTCCTCGCCTTCGGGGACGCCGACGGCCGCGAGTGGACGCGTCTGTCGTACAACCAGGCGACCGGCACGTTTGCGCGGACGTCGGCCACGCCAGCTGCCGGCGCGACCCCTGCAGCCGGGCGTCCAGCGCCCGCGGCCGCCTGGCGCTTCGATCAGTTCGTAGTGACACCGGTCTACGCCGCTCAACAACAGCAGCAGGCCGCGCCAAATGCCTCGATCGAGCGAAGCGCTCTCGTCCTGACGTCACGGGTGGGAATTTTCAGTCTCACCAACAACACACAACTGATCACGTTGCAAAGTCGGAACGGTGGGGGCGCGAAGTTTGACGGCCTTCGGATTGTTCCTGCGAACGGGCCGTTTCGCATCGTGCAGGTTGATCCGAGGACGTGCGCGGACGGATATATAGAACCGAAGCAGGACTGCCGCGTAACGATTGTGTTCCAGCCAGGCAGTCCGGGGACGTACGATGCGACGCTGTCCGCCGGCGGACCCGTGACCAGCATCCGCGGTATTGCTGAAGCCAACACTCAATCTAAAGATCCGTCGGTGCCGAACGCTCCGCTGCCAACACCAGCACCGACGCCAGTACCAACGGCAGCACCGACGGCAGCACCGACGCCAGCACCGACGGCAACGCCAGCTCCGACGGCGGCCCCATCGCCGGCGCCCACGCCAGCACCGACGCCCCAACCGGTCCCCGTCGAATCAGCTTCTCCGAACCCGCGACCAACACCGCCGCCTGCGGCAGTACCACCCGCGCCGAAGCCGCCGGTCAGTGCATCACCTGCCAGCAGTCCTGTTCCGAATCCCGCGCCTCCACTCCAGGGATTGGACCTGGTGGCATTCGGCACATGTGACAACAGTTCCTGCGAAGTGAGGACGCGCACGCGCGATTTCGTATTTCGAACCACCGACGCCACAACGTGGACATTCACCGCGGCCGGTGGTGGGATGCCGCAACCGCAACCAAATAAGGTCAAGTCGGCCTCTGGCCGGACGTGGCAGCTCGAACGTGACGCTCTCACGCGCTCCGACGATAACGGCTCAACGTCGGTGCCGGTAAATCGCGCTGCCGCCGAAGCACGCGGCCATGCCCCTGTGTCGCGCAACGCGCAGTACTGGTCCGTGATTGCGCCCTGGTATCCGCTGTTCGTCCTGGTGCTTGGGCTGCTGGTATCGATAGACGAGGTTGTCCCGGTCACACACAAGGCGATTGCACCTGAAGGAAAGTCCGACACACCGCTCCAACCGGGAGAGCCAGATGCGTTGGAACTCACCGCGATTGCGTCCGGGCTCGCACTCTTTCTGCGCAACGACAAAACCAGACCGCCCCTTGTCATTGCCGTCAACGGACGATGGGGAAGTGGCAAGAGCTCGTTGATGAACCTCGTCCGGGCGCAGCTCGAAGCCGCCGGATCGCGACCCGTCTGGTTCAACGCCTGGCATCACCAGAAGGAAGATCAACTGCTCGCTGCACTGCTCGATGCCGTGAAGAAGCAGGCGGTGCCCACGGTCGGCAGCCGCCCTGGATTCATGTTCCGCGTACGCCTCGCGTGGGCCCGGCTCCGCCAGTCGTGGTTCGAAGCATCGCTTGCCGTGGCAGCCGTGGTGCTGCTGTGGCAGGCGGAGTCGTATTTGAAGCTGAATCACGAGGCCTACTCGGTCGGGCATCTGCTTCATCAGATGTTCGGTTCGCTCTTCGGTCCGGGCACCCTGGAAAGCGGGCAGTTGAAAGACCTTCTGGAAACGACAGACAAATGGATCGCCACGGGCGGCGCCGTCATATTTGCCCTCACAAGGGCGATGCGCGGTATCCGCGCGTTTGCGTCCGACCCTTCAAGCCTGCTTGCCGGCGACGCTCCGGCGACGAGCGCCAAACGGCTTCAGGCCCAGACGGCGTTCCGCCAGCGATTTGCACAGGAGTTCGCGGATGTGACGCGTGCGCTTGGAGCGCAACGCATGCTGATCGTCATCGACGATCTGGACCGCTGCCGTCCGGAAAAGGTGCGGGAAGTTCTCGAGTCGGTGAACTTTCTCGTCTCGAGCGGAGAATGCTTTGTCATTCTCGGCATGGCTCGCGAAATCGTCCGACACTGTGTTGGCCTCAGCTTCTCGCGCGTTGTCGACACGATGCCGTGGGAAGCATTCGATCTGCCCGCCGAAGACATCGAACGCGTGCTGCGAGACGCACGCACATCGTTCGGCATGCCGACGCGCGGCCGCAAGCGGCCCAACGTGACGGTAGCCGCGAAGCGTGCTGCATTTGCCGAGCTGTTCCTCGACAAGTTGGTACAAATCGAGATCTCCATTCCCGAGCCGACGCCGCAGCAAAAAGCGCAGCTTTTCGCGACGGCGCAAGCGGAAGCGGAGCAGCGCGCTGCCCGGTGGCTGAAAATTGGATCGTCGGTCACTGACGTGCTGCAGCCGTTGGTGTGCGCGACGCTGGTTGCGTTTGCCGTGATTGCTTCCGGCTTTCAGGTTGGCCAGCGATTCGACTCGCTGTGGCCCGTCGCTGACGCGACGGATTTACCGGTGCGACAGGACATCGACGCCGAGGCGCAGTCGGGTGCTGGAGTTCCAGCGGAAGGATTGTCGCCGACGAACAACGACGGCGAAGCCGCAAATCCAAACAACGGCCGCGGCGCGGCTTCGAGCGGGTTAGGCGTATCGTCGTCGAAACCGGGTGTTCCCGCGTATCTCATCGCGGGCGCCGCGATGCCCGTACGTTGGTACTCGTCCTGGCCGTTCGGCCTCGCCGTCCTTGCTCTGGCAGCAGCCGGGCTTGGCGCACTCCGTCGCGTGCCGCAACAACCCGTGGCGGATAGCGCCGCGTTCGCAAAGGCGATTACGAAGTGGCACCCGATCGTGCTCACGGAGGGCGCGCGCAATACGCCGCGCACCGCGCGCCGCTTCCAGAACCGCGTGCGGTACCTCGCGATGCGTCAACGTGCGCTCGAAGAGGGGCCGCAGTTCTCACCCGCGGAACGATTGGTGCGCAGCCTGATCGGGGTGAAGTCGGGAAAGCCGGCGCCGCTGATGCGGCTCGACGATAAACAGTCCACGCCGTACGAGCAATGGAAACAGACTCGAGAAAGTGGGCTGGAACGTCCGGTCTACATTCCGGAGGAAACGCTCGTGGCGCTGGCCGCGATTCATCAGTTCGAGCCCGAATGGGTGAGGGATGAGGAGCAGTTCAAGAGACACGTAGTGGACGGCACCGACTCGACATCGCATGCGCTCGCGGCGGCGTTAAAGGAGTTGCCTGATGCGCAGCGGCCGCATTTGAGAACGTATCGCGAAGCGTACTTGCGGCTAAGCAGCGATGTCGACCAGCCGATTGCCGCGCCGGTCAGCGCGCCGGCGGCTGCATCGACTTCCAAATCGGCGTCGCCGATGCCGCATGCCGGCGGCGCGCAAGTCTGATCTACCATACGCCTCGCACCCGACTCAGTCGCACCTCGAAGGAGGAAGGAATGGGGCGTTTCCCGCGGAAAGTGTCTGCGTTCGCGATCGTGTTCGTTCTCTCCAGCGCCTCACTCTGGGCGCAGGCCACCGCCCAGCTCGATGGTCGCGTCACCGATGAAAGCGGCGCTGTACTTCCCGGCGTCACGGTGACAGCCACGCAGACCGACACCACCTTCTCTCGTACGGTCGTCACCGACGCCACCGGCAATTACGTGATGACGAACCTGCCGACCGGCCCCTACCGGCTGGAGATGGCACTTCAAGGCTTTCGCACCTACGTGCAGACCGGCATCGTGCTGCAGGTCGGCGCCTCGCCGACGATCAATGCCGCGCTCGGCGTCGGCAATCTCGAACAGACGGTTTCCGTCGAAGCGGCGGCGCCGCTGGTCGACGTGCGCAGCGCCGGCATCAGTGAAGTCGTCGATCAGCAGCGCATCGTCGAGCTCCCGTTGCAAGGCCGCCAGGTCACTGACCTGATCGTCCTCGCGGGCGCGGCGGTCGAAACGGGACGGCCGAACAACCGCAGCTTCCAGGGCGGCGTGAACATCTCCGTCGCCGGCGGTCTGCAGTTCGGCGTGGCGTATCAACTGGATGGCGCTGTACATAACGATCCGCAGAACTCGGGCGGCCTGCCGCTGCCGTTCCCCGACGCGCTGCAGGAGTTCCGTGTCGCGACGAGCGGCCTCGCCGCGCAGAGCGGCATGCACTCCGGCGCCTCGGTGAATGCGGTTACCAAGTCCGGGACGAATCGCTACTCCGGCAATCTGTTCGAATTCGTCCGCGACAAGCGCTTCAATGCGAAGAGCCCGTTTGCGCCGGTCGTCAACGGCAAGCGGCTCGACGACGGACTAAAGCGAAATCAGTACGGCGGCACGTTCGGCGGCCCCATCGTCCACGATCGGATGTTCTTCTTCGCCGGTTATCAGGGGACGCGGACGCGCGTGAACCCTCCCGACCAGCTCGCGCATGTGCCGACCGCGGCGATGCTCGCCGGCGACTTCACCGCCTTTGCCGCGCCTGCCTGCAACGCCGGTCGTCAGGTGAGCCTCGGCGCCGGCTTCGTGAACAACCGCATCGATCCCTCTCGCTTCAGCCCCGCCGCGCTGAACCTCGCGAAGCGGCTGCCGACGACGACGGATCCGTGCGGCGAGACGTTGTTCAACCTGCCGGACGATCGCGATGAAGGACAGTACGTCGGGCGCATCGATTACCAGTTGAGCGGCGGGCAGACCGTATTCGGCCGCTACATGGCGACACGCGACAAGAAGCCGTCTGCGTTTGCCACAACGGGCAATGTGCTGACGACCATCAATCCGCACATCGACAACCTCGCGCAGTCGTTCACGATCGGGGATACCAAGGTGTTCGGCACGAACGGCGTCAACAACGTGCGCTTTGCGTTCAATCGCACCGCCGTCAATCGCGACAACGATCCGTACTTCGATCCGCACGATCTCGGCATCAACGTGAACAGCTATGTGCCGCATCAGATGATCGTGGTTGTCACCGGCGGCTTCAACATTGCCGCGGCGACCGCGACGCGCGGCATCGCCCAGAACAACTCGTTCCAGGTGAACGATGACCTGGCGCTCGTGCGCGGCAACCATCAGCTCGGCGTCGGCGTGAACGTCGCGCGCTTCATCGTCGATCAGAAGACCTGGGCGCGTGGCGGCGGGCAATGGAACTTCAGCGGCCAGGCGTCCGGACTCGGGCTTGCGGACTTCCTGCTCGGACGCGTGGCGACGCTCGATCAATCAGGGCTGTCGGGCATCTCGTTTTATCAGTGGTACAACGGCGCATACGCTCAGGACACCTGGCGCGCGTCCAATCGCGTGACGATCAATGCTGGTCTGCGATGGGAGCCGTTTTTCAGTGAGAACCTGACGCGCGGCGCGAATTCGATCTTCATCCGCGACAACTTCAGGAAGAACGCGAAGAGCTCGGTGTTTCATAACGCGCCGGCGGGACTGATCTATCCGGGTGATCCGGGTTTCCCGTCCGGCACGTCGGGCTTGAACAAAAAATGGTGGAACTTCTCGCCGCGCGCCGGCGTCGCATGGGATGTGCACGGCGATGGCCGCATGGCCGTGCGGTCCTCGTATTCCCTGATGTACGACTTCCCGACCGGTGAGTTCTTTTCGAATCTTGCGGGCGCGCCGCCGTACGGCAACCGCACATTGGTCACGGATCCCGCCGGGCTCTTCGACAATCCGTACCGCGACGTCGGCGGAGATCCGCATCCGATCATCACCGGACCTGATACGCCGTTTCCCGTCGGCGGTACCTTCGCGTCGATGGATCCGGACATCAACGCGCCGCGCATCCAATCGTGGAACGTCAGTGTCGAGCGGCAGATTGGATCGAGCTGGGGAGCATCGGTCGCGTATCTGGGAAGCTATACCGATCGTCTCTGGGGACTCGTGGAGATGAACCCGGGAGTGTTCCTCGGCCTCGGCCCATGCACGCTGAACGGGGTCAACGCTCCGGTCTGCACCACAACGGGGAACCTCAATCAGCGGCGCGTGCTGACGCTCTCCGGTGAAAACGCTGGTGCGGCAACGCTGATCAGCAATCTCGATACCCACGCGGCCGTGGGCACGCAGACCTATCGTGGCTTGAAGTTGACTGTCCAGCGCCGCTCGACGAGCGGCATCAGCCTGAACGGCAATTACACCTGGTCGCGCTGCTTCGGCCTCGAAATGCCCACGGGCGCGCAATTCGGAATCGGTTTCGTCGACCCCTCGAATCCCGACTACGACCGCGGCCACTGCGACGGCGATCGAACGCATCTGGCCAATTTCACCGTCGGCTATGAGACGCCCACGCTGGGGAACGCGGCGATGCGGTTGATCGCCTCAAACTGGCGCGTTTCAGGTATCCTCAGCGTCCGCTCGGGCCCCTGGATGTCGATCCTCAGCGGCCGCGACAATGCCTTCAACGGGATGGCCAATCAGCGAGTCGACCAGGTATCCGACGACGTGTACGGCGCGAAAACCCTGAACAATTTCCTGAACCCCGCCGCTTTTGCGCAGCCAGCCGCCGGAAAATTCGGGACCAGCGCTCGCAACAGCATCAAGGGGCCAGGGTTCCACAAGGTGGATCTCGCACTGTCTCGTCTCGTATCCTTAGCGGCGACGCGGACCATCGAGCTGCGGCTGGAGGTGTTCAATCTGTTCAACACTTTCAACTGGGGTCTGCCGAACAATAATTTCGCGACCGGGACTTTTGGGCGGATCACGACGATGACGGGCGATCCGCGCATCATGCAGTTCGGCGTCAAGTACGGCTTCTAGCTGGATCGCGGGAGGAAGGCGTGAGAAAGGCGTTTGTCATCGCGACTACCGTTGCCGCGATCGCGGCGGTCCTGCAGGCACAGCGGGGCGGCGGGCAGGGCCGAGGTGGAGGCCAGGGCCAGGACATACCTCACATCAACCCCGGGAGTCCGGTGGTACCCGACGCCGAGATCGACAAGTATCCGATTCCGCGCATGCCCGATGGCCATCCCGCTCTCACGGGCCCGTGGGTTGGCGGGGGCTCGAACGGCGACATCGAGCGTGAAGGCGGCCTGAAGCCGGGCGAGCTGCCGCTGCAGCCGTGGGCGAGGGAGCTGCGCGACAAGCGCGTGTCGAAGGATGAGCCCTACACCTC
>DATJJE010000075.1:0-20949 GCA_035492455.1 Vicinamibacterales bacterium | reverse complement strand
TGGCGCATGCTGCAGAGCAAGGCGGGCATCGTCAACCGCGAGTATCAGGCGCAGAAGGCGATTCTCGCGGAAGTCGACGCGGGCAAAATCACGAAGGAGCAACTGTTCGCTGGCGCCGAAGAGTTGATGAAGGCGCGGCTCGGCAAGCCTGGTGCCGCGCATGCACCAGCAGCAACAGCAGCAGCGCGGCCGCCAGCGCCTGTTGCTCCGAAGATCAGCGGCGACGTCGTCGTGAACTAAGTGATCCGGCCACCGCATAGCGGCGCTATAATCCGCGCCGCTATGAGGTGGATCTACTTCGTACTTATCGTTGTCGTCGTAGCCGCCGCGAACCTGGTCGCCCAGGACGTTTACCTCAAGATTCCCGCCGATTCGCCGGCGAAGAACCCGCTCGAAGGCAATTCCGACGCGATTAGCGCAGGCATGGGCGCCTATCGTGTCCGCTGCGCGGATTGCCACGGCATGGATGCGCGCGGCATCCGCGGGCCTGACATCACGCAGGTCTGGGCTCGCGGGCGTACGGACGCGGCGCTGTTTCGAACCATCCGAAACGGCGTCCCCAACACAGAGATGCCCGCGCATCCGGCTCCGCGAACATCCGACCTGGATATCTGGCGCATTCTCGCTTACCTGAAGACGATCTCGCCGGCCACCGCCGCAGCGCCGGGCCCGGGCAACGCTGCGACGGGCGAGCATGTATTCGCCACCAACTGCATCGCGTGTCATCGCGTCGGCGATCGCGGGGGAAATCTCGGTCCTGACCTCTCCCGCATCGGCGCGGCACGTGCGCGCGCGGCGATGGCGCGTCAGATTCGCGGCACGATGGGGAGCTTCAGGACCGGCTACGAGCCGGTCACGTTGACGACGCCGAACGGACAGGAGATTCGCGGCGTCAAGAAGAACGAAGATCTGTTCTCGGTGCAGGTGATGGACACTCGCGAACGCATCCAGGGCTACCTACGCGACGACCTGCGCTCGGTGAGCGACGAAAAGAAGTCAGCGATGCCCGTGTTCGGCCCCGACAAGCTGTCGGACGCGGAGCTCGACGATCTGCTCGCGTACCTCGAAAACCTGCAGGGTACAAACGCGGCGCCATCCAGCGCCCGCTGAGGAGCCGTTATGTTTCGACGAACGTCTGCGCGACTCGCGGTCGTGATCTTCGCTGCGGCGGCATGCATGGCGACGCTTGTGGCCCAGAGCGTCGCTCCGCCGCTCGTCACCACACAGGAACTGCTGAACGGTCTCGCGTCAGATGGCTCGCGCTGGCTGATGTTCGGCGGCAGCTACACCAACCAGCGGCACAGTCCGCTGACGCAGATTACGCCGGAGAACGTCAGTCGGCTCGTGCCGCAATGGGTGTTTCAGACCGACACCGCGGGCCGGTTCGAGACGACGCCGCTGCTGCGGGACAACGTGCTCTATGTCACCGGACCTCTGAACGTCGCGTGGGCGATTGACGCGCGAACAGGCCGTCAGATCTGGCAGTACAAACGCGAGCTGCCGCCAACGGGCGGTCTCACCGCCTGCTGCGGGCTCGTGAACCGCGGATTCGGCGTCCTCGGCGATCGTTTGTTCATGACGACGCTCGACGCGCACCTGCTGTCGTTGAATATGAAGACAGGCGCCGTCGTGTGGGATGCGACGCTCGAGGACTATTCGAAAGGCTACGCGGCGACCATCGCGCCGCTCGTCGTCAAGGACAAGGTGATCGTCGGCGTCGCCGGCGGCGAGTACGGAATTCGCGGCTTCATCGACGCCTACGATGCGAAGACCGGCGCCCGCGCGTGGCGGTTCTACACGATTCCCGGTCCCGGCGAGCTCGGCAACAACACGTGGGCCGGAGATTCCTGGCAGCGCGGCGGCGCCAGCATCTGGGTGACCGGCGCGTACGATCCGGAACTCAATCTCCTGTACTACGGGATTGGCAATCCAGGCCCCGACTACCACAGCGAGAGCCGCCAGGGAGACAACTTGTACAGCGACTCGCTCGTGGCGCTCGACGCGGACACAGGAAAGCTTCGGTGGCATTACCAGTTCACGCCGCACGACCTCCACGATTGGGATGCGACGCAGGTACCGATCCTCGCGGATCTGACGGTTGCCGGGCAGCCGCGCAAGGTCGTGATGCTCGCGAATCGGAACGGGTTCTTCTACACGCTCGACCGTAGCAACGGAAAACTGATCGTCGGCAAACCGTATGTCGTCACGACGTGGGCGAAAGAGATCGGTGCTGACGGACGTCCCGTGATCCTTCCCGGGTATGTGCCCGACGAGAAGGGCTCGCTTACCTGCCCCGACGTGACCGGTGCAACGAACTTCTGGCCGGCGTCTTACGATCCATCGCAGCGCCTCTTCTTCGTCAACGCGCGCGAGGTGTGTGCGACCTACTACGCGTGGAAGCAGGAATATGTGCCGGGCGAGCGCTACACGGGCGGCGCGGGGCAGCGCGCCACCGGTCCCGATATGCGCGCGTGGGGCGCGCTGCGTGCGATCGATCCCGCGACCGGCGAACGCAAGTGGGAGTTCCCTTACATCAGTCCGTCGACCTCTGGTGTGCTGACGACCGCATCAGGCCTGGCGTTCACCGGCGATGCGGAAGGCAACCTGCTCGCGATCGATTCGCACACCGGCAAGCTGCTGTGGCATTTCCAGATGGGGTCCGCGCTACACGGCACCTCACCGATCACGTACATGCTCGACGGCCGACAGCATATCCTCGTTCCCTCGGGTACGACGCTCACCGCCTGGGCCTTGAGCGACATCGCGCGCGTGCCGTCGACCCGGTAGATGTTGTGCTGGTGGTGGTCGAAAAAATTTTCGTCAACAACTACGAACTACTAACCACCAACAACAAACTTCGGTTACACTGCCTCTCACCGTTTCGATCAACACAACGCGCTCTTTCTTCGTGGGGTCATTCGTGTCCGAGTTCGCTTCCTTCCCTGGTGCAGACACTCCTTCGGAAACACCACGCGGATTTCGAGAAGGGCTTCCCCCGGCGTTCCGCATGCGCGCCGATGCGCATTACGTCGAACAGCTTGATGGCGCGACGCCGGCGGTCACGGTGCAGTTCATCGCCGTGACTGCGATCGATGTCGCTGATGCGCCCGCCGATGCGCTGCCATCGCTCGTTGAGTCGATTAAGCGGAACGGCGTGCTCGAGCCGCTCGTCGTGCAGCGGAACAATGGCACCTACAAGACGATTACCGGACAGAAGCGTCTGGCGGCTGCGCGCGCGGCGGGGCTGCGCGACGTACCGTGTCTGGTGCATCACGTCAACGACGAGCGCGCCGAGGTGTTGCGCGAGCTGCTGCGGCCGGTAAGTCCGCTGTCCGAAGCTGCTGCGACGACCGATGCCGCAACAGCGGTGTCGCCCGTGCCGGTGCCGGTGTCCGCGTTGGAAGTGGCGATCGCGGCCATGCGGCTGGCGGCGAGCGTGCCCGAGGGTCAGGTGTCGGTCACAAAAACCGAGACCGGCGCGCGGCTCGCAATCGATCTGCCGTTCGAACTCTGAGGCGGGAAGGGCGGGGCCCCTCCAGCCTTTCCTTCCCCTGCCGATAAGAACAGCGTGGTGTGTTTCTTCAGCCGTGCCGATGGCCTCATTCGCTGCGAAGTGCGGCCAGCCGGCAATGGGGACGGCTACGAGCTCCTGATCGATCGGCCCGACGCGGCCGTCCAGGTCGAGCGGTTCAACGGTGCCGAGGCGTTGAACAGACGCTGGATGGACGTGGAAGGCTACCTGATCAGCCAGGGATGGCGCGGACCCGCGCCTCGTCAGCACCTGAAATATCTGTCTTGACCCACGGCCGCCGGAAGGCGAAGTCCGTGGCTCTGCGTCCCGGCCCCCGGAACTGTCGCCGATCCGGTTGCGCCGGATTGCGGCGATCGCGAAGCGGAAGAGGCGACGGTCCCGGCGTCAGCGTCGGCGATCCCTCCTGCGGGTTCGCGAGCACCACGCGGATGCAGTTGCGGCCGTCGGCTTTCGCGCGGTAAAGCGCCGCGTCGGCGCGCGCAAGTATCCCCTCGACGTCCTCTTCTCCCGGTGCGGCGATCGTAATGCCGATGCTCGCTGTGAGCTGAATCCGCGCTGATTCGCACTGCGTGACCGTGGATGCGATGCGGCGCGCCAGCGTCACGGCCACGCGCTTGGCCTGATCCAATCCGCTTTCCGGCAGCGCCACGAGAAATTCTTCTCCACCCCAGCGGCAGCGCAGATCGCTGACACGCAGCGTCTGCATCAGCGTGTGGCCGATGGCGGCCAGCACCGCGTCGCCGCAGGGATGACCGTAGCGATCGTTGATGCTCTTGAAATAATCGAGGTCGAGCATCAGGATCGCGACCTCCTGCGAGGAGCGCTGCGCCCGTTTCAGCTCGGCACGCAGGCGCTCCAGGCCCTCGGGCCTGTTCGCGCACCCGGTCATCGAGTCGATCGTGCTGAGCTCCCGCAGCTGCGCAATCGTGTGCGCGGTCTGCAGTGTGTCTCCGAGGATGGGTGCCAGCGCGGTGAGTGACGCCCGCGCCCCCGGCGAGAGCGGCCTGCCGGCGATTGAGACACCGATGACACCGACTACCGCGCCCGCCGAGCGCATCGGGAAGGTCGCCCATTCGCCGGGTCCTTCCATCAACGGGTGCGCCGAGGGCGCGCCCGACGCATTCCGCGACGACACGAACTTCCGCCTGCCATCGAAAACGGTTTCGATCCAGAGGTCTTCGATATCGATGACAGACGGCAACCCGTTCGCGATCTGCTCGTGCATCTCCGCGGTGGAGAGTTCGCGGTGCAGTTCGCCGACGAACGCGAGGACGCGCTGCGCCCACGCATTCTCATCATCCTCGGAAGGCTGCGGTGAATCGGCGGGGGCGGCGCCTGTCAATTCAATGTTGTCGGTGGCGCGACGCTTCAACCCGATCAATTCTAAGAGAAAAGCGTGTCGTGATAACGTCTTGAGTCTATGAAAAGAAGCGCCAGCGCAGTGTGGAAAGGTGGTCTGAAGGATGGACGCGGGACGGTGTCAGCCGAGAGCGGCGTGCTTTCGAATGTCCCCTACAACTTCAGGATGCGATTCGAGGACGAAAAAGGTACCAACCCCGAAGAGATGATTGCGGCGGCCCACGCGGCGTGCTTTTCGATGGCGCTGTCGGGACAACTCGGTAACGCCGGGATGACGGCGGAGTCGATCGAAACGACGGCGACCGTAACGATGGAGCCGGTCGACGGCAAACCGACGGTGATCTCGAGTCACCTGGTTACGACCGTTCGCATTCCGAACGCCGATCGCGCGAAGTTTCAGGAGGCAGCGGAGAACGCGAAGGCGGGCTGTCCGATTTCGCGGCTGCTGAATACGAAGATTACGCTCGACGCGAAATTGGCTTAGGACGGGCCGACCGTACGGTCGGCCCTACGGCTACGATTCGTGGCGCGGAGCGCTGAACGATCCGACGGTCGGGTTCGCGAGATCCGCGAAGTCGCCGTAATGCATGCGGATGCAATCGGTATGCGTCCCCGCGCAGAACACCATCTCCGGGTCGCCGACGAAGCATTTCTCGACGAACACGCGACGGTCGTAGGCGCCGCCGAACGGCGGCAGCGCACCCTGCTCGCAGTCGGGATAGAGCTCGCACATCTCGTGCTCGCTCGCCAGCCGCAGCGCTGACGCGCCCGCCAGCTCACGCAGCTTGTCGCAGTCCACTTTGTAATGTGCCGGGACGACCGCCAGGATCACTTGATCGTCGGCGTAGCACACGACGGTCTTCGCCCAGGATCGCCCGGGTGTGTGGGACAGCTGAGCGGCCTGCATTGCCGTAAAGGCCGGGGCGTGGCGGAACGTCGTATAGGGAACCCGGTTTTTCTTCAGGAACTCGTCGAGGGACCGTGGTCGCATCTCACCCCCCAAAGCCGGGAAAAACGTGGGCGGGAGTATAGAGCAGAGGCGCGGTTGACGCGACATGTTTGTGACCCATAAGATGGCCAGCTGGGTTAGACCTTCGGTTCGTGTTCGCTGTTCATTGGGAATTGCGGGTTCGTTCGCCTCGTGGCGGGAGACGAGTGAGTCCAGGGAGGTTGTATGAGTTCGTTCGTCCGGCGGTTGGCTTTGCTCTGCGCTGTTCTGGCGCTGCCAGCCACCGCATTCGCTCAGGACGCCGTCCTGACCGGCACCATCACCGATTCAACAGGCGCGGTTCTCCCCGGCGTAACGGTCACGGCCGTTAACGAAGCCACCGGGAACAATTACGAAACGGTCACGGATGCGGCCGGTGTTTATCGCATTCCCGTCCGTGTCGGCGGGTACAAGGTCACCGCAAACCTCGCCGGATTCGGCGACGTGATGCGAACGGGAGTGCAGCTGCTCGTCGGACAGACGATCACGCTCAATCTGCAGATGGCTCCCTCGACGCTGCAGGAAACAGTGACGGTCACTGGCGAGGCACCGCTGATTGAAACGCAGTCGTCCGAGCTCGGCGGCAACATCGATCCGCGTCAGGTGCAGGATCTGCCGACAGCGGGCCGCAACTGGATGTCGCTGGCGCTGCTCGCGCCCGGCAACCGCACCAACGCGCAGGGCTCGCTGCCGGTTCAGGACCGCGGCGACGTGCGTGAGTTCCAGCTGAACGTCGACGGTCTGCAGGTCACTGCAAACCTCGGCACCGGCAACCAGGCGCGCTACTCGCAGGATGCGATCGCCGAGTTCCAGTTCATCTCCAACCGCTTCGACGCCACGCAGGGCCGTTCGTCGGGCGTGCAGGTGAACGCGATCACCAAGTCCGGCAGCAATCAGCTGGCCGGATCGTTCGTCGGCAACTTCCGCGACAGCCGCTGGAACGCTGACGACCCGGTGCTTGGCAAGAAGCTGCCGTACAAGAACCAGCAGTACAGCGGCACGATTGGCGGTCCGATCGTGCTCAACAAGCTGCACTACTTCGGCAACTACGAGTACGAGCATCAGCCGCTGACGTCGATCTGGACGACGCCATATCCCGCATTCAACGTGTCGCTCAACGGCACGCATCACGTCAACCTGGCGGGCGTTCGTCTCGACCAGGAACTGTCGTCGAAGATGCGCCTCATGGGGAAGGTGAATCACTCGAGCCTGCTCGACCCGTTCGGCACGGGCAACTCGAACTACCCGGCGGCGACGGCGAAGAACGAAGAGCACTCAACCGACGTCGTCGGTGAATTCACGTCAGTGCTGAGCAACAGGGCGGTCAACACCGCACGCGCCGGCTACGCCTCGTATGGCATCAATCAGTCGAGCCTCACGAGCTGGTCGAACCACTGGCAGGCCGCCAACGGCATCACCAACGGCGGTCCGAACCTGACGTTCCGCGGCTTCCGCAGCAACCGCAATAACAACATCCCGCGCTACCGCAACCAGAACACGTGGACGATCCACGATGACTTCACGTATTCGTACGACGCAAAGGGTCACCACGACCTCCGCGCGGGCGCCGAGGTGCTGCACCTCCTCGACAACACGCGCAACTGTAATCAGTGCGGCGGTAATGCGACGGTGAACAACGGTCCCGTTCCGGCGAACATCACCTCGCTGCTGCCGGATCCGTTCAACGCGGACACGTGGCAGCTGGCCAACCCGGCGTTCGGCACGATTGCGACCCGGTATTCGGTCGGTGTCTCCGATTCGTCGAACTTCCTCACGCCGGTCCACATGAACAAGTACGCCGGCTGGGCGCAGGATGACTGGAAGGCGACGCAAAAGCTGACGCTGAACCTTGGCCTACGCTACGACCTGATCTGGAACGCGTTTGCGCAGAACGTGACGTTCCTCCCGTTCGAGTTGCCGAACCGTCCGCAGGACGCGAATAACTTCCAGCCGCGTCTCGGCTTCGCCTACACGCTTACCGATCGCACGGTGCTGCGCGGCGGCGCGGGCCTTTACTACAACGACGAGCTGAACACGAACGTGCTCTGGCCGATGAGCCCGCTGACCATCGCGGTCATCGCCGTTGACAATGTGCCCGTGCGTCCGGACTTCGTCGCCAACCCGTTCAACGGTCCGCTGCCGACGTATCAGCAGGCGCTCGCGCGGTTCTGCAATGCCGGCGGCGGCGCGCCCGATAACCCGGCCTACACCGCATGGGCGGCCTCCGGATTCCAGGGCCCGGCGCCCTGTCTGCTGCGCGACCTGCAGGAGATGGCGCCGAAACCCGACTACTCGCACGTGACGCACAGCTGGCAGAGCTCGATCGGCGTCGCGCAGCAGTTCGGCACGACGACGGCGCTGCAGGTCGATTACGTGCAGACCAACAGCCGCAACGAAAAGTCGATCCAGGACAACATCAACGTCACGTTCAATCCTGCGACCGGCGTGCCCTACCCGTACTCGGACGTGGCGCACCGTGCGTATCCGATGTTCGGCGTGGTCGGCAACATTCCGCATCTGGGCTCCTCGGATTACTACGGCGTGCAAAGCAGCCTGACCAAACGGATGTCGAACCGGTGGCAGGCGAGCGTCACGTACACGCTCGGCTGGCTGTACGACAAGGACGCGCCGCCGCTGTCGGGTCTGAATGCCTACACGGGTTCCGTGCCCGTGGACATGGGTGGTGAGCGGTCGCTCGCGGCGAGCGATCAGCGTCACCGTGCGGTGTTCAACGGCATCTATGACGTGGGACACGGCTTCCAGGTGAGCGGCATCTACTTCTACGGATCCGGTCAGCGCGACCAGATCCTGTGCGGCTGCGACGCACGCGGCCTGCAGATCTCGAGCATCGACCGTCTGCGCGGTGCCGGCGACACGCACGGGCCGGTGGGCAGCATCATCCCCCGCAACAGCTTCGTGGGCGATCCGATCCACCGTGTGGAGCTGCGTCTCCTGCAGCGCATTCCGCTCGGGGGCAAGGCCAACCTGGCGGGCAGCCTCGAGGTGTTCAACCTGTTCAACCGGAAGAACTACGGTTCGTACGATCTGACCGAGACGAGCGGCACGTTCCTGCAGCCGCAGACCTCGACGAACCTGTCGTACGCGCCGCGCACGCTGCAACTCGGCTTCCGGCTGACTTTCTGAAGTTTGAAGTGAGAAGTTAGAAGTGTGAAGTAAGTTTGAAGTGGGCCGGGGGATCTCTCCCGGCCCTTTTTGTGTACTTCGCCGTTACGTCATAGTTCGCCTTCCAACGTCCCGCTTGTTTGACACTTCAGTAGCCGGGCCCTAGAATCGGCCAGCCTGTCTATCTGCAGGCGTATCCCGTTCCCTTCGCTAGTCTTCTCGGCTGGTCGGATCCCGCACGTCGGTTCCTTCAGGGTCGTCATCCCCTCTGGGGAGGAGGTTTTATGAGGTCGAGTGTAGTCAGGCGGTTGATCCTTCTCGGTGCCCTGCTGGCACTTCCCGCGCTGGCGTTCGCGCAGGAAGCTACGGTGACTGGCACCATTACGGACTCGACCGGCGGCGTGCTGCCGGGCGTGACCGTCGTGGCCGTCAACGAAGCTTCAGGCAACCAGTTCGAGTCGGTGACCGATGCCCGCGGCGTGTATCGCATACCCGCGCGTGTCGGCACGTACCGGATCACCGCGTCGCTGACCGGCTTCAGCACTGTCAACCGCACGGGCGTCAACCTGCTCGTCGGCCAGACGGCGACCATCAATCTGCAGATGGCGCCTTCGACGCTGCAGGAAACGGTTACGGTAACCGGCGAAGCGCCGCTCATCGAAACCACCACGTCGAAGCTTGGCGGCAACATCGATCCGAAGCAGATGAGCGAGCTCCCCGCGGCGGGACGCAACTGGATGGCGCTGGCGCTGCTTGCGCCTGGAAGCCGCACGTCCTCGACCAACGCCAGCGCGCCGCTGCCGGATCGCAATGGCGGCGAGCAGCGTGAGTTCCAGTTGAACCTGGACGGCCAGCAGATCGGGTCGGAGCTTGGCGCCGGCAATCAGCCGCGCTTCAGCCAGGATTCGATCGCGGAGTTTCAGTTCATCACGAATCAGTTCGATGCGACGCAGGGACGCTCCACCGGTGTGCAGGTGAACGCGATTACCAAGTCAGGCACGAACCAGTTGAACGGTCTCTTCCGCAGCAATTTCCAGAGCAGCCGCTTCAACGCGGAGGATCCGGTCGCGCATCGTGTGGTGCCGGTCAGCATTCAGCAGTACAGCACGGCGGTCGGAGGACCGATCGTGAAGGACAAGCTGCACTTCTTCGGCAACTTCGAGTACGAGCGTCATCCGCTGACGAGCGTGTGGACCACGCCATATCCGGCGTTCAATATTTCACTATCGGGCAAGAGCACGCGCCACCTGCAGGGTATCCGCGTCGACTATCAGCTCTCGTCCAAGACGCGCATCATGGGCAAGGCATCGGGGCAGAAGAGCTACGACCCGTTCGGCAACGGGTCGTCTACAACCCATCCCGCGTCGACGATCGATACCGACGAACGCAACCAGGAGTACATCGGACAGTTCACGCAGGTGCTGAGCAATCGCATGCTCAACGAGGTTCGCGGCGGCTACAGCCACTACGGGTTCGCGAACAACACGCTCGTGACCTGGTCGAAGCATTGGCAGGCGCCGCGCGTCACCAACGGCTATCCGCGTCTCGCCTTCACGGGCTTCTCCGTCAACGCCAACCAGAACGCGCCGCGTCATCGCGATCAGAAGGTCTGGCAGATCCGCGACGACTTCACGACCTCCTACGATGCCAGAGGCCATCACGACCTGAAACTCGGTGGTGAGTTTGTCCGCCACTTCGAGGACAGCGAGAACTGCGCGATGTGCGGCGGCAATGTCGACGCCCGCAACGGCACTGTTCCCGCGGATCTACTGCAGTCGTTTTTCCCCGATCCGTTCAACGCGGACACGTGGAACTTCGCCGCCATGTCGCCCTACACCAGGCTGTACACGATCGGCATCGGCCAGTTCCCGAATCAGTACGGTCAGCCGAAGTACGCTGGATGGGTGCAGGATGACTGGCGCATGACCACCAAGCTGGTGCTCAACCTGGGCCTGCGCTACGACCTGAGTATCAATGCCTGGGCGAACGATCTCGGCTTCGAGCCGTTCTATCATGCGGGACGCCCGAACGACACCAACAACCTGCAGCCGCGCATCGGCTTTGCGTATCAGCTCAATGACCGCACGGTGATCCGCGGCGGCAGCGGCGTCTACTTCGCCGATGCACTGACCGTCGATGCATTCTGGCCGAAGTACAACACGCAGCTGTCGCGACTCCAGATCAGCAACGATGGCCGGCCGGACTTTACGGCCAACCCGTTGAACGGCCAGCCGTTGCCGACCTACGAACAGGCCCAGAACCAGTTCTGCCACTCGCCGGCGCAGGCGGCGAACTTCAACCGGTGGGCGGCCAGCAACTACGCGGGCAACGCACCGTGTCTGCTGCTGACGACGCAGGAGATGCCCGCGCCCGATCAGTACATGCAGATGGCGCGTGCGTGGACGACGTCAATCGGTTTCCAGCGCCAGTTCGGCGCCGTGACGCAGGTGCAGGCGGACTACATCTATCGCAAGGGCGACCACGAAAAGGACACGCTGGATAACATCAACCTCGCCTACGACCCGGCCACGGGCGTGAATTATCCGTACGCGGCGTCCGGCCCCGGTCGTGCGTTGCTGCCGTACCCCCAGTACGGCACGATGTCGATGATTCCGCACAACACGCGCTCCCGCTATGAGGCGGTGCAGACCGCGTTCACGAAGCGCATGGCGCAGCACTGGCAGGCGTCGGCCACCTATACCCTGTCATGGCTGTGGGACGCGGAGAACCAACCCTTCAGCGGTCTGAACATCGTCCCGTTCAAAGTGGCGCCGGATCTCGGCAATAACTTCACCTACGGCCAGGACGACCAGCGGCA
This sequence comes from Vicinamibacterales bacterium, assembly GCA_035492455.1. Classification (GTDB taxonomy): domain Bacteria; phylum Acidobacteriota; class Vicinamibacteria; order Vicinamibacterales; family UBA2999; genus Gp6-AA40. The sequence continues at coordinate 9,129 of DATJJE010000075.1, read as the reverse complement.
CCGCTTCGTGTTCAACGGCATCTGGGAAGTCACGCACGGCCTGCAGTTGAGCGCGATTCACTACTTCGGCGCCGGCATCCGAGCAAGCACCAACGACGGGCGCGATCTGCGCAATGTGGGCCAGGGCGGCTCGGCGCGCCTTCGCCCGAACGGCACCATCGTTCCGCGCAATGGCTTCATCCAGCCAGAGCAGAACAAGACCGACATCCGTCTGCAGCAGCGCGTTCCGCTGGGCGGCCGGAATTCCATTGACCTGATCGCGGAAGTGTTCAATGCGTTCAATATGGAGAACTACACGCTGGTAACGCAGGAGAGCGCGGCGAACTTCAACAAGCCGGGCAGCGGCCAGAACCGCACGGCGCAGCTCGGGTTCCGGGTCACCTTCTAGTTGCTAGTCGGTGGTTCGATGGTTCGGCGGTTCGTGATTCGCTTGCGAACCGCCGCACCACGAGCCACGAACCACCGGCTCAATGCGTAAGGGCGTAGAGGACCACGTCGATTCCTAACGCATAGCCATCCGGCGAGAACTGCTGGAAGAACCGCGGGTCGTCGGCCTCCCGTTCCCACGAATCAGAGATGTCCGTGTTGTGCGTCATCAGCGCGACGATGCGGCGGTGTTTGTCCCGGACGGCGCGCAAGTGGACGGTGGCGGATTCGGCGCCGCGCTCGGAGGTGCTCGCGCCGCCGGTCGCCCGCCAGAAACGGATGTTCGACACCTGCGGCACACGCTTGACCTCGAACATCGAATGGAGGATCGGATCGGTGAGCGGTACGTCCTCGATCGAGTAATCGGGCGGCGGCATCACCTTCGCGAATTCGCGCGACCACTGTTCCCACGCCGCGTCGCCCCAGAAGTCGTCCACCCACATGAAGCCGCCCTTTTCCAGGTAGAGCCGCAGGCGCACGGCTTCGGCTTCGCTCAGGCCGATCGTGCCGACATCGGATGCCATCAGGTACGGGCATCCGAAGAGCGCATCGTCGGTCAGGCGCACCAGCCATGAATGCGGCGTCTTGCCGCCCGTCGCCACGCTGACGCGTGTCTTCGTCAGCTCCGCGAGCCGCATCAGCAGATGCCGCTCGCCCCAGGGATAGTCGGTGCGCCATCCGGCGCCGCTCGCCTCGCGGCGGACGCTGGTGTAGAGGATGTGGCAGGCGGTGAAGTTGCCGTCGGGCATCTGCGCCGGCGGCAGCTCGGCGGGATCGCCCTGCTCGCCGCGCAGGCCGCCGCGGAATGGATTGAAGAAGCCACCATCGTACTGGGCGTAGCTGTAGGTCGCTGCCGCGGTCAGCAGCACCCCGAGGATCAGAAGGACGGCAAGCTTCCTGTAAGGCCGAGACGTACGCGCCCGCTCCCGAGCGCACTGTATATCACGGCACGCGAGGCGTGTGCGCTGCCGGCCCGGCGATGTTGATTGTCACGCCGCCGGTCAGCGACAAGCGCCCGCTCGTGCTCGTCACGGGCGACAGCGTACGGCCGACGCTGGCGAAGAAGACGACAGCCGGCCGCAGCGTCACGTACACACCGCCGCTGGCGTCGATGCGATGGCGGGAGATGCCAAGCGCGTCGCTGATCGGATCCGAGACGACCGAGTAGCTATTCGCGATCGTGGTCGTCAACGTCAGCGTCTGATTGGCCGGCCACTCGGCTGCGCCGCTGCCGAAAACAGATCCGCGCGTGAAGTATCCCGTGCTTCCGTAGACGCGCGCCCGGCCGACATAACTTTGAAGACTGATCGGGAGCACCGCGTTGACGCGTCCCACTTGCGGTGAGCTCCAGCTGAGAATCTCGAGCGTCGGCGAGACCGACATGTTGACGCGGTGGTCCTGCACGACGCCGAATTTCGCCGTCAGGTACGAGGAACCCACTCCGTGCCAGGTGGATCCGAATTGATCCGTGAGGTGATAGTACGGAAGGCTGACGCCGATTTGGGTGCGTGGCGCAACGCCGGCGCCGATGCCGAACGCGGGCGCATCAACCTCTCGCAGCGATGGCGACCGCCAGTAGGCGGTCGATACCCACATCCACGTTTCTCCCGGAGCGTTTACAAATGCTGTGTCGAGCCACGACCCGAACGTTTGCAGACGTTTGTCGCTGGAGGTCGTCGATGGGGCTGGTGTGGTTGACGAGGTGGGAGAGCGGGAGCTTGTCGCTCCCTTTTTCGCGAGCCCGGGCGGCGTCCACCCGCCCCGCCCGTTTGCCTGCGCGGCAACGGGCGCCGGCCCCGCAAGGGACACGACGCCCGTCAGACAGATCAGCGCGACCCGAGAAAACCCGGCGTATGTCGTATGTCGCCTCCGCGTTCTCTCGTGCGCTTACTTCTTGCTCGTGTCGGTCGCGGCTTCGTTCTCCGCCTTCGCGGCTTCAGCGTTCGCGTCGACATCGGGCCGCAGGTCTTGGATCGCCTGGCCGAGGCTCTTCGGATTGTCCCCGGTCATCAGCGCCTTCAGCTTATCGAAGTCGATGTTGAGATTCTGCGACACGTGTTGCGCGGCGACGTACTGGCCGTAGTTCTTGAAGCCCTGGGCGTCCTTCGGCCCGTTGTTGGCGTTTCCTTGCCCGCCGCCATTGGTCGGATTGTTGCCCGCGTTGCCGCGGCCGCGTCCGCGTCCGGCTCCGTCAGGTGCGCCCGCTCCGTCAGGCTTGCCGCCGCCCCTCGCGTTCCCGCCGCCACGGTTGGGGTTGCCCCCCTTGTTGCCGCCGGCATTTCCGCCACCGGCGTTGGGATTGCCACCCTTGTTGCCACCGGCATTTCCGCCGCCAGCGTTGGGATTGCCCCCGCCGTGTTCTCCGCCGCCGCCGGCGTTCGGGTTCCCGCCACCCGCGTTCGGATTGCCGCCGCCTCCGCCCGAACGTCCGCCGCCGGGGTTCGCCGGCCCGGCGTTCGTCGGTCGTCCGCCGCCCGCACCGGGACCTCCACGCTGGGCATGGAGGTCGGTGGTCATCCCGGTGGCGACGAATGCAAGCGCCCCGAAACTCGCCGCCAAAAGGCCAAATCTGCTATTCATCCATTCCCACCCTTTCCGAGTAAGAGACGAGATGACCCCCTTATCGGTCACAACTCGGCGGTTACGGCGGCTAGCAGCCGGCAACTTCAGGCGGTCGCGGGTGTTGTGATCTTCAGCAGCTTCATGAGGTTGCCACTCAGGATCTGAGTCTTCTCGTCGTTGGTCAGGGTGGAATGGTTGACGATCATCTCAACCGGCACCGGCCAATTGAGCGGATTGTCGGTGCCGTATACCACCTGGCTCACGCCCATCTCAGCGACCAGGTGCCGCAGCCCTTCATCGGTCAGCACCATCGTGTCGGCCATGATGTTCGTCTTCAGGTACTCGCGCGGATGCTTCTTGTTCGCGCACATCGCGTTGCCGCGCACGTCGCACGCCACCTCGGTCCGCTGGAAGTACGACGGCAGGTACCCGCCGCCGTGCGCGCCGCACACCTTCAGGTTCGGGAACTTGTCGAACGTGCCGTCAAAGATGAGCCGCGTCAGGAAATACGTCGTCTCGAGCGGGTTGCCGATAATGTTGCCGATATCGCCGCGCGCCTTCCACGCCGTGTCCTTGATGATGTTGTCCGCGCCGCCCGGATGCATGAAGACGATCACGCCGAGCTCGTTGGCCTTCGCCCAGAAGGGATCGAACTTCGGATCTGACAGCGACTCGCCGTTGACGTGGCCGCCGATCGTCGCACCGCGCAGTCCGAGCTGCTTCACACCGTAATCGAGCTGCTGCGCGGCGAGGTCTGGAAACTGCAGTGAGATCGACGACAGCGCGACGAACCGATCTTTGTGATCGGAGACCCACTTCGCCAGTCCCTCGTTCTGCGCGCGCACGACGCGGTCGGCGAGCCCGCGGTCCTGGATTTCCCACCACCAGTAGCCGTTGATCGTCAGCACCTGGATGTCGATCCCTTCGCTGTCGATGAGCGCAATGCGATCGGCATCGAGCGCGCGTCCGCCGGCCTGCCGCTCGAATGGCGTCCCCTTGACGACCTCGGCGACGCCGTCAACGGTGCAGTGCGAGTGCACATCGATGACCGTCACGCGCTTGCCGCCGATCGAGATCTGCTTGCGGGGACCACGAGGCGCCGGGGCGCCACCGCCGCGTGCACCGCCACGACCGCCGCCGCCACCTCGCTGCGCGAGTGCTGGTAGACCGCGTCCGGCGATGTACGCGCCTGCCGTGGCGCCGCTGATTGTCTTCAAGAACTCTCTTCGATTCTTCATCGTCGTGACCTTCGTTGTTCTTCGTGGTTTACGCGGTCGTTGCGGGCGAAAGCTTCAATAGCTTAATCAAATTGCCGCCCAGAATCTGTTCCTTCTGCGCGTCGTTGAGGAATTTCGCGTTCAGGATGAAGTCCGGCGTCACCGGCCAGCCGAACGGGATGTCGGTGCCGTAGACGAGCTGTCCGACACCGAGTTCGGAGACGAGATGCCGCAGGCCTTCCTCGCGGAACACCATGATGTCGGCCATCAGCTGCGTGTGGAAGTAATCCTCGACCGGTCGCTTCTTCCCTGTGCACACATCATCCTGGCGCCGGCACTGCGCGTCGGTGCGACCGAGGTACGACGGGAGATAGCCGCCGCCGTGCGCGCCGCAGATCTTCAGTCCCGGGAATTTGTCGAGCGTTCCTTCGTAGATCAACCGTGAGAAGAAGATCGTGGTTTCCAGGGGATTGCCGATCGTGTTCGGCAGCGCGCCCTTGCCGCCGAAGTGCGGGTCGCCGTTGCCATTCGTGCCGCCCGGATGCATGAAAAGGAACGCGCCGAGCTCCTGCGCCTTCGACCAGAACACGTCGTACTCGGGATCGCTCAGGTTCTTCGCTCCCGCCCAGCCGGCGGAAATGCCCCCGCCCTTGAAGCCCAGACGCTTGATGCCATCCTCGAGCGCCTGCGCCGCGAGATCGGGGAACTGCAGCGGCATCGAAGCCATTCCAATGAAGCGATCGGGATACTTCGCGACGACCGCCGCGGTCCCTTCGTTCTGTGCTTTGACAATCTCCGTCGCCAGGCCGCGATCCTGCACGGCATACCAGAACGCGCCCTGCTGCGTGAGCAGCGCCACGTCGATGCCGTCGCGATCCATCCATGCGAGGCGCTCGGGCCCGATGATGCCGTCGCCGGTTGTCGTGGCCTGCCGTTCGAACGGTGTGCCCTTCACAACCCTGGCGACATCGGCGATGTTCAAGTGATTGTGCGAGTCAATAACCTTGATGCGCTTGCGGCCGATGGAGACCTCGCGCCGTTTCGGCGCGCCGTTCTGCGCGAGCAGCTCGCTCCAGGATTGACCGCCGATGTAGGCCGCCGCGGTCCCTGCCGCGAGCGTCCTGACGAAATCTCGACGAGTGCGCATATCAGCCTCCTGTCAATGCGTAGCTGCGTTGGCCGGCAGCGTGAAGAGCATCAGCGTGTCTGACGATCCGCCGCCGCAATTCGGGCTCCCACCCGGTGCGTAGACGGCTTGCCCATCGGTGACCAGATAAAAACCGTGACGCCCACTCGGCATCGACGCGAGCGTCGTCCACTTCATCGTCTTCGGGTCATACGCCTCGTTCTGGGCGAACGGTTTGCCTCTGTCGCACTCGCCGCCCATCAGCACGATGTGATCGCGGTACAGGACCGCCGATCCACCGCTGCGCGGTTCCGGCAGGAAAGGCGCCGACGACCACGCGTTGGTTGACGGATCGTAGACCGAGTGCACGTCGGTGTTGTCGGTGGTCGCATCGAACCGTCCGCCGAGCACGTGAATGCGTCCGTCGGCGACGACTGTCGGCGCGTGATCACGCGGCTGCGGCAGCGGCGCAGCATCGGACCACTTATTGGTCGCCGGGTCGTAGACCTCGTGCGTGGCGACCGTGACGCGATCGATGCCACGTCCCGCAATCGCGTGCACCCTGCCGTTGAGCGCCACGACGCCAACCGACCCACGCGCGGCTTTCATCCACGGCAGTGCACGCCACGTGTTCTTCGTCGGGTCGTACTCGAACGCGTACGGCTGTGCGTAGAGATGCACGTTCTTCAGGAATCCGCCCACGGCGTACACCTTGCCGTTGAGCGAGGTCACGCCGACATGACTCATCGCGATCGGCAGGGGCGCGCGCTCGCGCCAGCGATCCGTGGCCGGGTCGTACTCCTGGACAAGAGTCGAAGACTCGGCCATCGCCAGTCCGCCGCCGACCACGTAGAGCTTGCGCCCGGCGAACGCGGAGCCCACCTCGGTTCGAGCGACGCCCAAAGAGGCCTTCGACGACCACATGCCTCCGCCTGTTTGCGCCGAGAGCGTGACGACGAACACGGCGAGCGCGAGGGAGGTAAAAAGGCGGGTAAGCGCTTGCATGGCCGGGAATTCTACGCTACAACTCGCCGGGTAACTGAAACGAGGTGGTGCGAAGGTTCGGGTCGAACCGACGAACCATCTTCCAAGGAGTACGTATGCGGATGCGTCTTTCGTTAATCGGCGCCGTCGCCGTGGCCCTCGCGGTCGGCATCGCCATCGGCTATCAGGCGATTCCGGTACAGGGGCAGGGTAGAGCCGGCGGCTTTGCGGCGGTTCCCAGCGAGAAGGGCGGCCAGGATCCATTTGGCCCGTACGACATCGCGTCGAACTGGCCCAAGCCGATCAGCCAGCTGCCCGGCTTGGCGAACTGGACGTGGGGTGCCGGCGAATTCGTCTTCGCCGAGACACCGAACCGGGTGTTCATTCTCCAGCGCGGTCTGCTGCCGAACATCCCGCGGCCGAAGGCGATCAAGCTGCCGCAGCTCGGCCCGAACATCGAGTTCCCGATCGGGCGTCTGCCGTGGCGCGACGCGACCTCCGCATCGCCGCCCGGAGCGCTCGAGGTCAACGGCAAGATTGGTGACGACTCCGATGTGGGCGAGGCCGGGAAGGACTTCCTCTGGTCGCACATCATCAACGTCGCCGACGCGGACGGCAACATCACCGAATCGTGGACGCAGTGGGACAAGATGTTCCGGCGTCCGCACGCGATTTATGTCAACCCGACGGACCCGCAGAAGCGCGTCTACGTGGTCGATGACTACCGCCACGCGGTGTTCATCTTCTCGCACGACGGCAAGCAGCTGTTGAAGACCCTGGGTGAGCCGAACGTGCACGCGTCGGATGCGAAGCACTTCTATCGGCCGACGTTCATCGGGTGGGATCCCGACGGCACGTACTTCATTGCCGACGGCTACGCGAACACGCGCGTGGTCAAGTACGACAAGAACGACAACTACGTGATGGCGTGGGGCGAGAAGGGTGAAGGGACGGCGCAGAAGCCTGAAACGCGTCCCGGCTACTTCAACAGTGTGCACGGCATCGCCGTCGATCCGATCGAGCATCTCGTCTACGTCAACGATCGCAACAACCGCCGCATTCAGGTGTTCGACGAGAACGGCAAGTTCGTGCGCATGTGGAGCATCGGCGCGCCGCCGTCGGACCTGCATCTGATCATCATGGACGGGTCGCGCAACATCTGGGGCGCCGATCGCGGCACCTCGAAGATGATCAAGTGGGATCGCGACGGGAACTTCCAGTACTCGTGGGGCACCTGGGGCGATTTTCCAGGCGGCATGTGGGGCGTGCACGGCCTGAGCATCGACTCCGACGGCAACTTCTATGTCGCCGAAGTCGATAGCGGCCGCGTGCAGAAGTTCAAGCCGCGCGCCGGCGCGCGGCAGGAGTTCCTGCTGACGAAGCTGCCCGCGCCTTCCTACGGGACGAAGTAGTCCAATTACCTCGAAGTGCAGGGGCGGGTCTTCAGACCCGCCCCGCGCTATCCTGAAAGCCTGCTCTATCTCCTCTTCTTCCTATCCGGCATCAGCGGCCTGATCTATCAGGTCGTGTGGGTGCGCGTCTTCGGCAACGTTTTCGGCAACACCGTCTATTCCGCGTCGCTCGTCGTCGCTGTGTTCATGCTCGGGCTCGGTGTCGGCAGCTACCTGGCCGGACGCTGGGCGGATCGCCGATACGCGGTGGACGCAGAGATGCCGCTGCGTCTGTACGGGTACTTCGAGCTGGTGATTGCCGCGATGGGTGCGGCGATCGCGTTGACGCTCCCGCACCTTGATCGCCTCTCGGTGCTCGTCACCTCCTATCAACGTGATGCGAATGGTTGGTACGTAATCACGGCCGCCTCATACGCGGCCCGTGTGGCGATTGCCGCCGGTCTGCTCACGCCGATCACGCTGCTGATGGGCGGCACGCTGACGTTGTTGATCCGTTATCTGGTGCGCGCGGACGTGGAAGCACAGTCGCGCCGCATCGCCGTTCTATATGCAGTAAACACCGCCGGCGCGGCGGCCGGGTGTTTCCTCACCGACTTCACGCTCGTTCCCTCGATTGGCTTGCTCGCGACGCAGATCGTTGCGGTGCTACTGAACGCAATCGCCGGTGTTGGCGCAATCGCGCTGGGCCGGCTGAAGCCGGCGCCCACGACCTCGAAATCACAAATCACAAATCGCAAATTACAACGCGGATCCCGGATCCCGGCTCCCGGATCCCGTCCAGCGACCGCGCTTCCCATGGTCGCGATGGCCCTCGCGCTCTCCGGCTTTGCCGGTCTCGGCATGGAAATTCTGTGGTTCCGCCACTTCTCGATGATGCTCGGCGCTTTCCGTGCGGTGTTCTCGCTGCTGCTGACGATCATTCTCGTTGGCATCGGGGCCGGGTCGTTCATTTCGAGCGCGCTGCAAAGGCGCACCGGTAATGCCGGTGCATGGCTGCTTGGCATGCAGTCGCTATTCATCGTCTTCACGCTGGCGGGAATGTGGGCGGCGAATTCAGCGCCGATTGATCAAACGGTGTCGACGGCGATCAACGCGAGTGCATCGCGTCCATCGGCGTTCGCGGAGCTGTGGTTCAACATTCGCCCGATGCTGCCGGAGGTGATGTTGCCGGCGCTGCTGATGGGATTCAGCTTTCCGCTCGGCAACACGTTCGTCCAGCATGCGGAGCTCGCCGTCGGTCGCCGGGCCGGCCTGCTGTATCTCGCCAATACGGGCGGCGCGGTGTGCGGCAGCCTCGTCTCGGGCTTTCTGTTGCTGCCGTTGTTGGGTCTTCAGGCAAGCACGACCATCCTGGCGATGGTCGCCGCTATCGGATTAGTCCCTCTGTTTCTCGCTATTCGAA
>DATJJE010000074.1:0-64391 GCA_035492455.1 Vicinamibacterales bacterium | reverse complement strand
CCAAGAATCTGCGCCGCTTCCTGTTTGTTCCAGTTCGTCCGCTGCAGGGTCTGCACGATTGCCATCTTCTCGATTTCGGCGAGCGTGCGGTGCGGCGGGATGGTGAACTCCTGCGCCGGGCTTCCCTCTTCCCGAATCGTCTCCGGAAGATCGTTCGGCTGGATCTCGCCGGTCTTGCATACCAGCACGGCCCGCTCGATCGCGTTTTCCAGCTCGCGCACGTTGCCGGGCCAGCGGTTGCGGATGAGGAGATGGTAGGCCGCCGGCGAGATCGACTTCACGTTCTTCTGATACCGCTGGTTGAACTTCGAAAGGAAGTGGTTGCACAGCAGCGGAATGTCTTCGCTCCGCTCGCGCACGGGCGGGACGCGCAGTGTGATGGTGTTGATGCGGAAGTAGAGATCTTCGCGCAGCTTTCCTTCGCGCAGCGCGGTTTCAAGATCAATGTTGGTCGCGCAGATCAGGCGGAAGTCGACGTGCACCAGGCGATCGCTGCCGATGGGCCGGTATTCGCGCTCCTGCAGCACGCGCAGCAGCTTGGTCTGAAGATACGGAGGCATCTCGCCGATTTCGTCGAGCAGTAGTGAGCCGCTCTCCGCCATCTCGAACAGGCCAACCTTGTCGGTGTTCGCGCCGGTGAACGCACCCTTCTTGTAGCCGAAGAGCTCGCTTTCGATCAGATCCTTTGGGATGGCGGCGCAGTTGATCTTGATGAACGGCCCTTTGACGCGGTTCGAGTTGTAATGAATCGCGTTGGCAATCAGCTCCTTGCCGGTGCCGTTTTCGCCCTGTATGAGAATGTTGGCGTCGCTCGCGGCTACGCTCTCGACCAGCTCGAACAGCTCCTTCATCTTCTTGCTCTGCCCGACGATGTTCGCGAAGCTGTACTGGCCGCGAATCTGATCCTTCAGCTGCTGATGCTCGGCGCGCTCCTGGGTGCGATCGATCGCCCGGCCAAGAATGTTCATCAACCCTTCCTGGCTGACCGGTTTTTCGAGAAAGAAGAACGCGCCTGCCTGTCCGGCTTCGACGGCTCGGGCGATGGTTCCCTGACCGCTGATGACGATCACCTCCGGCGAAGGATCGATTTCCTTGAGGCGGCGCAGCAGCTGGACGCCGTCGAGGTCGGGAAGCATCAAGTCGGTAACCACGACGTCAGGCCGCCACTGCTTGTAGATCTCTTCGCCACGGGTGCCGATGAGCGCCGTGCGGACCTCGTATCCTTCGGCCTCGATCACCATCTTGAGCCATTCGGTCATCGAAGGCTCATCATCGATTGCGAGGACGCGCTTGCGGCGTTTGCTGTTGGAGTTGGATTGACTTGCCATGCGTCACTCGTCCAGGGGCTGGTGGGGGCGAGCGGCCGCCGCCACGTCCGCGAATAATACACACATCTGGAGGCCGCAATCAAACACTACAGGTTGTAAAGATTTCATTCAGCTGAGCTGGGTTCAAAACGGTGACCTATAATTCCCGCCAATGGCGAAACCGGACGACGTGCCACATACGGAAGAGCCCGCTGAATCGCCGAGCCTGTGACTCGTTCGATCGCTTCGACGTCTGATGCAGAAGATCCTCTCGAAAATCCACACAGACAGCCCCGAATTCAAGGCCAACTGCGACGCGCTGACGGCGCTCGTCGCCGAACTCCGCGAGCGTGTGGCGCAGGCGCGGGAGGGCGGCGGTGCCCGATATCTGCAGCGTCATCGCGAGCAGGGCAAGCTTCCCGTCCGTGAACGAATCAATCTCCTTCTGGACGAGGGGTCGCCGTTTCTCGAGCTCTCGCCGCTTGCGGCGTGGGAGATGTACGACGACGAGGCACCTGGTGCCGGCCTTGTGACGGGGATCGGTCGCGTCTCGGGACGCGAGGTGCTGATCGTCGGCAACGATGCGACCGTGAAGGGCGGCACCTACTACCCGATTACGGTAAAGAAACACGTACGCGCGCAGCAGGTCGCGATCGATAACCGGCTGCCTTGTATCTACCTGGTGGACTCTGGCGGCGCGTTCCTACCGTTGCAGGCGGAGGTCTTCCCCGACAAGGACCACTTCGGACGCATCTTCTTCAATCAGGCACGTATGTCCGCTGAATCGATCGCGCAGATCGCCGTCGTAATGGGCTCCTGCACCGCCGGCGGCGCCTACGTGCCCGCCATGTCCGACGAAACGATCATCGTCAAAGGCACTGGGACGATCTTTCTCGGCGGCCCACCGCTCGTGAAAGCGGCAACGGGCGAGGACGTGACCGCCGAGGAGCTCGGCGGCGCGGACGTACACACGCGACTGTCAGGAGTCGCGGATTATCTCGCCGAAGACGATGAGCATGCGCTGCAGCTGGCGCGCACGATCGTGTCGACGTTGAACAGCCGGAAAGCTCTGCCAGCCGACATGGCGGACAGCGAGGAGCCTGCCTACGATCCGCAGGAGCTTTACGGCGTCGTCAGCGCGGACAGGCGGAAGCCATATGACGTGCGCGAGGTGATTGCGCGCATGGTGGACGGCTCGCGGTTCGATGAATTCAAGGAGCGCTACGGCCCGACGCTGGTGACAGGATTTGCCCGGCTGCATGGCTTTCTCATAGGAATCATCGCCAACAACGGCGTCCTGTTCTCCGAATCCGCGTTGAAGGCGACGCACTTCATCGAACTGTGCAACATGCGTGGCATTCCGCTTCTGTTTCTGCAGAACATTACGGGGTTCATGGTCGGCAAGCAGTACGAGCGCGGCGGCATCGCGAAAGACGGCGCGAAGATGGTGCACGCGGTGGCGAACTCGGTCGTGCCGAAGTTCACCGTCATCATCGGCGGGTCGTTCGGCGCCGGCAATTACGGGATGTGTGGCCGTGCCTACGAGCCTCGCCTGCTGTGGATGTGGCCGAACGCGCGTATTTCCGTCATGGGCGGCGAGCAGGCGGCTGGGGTACTGGCGACGGTGAAGCGCGAGCAGCTGGCGCGCGAGGACAAGACGCTCTCGCGCGAGGAAGAGCAGCAGATTCGCCAGCCGATTCTCGACAAGTACGAGCGCGAAGGATCGCCCTACTACTCCACTGCTCGTCTGTGGGATGACGGCATTCTCGATCCGGCTCAGACGCGAAACATGCTCGGCCTCGCACTGTCTGCTTCGTTCAACGCGCCCGTGCCTCCGCCGAAATTTGGAGTTTTTCGGATGTAACCACGAAGGTCGCGAAGAACATGTCATACGAGACGCTACTGACCCATCGTGAGGGCGTTGTCGAGTACCTCACGCTGAATCGCCCCGACGTGCGCAATGCGTTCAACGAGACGATGATCGCGGAGCTCACGGCGTGGGCCGCGGCGATCAACGCCGATGACGAGGTGCGCGTCGCGGTGGTGTCGGGAGCGGGAAAGGTGTTCTCGGCGGGTGCGGACATTCAGTGGATGGCCAACGCGCTCGCCTACACGCATGACGAGAACGTGCAGGATGCGAATGCAGCGGCGCGGATGTTTGCGGCGCTCGATACCCTGCCCATTCCGCTCATCGGCCGTATTCACGCCGCCGCACTTGGTGGCGGAGCAGGCCTCTGCGCTGTGTGCGATGTAGTCGTGGCGGACGAGAACGCGGTGTTCGGCTTCACGGAGGTAAAGCTCGGGATCCTGCCTGCGGTGATCTCCCCATATGCTCTTGCGAAGATCGGTCGTTCGGCCGCGCGTGAGCTGTTTCTCACCGGCATGCGATTCGGGGCGGTGCGGGCGCAGGAGATCGGCCTCGTGCACGTCGTCGCACCGCTCGAGCTGCTCGATGCGAAGGTCGATGGCTACGTGCACGAGTTTCTCAGCGCCGGACCTGACGCCATCTCGAGGGCGAAGGCGCTGATCCCGCGCGTGTGGGCGCGCGGTGCGCCCGATGCGGCCGGGTTGACGTCGGAGGCGATCGCCGCACAGCGCGTCTCACAGGAAGGCCAGGAAGGGCTGCGCGCCTTCCTCGAAAAGCGGAAGGCTTCGTGGGACGTGTCACGCAAGTCCTGATCGCCAACCGCGGCGAAATCGCCGTCCGTATCATCCGCGGCTGCCGGGAGCTCGGAATACCTACGGTCGCCGTGTTCTCCGACGCGGACAGCCGGGCTCCGCACGTGCTGCTTGCCGATCGTGCCGTGCGCATCGGACCGGCACCACCTGCTGAAAGCTACCTGTCGATCCCAGCGGTTCTGAAGGCCGCGCGCGACACGGGCGCGGATGCGATTCATCCAGGCTACGGATTCCTCTCGGAAAATCCTGCGTTCGCCGCCTCCTCTGCCGATGCGGGGATCACATTCATCGGGCCGCCGGCTGCCGTCATCGAGCGGCTGGGATCGAAGATCGCGGCGCGAGAAATCGCGCGGCAAGCAGGCGTGCCGGTGGTACCCGGGGACACGCCTGCCGATCAAACCACCGACGCAATTGCCGGGGCCGTACGGAAGGTGGGTTTCCCCGTGCTGCTGAAACCGTCCGCCGGCGGCGGTGGCATCGGCATGAAGACCGTGCGTGACGAACACGGGCTGTTGACCGCGGTCGAGCAGGGGCGGCGCGAAGCGATGGCAGCGTTCGGCGACGGAACGCTGTATGTCGAGCGACTGATCGAGCGGCCGCGTCATGTCGAGATTCAGGTGCTGGCCGACGAGCACGGCAACGTCGTGCATCTGTTCGAGCGCGAATGTTCGGTCCAGCGGCGCCATCAGAAAGTGGTCGAGGAGACTCCCTCCACCGCGCTGACGCCGAAGCTGCGGCAGCGGATGGGCGAAGCGGCGGTCGCGATTGCGCGAGCCGCCGACTATCGGAACGCCGGCACCGTCGAATTCCTCCTCGACCCCTCGACTGCGCTCGGCGCGAGTGGCATGGACGACGCCTCGTTTTATTTCCTGGAGGTCAACACCCGCCTGCAGGTGGAACATCCCGTGACGGAACGCGTGACCGGCGTCGATCTCGTGCACGCGCAGATCGCGATCGCGCGCGGCGAGAAGCTGCCATTCAATCAGGACGCGCTCATGCAACGCGGTCACGCCATTGAGGTGCGGATCTATGCGGAGGACCCATCGCGAAACGATCTGCCGCAGGCGGGGCCGCTGCTGCTCTACCGTGAACCGTCGATGCCTGGCGTGCGCATCGATTCCGGTGTGGTGGAAGGCGGCGCGATCGGCGTGCACTACGATCCGCTGGTTGCGAAGGTGATCGCGGACGGCCCTACACGCGAGACCGCGCGGCGGCGCGCCATCGAAGCGCTGCGCAATTTCCCGATCCTCGGTATCCGCACGAATATCGCGTTCCTCATCAACGTGCTCGAGCACGCGCGCTTCGCAGCCGGCGACATCGATACGCATTTTCTGGATGTCGAAGGAGAGGGCCTTCGCAAGCCCGCTCCTGTTCCCGCGGAAGCAATCGAACTTGCCGCGGACTTGTCGCGCCGTAGCGCCGTCGGTGAAGGCGACCGCGCGAATGCGGACCCCTGGGATTCGTTGAAAGGCTTCCGTGGTTGACGCGCTCGGCAACGGTCGATACCTCGTCACCGGGGCCGCGGATCCGGGATCCGGAATCCGTCGTGTTGCGTATGCGGTGCGCGAGCGTGCGAGGACGTGGGTCTTCATCGACGGCCGCACGTATGTCATCGAGCCTGAAACCCGCGATTCCTCCGATCGCGTACACGCCACCGACGATCAGATGGCGCTCTCGGCGCCGATGCCGGCAACGGTCCTTGCCATCAAGGTCGCGCCGGGGCAGCACGTCGACGCGGGTGATCTGCTGGTGCTTCTGGAGGCGATGAAGATGGAGGTGCCAATCAAAGCGCCGCGCGCCGGACGCGTGAAATCACTCGCCTGCCGCGAGGGCGAGCTCGTTCAACCTGGCATCGCGCTGGTCGAAATAGAATGACGCTGGAGGGATCTTGGAACTTGGAACTTCCAAATGGAACACGACGTCGCGGTTCTCCTGACGGAACTGATTGAAAAGGTCGGCCTGCTGCGACGCGACCTGAAGCAGAGGGGCGACCTCGACAAGTACGAGGCGCGCCTCGCGCGCATCGATCAGAAATTCTCGGCGCTTGCGGAAAAGATTTCGCAGAGCGATCCGGAATTCGCCAAGGCGCTGCGTACGGCGTGGCAAATGCCCGCGCGCAGCCTGGCTTTCCGCAATGCTGACCATCAGAAGAACGAGCCCTGAACATCAACGCTCCCAGGCGCCAGCAGCCCAATCAAGAAACTTCTTCTCCGGCCAGTAGTTGACGATGCGAGCCTGCGGGATGCCGGCCAGCTTGGCATGTGCGATGGCGATGTCGGCGAAGTCGAACTCCGCGTGCGAGTGCGCGTCGCTGTCGAGTGCGAAGAGACATCCCTGTTCCAGAGCCTGCGCCGCCAGTTCGAACGGCACATCCTGACGCGACCACGATCCGTCGATTTCGATCGCAACCTTCCGCTTCGCCGCCACGTCGAACACCTTGCCCCAGTCCGCCAGCACGCCCGCGCGCATATTGAAGACCCGTCCCTGCGGGTGCCCGAGAATCGCTACTCCTGGCTGCGAGACGGCCGCCACCATGCGCTCGGTCTGATCGATCGACTTCCGCAGAGCCGAATGCGGCGAGGCAACGATGTACTCGAATCGGCGCATCTCGTGCGGCTCCATGTCGACCGTGCCATCGGCCCGGATGTTCGCCTCGATCCCCTTGAACATGCGGAAGCGGCCGCCATACTTCCGGTTGAGCACGTCAATTTCGGCATGCTGCTCGACCGCGCGCTCCATGCTCATGCCGCCGGCGATGCTCAGGCCATAGGAGTGATCCGTGATGCCGGCGCACGACCAGCCGCGTTCGAGACAGGCGTTGACAATCGATTCGAGCGTCTCGGCGCCGTCGCTGTAGATCGAGTGCATCTGGAAATCGCCTCGATACTTCGCACGTAACGGTGTGCCCTTGCGCGCCACGATTTCTTTGACAGCGGCGCGGCTCAGATACTGGCGCCGCAGCGTATGCAGGCGCGCGATCTCCTTCTCTTTGCCCGACTCGTGCACCGCTCGCTCGACAAACGCGCATCGCCCCTCGAGTATCAACTCGCGTGCAATGCGATCCGTCGTCGGCCCGATACCCGGTATCGACTTGAAGGTGTTGGACGTGACGAGCGGAGTGATGTCGCGGTCGATCCGGAGCACCGCTTTCGCCGCGCGCTTGTAGCCCCACGCGCGCTGACTGTCGCCGGCAACGGCCGCCATGTCGTACAGAGCACTCGCCAGCTCGAGGTTTACGTCGCGCATGCGCTTAGTCGTTGATATACCATTTCGCGCCGATGCGCTGGATCGCGAGCGTGGCATTTTGCGTGGTGAGCATTGCTGCCGCCTCTGCGCAGGAAGGATTCAACGTCGAACATCTCGACCGCAGCGTTGACGCGTGTAACGACTTCTACCAGTTCGCGTGCGGCAACTGGCTGGCGACCCATCCGCTTCCCGCCGATCGCTCACGTTTCAACCGGCTCAACGAGCTTGCGGACCGCAACGTCCGCATCGTCCGCGGCATTCTGGAGGACGCGGCCTTCAACAAGACCGACCGCACCCCGGACGAGCAGAAGATTGGCGACGCCTACGCGGCGTGCATCGACCAGGAAACGATCGAAGCCAGAGGAGTCAAGCCCGCGCAGCCGCTGCTGCGCGACATCGATTCCGTCAAGACGCGTGAGCAGCTGATCAAGCTCGCCGCTCGCTTCTCGCACGACGGGTTTCCGTCGTTCATCACGCTCGGCTCGGCACCCGATCCGCACGATTCGACGCGATTCATCGCGACGCTCGGCCAGGGCGCAATGGGACTGCCCGATCGCGATCTTTACCTGAAGGATGACGAACGCTCGACGATGCTGCGGAAGGAGTACGTGGCGCACGTCGGGCGAATGTTTGCACTCGCCAATCTGCCATCGTCAACGGCGAACAGCGTGATGAACGTGGAGACCGTCATCGCGCGCGCCACGATGGACCGCGTTGCGTTCCGGGATCCACGCCGCCGCGACAATCCGGCGACCATTGCGGACCTCAAGCAGCTCGCGCCCAATATCGATTGGACTTCGTATCTGCCTGCGACGGGGGCTCCGAAGAACCTGCTGAACGCGCTGAACCACCTGAACCTCCTGAACCCCGGTTATCTGCGGGACATCAGCGCCGCGCTCGACACCATACCGGTCGACTCGTGGAAGGCCTACCTGCAGTGGCATGCGCTCGACGCGCTTGCATCGCTTCTCACCTCCCGCTTCGAGCTGGAGCAGTTTCATTTCAACGGCGAAATTCTCAGCGGGCAGAAGGAGATGCGTCCGCGGCGGTTGCGCTGCACGGACGTCGTCGCCGGACAGCCTGGTGCCGATGCGCTCGGCGAGCTGGTGGGGAAGATTTTCGTGCAGCGGCAATTCGGTGCAGAGGCGAAAGCGCGCATGGACGAAATGATTGCGGCCCTGCGCAATTCGCTGCGCGAGACGCTCAGTAGCGTGGACTGGATGAGCGCCGAAACCCGTACGCACGCGCTTGCCAAGCTGGAAGCGATGAATCGGAAGATCGGCGGCCCGGATAAGTGGCGTGACTTCAGCGCGATCACGATCAAGCGCGATGATTACGCCGGAAACTCAATCCGCATCGCCATCGCGGACACGCAGCGTCAGCTCCGCTGGATCGGCGAGCCGATCGACCGCACTCTGTGGATCGTCACGCCGCAGACAGTCAATGCGTTCTATGCACCGCCATTGAACGAGGTGACGTTCCCGGCTGGCATTCTGCAGCCGCCGATCTTCGATGCGGGCAAAGACGCAGCTGTGAACTTCGGTGCAGCCGGCGCGATGATCGGCCACGAAATGACGCACGGATTCGACGATGGCGGCCGCCGCTACGACCCGCAAGGCAACCTGATGGACTGGTGGACGCCTCGAGACGATGCGGCATTCCGCGATCGCGCGTCGTGCGTCGCCGCGCAGTACAACCGCTACGAGTCGCTCCCCGGCGTCAATCTGAACGGCAACCTGACGCTTGGCGAAAACGTCGCAGACAACGGCGGCGTGCGCATCGCCTACTACGCGTTGATGGAGCTGCTCTCGGCGAAAGGCGCCCAGCCAACAGTCGACGGGTTTACTGCCGACCAGCGGTTCTTCATTGCCTACGCCCAGGTGTGGTGCGAGAACGCGACAGACGAGGATTTCCGCCGCCGGGCGCAGGAGGACGTACATGCCTCCGGCCGCTGGCGCACCAACGGCGTGCTGCAGAACATGCCGGAGTTCCGGAAGGCTTTCGGCTGCAGGGACGGCACGCCGATGGCGCCCGTCAACGCGTGTCAGGTTTGGTAGGTTCTTCCTCGACCTTTTTTGCCATCGGTTCGAGGTATTCCCAGATCGTCTCCGCGATGTAGCGCGCGCCCGCGGCGTTCGGATGCACGCCATCGTCGGAGATGAGATCACGGTTGCCGAGGACTCCGTTCATCACGAACGGGATAAGCGGCACCTCGTACTTCGCCGCCAGGTCTTCGTACATCCGGTGAAACGCAATCGTGTACTGCCAGCCGTTGAACGGCAGCGCCTCCATGGCGCAGAGCAGCACCTGCGTATGCTGCTGCTGGAACGCGCTGATGATTTTTTCGAGGTTCGCCTGCACCTGCGCGACGGGCATGCCGCGCAGACCATCGTTGACGCCCAGCTCGACGATGGCAATCGACGGCTTCAGGTCGAGCGCACGATCGAGACGCCGCAGCGCACCGGTCGTCGTATCGCCGGACACACCGTGGTTGTAGATTGTGAACGGCAGCCCGGCGGTGTTCAGTTTTCTCTGAATCACCGCCGGCCAGGCGTCTTTTTCCGGAAGCCTGTGGCCCGAAGTGAGGCTGTCGCCAAAGGCGACGATCCTCAGGGGAGAGGCCGGCTTGGGGGCTGCCTCAGCAGGAAGCGCGGCGATCAGCGCAAGAAGCAGTGCAGCGAAAAACATTCTTCATTTTAGGAGTCTGTCGGCTTCGCCGCTAGTCCTTTGGCCCGGCGATCTGCATCGTCAAGTAGCGCTCGTATCCCATCTCCTTGATCTGATGCAGCTGCGATTCGAGCCAATCGACGTGCTCTTCCTCGTCGGCGAGGAGCTTGGTGAACAGATTGCGCGAGGCATCGTCGCCCGCCTCGCGCGCGGCGGCAATGGAATCGTTATACATCTTCACCGCGTTGATCTCGAGCGCCAGATCGGCCTCGAGCTGCTCGCGCACGTTGCCGCCAATCGTCAGGTCGAGATATTCCATTTTCGGCGTTGCGTCGAGGAAGAGGATGCGTTCGATGAGCTCCTCGGCGTGCTTCATCTCTCCGATCGACTGCTTCTTGATGGAATCGCCCAGCCCGTGGTAGCCCCAGTTGTGGCACATCTCGGCGTGCAGAAAGTACTGGTTGATGGCCGTCAGCTCCTCGCGAAGCGCGTCGTTGAGATGGTCAATCACTTTCGCGTTACCGCGCATGTCGTCGTGTCCTCCGGAGGAGATCATAGTCCGGTCTGTGCATTGCACGCCGCACCTTAAAGAGGAGCTTCATGCAGATTCCGTATCGTCCGCTCGGCACGTCGGGAGTCCTTGTATCCGCGCTTGGATTGGGCGGATACCACCTTGCCAAGGCGAGCTCCGAGCGCGAAGCCATTCGCATCGCGCATGCAGCGATCGACGCCGGTGTCACGTTCATGGACAACGCATGGGAATATCATGACGGCAAGTCCGAGCGCGTCATGGGCAAAGCGATCGCGGACCGGCGCGATCGTGTGTTCCTGATGACGAAGGTCTGCACGCACGGCCGCGACAAACGCGAGGGGATGCGACAGCTCGAACAGTCGCTGCGACGGCTGAAGACCGACTACCTCGACCTCTGGCAGATTCACGAGTGCGTCTACTACAACGACCCCGAGCACCATTTCATGCGCGGCGGCGTCATCGAAGCGCTGGACCAGGCCAAGCGTCAGGGAAAGGTGCGATTCGTCGGATTCACGGGCCACAAGGATCCGCGCATCCACCTCGAGATGCTCGACCACGATTACCCGTTCGACACGTGCCAGCTCCCCCTCAATTGCTTTGACAGCTCCTTTGCCGAACGTTCGTTCGAGCGAGACGTGCTGCCGAAGCTTCAGCTCCGCGGCATCGCGCCAATTGGAATGAAGAGTCTTGGCGGCGACGGACGTCAGGTCAAAGAGAAGGTCATCACGGCCGCGGAAGGGTTGCGCTATGCGATGAGCCTTCCGGTCATGACGACGGTCAGCGGAATCGATTCGATGAAGGTGCTGCGCCAGAACCTGAAGGTGGCGCTTGGGTTCAAGCCGATGACCGCACGCCAGATGGAGGCGTTCCGGTCGCGCGTGCGCGAGGAGGCGGCCGACGGCCGATTCGAGTTGTACAAGACGAGCGCGATGCATGAAGGGCCGGTCGGTCGCGAGCAGCACGGATTCCCGAGCGAAGATCAATTAAGCGCCTGACTTCGTCGTATGGCGAGAGCGATTCGAGGACCTCGATTCGTGGCAACGCGCCTGGAAGGCGATCACAAGAGCGCATAGTGGACGAATCGCACTCCCTTCTCTGGTCCGGTCCCTTCCTTGACGACAACGGCGGGTGCATCGAGAGGTCCTTCGAGCAACGGCGTGTTCGGCTGCCCTGCTGATTTCGGCGAGGTCGTCAGATACAGATCGCTGACCACGCCTTCCCGCAACATGGCGCGTGCGGTTGTGCGACCGCCGATCGACGAAACGGTCTCGATGCCGCGGGCGTTCAGCTCGCGCAGCGCCGTACGCATCGAGAGCGGCTGGCCTGCATCGATCACCTGAATCCACGGACGCGTCGCGACCTGCAGCCGCAGCGACGGCGCGGCATCCGATGTGGTGATGAGAAAAACCGGGAGCTCCGGTTCCTGAAACATGAGCGCGCTCTCGATGTGCAACGCGCTGCGGCTGCTGACGACGACTTGCGCAGGGTGACGAGCGCGCCCGAGCTCGAGGCGCAGTTTGACCAGCTCTGGATGCCACACCGAGAGAACCAGATTGTCGTCGCGCGCGGTCGTTGCACCCGCCAGCACGGCGTCGGCATCGACGCGCGACAACCCCTCGTAAATAAGGTGCTTGTCAGTGTCGCCGCCGCCGAGCGTCGACGGATCGCCGGCGCCCGTGTTCCCATCGGCCGACTCAACAAAGACAAGATTCGTGACGGGGATGTCATCTTTACGTGACGTTCGGTAGAAATCGCCGTCGAATATTGCGCGTGACCAGTGATTTCCAATGGCACGGAAATGGCCAAGCTTAGGATCAGCCGCGACTGTCCGATAGGGTGGCAGTACGGCGGCCGCTGCCGCGCGTTCGCGAGCACGGCAGTATTCACGGAAACGCGAAGACACAGTCGTACAATCACATCATGAAGCACACATTGCTTACCGTTGCGCTGATATTCGCCGCCTCGTCGGTGTTTGCACAGGACGCAGCGCAGGCTCTGAAACTGTTCGAAGCCGGGCAGTATCAGCGAGTGGTCGACTCAGCTCAGGCTGACGGGGACCCTGCGGTGCTCTACACCGCGGCACAGAGCCATCAGAAGCTCGGGGAAAACGATCGGGCGGTGGAGAAGTACGGAGCACTTGCCGCGCGTGGCGAGGATGATCCGTGGCACTTCATCGGGCTTTCGGGCCAGCAGCTGATGCAGGAAGATGCCGAGGGTGCGCTTGCGTCGGCGCGGCAGGCGGTTGCGATGAACGAAGGGATGGCCGAAGCGCACTATCAGCTGGGCCTGGTGTACGCCAAACGCCAGGAATGGCCTCAGGCCGCGGCGGAATTCGATCGCGTCCTGCAGATCAATCCATCGAATGGCTACGCGCATTACTACGCGGGCCTGATGGAGTACCGCGCGAATCACCCCGACCGCATGGCCAATCACTTCGAGCAGTTCCTCAAGCTGGCGCCCGATGCGCCCGAACGGCCCGAGGTCACGCAGATTATGAGGACGGTGCGCGGGCGCTAGTGAATTTGCGATTAGTGATTAGTGATTCAGTTCACCAATCACTAATCACTAATCACTAATCACTAATCACTAATCAAAACGCTTGTCCCACTCCGAAAGTCCATCGACCCGAACCCCTCGCCGTGCCCGGCCACACGACCTTGCCATAGTCAGCGCGCAGCAGCGCGAACGGCGTCGACAGCCTGACGCCGAAGCCAATCGAGCCGGTCAACGCATTCAGCTTCAAATCTGAGGGCTGCTTGAAGATGTTCCCGGCGTCGATGAAGGCGACGCCGCCGAGCCATTTGTAGATGGGCACGCGCGCTTCCTGGTTCAGCACAAGCATGCCCTCCCCGCCGGCGGGGTCGCCGAAGAAGTCACGCGGTCCCAGGCTGTTTTCGTCTACGCCGCGCACGGTACGCGATCCGCCGGCGAAGAACCGCTCCGAAGAGATCAAGTCCTGGCCGCCGAGCGGCGTCACCAGGCCAAGACGCCCGGCCGACGCCAGCACGATGCCGTGCAGATTCTGGAACCGATACGCCTGGCCGACATACTTCACGAACCGGAACTGGGAGCCGAGCGAATCCGGTGCCCACTGGAGGCTCGACGAGTACAAGGATCCCCGATGTGCGTTCAGCGGATCGTCGCGCGTATCCCACGCCGCGTTGCCGATGAGCCGTGCAACGTTTACGGTCAGGTCGAATCGCGTCCCGAGAATGGGATCGATTCTCGTGCTGAAGGTGTGATCGCGATCGAAACGGTACGAATAGGACAACGTGAGATGGTCTCTGGTCTGCACCCGCTGTTCCCACGACACACCGTTGCGGTTGCTCACCGAAGTCGTATTCTCGAGCGTGCGGTGCACGCGTTCGACGACGAACGACGACTCGATAGGCAGCGACATCATCGTCGGCGCGTTGACAAGCCCGCGGGTCGTGTTCTCCCGTCGTTCGTACTGAAACACCCCGCTGAGACTCACCGCCCGGCCGAACACGGTCCGCCGCGTGATGTCGGACGATAATCCGGGCGTCAGCGTCGTGCCGGTTGGGTCCGATTCCGGCCTCTCCTCCGCCACCTGGAAGCCATACCGAAGGCGCAGCGCGGGCCAGGGCTCGAGCGCGACGCGCACGCGCATCGGTTGAACAGGATCCGTGGCGCTGACGCGCGGCATCGCCTCGGTCGCGACATCGACGCGACGGAACAGGCCGGTATTGAACACGCGCGTGCGGGCGCGCAGCAGCTCGGCCGGCTCGAGCGTCGAGCCTACCGTCAACCGCAGCGCGCGTGAGACGACGTCCTGGTCAACGCCGCCGCTGCCCGCGATCTGGACGTCTCCTATGGTCTGTCGCATGCCTTCGCTGATCTCGAACGTCAGGTCCACACGCGGTTCGTTTGCGCGGATCGCTGCGTTCGCGGTCACCGCGGCAGTCGAGAACCCGCGGCTGCGGTAGAGCGCCACCATTCGGTCGCGAGCCGTGTCGATCGCCGCCGGGTCGTACGGAGAGCCGGCCGTCGCGTCGAACAATCGGGCAATGTCCTCCTCGGGAATGTTGCCGCGCCCCTCGAACTCGATGCTCGCCAGCGTGAACTGCAGGCCCGGGTCGACGGTGATCGCAAGGACGGCTGCGCCGTCCTCGTAGAGCGGCGACCCTGCTTTCACCGACGCGCGCAGATAGCCGCGCGAGCGGAGATAGTCGGTCAGGTAGCGCGTGACGACGCCCGGATTCGTCAGTACCTGCTCCTGCAGGTTCTGCGCGCGGACGCGCATCTCGAGGTCATCGGCCACGCTGGCGTCAGCTGCCTGAATCCGCACGCGCGCCATGCTGCTCCGCTCTCCTGGTTGCACGTCGACGTGCAGCGTCTTCGCGTCGCCGTCCACCGTGACCCGGCTCGACACGGTCGGCATCACATAGCCGCGACGCAGAAGTTCGGCCCTCACGGTCTGCGTTGCTTCGTCGACGAGCAGCTCGTCGAGCACCGACGTCGCCCACGCCGCGCCAATTCGCTGGGTTACGTCGTTGCCCAGGTCTGGCGTGATTTCAATGCGCGTCTGCGGGCCGGCGTCGATCCCGTACGAGAGATTCACCATGTCGCCGTTCACCGCGCGCATCGAGCTCACACGGGCGGCGAGCCGGCCGTTCTGGTGATAGAAGTCCTCGAGCCGATCCCGGTCGTCCTGCCAGCGACCGAAATCGAACACATCGCCCCGGCGCAACTTCAGCACGCCGCGGACGCGTTGTTCGGGGAACGCCAGGTCGCCCGTGATGCTGATGTCGTTGATGCGCTGTTCGACGCGGCGCTCCGATGCGCGTCGGGCCGTGGTTGCCGTGGTGCCGCCGCCGAATGACACGTCGTGACGAAAGCCGTACGACGCCAGATCGTCATCGTTCAGGACGTAGCGCACGTCCAGCTGACGCGCCGGCAGGTAGTCGACAATCCATGTCTGCGCCGTGGAATCGCGCAGACTCTGGGAGAACGTCACGTCGACGTCAGGTCCCAGGCTCTTGCCGAACGTCAGCCGCGACGTCGGATCGACTTCGGTCGCAGCCTCACTCGCGTCGCGGCGTGTTCCGACTCCTTCAACGCCGCCAAGTCGCAACGTGTCGAGGCCGACTGCGCGCCCGGCAAACCCGAGCACCTCGCCGGAGAAGTTGCCGATCACTTGCGTGCCGATGAAGGCCGCATCCGCCGTGCCCAGGTCCTCCAGTTCGCGCCCGGTGAGAAGAAGGGCCGTAATGTCGGCTGGTCCCAGACCTTCCGATGTCATGTCTACGGTCGGCGATTCCGCCGGCCCCGTGAGTGAGAGCTCGATATCGTGGCCGGCGACGCGCGTTTCCAGATGGATGTTCAACTCCGGCTCGATCGTAGTTGGACTGACGAAGTCGATCGTGCTCGGGATATCGCGAGAGATTGTGTAGACGTTGCGGCCGATGAAGAGCTGGCCATCTTCGCGAAGCTGCGCTCGTCCCGACACCGCTGGGGCGGCCGCCGTCCCGATGATGTCGAGATCGCCGCCAAGCTGCGCGCGCGCGTAGTTGTTATCGACGATGATGTCTTCGTCGGTGACGAGCCGAACGTCCAGCGCGAGATTGCGGAGGAAGGCCTGATCCTGTTCGCCCCCGCCGCCTGTTGCCGCAACGCGCCGCGCGCGCGCCGCTGCAAGCAGCCCACCCACCACAGCCAACGGTTCGCGGTACGCACCGCGCAGCACCGTGATGTTGCCCGAGAGCTGACCGCTGGGCGCCGGGTCATTCGGCGCGGCTGCGGCATCAAACTGCAGCGTCGCGTTCAATTCGCTGCGCAGACCCGCTGGAAAATCGAGGGCCATGTCGCTGATGTCCGCCGTCAAACGCGCATTGAGCCCGGCGTCGGGGTTATACGAGACCGTCCCGCCGCCAGCGAGCGATCCGCCGTTGATGGTGCCGTTCAGCGTCCGCAGCGTCATCTCGGTGCGCGTCAGAGCGGCACGCGCCGTCAGACCATTGACGATGACACGCGGGTCGACGAGGCGGATTTCCCCGTTGTCGAGCGCGAGGTCGCCGTCGATGCGCGGCGCATCGAGCGAACCTGTAATCGACAGCTTCGGGGTCAGGCGCCCGGCGGTGGCGATGCCTGCGCTGCGGACGAACGGCGTCAGCGTGCGAAGGTCGATGTCACCGTTGGCGATGAGCGCGGCCTGATGATCCGCGAGGCGCACCTGTCCAAAGACATCGAGCGTGGCGCCGGTGCCCGTCCAGCTCCACGACTCGACTCTCGCGAAGCCGTTGTTGACCACTATGCGCGTTGGAACGCGCTGGGTCACCGGTAGTCCGCCTAACTGCAGGTCGAGGCGCGTCAGCGTGATGTCACCCATCGCCCGCGTCAGCTCGGTCGACGGCGCGTCGAGATTGACGGCGAGGTCGATTGTGCCCGCGAGATCTTCGAGGGTTGTCGGATCGACGAAGCCGCGCAGCACCGCCGGCGTGAGGCCGGTAACGGTCGCGTGCAGCGACGCGGGTTGCGGTGTCCGCGAGACGTTCGCGGCGCTGAGCACTGACAGCGGGATGGCCCCGTTAACGCGTGCGACTGCGCCCTCGTATTCGAATCCCGCCTCTTGAATCCCGAGGACATCATTCTCGAGATGAGCCCGGACGAGGACCTTCGTGGCGGTAGACAGGTTGTTGATCGAGACCGAACCTGGTCCTACGCTGGCGTCCGCGGAGATGAGGGGCTTTTCTGCCGTGCCGGCGACGCGCGCCCGCAGATTGATCGGGCCGGATGCGTCGCTGACCATCGATACATCCGCCAGTCCCGTTGCCGCGACGGCGCGAGTCGCATCGCCGATGTCGCCAGTTACCAGGACCGTGACCTCGCCTGATCCCGTCATCAGCGGCAGCGAGCCCGACGCTGACAGATGCGTTCCTCTCGCATTCATCTCGAAGCGATCGATCCGGACGGTGTCGCCCTCGAAGTGGATGCGCGCCGGCTCGGCCAGGCGAATCGGCAGGTCACCTGCCGCAGCATCGAGATCGGTGAGGTCGATACGCGCGGATCCCGAGCGCCATTCGGACAGCGGCGCGTCCGCATGGCCGGAGAAGGTCAGACGTCCGGTAAGCGGTGTCGGTGAAGCGGATGGCGGAACCAGCTTTCCGAGATCGATGCCGTCACCCTGCAGGTCCGCGCTCGCTTGATATGGGGCGCGCACGCTCACGTGGGCGGTCAGACGCGTGTTCAAATCCGGCGCTCGCGCCTCGATATTCGCCGCCTCACCGTCGAGATCGACGTCAGCGGCGAGATCGCCGGGCGACGTCCCGTTCCAGGCGAGGTTGGTAATCCGCAGGGATCCGCTGCCGTGCGGCGACTTGACGGTGCCTGTGCCGCTGAACATCGCATCGACCTGCGCCAGCAACGGCCGGTCGGCAGTTGGCGTCACGGTCCACCGCTCCAGGTCGGCGCGTGCGTCATAGCGCTCGGTGCGCAGGTTGTACGTTCCCATCAACCGTGCCCGTCCCGCACTGGACGCCTGCGATGCTGAGAAAGCGCCGATGGTCAGCAGGTCCCCGTTCAGTTGGCCGCCGACGCGCACATCCGCAAGCTGCTGGTCTGCCACGGCGACAGTCGGCACAGTCGCGTCAAACATGATTGCGGGCGACGCGAGGCGTCCCGAAATGCTGGCCATGGCGGCGACGGGACCGCCCGACACGGTGCTCGCATCGATGTCTGCAACCCCGAGGGTCCGTAGGAGGCGCACAAGCGACGGAATCGCGACGTCTGCGACGTCGAGACGTCCGCTGACGGTGGAGTCGGCAAGGCGCGTTTCGTTCAGCGCGCCACCGGCAACGATCGAAACCGGAACCGTGTCGCCGATCCGGTGACGCGCGTCGATGCGCCACCGCCCATCTGCCAGCTGCAGATGCGCGGTCCCCGGAATCGCCACGCGGGTGCGCCGCGTATCGCCGCCGGAGGCCTGGAGCGTGGCGTCGGCCGCCCACTTCGACATCGCCGCCAATGGACCGCTGAGGGTAAGACTGCCTGCGAGGATCCCAGACGGCGCGATCTCCACCGGTCCCGCAACCGCGCGGGTGAGCGTGGCCGCGTCTACACCGCTCCACATCGCGGTCACGTGCGCGTCGCGGTCGTCGAAGGGAATCTGTGCCCTCGCATCGAAGCGACCATCGGCCAGCGTAACCTCCGCGCTTTGCACGACCGCTTCGTCGGCGGCGACGTGCGCGTTCAACGAGAGGTCTGAAAGTGTCAGCGCCTGGAAGTCAACACGCGGCGACGTTAGACGCGCATCAGCTGTCGGGCCCGAGAACGGGCCCGACGCGCGCACATCAAAAGCGATCGATCCGCGCGGCAGTTCATCACCTTCCATGCCCCAGCGGGCGGCCCGAGTTGCGTCGGCGGTACCCGTGACATGAACGTCGAGACCAGGATCTTTGGCGATCACCGACAGCACGCCGTCCAGCTGCAGCGACGCCTCGTCGGACTGCAGCGCGACGGACGCCAGCTTGAGCGCACGGCCATCGAACGACGCACCGCCGTCGAGCCGGCTGATGCGCGTCCTGTTCTTGCCGACCCTGACCGTTGCCGGTGCATCCAGAGAAAGGTGGCCGTCGGCGCGGCGGATGTCGAGCGTCAGGCCGGGAATGGTTAGGGCGAGATCGCTTTGCGCGTCGCTGACGTTGATCGCGAACCGCGGCGCAACGAGGTGGTTTATGTTGAGCGGCGACGGCTCGCCTGACGGTGTCTCGGCCGATTCGGGAAGGTTCATCCGGCCATCGGCATCTCGAACGAGATGCACCTGGCCGTTGCTCACAGAAATCTCGTCGAACGCGATGATGCCGGTGAATGCGCTGCGCGCGAGCTGCGCGTGCAGGTAATCGGCCTGGAAGAATGGCGTGGCAGCAGTTCGTTCCGCTGCGATACGAACATCCGCCAGACCGAGCGTAAGCGCGGGCAGGTTGTAATCCAGCCGCGAAGCCTCGATGCGGATGGCGTAGCGTCGCTGGACCTCGGCGATGACGTAGCGGAGCACGGCCCGGCGAACAGGAGGCGTATGAACGATCAACACCACGACGCCGACCGCAACCACGAGTGCGGCAGCAACCAGTGCGAGTCGTCTCGTGCCAGCGGGCATCATCGGTGGCGTCCGCCTTCAGGGCGGACTGGTCTTTATCGTACTCGCCCGAGCGCCTCGATTCTCGTCACGATTGCGCGCGCAAAGCGTCCGGCCTCCTCGTCCGTGGCGCCGCTTGCGAGCAATCCCGCGCGCAGCGCGGGTTCCGAAATGCGGCGCGCTCTCCTGTAAAACCAGCGCACATGGGCAATGGGGATGCCGCGGCCGATTTCGGGCCGTTGCCCTTGGTAGCCGAAATCGACGACCCCGTCGTGCACCGCCGCGATGAAACCAGGCGTCTGCGCTTCGAATCCGTCAACATCCCATCGTCCGCGCGACACAACCGTGCTGCCCCATCGCCCCATCGCGCCACCCCAGTCGGTAATCAGGTAGCGCGCCTCGGACGAGAAACGCGACACGGTATATTCGAAGATCGCCGTGTTCGATCCACGCGAGACATCGCGTCGATCCTTGCTGTCCCAGTTGGACAGCAGCATGACGACGATCTTCAGACCATCGAGCTGACTGGTGCCGACAAACGGGTTGTCGTGCCAGGCCCAGCTGTGTTCGTCAAACAGCATGCGGACGGATCGATCCTCGAGCTCGAACCGCGCATCCGTGAAGCTGCCGTCTTCTCCGATCATGTCCCGCGCTCGCGTTACGGTCGTCACGCCGTCGATGTGTCCACTCGACACGTAATGAGTGACCTCGGCGAAGTAGCCGCAGGCCGCGGCGAAGCGAACGCAGAACGCTTCCGGCTTCGCCTCGTATCCCCACTTCACACGCCACAGACGTTTTTGGGCGTCGCGTACTGCTACGCACGGGTGCGAGCCGGTCGTCAGCTCTTCCACGAACTCGAACGGCGCAGCAGGGACGTACTCGGGGCCGCCGGGCCCGTAACGCAGATCGTCGGCTTCTTCGCGGTCGATGTGGTGCCAGATGCGGTGGCGCGTCGCAAGGAGAGGCCGCGGACCGGCGCGGTGGATACGCCAGACACCATGCAGCCGCCATACAAGGTGCAGTGTCCAGAAGATCGCGACTGTTCCGCCGGCGATCACGAGGAGGATGACCCACCAGCTCACGTCCAATTGAGGCGTGCAAACAGCCCGCCTTCGCGCGTCGCGGCGGCGAGCAAGCTCTGTAGGGAACAGAAGGCGAGTACGTGTTACGCTTTTGAGAACCGATGACGACGGCCAAACCGCTGGACCTCACGCTCGAGGTGGCTCCCAGGGCGCGCTTCGACGTGGTGGAACTGAGGTCGCGTTTCGCCGCCGAACACGAAGCGCTCGCCGGTTACTCCCACTGTCTGTATTGGTCCTCGCACACGACGGCCGGATTCCTCGATCGCAGCATTTCTGCCCGTCTGCGCGAACAGAACGTCTCGACCTTCGTCGAGGCCTTCCGCACCATCTTTCCGGAAGGCGCGGGCTACGAACACGACCAGCTCGATCGGCGGTCGGATCTCGACGCGTCGCAGCGCGCCTGCGAACCGAAGAACGCGGACTCTCACCTCGCCTTCATGGCCAGCGGCCTGCGCCCGTGCGTCACGCACCCAAACCGGGATGGTGAGGCGGTCTGCTTCGTCGATCTGGACGGGATCGTCGAAGGCCGTCCGCGCCGCCGCTTGACGCGCGTCATCGGATTCCGCACCGAACGGGTGGTTGGACGCACGCGCATCGAGGTGCCCGTATCCGCGCACCCGATCGACTCGATCAATTTGAAGGATCCGCGCCTGGGGATCTATCCGCAGCTTGCAGAGTTCGTCGCGAGAACCGGCGCCGGCAAAGGCCAGCTGCGCATCGTCCTCGACCCCGCGGAACGGCATTCCGCGCTGACCGTCAACGAATACGAAACGCTGCTGATGAAGTACGACCTGGCGGAGGTCCTGCGCAACCCGCTGCGCTTCGTCGCGCAGCAGTACCGCAACGTGATGAAGAACCCGCGCGCGGTGCCCGCGAAGACGCTCGGCTACGCCAAGTACGATTTCGTACGGGTGATGAACACCGGCCTCGACACGCTGCGGCTGCGCGGCTCGGTCGTTGAGAGGCTGCTGGCGCGCACGCTGGCGGTTCCGGCCGCGCGCTTCTTCCGGATGCGCCGCTCAGTGAATTTGCTCGTCTCCGACGGCGAGGACGGACGCGTGGCCATCGTCGAAGGCACGTATCAGAGTCCGATTCTCGTGCAGTGGCAGAGCGCGCCGCGGCGGGCGCGCATCCTCGACGTCACGCTCACCGAGCTGCGCTGAACGGTCGGAGCGTTCGGAGCGTTCGGAGCGTTCGGATCGTTCGATCGTTCGAATCGTTCGGATCGTTCGGATCGTTCGGGGCGTTCGAATCGTTCGAGGCGTTCTGAAACCTGCGTACTTCGTGACGACGTCTCGTTGTAGTAATTCAGATTTCTTCCCCGTCACGCCAGAATTTCCTTAACAAAGCGAAGCGGCACACCCGGTGCGTCGTCACCATGGATGGCGATCGCAACGAGGTACGAGGAGTTGCTCTCGTGGCAACGGATGCATGAGTTGAATATCGAAGTGTTCAGGGCAACGGACATCGGCCGAGTCAGCCGCGATTTCAAGTTCCGGGATGAGATCCGCGACGCCGCAGACTCCGCCGAGCGGAACGTCGCGGAAGGATTCGCTCGTTACACGCCGGCCGCTTTTGCGAATTTTCTGGACTACTCTCGCGCATCCGCCGCCGAAACGCGCTCGATGCTCAGAAAAGGAGCGGAGTGCGGCTACTTCTCCGCCGAAGATTTCGCGCGTTTGGATAGCTTGGCCGCTCGTGGCGCTCAGGCCGTAGCCAAGCTGCAACGCTATCTGCGATCGCCGCAGGCGAAAAGCAATGCGGCGCGCCGTCGCTATTCACGGCGCCGACACCCCAAGAACGAATCGAACGAATCGAACGAATCGAACGAATCGAACGACCCGAACGATCCGAACGGATCGAACGATCCGAACGATCCGAACGATCCGAACGATCCGAACGATCCGAACGATCCGAACGATGAGTTACCTCGGTAGGCGGTCCGGCATCTCCGCGATGACGTACGTCACTACAGCAATCGCCGCTGCGCCCTTGGCGACTTCCTCGGGCGCGATGCGCTCCACCGTATCCGCCGGCGTGTGGTGAATCGTGAAATAGCGGGTCGGATCTCCCATGTAGGCCATCGTCGGCGCGCGTCCGAGCTGCGCAATCGGATCGATGTCCGCGCCGCCACCGCCGGAAATGGTCTCCGCGAGATTGAGCGGTGCGAGCAGCGCGGTGATGTCGCGAATGACGTTGCGTGCGGCAAGGCTTCCAGAAAATCCGAAGCGCGCCGGCTCGAAGACACCAGAATCCGCTTCCAGCGCGAACACGTGATTGGCGGCGGTTGACGTGTAGCGCTCGGCATACGCCATCGCGCCGCGGGTGCCGTTTTCTTCGTTGGTCCACAGCACCAGCCGCACGGTGCGCCGCGGCTGCAGCCCGAGCTTCTTCATCAGACGCAGCGCTTCCCAGGTGATGACGCAGCCGACCCCGTCATCGGACGCGCCTGCGCCGACATCCCACGAATCGATGTGTCCGCCGAGCACGACGATTTCGTCCGGCCGCTCGCGTCCACGAATCTCGCCGATGACGTTAGCCGATTCGGCGTCGCCTTCGCTCTTCCCCTCGAGCGACAGATGCAGGCGGACCCGCCGCCCTCGTGCGGCGAGCCGCGCAATGCGATTTGCGTCCTCGCCGGAGATGGCCGCTGCTGGAATCGCCGGCACGTCGGCCTGATACTGCACGCTGCCCGTGTGCGGCGTTCGCAACCCGACGGGACCGACGGATCGAACGAGCACCCCGATGGCACCGGCCTGCCCCGCTGCGCGCGCGCTGCCCGTGCGATAGCTGACGGTGTCGGCGTAGTTGGTAAACGGCTCGTTAAAGAGAACGATCTTTCCCCGCGCGTCGGCTGCGCGCGTCCGCAGCTCGTTGAAGCTCTCGACGACGAGCACCTCGCCTTCGATGCCGCCGGGCGGGGTCGCAACGGTGCCACCGAGGCCGAGAATCGTCAGGGAATGACGCGGCGGGTCGACGATCTCGGCGCTCTCGCGTCCGCGAGTCCATTTCGGGACCATCACCTTTTCGGTGCGGACGTTGTCGAGGCCGTCCTTCCTCATTGCGTCCGCGGCCCAGGCTATGGCGCGGGACAGGTTCTCGGTTCCGCTCAGGCGGTTACCGTAGGTGTCGGTCAGCTCCGCGAGCCGCTGCCACGCGAAGTCGTCGGCCGTGGCCGCCTTGATCAGTCGCGCCGCGGTCTCGCGATAGGTGTTGATCCAGCCGGACGCTGATTGCGCCTCTGCATGCGCGCACGCCAGGGCCACAAGGCCAGCCACGCACACTACTAGCGGAGGGATGCGCTTCGTCTCCATCGGGGCAAAAGCGTATCAGAAGACCGCTAAACCGCCGTCGCAAGAGGAAGGTCGACGCGAAACGTACTACCGCCGGGGCCAGTCGACTCGAGCGACAGTGAGCCCTGGTGGACTTCGGCGATCCATTTCGCAATCGGCAGCCCCAGACCGGTCCCTTCGGTGCGGCGCGACGCATCGAGCTGCACGAAGCGATCGAAGATGCGCGTGCGGTCCGCCTCGGGAATGCCGGTGCCGCTGTCGCGGACGCGCACGTACACGCGCGATCCGTTCGGGCTGACGTCGATACTGACGACACCGCCCCGCGGTGAATGCTGCACCGCGTTCTGCAGCAGGTTCACGAGCAGGCGGCGCAGCAGCTCCTCGTCGCCGCGCACGGGAACATCGCGCGGTCCCGACGCCGTAATGGTGATGCCGCGCTCGGCGGCGAGCACGTCCACGGCGCGCTGGCAGTCGGCGACGACGTCCTGGAGGTACAGATCGACGGGCCGCAGCGGATACGCGCCGGCGTCTGCGCGTGCCAGTACGAGCATGTCTTCGACGAGGCGACCGAGTCGCTGCGATTGCAGGCGCGTCATTGCCAGCGCCTCGCGATACTCGATCTCGTCACGGTGATCCCGACTGAGCGTGACCTCCGCGGCAGTGCGAATGACAGACACCGGCGTCCGCAGCTCGTGTGAAGCATCGGCCATGAACTGACGCTGCGTGCTCAGAGCGGCGCGGAGTCGCGCCACAAGCCCGTTGAACGCGCCCGCCAGCTGCCCGAGCTCCTCGTCTTTCGGAGGCGGTCCCAGATCTTCGAGGCCGGTCGGCGGGATGCTGGCAGCACGCCGCGCCATTCCGCGGACCGGCCGCAGGCCGATCGACGCCAGCCACCATCCGCCCGCTCCGGCCAGCAGCAGCGCCACGGGAATCGCAACGAACATCGCCTCGCGGACTTCCGCCTGCTCGCGTGCCAGGTCCGCGAGCGGCCGCGCGACCACGAGTGTCGCGGTCACATTGTCGAATCGCTGCTGTGAAGAGCGGACACGCCACGCGCGATTTCCCGTCCGAACTGTCCAGATGGTGCCGTCGCCTCCACGAGGTGTCAGCTCCTCGAGCGTCAGGCCATCGAGCCGTTCCGCTAGCGGCGAACCGCGTGCGTCGAGAATGGCGGCGGCATCGCCAAGCGACGCGATTGCCGTAATGGCCTCCTTTGCGGCTGTAGGAGGATCGTCGAGCTCGCCAAGCTCCTCGAGAAACAGGTTCACGAGCGTGGCACTGACCGTTTCGAGCTCGCGATCGGCGCGCCGCATCCCGAAGCGCTGCTGCACGACAAGGACATCGGCGCCGAACAGCAGGAGCACGACGACGAGTGTCATCGTGTACCAGAGCGTAAGCCGCGCGCGCAGGGAGTGCGTGTTCACGGGACGTCGCCTGTCAGTTGATAGCCCTCGCCGCGACGCGTCCGGATCAGCGAATGTTCACCAGCCATCTCCAGCTTGCGTCGGAGGCGCTGGATATACACGTCCACTACGTTGGAGAACGGGTCGTAGTTCTCGTCCCAGACATGCTCCGCAATATCGGCCCGGCTCACGACGTCGCCGCCGCGTCGCGCCAGATACTCCAGCAGCG
This sequence comes from Vicinamibacterales bacterium, assembly GCA_035492455.1. Taxonomy (GTDB): domain Bacteria; phylum Acidobacteriota; class Vicinamibacteria; order Vicinamibacterales; family UBA2999; genus Gp6-AA40. Next base: position 38,859 of record DATJJE010000074.1, on the reverse strand, counting down.
AATACTCTTTTGCCGTCAGCGCCAGATCCCTGCCGCCGACGCGCGCCCGGCGGCTCCGCGTCTCGATCACAAGCCGGCCAACGGCGAGACGCTCGGGAAGCACCGGGCGCGGACCGCGGCGAATCACCGCGCGAAGCCGCGCCAGCAGCTCACCGAAATCGTACGGTTTGATCAGGTAATCGTCGGCCCCGCAGTCAAGGCCATCGATGCGCGACTCGACCGCGTCGCGGGCGGTGAGCATCAGGATCGGAAGGGTGCTGCCGCTCTCGCGAATCGAACGGCAGACCGCCAGGCCGCTGACCCGGGGGAGCATGACGTCGAGGATCATCGCGTCGTAGTCCGTGGTCCCGACCTGAAACAAGGCCGCTTCCCCGTCGGCGGCGACATCCACGGCGTACGACTGCTCGCGAAGGCCCTTCGCCAGTACCTGCGCTGCCTGGGGTTCATCTTCCACGAGCAGGACGCGCATGATTTCGTCCATCATATCCAGATGCTCTGTCATCGTGGGTTCATGAAACGTCGACCATGCTGGCCGCATTGAGATCAACGGTTGTTCGTGTGGGCCTGGTGGCCGCGTCCGGCCTGCTGGCCGCATCTGGCGCGCGGGCGCAGGGCGCCGCCGGTTCACTGACGCTGCAGGTCGCCATCGATCGCGCAATGGCGGCGAACGCGACCATTGCGGCGGCGCGGCTGCGTGGCCCGATCAACCTGGCGAATCTCGCCGTCGCGCGCGAGCGGCTCAATCCTGAGGGCTCGTTCGAGCTCGAAAAGGAAACGCCGAAGGAAGCCTACGGCGTCGCGGTGCCGTTCGAGCTGGGCGGTAAACGTGCCCGGCGCATCGACGTCGCGGAAGCGACCATTCGCGCCGGCGATGCGGAACTGGCCGCGACGATTGCGCAGGTCCGCAATGACGTGCGGCGCGCCTACTTCGGCCAGGTCGTGGCGGAACAGCGCCTGCTGATTCTGCGCGAGCAGCGCGACATCTCGACGCGCGCGCGCGACACGGCGCAGGCGCGGTTCGATGCGGGCGACGCACCGCGCCTCGAGGTGATGCAGGCGCAGTTGGCGCTCGCCGCGGCGGAGAACGAGTCGACGGCAGCCGAAGGGACCACCGCGGCCGCGCGAGCGACGCTGAACGCGCTGCTTGGCCAGCCGCTCGACACACCGACGACGCTGACGTCGACGGTCGACAGCGTGGCGCCGCTCGAGACTCCGGCCGCGCTCATGCTGGCGCAGACCGCCAGCACCGAGCTCCTTTCGCTCGATCGACAGATCGAGGCACAGCGTGCGCGCATCCAGCTGGCGCAGGCCTTGCGCGTACCGGACTTGACGCCGACGTTCACGCTGACGCATCGAGCCGAACCGGAATTCACCTACGGCTGGCGAGCCGGCGCCGCCGTGACGCTCCCGCTCTTCACGACGCATCGCGCTGGCGTACTCGTCGAGCAGACGACACTCGAGCAACTGACAGCGCAGCGTCAGGCGACGCTGGTGCGCATTCAGGGCGAGGTCACCGCAGCTTCGCGGCGCGCGCAGGCGCAGCGTGAGCTCTTCGTTCGCTATCGCGATCAGATCATTCCGCAGGCGCAGCAGGTCGAACAGCTCGCGCAAGACGCCTACCAGCTCGGACAAACGGGTATCGCGGCGCTGCTCCAGGCCCTGCAGGCGACACGCGACGTGCGGCTCCGCTCGCTCGACGCGATCGATCAATTCCAGACCGCGCTCGCCGATCTCGAGCGCGCCATAGGAGCGCCTCTCCCATGAAGTTGGCAGTTCTGGCCATCGCGGTGGCGATGGCAAGCGCTTGTGGAAAACCGGCTGCGGAGGAGACAGACAGCGAAGCGCCGGTTCCGGTCAAAGTCGAAACGGCGATGACCGGGTCGATTCAAGGGGTGCTGCACGCCACCGGCGTGATTAACCCCGCTCCTGACGGCGAGCTGATCGTGATTGCGCCGGAGGCCGGACGTATCGTGGACATTCCGCGCGCCGAAGGTGAACGTGTCAACAAGGGCGACGTGCTCGTCCGCTTCGAAATCCCGTCGCTCACCGCCGAGGTGCAGCGTCAGGCCGCCGAAGTGCAGCGGGCCGAAGCCGCGCTTGCGACCGCGAAGGCGAACCAGGCGCGACAGCAGCAGCTATTCGATCGCGGCATCGCCGCACGAAAAGACGTCGAAGATGCCGACCGCACTGTCGCCGACGCGCAGGCCGCCGTCGGCCAGGCTGAAGCATCGCGCGCGGCCGCCATCACGGCGGCGGGACGATCGACGGTACGCGCGGCGTTCAGCGGCGTAGTGGCGAAGCGCTTCCACAATCCCGGCGACCTCGTCGAAGCCGCGGCAAGCGATCCCGTGCTGCGCGTCATCGATCCGCGGCGTCTCGAGGTCGTCGCGTCCGTTCCGCTCAGCGACTCGCCGCGCATCGTCCTTGGCGCGCGCGGTTGGTTGAAGGCCGGCGTAACCGGGCTGCCGGACCTCGCGCTGAAGGTGGTGTCACGTCCCGCGCAGGTCGAGCAGGGAACGGCGAGCATTCCGGTGCGGCTCGCCTTTGCCGGCGGGGCAACCAACCTCGCAGCAGGCACGCCCGTTCAGATCGATATCGACGCCGAGAAGCACAACAACGTCGTGCTCATACCTGCAGTGGCGCTCGTCCGCGAGGGCGAACAGACGGCCGTGTTCGTCGTGATGGGCGATAAAGCGCAGCGCCGACCGGTGCAGACCGGTCTGACCGACGGCACTGATCTCGAGATTATGTCGGGCGTCAAAGCCGGCGAGATGGTGATCGTCGAGGGACAAAACGGTCTGCCGGATGAGGCGAAGGTCACCATCGACACCGGCGAGGACGAAGACGAAGCACCGGCAGAGGACAAGAAGGGCGAGACGGGCGGGAAAGGCGAGACAGGCGGGAAGGGGGCTGACGAGAAGTGAGCATCGCCGCGCTCGCGCAACGGCATTCACGCGCAGCGGCGCTCGTTGCCGTCGCTCTCGTGGTCGGCGGCGTCATCGCCGCGCTGGCGCTGCCGAGCAGCATTTATCCCCCGCTTCAATTCCCCCGCATCGTCATCGTCGTCCATTCGGGCACGCTGCCACCGCAGTCGATGATGTTGACCGTGACGCGGCCGCTGGAGGAAGCGGTGATGAGCGTGCCGGGCATCAGGCGCGTGCGGTCGCGCAGCATCCGTGGCGCGGCTGAAATCTCCGCGCAGTTCGCGGCGTCCACCGACATGATCGTCGCGCTGCAGCAGGTGCAGAACCGGGTGGCGGAGGTCACGGGCGACTTGCCGATGGATTCGCAGATCCAGGTCGAACGCATGACGCCGGCGATCTTCCCGGTGTTCATTCTCAACATGACCGGATCGCTGGCAACGGCCGACCTGTTCGACTACGCCACCTACGTCGTGAAGCCGGAGTTAGCGCGCGTGCCCGGCGCCGGAACGATAGAAATCCTCGCCAGCGACACACGCGAAATCGAGGTGATCCTCGACCCGGCAAAGATGACGGCGGCCGGCCTGACCGTCGTGGATGTGTCGGATGCGCTGAACGCGGAGAACCAGCTCGTCCCGGTGGGACGGTTTCAGCAGTCAGGGCTGCAGAACCTGTCGCTCGCGTCCGGCCTCTGGAAAAATCTCGACGACATCGCCAACGCGCCGATTCTGGTGAAGAACGGCGCCACCGTTCGCGTACGCGACGTCGGAATGGTTGCGCCCGGCGCTCCGGACCGCACCATGCTCATCACCGGCAACGGCCGCGAGGCGGTGTCGATCAGCATCGCGCAGCAGATCGGCGCGAACATTCTCGACCTGAAGCGCGGCGTCGACGACACCATCGCCAGCCTGGCTCGATCGCTGCCCGCCGGCATCCGCATCAGTCGCGTCTACGACCTCGCCGAGTTCGTCGAGGAATCGATCGCGAGCGTCCGCGACGCGATCCTCATTGGCGGCGTCCTCGCCATCATCGTGCTGCTCGTTTTCCTGCGCGACTGGCGGCTGACGATGATCGCGGCGATCACGCTGCCGATGGCCGTCATTCCGACCTTCGTCTTCATGTGGCTGTTCGGCGGCACCATCAACCTGATGTCGCTCGGCGGCCTCGCCGTGGCCATCGGTCTGGTCATCGACGACGCGGTGGTTGTCGTGGAAAACATCCACCGGCGTGCGGGCGAGGGCGGCGACAGCGTCGTCGGCGCGGTGCAACAGCTGATGGCGCCGCTCGTCAGCTCGACGCTGACGACCGTTGTCGTATTCGCGCCGCTGGGGCTGTTGTCCGGCGTTCCCGGACAATTTTTCCGCGCGCTGTCGATGAGCCTCTCGGTGGCGGTACTCATCTCGCTCGCGCTGTCGATCACCGTCGTGCCGCTGATGGCGCGCTGGGCCGCGACGCATCACAAGCCGGTTGGAGAGTGGCACGGACGCATAGAGACCGCCTACGAACGGATGCTTGGATGGATGGTCGGCAGCCCGCTGCTGTCGATCGCTGTCGCGGTGCTTCTCGCGGCGCTCACCGTCACGCTGTTCTATGCGGTCGGCACCGGATTCTTTCCCGCTGCCGATGAGGGCGGGTTCGTGCTCGATTACCTCACGCCTGAAGGGAGCGCGCTGTCGGAAACCGATCGCCAGGTGAAACAGATCGAAAAGGTGATCTCCGAGACGCCGGAAGTTGCCTCCTACTCACGCCGCACCGGATCGGAGCTGGGGCTGTTTGCAACAGCGCAGAACACGGGCGACATCCTCGTGCGGCTCAAGCCGCGCAACCAGCGGAGCCGATCGTCGGAAGAAGTGATCGATGAGGTGCGCGACAAGCTGCACGAGATCGTGCCGCTCACCGACATCGAGTTCGTGCAGCTGCTGCAGGACATGCTCGGCGACCTCGAAGGTAATCCGGAACCGATCGAGGTGAAGATCTTCGGCAACGATCCGCAGCGCCTCGCCGAGCTCGCCGACCCTGTCGAGGAGATGCTGAACAAAGTCCAGGGCGTCGTCGACGTCGTGGGCGTGCAGAAGGGGAACCCCGAAGTGACGTGGACGATCAATCCCGTTGCCGCGGAGCGCTACGGGCTCACCGTCGCGCAGGTTTCGGATCAGCTCGCCGGCAACTGGCTCGGCGAGGTCGCCACGGATCTGCGTCTTGCCGATCGTCGAGTTCCCGTTCGTGTGCGCCTGCCGGACGCGTACCGATTCGATCCGAACTGGCTTCCGCAGACGCTCATCCGAAGTGGCGAGGGGAAGCCCATTCCAGTGTCCGAGGTGGCGCATATGGATCGCGCCAACGGCCAGGGTGAGTTGAAGCGCGAGAATCTGCGCTTGATGGCGAGTATCACCGGTCGGCTCGAGGGTCGCGATATGGGGAGCGCCGTAGCGGAAATCCGATCGAATCTCGACAAACTCAAGCTTCCGATCGGCTACACCTACGAAATAGGCGGACAGTATCAGGCGCAGCAGCAATCATTCCGCGAGCTGCTCATGGTGTTCGCGCTGGCGGTAGTGCTGGTGTTCACCATTCTCGTCATTCAGTTCCGCGCGTGGACGCCGGCGATTCTCATCCTGCTCGCGGCCCCGCTCTCGCTCGGCGGCGCGCTGCTGCTGCTCGTCCTCACCGGCACCGATCTGAACATCTCATCGGCGATGGGCCTGATTCTGCTCGTCGGCCTCGTCGTCAAGAACGGCATCATGCTGCTCGACTTCTCCGAGAGGCTGCATGCGGAGGGCGAGCCGTTCGATCGCGCCATCGCGCACGCCGGGCGCATCAGGCTGCGGCCGATTCTGATGACGACGTTCTGTACGCTGTTTGGATTGCTGCCGCTGGCGCTCGGACTGGGCTCGGGGGCGGAGCTGCAGAAGCCGCTCGCGCTGGCAGTCATCGGGGGCCTGGCGCTCTCGACCCCCGTGACGTTGTTGGCGGTTCCGGGGCTGTACGCGGCGATTAAAGGGCGCGAGGGGTAACACCCGGCCGTCTCGCCCCTTCTGCCCTTCTCGCGTTTACGGCCGCATGTACGTGAATCCGCGCTCTTGCGCGAGCGCGAGCGACATCACGTGCGAGGGCATCAGCCGCACGCCGGGATTGAGTCCGGCAATCAAATCCGCGCGCACTTCCGCAAACGGCATCTTGAACTGATCGGCCAGCTGCTGCGCGACGTTGCCGAGCGCCACGTTGCACTGCCAGAAAATCGTGCCGCGCGCCTGCATCGCCTTGACGCTGATGTCGCTTCCCTCGTCGTAGAAGATGTTGCGGATCGACGGCTGCTTCGTCTTCGGGTCCATGATCTTCGACCGCTCACCGAGCTTGTACTTCTCCCACAGCCGGTCGGTTGCGTTGAGCGCGAATGCAGGACCCGACACGCCGACCGCGGTGTTGACCTCGGGAGATTCCATCTTGTAGACGTCGCGGAACGTATCGAGGAAATTCTTGCAGAAGCGCAGCGGACGCCCATCTTCGGCAAGATTCCATGCGCCGAGGTCATAGAGCTGCTTGTGCTTCCCTTTCACCTGCTCCAGCCATTTCATGTCGAATGGTCCGGCCGAAGGAGGCACCGACTGCGCGGCGGCATCCTGCGCGGCGACAGCAGCAAGGCCGGCGGCGGAAGCGACGGACGTGAAGAACGAACGGCGGCTCTGGCGTTCAGACATGTCGTTCCTTTCTCATCGCGACAGGCTGATCTGCCGCGAGTAATACACCGCGTCGGCCGGAAGCTTCTCGACGCGGTAATCGCGATCCTTGAACGGAAACACGGGACGCGGTTTCGAATTGATGAAGGCGGCGACATGCTGCGCGTCGGCGTCCGAAATGTTGCCGGGGTCGAGATACGGCATCGAGTAGCGGATCATGCCGGCAAGCGTGTAGACACGCGCCGCGCCTGCGCCGTCGTTCCACGAGCGCGGGCCCCACAGCGGTCCGGCGATCTTGTCGCCAATCTGCACGCCCTGACCGTCGGGTCCATGGCACGTCGCGCACCGGTCGCTGTAAATCGCTTCGCCCTTCTTCGGATCGAGCTGGTTCAGCGGAATGAGCGCCGACTGCGCGATCGTGTTCTGACCGCGCCACGACGGGTTCTTCCCCATGGGTCCGTCCTTCGCCAGCCACGTCAGATAGGCGGAGATCGCGAGCACATCCGGAGTCGTCGGGGTCGGCAGCTCCTCGGGCGCAAGATGTCCGCCCGTCGCGTTCTCACTGCGCAGGAAGCAGTCGGTGATGCGATCACCGAGACTGAACAATCGGCCCGAGCGGCGGTTGTACTCGGGAAACATACCCGCAACATTGACGAGCGGCATCGATTTCTCGCGCTGGCCGCCGTTCATGTGACAGTTCGTGCACGACATGCCGCCTGGCGCGAGGCGCGGCGCCTCCGCCGGCGTGTTCGTGAACAGCTTGAACCCGCGGCGAATCTCTTGCGACAGCTTCGAGTCGTCCAGCGACTTGTCCGTCAGTGGATTTTCCGGGAACTCCCAGGCGGCTTTCATCGAGACGCTGGCCGCAATCAGCGGGCCCGTCATTGGAAACACGGAGCGTCTGGCAGGGGCGGGTTGATCAGCAGCGCGCGAGCAGCCGCCGAGAAGCACGAGCACCGTTATCGCTATAAGCGTGTAGCGCCTCATGGCACAGTTGCCCTACCATAGCACCCATTATGCTGAAACGATATCCGCTGCTTGCTGCCCTCGTTTTCTCCGGCCTGAGCGTCGCCGCCGCGAGCGCCCAGAGCGTCACGAAGGAAACGCTCCCGGGCGTGACCAATTTCTCGAAGCTCGAAACGACCATCGCGTGCGCGGGCGCGACCACGCCGCAGGCGGTGGCCGGCCTGAAGCAGATGGGCTACGCCTCCATCATCAACCTGCGCGAAGCAAGCGAGGCGGGCGCCGACATCGACGGCGAAGCCGCCGCCGCGAAAACGGCGGGCATCAACTACATCCATCTGCCGTTCAACGGTGCGATGCCCGATCCTGCCGTCGCCGACAAGTTCATCATCGCGGTGACGGACAAGAAGAACCAGCCAGCATTCGTTCACTGCGCCAGCGCCAACCGGGCCGCTGCCATGTGGATGATCAAGCGGATGGTCGTCGACAAGTGGGATGCCGATCGAGCCGGCACCGAAGCGGCTGCGCTGGGTCTGACCAATAGCGCGCTGAAGACATTCGCGCTGAACTACGCGGCGGCGCATAAATAGTTGGTAGTTGGTGGTTGGTAGTGCGCAGGGCCGCCTTCAGGCGGCCCTGGAGACCAATGCCGCTGATTCTTCATAACCTGACGCCGATTCACTGGGCGGTTGCGGGCGCTGGCATCGCCCTGGTAACGCTGGCGCTGCTCTTCCTCACCAACCGCCGCCTCGGCATCTCCTCGGGATTTGAAGATGTCTGCAGCTTCGTGCTGCCCGTCTCGTACTTCGCGCGCGAGGCAGTGCGCTCCGCGCGCAAATGGCGCATGCCCTTCATTGCCGGCCTCGCGATCGGCGGATTCCTGTCGGCGGTGCTTGGTGGCGGATGGGCGCCCATCTGGACTCTGGGATTGTTCGATCAGGTGATCGGCTTCGGGCATGCGGGCAAACTCGCCTGGATGTTCGTCGGCGGCCTGTTCATCGGCTTCGGCACTCGCCTCGCGGATGGATGCACCAGCGGCCACGGCATCTTTGGCCTGTCGAACTTCGAGCTTCCCAGTCTGGTGACGACGATGAGTTTCATGGGGGCCGGGATTGTGACCACGCAATTCATCTATCGCGTGCTGTTTCATCTCTGATGGCGCTGCTCTATCTCGCGCTCGGAACCCTCTTCGGGTTTGTCCTCAGCCGCAGCGGCGCGGCGGACTACAACTACATCCAGGCGATGTTTCTGTTCACCAGCTTCCAGCTGTACGGAATCATCGGCACCGCCGTGGTTCTTACCGCCCCCGGCTTGTGGCTCCTCAAACGCTACGGCCGCACCGTGTCGGGCCGGCCGATCGTCGTCCCGCTGAAACCGTTGCATCGCGGAAGCGTTGTGGGTGGCATCTTCTTCGGAATCGGGTGGTCGATGTGCGGCATGTGTCCGGGTCCGATCTTCGTTAACATCGGTGAGGGGAAGATATACGCGATTGCGGCCCTCGCCGGCGCGCTCGCGGGAGCTGGACTCTTTGGCGCCATCTACACGCGCGTGCAGGGGCTTTTCCGATTGCCGCGCCTTGTCGTCGGGAGGACGTGATGGCTGTCAGTCGCCGAGAGGCAATCGCCGCGCTTGCGGTGCTGGCGGACTGGATCGCCGCGAGCTCGCGTCTCGATGCAGCGGCGCAAGGTGCGCCAACTGCTCCGCAGACGCCCGTATTCACGCGCGACCTGCCGGCCGTGTCGCTCGACGGCTGGGAGATCCGCGTCAGCCATGTCGACTATGCGCCCGGCCGCGTCGGCATGCCGCATCAGCATCAGGGGTTTCTATTCGCTTACGTGCTGCAGGGATCCGTTGTCGCGCAGGTCATCGGCAACGGGATCTCCGACGAGGTGCGCACCTATCGCACCGGCGAGATGTTCTACGAGCCGATCGGATCGACACACCAGGTCTCGAAGAACGCAAGCGCCACGGAACCTGCGCGTCTGCTCGCGATCAACCTGCTGCCGAAAGCACGCTGACAGCAGCGTGCGCGGCCGCCGCCTAGAAGTAGGCCGCCGCGACACTCCCGGCAAGCGCGAGGAGCACGACGAGCGTGAGCGCGACGAAAACCCAGTCCCGCTCGCGGACATACTCGATTACGGAGACGACCACGCGTGCCGGCGGCGTGGCGATCAAGACCACCAATGCTGTGGCGAGAAGAATTTGAGAAAGCTCCGTGCGATAGCCCACCAGTGTCATGACAAGGCCGGCGGCGAACAGCAGCGAGCTGAGAAACGTCCCGACGTGAAGGACCTCGCCAATCCTCTGTTCGAGCCGGTTCATCGCATACTCCGCACGAACATCAGCAGCGCGACGACGACAAGCAACGACGCCATCAGTAGCTTGAGCCACTTGACTGATGTCTGCTCGGTCAGACGGGTACCGGCCCAGGATCCGGCCTGAACGCCGAGCACCGCCGGCGCCGCCAGCAACGGACGCAGGTCGCCGTGTCCGTAATAAATAATGGCGCCGCCCGTGGCGGTGACGCCGATCATCAGCGCGCTTGTCGCGGCTGCCGCGCGCAGTGGAACGCCGCACCACGCATTCAGTACCGGCACCTTGATGATGCCGCCACCGATACCGAGCAGCGACGACACGTTTCCCGCGATGAACGAGGCGGTGAGCGCCAGCGGCAGACGTTTGATGCGGTAGGTGACAACGCCGCCGCTTTCGTCTTCATGGAAGCGGCCGCCGAGCCGACCGGGGTCGGCGTTCGGATCCGTCATTACATTTCGCCGGTTGATGCGGCCAAGCATCACCAGCGCGACCGCTATCGCGACCAATCCGAAGAGACGCTGCAGCGTCGACTCGGCGAGATACTGCGCCGTGATTCCACCCAGCAGGCTTCCGATGGTCGTCGCCGTTTCGAGCACCATGCCCAGGCGCAGGTTAATCAACTGATTGCCGGCACGGCGCGCGCTCACCGCCGAGGATGTGGCGATGACGGTGCAGAGGCTGATCGCCGCCGCCGTTTTCAAAGGAAACCCGAGCGCCAGCGTGAGGAAGGGGACCAGGAAGATGCCGCCGCCGAGTCCAAGCGCCACGCCGAGGGCGCCCGCCGCTACGCCTGCTCCGAAGATGATGGCTGCGAGAGTTGGGGTCAGTAGGTTCAAGGGCTTCAGAGGGTGCAGTAGGTTCGGGTTCGGTAGGTTCGCACAAGAGCACCCTCCGAACCTAATGAACCCACTGAACCCACTGAACCGATTGAACCCAAAAAAGTGCGCGCAATCACTGCGACCGTGAGGTGTGATTGCGCGCACCGGTCACCCGCTGGCGGGGACAAGCGCCGCGGGTGAATCCAACAGCGAGATGGAGACAATCCAACGGTAGCGCGCGCGGCGGCCCGGCCGCCATCCCGTCAAGACAGTATTCGCCGTGTGTGCCCCGCCGGATGGCGGCTGACCTTAGGAATGAGGATCATCTGTCATGCAGTACGATCGGAGGATGGGCCCGAGCGTTCGCGGCGCACTGTTGGCGGGCTTCGCGGTCGTCTTCGCACTGTGGCTGCTGTGGGGCTATCAGCTCGTGCGCAGCCTGCGCACCATTGAGCAGAGCGTCACCTCCGTTCACGAGTCGTATGTGCGCGGTGAGCAGACGCTCTCGAAGATCCGCACGAACGTGCTGCTTGGGTCGATTTACCTGCGCGACGCGCTGATTGACGGCGCGACCGCGCGGCGCGAGTCCTATCGCGGAGAACTGACGCGCCTCCGCGACGAAGTGGAGCAGCTGCTGGCCAGCTATGTGCCTGCCGTCTCGTCGCAGGACGAACGCGATCACTGGACACGGCTGCAAACCGAGCTTGGTGATTACTGGGCCTCGCGCGATGTGGCGTTCAGCGAGCAGGCAAAGACACCGGACGAAGCCGCCGCCTTGCTCCGCAGCCGAGTCGTGCCGAAACGCAACACCGTTCTGCAGATCCTCGATCAGCTGGCCGCGCTGCAGAACGTCGCCAACGCACGCCATCAGGAGGAAATCGATCTGCTGTATCGGCAGGTGCGCACGCGGCTGCTCTCCATGGGCGCGGTGACGCTCATCGCCGCGCTGGTCGTCGCGGTGATGGCGTCGCGTCACGTCAACCGCCTGCAGCGCGAGATCGAACGCCAGCGGCGCATCGAGCAGAGCAATCGTCAGGACCTCGAGCGTCTGTCCGCGCGGCTGGTCGACATCCAGGAGCAGGAGCGGCGAACGCTTGCGCGCGAGCTGCACGACGAGGTCGGACAGGCGCTGATGGCGGTGAAGATGGACATCGGCATCGCGCTGCGTGCCGAGGTCGAACCGCGTGTTCGTACCGCGCTCGAGGAAGCACGCGATCTGAGCGAGAACACGCTGCGCAGCGTGCGCGACATGTCACAGCTGCTGCACCCCTCGGCGCTCGACGATTTCGGCCTGCCTGCCACGCTCACGGCCTATCTGCGCAACTTCTCGCATCGCACCAGCATCCGCGCACAGCTTGCGGAAACGATGGAGACGCGGCTCGCTCCCGACATCGAAGTGTGCGTCTACCGCATCGTGCAGGAGGCGTTGAGCAACGTCGCCCGCCACAGCGGCGCCACGGCGTGCACGGTGTCTCTGAATTCGGGCGGAGGGTTGCTGCGGCTGGTCATCGAGGACAACGGACGCGGCGTCGGACCGATGGCCAATCGTCTGACGTCGGGAGGCGGGCTCGGGCTGATTGGCATGCGTGAGCGCGCGCAGGCGCTCGGCGGCACGTTCAGTATCAAGGAGCGTGACGGCGGGGGCACCGTCGTGTCGGTCACGCTGCCGCTCGACACCGTCACGACGGATGCGACAGCCCCGGGCGATCAGGCAATGCTTCGGGCAGGCTGATTCGGGTTGAATGGGTTCAATGGGTTCAAAGGGTTCAATGGGTTCAGTGGGTTCAGTGGGTTCAGTAGGGTCATCAGGTGCTGTTGGTGTAGGTGTTCGAATGGGTACGCTACGCATTCTGCTCGCCGACGATCACACGGTCGTCCGCCAGGGACTCCGCAAGGTGCTCGAGGAGCGGCCGGACTGGAAAGTCGTTGCCGAGGCTGGCGACGGCCGCGAGGCGGTTCGTCAGGCGGAGCAGCTGAAGCCCGACGTCGCCATCCTCGATGTGGCGATGCCGCTGCTGAACGGCATCGAGGCGACGCGGCAAATCGTGAAGCATGCGCCCGGCGTGCGCGTGCTTGTCCTGAGCATGCATGCCGACGAAGCGTACGTCACGCAGATTCTGCAGGCGGGCGCGGCCGGTTATCTCCTCAAGGATTCCGCGGACGTCGATCTGCTGCAGGCGGTTACGGCAATTTCTGAGGGGAAATCGTTCTTCAGCCCCGCCATCGCCCGTCTGATGCTCGACGACTACGTCAAGCAGCGCTCCGGCGAGCCGGGCGTCGTCGATCGCTATGAGACGCTGTCGGATCGCGAACGAGAGGTATTTCAGCTGATCGCGGAAGGCAAGACGAACAAGGACATCGCCGCGATTCTGTTCATCAGCCCGAGCACCGTCGAAACGCATCGCGCGCGCATCATGGAGAAGCTCGACGTGCACAGCGCCGCGGAGATCGTGCTTTACGCCGTCCGGCGTGGTGTGATCAGATAGCCATTCGGTAGTGCACGAGCAGACGCCTGACGGTCAGGCCCTGCGCCACAATCGAGAACACGACGACGGCATACGTCGCCGCCAGCAGCAGATCGCGCGCCGGAAACGGCGGCAGCGACAGCATCATCGCCACAGACAGGCCGCCGCGCAGTCCGCTCCACGTCACGATCGGAATCATCCCGCGACTCAGGCCGCGGCGGGCGCACACCGCCGCCAGCGGTATCGCCACGGAAACGGCCCGCGCGAGCAGAGCGATAGGAATGGCGAACAGCGCCGTCGCCAGCAGCGCCGGCCGCGCAGCAACCGCGAACACCTCGAGGCCGAGCATCAGAAACAGCACCGCGTTGAAGATTTCGTCGACCATGGTCCAGAACGCGTCCACGTGCTCGCGCGTGCGCGCGCTCATCGCCAGTCGGCGACCGGGATTGCCGATCAGCAATCCGGCGAGCACCACGGCAATCGGCCCCGAAACCTGGAGCGTGAACGACAACGCATAGACGAACATCGCAAGGGCGACCGTAATCAGCAGCTCCAGCGGATGATCGTCAATCGACATCAGCGCCCGATAGGCGACGTACCCAAACGCCAGGCCGACCGCGACTCCTCCTCCCACTTCGCGGACGAAGAACACGACAAGCCCCATCCACCCCGCGGCCAGGTCGGTCGCGTCGCCGGTTATCAGCCCTGCCAGCGACGCCAGCGCGAAGAACACCACCACGGCAATCCCGTCGTTGAACAGCGACTCGCCGGCGATGAGCGACTCGATCTCGCGAGGTCCGCGCAGTTGTTTGAGCATGCCCATCACCGCAATCGGATCAGTCGGCGAGATGAGCGCGCCGAACACAAGGCAGAGGTCGAACGCGATGTCGATGCCTGCACGCTGAAACGCCCACCACGCCAGCAGTCCGACAAGCGCCGTTGAGAGCACCACGCCCGCGGTCGCCAGCATACTGATCGTCCACTTGTTGTCGAGCAATCCCTCGAGATCCAGGTGGAGCGCGCCCGCGAACAGCAGGAAACAGAGCATCCCGCGCAGGAGGGCGTCAGTGAAATCGACGCTGGAAAGAAACGTGGCCACCGTATCGCGCAACCGGAGCGCCGGCACGGCGGCATCGGCCGCGACGACGAGCAGCGAGCTGGCCAGCGCGACGACGAGCGTCCCGCTGGTCGCCGGCAGCCGGAGAACACGCCGGCTTACATACCCACAGACGGCGGCAATGGCAATCAGAACGGCGGCGATATCGAAGCCGTTCACGAGGTTCGAACGACGGTGGCGAAACGACCGACGCCGAGAAGCCACGCCGCCATTGTCGCAACGCCCGCCGCGCCGAAGCTGAGAAGCGCGCCGATCTTTGTCTGCTCCAGCAACTCGCCATCCGGGAATGCCGCGGTGCAGAAGAACAGGGCAACGGTGAAACCGATTCCGGCAACGCAGCCGACAACCAGCAGATCCCGTTGGTTGATGGCCGGCGATGAGGCACCGAAACGCTGTCCGACCGTCGCAGCGAGAACTATCCCGAGTGGTTTGCCGACGATCAGTGCCGCGGCGACGATCCACGTCCCCGTGCCAATGCGTGTGAACGGAACGCCCGCGTTCGCGAGGCCGAAGAGCAACAGCACGATTTCCGCCGGCACGCGCGCCGTCCGCTCGAACCGGCTGAGCGGATCGTGTGCCGGTCGATGCGGCTCCTCGAACAGTCCTGCGTCACGGCGCGCGTGCGGGAGAAACGGCACAATCGGCACGAGCGCCAACGCTGGGTGAAGACCGCCACGGAAGAATGCGACCCACGCGAGCGAGCCGCCGATGGCGACATACGGCCAGAAGTCCATGACGCGCCGACGCCGCAGCAGCCAGCAGATCGTCAGCGCGATGCTGAGAATCACGGCGAAGTCGATGGGGCGCACGGCGGCACTCGGATAAAACACCGCCAGCACGACGAGTCCCATCGCATCATCGGCGATGGCCAGCAGCAGCAGAAATGGCACCGCAGGGTGCGTTCGCGTAAACAGCCAGCGAGCGACCAGGAAGCTGAACGCGATATCCGTGGCCGACGGGATGGCCCAGCCGCGAGTCAGATCGCGTTGGCCCGTGGCGGCGATGAGCGACAGGTACATGGCCGCAGGGACAATCATGCCGCCGGCCGCGGCAATCACCGGCGTCAACGCCTTCGTCATTGGGTGCAGCGCACCGCCCGGAGCCGCCGCCTCGACGATCTCTTTGGCGGCAAGCGCGAAAAAGAGCGTCATGCCGACATCGTTCACCACGAAGTGAATGCGTGACGCGAAGCCCTCATACGACGACGCGTCAACGTTCGCCCACACGAGCGCCACCGCCGCGCCGATGGGCAGCAGAATCGAGTTGCCGATGACGAAGGCCGCAATCCGATGCGGCGCGCGAGCCATCTGCTGAACGTATCATCGCGCGGCGGATTGTCGGGTGGCGACGGGAGTTCTCCGGTCGCGGTTACCGGAGGCACCTCGGTTCTGTTGACCCTGCCGCGGCCGTGCGTTACGCTTCGCCGCTGCTCCTACCCCCCTTCAGCATGCGATCCCGCTTCACGACGATGACGGCAATCTGCGGGTACGTCGTGTTGACGGTCGCCTTCTCGTGGCCGCTGCCGCTGCACATGGCCACGCACCTGACGGGACCGCCCGACGGCGACACCGGCGTCTACGTCTGGAACCAGTGGGTGTTCCGCCACGAGGTCGTCGACCAGCACAGCCTGCCGCTCTTTACGCGCGAGATCTTCTCGCTCTCCCGGCCGGCAAACCTCTCGCTGCACAACTACACGATCTTCCAGGACCTGATTGCGTTGCCGCTGCTGCAGGTGTTCAACGTCATTACCACATTCAACATTGTTTACCTGTTGATGGTGGTGCTGAGCGGCTATGCAATGTTCCGTCTTGCGTGGCATGTGACGGGACGTCCGCTCGAATCGTGGCTGGCGGGCGCGCTCTTCTCGTGGTCGCCGTGGCTGGTGACACGCGGCATCGGCCATTTCAGTCTCGTGGCCGTCGCGCCGCTCCCCATTTTCGCGCTGCTGCTGCTGCGCCTGGAGGAACGCGGCCGGTTCCGCGACGCGCTCGCGCTCGGCGCAACGGTGTGCTGGGCAGCGACGACCGACCCGTACTTCGCCGTCTACTGCGTCATGATCGCGTGCGTCTTCCTCGTGATGCGAACCATCCGCATCACGCGCGATGCGCTGCAGCGACGCGGCGAACCGCGCCTGCTCGACGCATTGATCGCCTGCGTTGCCGGCTTTGCGGGCGCACTGCTGATCGGCGGCGGTTTCCAGACGACGGTATTCGGCAGGCAGGTCAGTGCACACGGGCTCTACACGCCCATGCTGCTGTTGACCGTGCTGGCGGTAATGCGTCTCGCCTGGCCGTATCGCCACGCGGTGCTGTCGATTGACAAGACGGAATTAGTCCGGCTGGCACGCGCTTCATCGGTGGCGGCGATCGTCTCCGCCGTCATGCTCTCGCCGGTGCTGTATGCGGTGGGGATACGCATCCGCGAAAACGGCTTCGAATCGTCGCGGATCCTGTGGCGCAGCAGCCCGCCGGGCGTGGACCTGCTGTCGTTCTTCCTGCCGAATCCGAATCACCCGCTGACGCCTGACGCCGTCCGCGCATGGCTGACGCCTCGTCCGGACATGTATCTCGAGAATGTCGCATCGCTGCCGTTGGTGGCGCTGGTCTGCGTGTTCGTGGCGATTCGCGCCGGCTGGCGTCCAACGCGATTCTGGGCGGTGCTGACGGTCATGTTCGGGCTGCTGGCGCTCGGCCCGTTCATCCACATCGCGGGGATCAACACGGACATTCCAGGTCCATGGGCGCTGGCGCGATATCTCCCCCTCGTGCGCCTGGCGCGCACGCCGGCCCGAATCGCCATCGTCGCCACCCTCGGCATGTCGATGCTGTTTGCGAGCGCCCTCTGCTATCTCGGCGATCGCTGGCCGCAGCGCAGACGCATGCTCCTGGGCGCGGTTGCCGCGGTGATGCTCTTCGAGTTGCTCCCCGCTCCCCGACCGCTGTACTCAGCAACCGTCCCACGATTCTACGAGCGGGTCGCGCAGTACAAGGGGCAGGTCCGGATGCTGGAGCTGCCCGTCGGGGTCCGCGACGGCACGTCGAGCATCGGCAACTTCAGCGCCCGCTCACAGTTCTTTCAAACCGTGCATGGCAAGCCGCTGATCGGCGGCTACCTGTCACGTGTGTCACGCCGCAGGATCGACGAGATCCGCAGCGACCCGATGCTCGCGGCGTTGGTCACGCTGAGCGAAGGCGGAGCGCTCGACCCGTCGCGTGAACGCGCGTTAATCGAGCAGGGGCCGGCATTCATCGGTCAGACCCGCATCGGGTTCGTGGTGATCGACGGCACGCGGGCGTCGCCGCAGCTGCGCGATTTTGCCGTGCGTGCGCTGCGCCTGCGCCGCATCGATGGCGAGGGCGCGTACGATCTTTACGCGCCGGCTACCGACTGAATTCGATGTAGTAGTTCGATCGGCCTGTCAGGAAGAAACGCGCCCGCTGCCCCGCGTCCCTGTCCGTTCCACCCGGCGCGAGCCCTGCCACTTCCGGATACCATCCGCCGCCATTCAACAGCTTCTGCGGAGCGCTCCATGCACGAAGATCGTCCAGCGTCGATGCGTACGAAACGTAGATGCCTTCGTTGTCGAAATTTTCATTCTTCGCGCGATTGAGCAGCATCACGTACTGTTCGAGGTAGGTGTTCCAGTGGATTGACGCGCCCCAGAACGCGTCAACGCGATTGTCGGCTCCGTGCCACGGTTCGTGCACCGCCACCAGGGGTGTGCCGGCGGGATATTCCCATCGCGACGCATCCTCCCCGACGTCGAGCGCGGGAATCCAGGCGCCGTTCTGCAGAACGGCGAACGCGCCGACCGGCGCGTCACGATCCGCCCACGGCATCCGCGCAATCGCTACGCCTTGCGCCTCCGCGAGTTTTCCGTACTGACTGAAATAGAGATACAGGTAATTGCGATCCACGTCGAGAATCGCGGCGGGATCGCCGACGCCGCCGAGGAGAAACCGATTCGTTGATGCACAGGCCACCGTGCCGGGCGGACCTTCGAGCACGATGCCGAGGTTATCCCAGGTAAGACCGTGATCGCGCGAGCGCGCGGCGCCGATGCTGAGGAGGGTACGGTCGGGCCGCCCGCATATCTCCGCCGGCACCTCGTGGTGGTAGAAGCCGTACCACGCACCACTGTCGTCGGTGACAACGGCTTCCATCCAGATGCCGTGCCCCGGATTAGGGGTCATCGTAATCGTACCGATCTGTCGAAGGCTCGCCAGCTCGGGGCCGGCGAGTAGCGCGGCGACACCGCCCCACGACGCGAAGGCGAACAGCGTCGGCGCGCCATCGACGAGATCCCACAGCATCGGGACGTTCGAGTCGGTCTTCGCGTCGATGGGAAGGGTGGACGCCGGAATCAGCCGCGCCGAGGGTGTGTGGCTCTGCGCGCCGAGCGGCGCGAGCCCTGCCACGAGTCCGAGGAACAAAGCAGCGGCGCCACGGATCATCTCGTGAAGTGAATAAGATACTGCGACGTGCCGGCCATGAAGAAGCGCGCCCATTCACCGGCGACCTTGTCGGTGCCCGTCCCTTCGTCGAGCCCAATCACCTGCGGATACCAGCTGCCGCCGTTCAGAATCTTCAGCGGCGCCGACCAGATGCCTGGATCGTCGAGCCGCGGCGAGTACGACACGTAGACGCCTTCCTGGTTGTACTTCGTATCACGCGCGCGATTGAGCAGCATCACGTACATGCGCAAGTACGTATTCCAGTGGACCGACGGTCCCCAGAACTGATTGGTTGTCGTATCGTCATCATGCCAGCCATCGAGGCCGGGGAAGACCGGCGTGCCTGCGGTGTACAGCCACATCGTCTGCTGGTTGCGCATGACGGGACGCGCCGCGGGAAACCACGTACGCGTCCGCCATACCATCATTTTGCCGGCGGGATCGTCGCGATCCGCCCACGCCAGCCGCGCTACCGCAATCCCCTGCTGCGCCATCGACCGCTCGTACTGGGAGAAGAAGAAGTAGACGTCGCGCGAGTCGGGATCGAGCTGCACGCTGAAGTCGCCGACACCGTTGACGAAGAATACGTTGTTCGTGCCGCAGTCGAACGCGTTGAACGGCGCCTCGAGGACGATGCCGAGGTCCTGCCACGTACGGCCCTCATCTCGCGACCGCGCGGCGCCGATGCGTGGAATGACCTTGTCCGTGCTGGGACACACGTCGTCGGCCGGCATCTCGTTGTGGTAGTAGCCGTACCACGTGCCGTCTACGTCGGGGACGATTGCCTCCATCCAGACGCCGCCGCCCGGCCACGGATCGAGCGACGACACCTGAGCCGCGCCAAGCCCCGACAGGTCGCGGCCGCGGGCCGTGCTCGGATGTCCGCTATACGACGTGACCACGAACAGACGCAGCAGACCGCGCGACAGATTCCAGACCGCCGGACTGTTGCTGTCGACCTCGCCGGTGAGCCGCATCTTCGCCGTCGATACTAATTTCGCCTGCGGATAGAGCGCCGCGGACGTCTGCGCGGACGGCTTATTGACGAGCACCAGCCACAGGCCCGCAATGACGGCAAATATTCGCCGCATGCCCAATCATCGCACGTGCTCAACGAGCGGCTTCGCGATTCTTCACGACCACAGCAACGATGATCAGCAGGAATGCGATCAACCGGAGGCCGTAGACATAGGGACTCGCATCGCCGATTGGGTTAACGACCGAGAGAATTGCCCACGACGCTCCGAGCAGCGCGAACGCGAGCGCGAACTGCACGAACAGCGGATCGCGGGTCTCCCGCCAGTAGCGCACGAAAATAGTGGAGGTGATCCACGCCGCCGTGGCAGACACCGCCAGCAGGAATGCGACGAGCCGCATCATCCCTACGCCTCCCATATCAGGCCGTAGACGAGCGCCAGCATGGCGAGGGCGCTCGCGGTCGCACGGGCGAGCGACATATCGATTGAGGGATAGATGACGAGATCGAGGAAGACGAGAACGTTGTTTACCGCCAGGCCGAGAAAGCCGATGAAGCTCCAGAGCAGCAACGGGGTGCGCCGCCGGAGGTAGTAGCGCAGCAGCATGAACGCGGCAACCAGGCTCGTTGCGGCGCAGAGCAGATAAATCGTCTCAGCGGTTCCCATCGTTCTTTCGTAGCTTGAACGCGTCAGCGAAGTCGAGAACACCGCGCCTGGCGACGCGTGCGATAGCGCGCACGACCACATCGCGGTTCGTTCGATAGACCGAGACGAGTCCGCAGACGATCTGGTTCAGCTCGGGAGTGCCGGGTTGAAGCCTGTAACGCACCTCGTCGCTCACCCTGATGTCCAAGAGGTTGAGAGCCGCCAGGTGATCAAGGATGAAGCGGGCTGTTGAGAGTGGCACACCCAATTCGCGACACATCAGCTTGGCATCCCACCATCGGCCCGGCGCGTCCCTCATGGCGTTTAGCGCTTCGATCTCATCAATGGTCAGCAGATGCTCGCCGATGAATACTGCGACTTCCGACGGCAGAGGTTCGGGCGACATGAATAGGAAAACGGGCGTGGACCCACGCTCGTACTCCCAGTGTCCATGCGTGGTAGGCTTCGACGGCATCCCCCACTGACTGTATTTTTGCGCCGGGCTCCCAAGCTCGAGCGGAAACGTCGTGTGTCGGCTGTATTCCGGCCGATGTACCAGACCGCGTATCGTCAGAACAACGGGTGCTGCATCAAACCACCGATCTCGTCGATACGACGCCGACCACTGCGTACCGGCCGCGGCTCTCGCGTGAGACGCGGCGGCTCCTGCTGACGGCATTACTTGCCGTCATTACGCTGTGGACGCTGGCGCGGGTGCGGTTCCCCGATCGGCCCGCAGTGGTCAGTCCTGTGCCGCCGCTCCTTGATCAGCTCACTGGTCCACCAACGTTCGCAGATCTCGCAGGCCGCGTCTCCGAGCTTCGCGAACGGCTCTCCGATTCTCTCGTCCCGGTGACGCTCGTCGCCGACCGACCAGGAAGCGACCGAACCGGCTGGCCGGACCGTGCTGCGGCGCTTCGTATCCGCGACGATCTCGCCGTTGCCGTTATCGGATCCGCGGTGCGCAGCGCGGGTCTTTCGCCACTCGGAATCGTGGGGCAGGACCGTGGGTCGGGCCTGACGCTCATCGAAACCGAAACGACCGACAAGCCCGCGCTCCCCATCTTCTGGTCGCCGCGCGATCTGGATCAACCGCGCTACGTACTCGCCACCACCACATCACCGCGTGGCATTTCGCTCCAGCCCGCGTTCGTCGGTTCCCTCGCACCAATCGACGATCCCTACTGGTCGAGTCCCGTGTGGGCGCTGCCTATTGACGTCCCGTTGTCGGAGGGCGCCCTGGTGTTTACGGAGCAAGGCGAACTGATGGGCGTCGTCGCCTCCCGTGAGCGCGGTCTTGCCATCGTGCCCGCGCGTCTGCTGCTCGCCACCGCTGAACAAACGCTCGAAAAACCACAGAAGCCGCCTGCCGACCTCGGCATCGAGGCAGACGAGTTGACCGCACGCCTTGCAGTCGCCGCGGGCGCGGAAGCGGGCGTGATCGTCACGTGGGTTGATCCCGCCGGCATCGCGGCATCGACCATTCAGCCTGGAGATGTCATTCAGGGAGTCAACGACGCGCCAATTACGACGCCGCGGCAGTGGCTCGTCAGCGCTGCGGGGATCGGCGGCGGCGACACGGTGAGACTCACGTTCACACGACTGGGAACGCAGCACATCGCGCAGCTCACCGTGCCTGCGTCTGCACCGCGGACGTCCGCAGCAACACTGGGATTGACGATGCGGCGGGCTCCGGGCACCGGCGCGGAAGTGATGAGCGTTGCCCGCGGTTCGGCGGCCGACGACGCGGGAGTGGTCGCCGGTGACGTCATCACGACCATCGGCAGCGTTGATGCGCCGACACCGGCGCAGGTGCGCTACACCTTTGGGTCGATCGGGCACGGTGACCTGTTGATGGTTGCCGTGCGCCGTGGAACATCACATCGCGTCGTGGCACTTCAACGATGACAACCCGCAGCGATATCACTGCCATGGTCGTGCCGTCGATGCTGCTGCTTTCGGGCGCCGCGGTCGGACCGCATGGCCTGGCCATTCTGACGCGGCCAGCTCTGACGTTTCTTGACCCTGCAGTACCCGTGGCGCTGGCCGTGTTTGCAAGCCTTGCCGTTCTGCGCGGACACCCAATCGACACGCCGAGACGTCTGACGACAGCCGGTGCGATCGGCTCCGCGATCACCGGGATTGTCGTTGCCGGCGCGTTCGTGCTCATTCCGCCTGCCGCGGCAACCACGGCGACATTTCCTGCCTGGACGCTGATGGCAATCGCGCTCGGTATTGCCGCAGCGACCTCCGCCGGTACAGACGACACGATCCTGCCAGTCGTCGCGGGCGGAATCCTGCTGGCCTACCTGCGAGAGATGACCCTCCGCGGGGCGCTTCTGATCACGCTGCAGATGATCGGCGTTGCCGCCCTTGTCGCCGCTGCCACCTGGCTGCTGCTGTCGCGCGCCTCCAGGGCCGACGAACAACGCGTCTCGACGTTCGCCGGCGCGTTGCTGCTCGGCGGCGCCGCCGATTATCTGTCGATGTCCGCGCTCCTCTGCGGCGCCGCGGCAGGCGCGTGCTGGCGGCTGTCGGCGACTGTCGTGCGCGAGAACATTCTTCGCGACCTCACGTACGTGGCCGACTCGCTGCTGGCGCTCGTGCTCATTCTCGCGGGAGCGCATGCGGACTACTCAGTCCCTGCTGTTGCCGTCGGAGCGGCATACGCAGTGCTGCGCACGACCGGCAAGCTTGGCGGGCGCTGGATCGCCCGTCGGATTGTTCCCGACGCACCGTATTCAGCGGGACGTCAACTACTGATACCCGGCGCCTTCGGTGTTGCCTTTGCGCTGAACACCGTGCGCGCGTTCGGCGATGCATTCGCGCCGATTGTCACCATCGTTGTGGTCGGCACCATCGTTTCGTCGATGATGGCGGCGCTCTCCGCGGGAGACGCCGCGGCATGAGGCGCGCCGGCGCGCTGGCACTGGGTGTCGCGGCGGTTGCGTCCGTACACGCACTCGGCGAGACCGGAGGTGTGCCGTACGCCGGCACGGCGCTTGCGCTCGGCTTCACGCTCCTCGGTGCCTGGATCACCGGCGACCTTCTCCGCCGGTTTCAGCTGCCGCGGCTCACCGGCTATCTGATCTTCGGGATCCTCGTCGGCCCATTCGTGGGGAACGTCATTACCGCGCCGATGACGTCGCAGTTGCAGGCCATCAACGGTATCGCTACGACCCTTATCGCGCTTGTCGCCGGCCTGACGATCAGCCTCGAGCGTCTCCGCAGCCGACTCGCGGCGATTGCGCGGTTTACGGCCGCCACGCTCATCACCGTCAGTGTTGGGATCGCGCTGCTCCTTTGGATTGCGTGGCCGTGGCTGCCGGTCTCGCCGGAGAGCACCGGCGTGCAGCGCGCGGTCATGGTCTTGCTGCTGGCCATCATGGTTGCGAGCGTCTCGCCGACGATGACCGCGGCGGTGACAACTGAAACCCACGCTCGCGGCCGGCTCAGCGAGCTCGTGCTCGCGGTCGTCGTGCTTGCCGATCTCGTGTTGCTCGTGCTCTTCTCCTTCTCGATGCAGCTGGCTCGCGCCACCTTCAGGCCCGATGCGGCGGGGCCGAGCCTGCTCGTTCGCTTCGCATGGGAGACGGGTGGCGCGCTCGCGTTCGGAGCCCTCGTCGGCGCCATATTCGCCTTATATCTGCGGTATGTCGGGCGGCAAGTGACGCTCGCGCTGCTCGCGATGTGCGCGCTGCTCAGCCAGGTCGGCTCGACGCAGCAGTTCGAGCCGCTGCTCGCCGCCGTTGCGGCGGGCCTCGTGATCGAGAACCTGTCCGTCGCACAAGGCGATGCACTGCGAAGCGCCGTGCAACGCGGCGCGCCCCCCGTGCTCGTCATCTTCTTCGTGGCGATCGGTTCATCCCTCCGCGTGGACACGTTGATGACCGTATGGCCGGTCGCGGTGGCGCTCGCCGCGGTTCGAACAGTTCTTCTCCGGATCGGCACACGCGCGGGGCTCAGAGCATCGGCGATCGAGCGCCATGTCGGCGAATATGCGTGGACGGGACTCATTTCGCAGGCCGGCATTACGGTTGGCCTCGCGTCGGTGGTCGCCTCGGAGTTCCCCGGGTGGGGTACCGAGCTGCAAACCCTGCTCATTGCACTCATTCCGATCCACGAGCTGATGGGCCCGATGCTCTTTCGTCGTGGTCTGGCGCGCGCTGGTGAACAGGAAGCGCGTACCCGTCGTCCTCTGCTCGTCGTCTCGAATCGGGAACCGTATCTCCACGTGCGTCGAGAGGACGGCAGCGTGACGTGGACGACCGCCACGGGCGGCGTTGCCGTTGCCCTTGACGCGCTGATGCGTGAGCGGGGCGGCACGTGGATCGCGCACGGCGCCGGCTCTGCCGATCGTCTCGTCGTCGACGATGCGGATAAAGTGCTCGTGCCTCCTGAACATCCGTCGTATGCATTGCGACGGTTGTGGCTCGAGGAGCCAACGTTCTCCGCCTACTACGGTGGCTTCGCGAACGAAGGACTCTGGCCGCTCTGCCACGTGGTCGATGTGCGGCCGCGCTTTCGCAGCGAAGAGTGGGCCGCCTACAAGGACGTCAACGAGCGATTCGCAGCGGCCATCGACCAGGAGCTCGACGGCTCCGACACGCCGGTGTTTCTCCAGGACTATCACCTGGCGCTTGTCGCACCGTCGTTGCGCGCGCGCCATCCGAGCGTGCGGACCGCCTTGTTCTGGCACATTCCGTGGCCACATCCTGATCGGCTGCGGATTTGCCCATGGCGGGCGGAGCTGCTCGAAGGGCTCGCGGCCAACGACCTCCTCGCCTTTCAACTCGAACGCGATCGACACAACTTCGTTCAGGCGGCCGAGGAAGAGCTCGGCGCGGAAGTGGACATGGAAGCGTCACGCATCTGGGTGAACGGGCGGCCGACGATTGTCGTCTCCGTGCCGATTGGCGTCGACTACGACCGTATCCAGGAGATCGGCGCTGCGGAGGCGCTGGTGGCTGAGCAGCATCGGCTGCATCATCTCTTGAAGCTCGACGCGCCCATCATCGGCATCGGCGTCGATCGACTCGACTACACCAAGGGCATTCCGGAGCGGCTCGCTGCGCTCGACCTGCTCATGACGCGCCGCCCGGAGCTGCGCGGACGGCTGACATTCGTGCAGATCGGCGTTCCCTCGCGCTCCCACCTGCACGGCTACGCGGAAATTGAGACGCAGATTGCCGCGCGCATCCGCGAGGTCAACGAACGGCACCTCGTCGAGGGCGGCGCACCTCTCATCGTCTACGAAACGGCTCCGCTCGGCATCAAGAGCCTTGTGGCACTCTATCGCCTCGCGCACTTCTGCATCGTCAGCTCGCTGCACGACGGCATGAACCTCGTCGCGAAGGAGTTCGTCGCGGCACGTGAGGATGAAGATGGCGTGCTGGTGCTGAGCGCGATGGCAGGCGCGGCGCAGGAGTTGCAGGAGGCGTTGATCATCAATCCGTACGACGTCGATGGATTCGCTGACGCACTCGCGCTGGCCATCGACATGCGACCGGACGAGCGCCGGGCGCGGATGCGCGCGCTTCGCCGCGTCGTCGCGGGACGCAACGTGTTCGGGTGGGCATCGGACATTCTCGAAGGTCTCGAGAGCCTCTGGACGCGGCCGCTCCACTACGCGGTGGGCGGATGGGAGGACACGGCGATTTAGGATGCAGACAATTCTTCACGATCGGCAGCGCGAGCTGCTGCGGACCTTTGCGGACGCGAATGTCCTGCTCGCATTCGACTACGACGGAACGCTGGTGCCGATCGCGTCGACCCCCTCGGCGCCGCGCATGCGCGACACGACCCGTCAGCTTCTGACCCGAGCCGCGCAGCTCTATCCATGTGTGATCATCTCCGGCCGTGCGCTCGACGACTTGTCGAAGCGTCTGGAAGGCGTCCCTGTGTGGTACTTGTTCGGTAACCACGGCCTCGAGCCACCTCCGCCTGGCGTTGTTTCACCGACGCCGGCGCGGGAATGGGCCGCACATCTGCAGCGATTGCTGCCGGACGATCCCGGCATTCTCATCGAAGACAAGCGCTACTCGCTCACCATCCACTACCGCAACGCACGTGACAAACGGCACGCGGTCGAGGCCATCGATCGCGTGGTCGCCGCGCTTCCCGATGCGAGAGCGCTTGGCGGCGCCGAGGCCGTCAGCCTGCTGCCGCGTGGTGCAGGCAACAAGGGTGTGGCGCTGCAGCAGGCCTGCCGATGGTTTGCGTGCGACAGCGCCATCTACGTTGGGGACGATGCGACAGATGAGGACGCATTTGCGTCCCCCTATCCGGAAAAGCTGCTGACGATCCGGGTGGGCGCGGCGCCGGAGTCCGGCGCCCGCTTCCACGTCGGGTCACAGGACGAGATCGATACGCTGCTGCAGGTGCTGGTCGACATCAGGACACGGCGACCTGTGCCTGCGCCTTCGTAGAAGCGGGCCTTCAGCTACGCGCTTCAATGCGTGCGCGTTGAATCGCCGTCGCCGTACGACAGCCACGTGTCAGGTGGGCGAACGGATACGCCCTTCCTGCTGTAATCGCAGACTCCGGCCGGGAATGCAGCCTTGAGCGCAGACAGCTGCGCGTCGGTGAGCGGCCGCGCGTAATCCTTCTTGTCAACGGACTTCAGCTCGCATTTGAGCGTCGTCGCGCCGAGCGGCAGACCCGCGTTGAGCCGCGGGTTCGAATAGATCGGGAACATCTGCGCGCAGCGCTGCATGTCGGTGATCTTCTGCCCGTCCTTGGTATAGCAGGCGTCGGATACGCCGGTCGGCCTATTGCGGATGACCTTCTCGAGCTGGCTCTTCGCGGGAGCTGTGTCCTTCGCGATGTTCGCCACCCACTGCTCCATTTCCGCGAGGTTGTCTGCCTGAACCTTCTGAATCGGCGTGCCCGGCTCGTAGGTGTGCAGCACTTGGTTGGCGGATGTGCCGTTGGCGGCGACGAGCCGCGCGCGCGTGATGTGCGTGTTCACCGTATCGTGCACGTCGCCGGTTCCTTCCGTGTACGGCCGCACGTCGATCATCGGCACCATCGCCATCCCTTTGCTCGTGTCGTTCACCCGACCGGTCTGGTAGGCGATGCGCAGCGCTTCCGGATCCGCAGCGGTACGCTGCGCGACGACATTGCCGTCGATGTCGTGTCCCCCGATGCGCGCGTTCAGATCGACGAACTGCTCGAAGCTGATCTTCCCTTCGTTGAATGCCTTGAGGCCGTATTGAATGCCGACGTTGTCGAACGGCCTGCGCGCAAAGCCCGTCTTCGGGTCACGGCCGAACACGTTGACCGTGTTGTCCTGATACGTACAGCGCGCGCCTTTCGGGTTCTTCTGCGGGTCGTAGACGAGATCGGCGGGGATCGCCATCCGATCGCAATTGATCACACGCAGCAGCGGATACGCCGTGCCGTTCTTCGCGCAGTACTGCCAGTTCGCCTCGCCTGAAACCGCCGCCTTCTGCTCGTCGCTCCACATCAGCGCCGATGTCTTGAACGCGTGTTCGAGCAGCTCGCAGTCGAACAGATGGTTCATGAACGTAATCGTGTCGGCGAAGGCGGCCGTCGGAATCAGCCCATCGAGCAACGCTGGATAGTTGTTGGCGATGAGATGCTGCTGCATCGATCCACCGGAGCGTCCGCTTCCGATCGTCCATCGCGGGGCGCCGAACTCCTCGATGAAGTGCTCCTTTACCATCATCATCGTCTCGACCGAGATGACGTCGCCGCAATTCGTGCCGAAGGAGTTCAGCGAAGACGAGGCGAGCGCATAACCCTTCGCAATTCCGTAGTCACCGAACTGTGTTTCCTCGAGGAAGCTCCTGTTGCCCGCAAGGCCCCCGAGATTGCGTCCCTGGTGATATCCCGCCTGGCATCCTGGGCCGAAGCTGTAAATCAGCCGCCCGTTCCAGGCGCCGTTGTTCTGCGCCAACGGCGTGGGCAGCGGCGTGCCCGGCTCGTGCAGGAACGCGATCGCGTACACCGCGCGATTGATCGTCCCCATCTCACGGCGAACGATGTACGGCACCGTTTTGCCGTCGAGCGTCGTCGTCATGGCGAGATCGGCGGGCTTCGGGCCGTTCGGGTTGAACGGCTTGAAGGGATTGGGCTGCTGTTGCTGTGCCTGCGGTACGTCGGCGCCCGGCTGTACGGCGACGTTGCTTGGACCTGCCGGCGCGGCGTTCGAGCGGTAGAAATAGTCGACGCGCGTGCCAACGCTGCAATCAGCATCGAGCGGCTGGCCGAAGCCGAACGCCTGCGTCTCGCAGATGAACGGCGCCTGATGTGGGCCACCCATCACGGGTCCTGCAATCGGATGGTTCGTCAGCGCCAGCGTAACCGCAGCCTTCTGGCCTTTCGCGCCGGCCGCCACCTCGCTCCTGCCGATCGGCAGGTCCTTGAGCAGACCGACGAACGTGTTCGGATGCGGCGACAGTTTGAAGTCAGCGCTCACATCGCGTCCGTCTACCGTGACCGCGAGCTTGTCAGCAGCGATCGTCGCCGGCACCGTCACCTGCACCAGCACGTCTCCGCCGCTGATCAAATCAGGACGAGTGGAGACGGTCTTGAGCTCAAAACCATTCTTCGACGATTGAGCCGTGGCGAAAGAGGTGAAGAGAAGCAGGAAGGCAATCGCGGCCGTGATTTTCATGGCCGCCATTGTAAGGCGGGTGCGGCGGGTAAGGCGGGGGTCAAGGCGAGTGAGGGCATCCCGGCCCCACTCGCCCTTCCCGGCCTGGCTAGAATTGCGTCCGGAAGCCGAACTGCAACATCCGCGGCTGATACGCCAGCGTCGTGCTTGCCAGCGGCTTGCCGAACTGCGCGTTCGACTCGTTGATGGTGAACGATTCGAAGTTCGCGCGGTTGAACACGTTGTACATCTCGAAGATGCCGTCGATCTTCACGCGCTGGCTCACCGAGAAACGGCGCTGGACGCGCATGTCCACGCGATGGATCGGTGGGTTGCTGAAGCTGTTGCGTTCGATAAGCGTGCCGTTGGCGCGTAGACGGCCGCCGGTGCTGCCAACCGAGCGAGCGTCAAAGCCGGAGGTCGGCGTCGAGTAGCCGTTGTCGCCGAAGATGTAGAGGCCGCTCACCTGCAGGCCCACGGGCGCCTCCCAGATGCCGTTGAACGTTGCGCGGCTGCGCTGTGCACCGGTCACATACCACTTGTTCTCAGAGATATCCTGCGCGAGCGTGATCGGCGTATCGCAGACTACTCCGCGTCCCGGCTGGACCGACGCCGGATACTGGCAATCGGGGTTGAGCGGCAGCTGATCGAATTGCCAGTTGCGCGCGTACGAGTACGTCGCCGACGCCTGCCAGTGGTTCGCCATCCGCTTGGTAAACGCCGTCTGCAGCGCGTGGTAGTTCTGCTGATCGTCCGAGCGCAGCATGGTGATATTGCCCCAGCCCGGATACGGACGATTGATGTAGTTCGCCGCCGCCTGACCGCCGACGAACGGATACGGCGCGCCGGTTGCCGGGTTGAACGCGAGGTTGATGTTCCGCGTCGTGAACAGTTCGCGGTCGCCCGTGTAAACCCAGTCGGCCTCGAATGACATTTGCGGGCCGAGCTGACGCGCGACCCCAAGCGATGCCTGGTGGCTCCAGGGATCGACGAGATCATTGGCGGAGAAGTTCGACGTGCTGTGCCGCAGGTTGCACGTCGGCGACGCCGGGTTCGGCTGCGACGAGCAGAGCAGCGCCTTCGCCTGGTCGTAGGTGGGTGCCGGGCCGTTGAAGGGGTTGACGGCGAAGTCGGGACGGCCGTCGTTATTGACGGTCATCGCGATCTGCTGGACGTAGCGCAGCGTGAAGAGCGGCGGCTGCCCCGTCCCCTCGCTGAAATACCTGCCGTAGCCGCCGCGCAGCACGGTCTTGTCGTTCAGCGAATAGGTGAAGCCGAGGCGCGGCGCGAAGTTGTTCAGATCGTTCGGCCGGTTGGCGTGGATGAATGGCTCGAAGCCGACCCAGTTGACGAATTCGCCGATGTTCGCGTCGTAGCGCATGCCGAGGTTCAGCGTCAGCTTGCCCGTCGCATGCCAGTCGTCCTGCGCCCACCAGGCGACAACGTGGCGCGGTGCGTACTCGGTGAAGCCGTTATTCCCGGTCGGCCGCGAAAATGGCGAGCTCGCCATCGCCACGTTCCGGAGATATACCGTTGTCACCGGCGACAAGGGCGCGAGGTTCCACGTCGTCACGTCGTTCACGTCGACGACGACCTGGTTCTGAATCACGTCGGGCGACAGCGTGCCATTGTTCGCGGTGAGCTGTCCCATGCACGTCTGGCACGTGTCTTCCCAGGTGAAGTCGTGCATGTACTCGCCGCCCAGCTTCACGTCGTGGCGTCCGCGCTTGTTGAACGAAGCGGTAAAGCTGTCCTGAATGTCGTAGTCCTCTTCGCGGATGTTCTGCGGCGTAATCGCATGCGTCTGGCCGAGCGTGAAGCCGCGCAGGTTGATGACCGGCGCGCCGAAGCCTGACGTCTGGCCGATGAGGCTGCCCGCGTTCTTCACATGCGCGAACTGGTTCCAGTGGAACAGCGAGTGGCCGCCCTTGATCTCGTTCACCATGCGGCTGTTCAGCACCTGCGTAAACGTCGCGAACTCCTGCTCGGAGCGGCGGTTGGTGCCGATGGCGGATGCCGGCGTGCGATCCGATCCGCCCGTATAGCGCGAGTCGTACGGGATGCGGTTGTCGTAGCGATTGCCGCGCAGTGACAGACGCGTCTTCGGCGAGAACTGGAAGTCGAAGCGGCCGGCTTCGGTGTCCTGGCGTCGCGCACCCGTCAACGTGCCGTTGAACTTCGGATATGGCGTAGCGTAGACGTACGTCTGCGGCTCGCGTTCGTACTCGTAGCTGGCGAAGTAATGGATGCGATCCTTCGTGATCGGGCCGCCGAACGTCGTGCTGATCTGCTGATCCTGGTACGGCAGCACTACATGCGCGACTGGATCTTTCGCATTGAACTTGTCGTCGCGGAAGTATCCCGAGAACGTGCCGGTCGGCGTGTTGGTCCCCGACTTGGTGATGGCGTTCACCTGCACACCGCTCGAGCGTCCCTGCGATGCATCGAACCGGTTGGTGACGAACTCAAACTCACCGATCGAGTCGCGGCTGTAGCGCGGCTGGCCGAAGCTGAGGGCCACCTGGTTGGTGACCTGCTGTCCATCGAGATTCAGCTGGAACGTGATGTTGACGCTGCTGGAACCGATCGGCGTCTCGGCCACCGCGTTCTGGCGGCTGCCCGGCGCGAGCAGTGTCAGATCCATGAAGTTGCGGCCGTTGACCGGCAGCTCCGACATCTGCTTCGGATCGATGTTCGCGCCCAGCGATGACTGGCTGGTGTCGATGAGCGGCGCTTCGCCGGTGACCGTCACTGATTCCTGCAGGGTCGAGGGCGCCAGCTGCAGGTTGATGACCGCCGTTTGATTGACGAGGAGGTCGATCTCGCGCGTCACCGTGCCGAAGCCGGTGAGCTCCGCACTGACCTTGTGCACGCCGACGCGTACCGGCATTCGATAGCCGCCGCGTTCGTCCGTCACCGCAACGAAGGTGTTTCCCGTCGCCACGTGCGTCGCCGTCACCGTCACGCCCGGCAGCACCCCGCCGGTCGAATCGGAAATCGTCCCGCTAAGGATTGCTTCCTGCGCAAACGCAGCAAGCGGAGCGAGCACCAGCACCACGACCGCCGCCAGGCGGAAACACATTTTCATTGTCATCCTCCGCCGAAAGCTCTGGTTGTCCCTGGAAGTGGGGTAACCCTACCAGAGAGGCGGATAGGACGCTAGAGAACTTTGGGAATTACGGGAATCAGGAGAATTACGGGCGCGGTGCGATGGGTGCGATAGGTGCGACGGGTGCGATGGGTGCGTCCGAAGGTGCGAAAGTGCGACGGTTCGCGGCTGCTGGCGAACCAGCGAACCGCGAACCGTCGAACCACCGATTCTCTAAAATTGCGTTCGGAAACCGAACTGCAGCATACGCGGCGAGTAGGCCGTCGTCGTGCTGGCATTCGGCTGACCGAAGCGCGCGTTCTGCTCGTTCAGCGTGTACAGCGTCGGATCGAAATTCTTCCGATTGAACACGTTGAACACCTCGAAGATGCCGTCGATCTTGAACTTCTCGGTGAAAGAGATCCGCTTCTGCAGCCGCATGTCGACGCGGTGCATCGCGGGAAGCGTCACGGCGTTGCGCTCGATCACCGTGCCGTTGGCGCGCAGCCGGCCCTGCGCCGACACCTGACCCGAGGCGCCCTGGTTCAGGACGTCGATGCCCGACTGCGCGGTCGCGTTGCCGTTGTCGCCGAAGATGTAGAGACCCGAAAGCTGGATCCCGTACTTCGCTTCGTAGATGCCGTTGAACGTCACACGGTTGTGCTGATCGCCGGTGGTGTACCAGGCGTTCTCGGCCACGTAGTCCGGCACCGTCACCGCCACATCGCACCGATACACACCCGAACCTGCCACCGTCGTCACCGGGTACTGACAACCCGGGTTGAGCGGCAGCTGATCGAACTGTCGCGTGTTGGACAGCGTGTAGCTCGCCGACGCCTGCCAGTGATTCGACATGCGCTTGGTGTACGCCGTCTGCAGCGCCTGGTAGTTCTGCTTGCCGTCGCTGCGGTTCATCTGGATGGTGCCCCATCCCGGGTACGGGCGGTTGATGTAGTTGGCCGCCGCGGTACCGCCCACGAGCGGATACGGCAGGCCCGTCGCCGGGTTGAACGCGACGTTGATGTTGCGCGTGTTCAGCTGCGCACGGTCACCCGTGTACACCCAGTCCATCTCCAGCGACGAGGTGCTGCCGATCTGGCGCGCGAAGCCTACTGATGCCTGATGGCTATACGGATCCACGAGATCCGGCGCCGCGAAGTTCTGCGTGCTGTGCCGCAGGTTGCACGTCGGCGAGGCGGGATTGGGCTGCGAGGAGCACAGCTGCGCCTTCGCCTGATCGTAGGTCGGCGCCGGCCCGTTGAACGGGTTGACCGCGAAGTCGGGCCGACCGTCGTTGAGAACCGTCATTGCGATCTGCTGCACGTAGCGCAGCGTGAAGAGCGGCGGCTGCCCCGTCGCCTCGCCGTAGTAGATACCGTAGCCGCCGCGGATGACCGTTTTGTCGTTCCACGCGTAGTTGAAGCCGAGCCGCGGGGCGATGTTGTTCAGATCGTTCGGGCGGTTTCCAGCAATGAACGGCTGGAATTCGACCCAGTTGACGAACTCGCCGATCTGCGCGTCATAGCGCACGCCGAGGTTCAGCGTCAGCTTGTTGGTCGCGTGCCAGTCGTCCTGTGCCCACCAGGCGACCACGTGGCGCGGCGCGTACTCGGTGAATCCGTTGTTCCCCGTCGGCCGCGAGTATGGCGAGTTCGTCATGGCGACGTTGCGGATGTACTGCGTGGTCACCGCAGACAGCGGCGCCAGGTTCCACGTCGTCACGTCATTGACGTCCCTGATCATGTCCTGGATGACCGCAGCCGACAGTGCGCCATTGTTCGCCGTGTACTGACCCATGCAGGTCTGGCACGTGGTCTCCCAGGTGAAGTCCTTCATGTACTCGCCGCCGAGCTTCATGTCGTGGCGGCCCTTGGCGTTGTACGACATCGTGAACGCGTCCTGGATGTCCCAGTCCTCTTCACGGATGTTCTGCGGCGTGATCGCGTGCGTCTGGCCGAGCGTGAAGCCACGCAGCAGAATCACCGGCGCTCCAAAGCCCGAGGTTTGACCCACGAGACTGTTGGCGTTGTTCACGTGCGCGAACTGATTCCAATGAAAGAGCGAGTGACCGCCCTTGATTTCGTTCACCATGCTCTGGCCGAGGACCTGCGTGAAACTGCCGAACTCCTGCTCGCTGCGGCGGTTGGTGCCGATCGCCGACGCCGGCGTGCGATCCGAACCGCCGGTGTAGCGCGAGTCGTACGGAATCCGGTTGTCGTACCGGTTGCCGCGCGCGGTGAGGCGCATCTGCGGATTGAACTGGAAGTCGAAGCGGCCCATCTCCGTATCCTGACGGCGGGTGCCCGAGAGGGTCGTGTTGAACTTCGGGTACGGCGTGTTGTAGACGTAGGTTTGCGGCTCGCGCTCGAACTCGTAGTTCAGGAAGTAATGAATGCGGTCTTTGATGATCGGGCCACCGAATGTCGTCGACAGCTGCTGGTTCTGATACGGCAGTACGACCCCAGCCACCGGATCCTTGCCATTGAACTTCGAATCGCGGAAGTAACCGGAGAACGTGCCTCCCGGCGTGTTCGTGCCCGACTTGGTGATGGCGTTCACCTGGATACCGCTCGAACGGCCCTGCGCCGCATCGAAACGATTCGAGACGAACTCGAACTCGCCGATCGCATCGCGGCTGAAGCGCGGCTGGCCGAAGCTCAAAGCAACCTGGTTAGTGACCTGCTGCCCATCCAGATTGAGCTGGAACGGAATGTTCGAGCTCGTCGAGTTGATCGGCGTCTCCGCAACCGCGTTGGCGCGGCTGCCGGGGGCGAGCAGCGTCAGGTCCATCCAGTTCCGCCCGTTGACCGGCAGCTCCTGCATCTGGCGGGGATCGACATTGGTGCCGAGCGAGGACGTGGTCGTGTCGACCAGCGGCGCTTCACCGGTCACGGTCACGGACTCCTGAACGGTGGATGGCGCCATCTGGAGGTTCAGCACGGCCGTTTGTCCGACGAGCAGTTCAACCTGGCGCGTCACGGTGCCGAAACCTGGGAGTTCCGCGTCCACCTTGAACATCCCCACGCGAACCGGGATGCGGTAGCCGCCCTTTTCATCCGTCACGGCGACGAAGGTGTTGCCCGTTGCCGTGTGCGTCGCGGTAATCGTCACGCCGGGCAGCACAC
Organism: Vicinamibacterales bacterium; assembly: GCA_035492455.1. Taxonomy (GTDB): domain Bacteria; phylum Acidobacteriota; class Vicinamibacteria; order Vicinamibacterales; family UBA2999; genus Gp6-AA40. Next base: position 3,673 of record DATJJE010000074.1, on the reverse strand, counting down.
CGCCCGTCGAGTCAGTGACCGTGCCACTGAGGGTCGCCTCCTGCGCGAATGCGCCGAGCGGCAACATCGCGAAAAAGGCGAGGGCCAGTAGGACCCGCCTGATACTAGTCACGTACATTCGTCTCTCCTTGGAAACCGAACCGTGCTGAAAGAAGCCCACCTTTGTAACTGACGGCGGTCCGCAACGTCAAGCAAACCTCGGACTCAAATTCGCGCTATGTTATTGGCCGCTTTAAACATCTGCCGGTCGAACCATCCAGCGGCTTGAACGGATATCCGGTTTTTTGGAGGGCACCGCTTTGAAAGGAGAGACTGCGATGAATCGCTTCGCGGCTATCGGACTTGTTGTAGTGGCGAGCGTGCTCACAGTTCCTGTCGCGGCGCAACAGAAGACCTCGCCTTCACTGGAGGTCCGCGCACTCTCCACGAAAGCGGAATTCGTCAGCGGCGGTGACGTACTTCTTCAGATCGAGGGGCCAGCGAACCTCACTGCGAAGACTCTCCGCGTGATGGTCAACGGCAAGGACGAGAGCGCGGCCTTCAAGCCAGGCGCTGGATCGAAGGGTGTGATTGGACTCGTCACCGGGTTGAACGTCGGCTCGAACTCGATCCAGGCCTCAATGCGCGGCAGCAAGGCGACCGCTCAGTTGACGGTGATCAATCATCCGGCCACCGGACCTGTGCTTTACAGCCCGCATCAGACACCGTTCACATGTGAGACGGAGGCGGTCGGCCTCGGCGCGCCGCTCGACGCCGACTGCTCCGCCAACACGAAGGTCGAATACTTCTATCGTTCGACGTCGGCACGTAGCGGGGGTGGACCACAAGGCGACCTTGCCGCGGCCGACAACGCGAATGGGTTCGGCGGGCGCGGTGGGCAGCCGAATCCATTCAAGCCGCTCGATCCGAACGGTCCCCGTCCGACCGACATCGCGATGACGACGACGACCGAGGGCAAGACGGTGCCGTACATCGTTCGCCGCGAGATGGGAACGATCAACCGCGCGATTTACTCAATCGCGTTTCTCCACGAACCTGGCACACCGCTGCCCTCACCATGGAATACCAATGCGGCGTGGAATGGACGGCTTGTCTATACGTTCGGCGGCGGCGTGGCGTGGGGGTATCACCAGGGGCGAACGATCGGTGGGCTTAACGGTCAACGAGGCAATCTGGAAGATGGACAGCTCGGCGACTTCCCGCTGGCGAAGGGCTTCGCGGTGGCCGGCGGTTCGTTGAACGTGTTCGGCACCTACGCCAACGATGTCGTCTCAGCCGAGACAATGATGATGGTGAAGGAGCACTTCATCGAAGAGTACGGTCCGATCAAGTGGACCATCGGCAGCGGCCGCTCGGGCGGTTCGATGCAGCAGCACGCGATCGCCAACAACTATCCCGGCCTGCTCGACGCCATCGTGCCGACCGCAAGTTTTGCGGACGTGATGACCTTTCAGACTGCACTGCTCGACTGCGAGCTGCTGGACCACGCGATGACCGTATCGAAGCAGCCGTTCACCACGGATCAGAAGACCGCGGTGTCGGGGTTCAGCCACTGGGATTACTGCACGAACAACAAGCTGCGCTATGCGGCCGTCGCGGCGGACAACAACTGCGACCCGCAAACGGTTCCACTGCCGACGCGGTTCGATCCGGTGAAGAAGCCGGACGGCGTCCGCTGCACGTATCAGGACGCGTACGCCAGCGTGTACGGCAAAGATCCGAAGACCGGCTTCGCGCGCCGGCCGTTCGACAACACCGGCGTGCAGTACGGACTGAAAGCCTTCAACGACGGCAAGATCAACTTCAACCAGTTCCTCGACATCAACCGGCTTGCCGGCGGCCACGACCTCAACGGCAACATCGTGTCGGAACGGACAGTTGCCGATCAGGACGCGCTGCGCATCGCTTACGAAAGCGGACGCGTCAACGATGGAGCGCATGGACTGGCGCAGATTCCGATCATCGATATGCGGCCGTACACGGAGGGGCCGGGCGGCAACGTGCACGACACGTTCGACGGCGTGATGGCTGGCAATCGCATCAACGCGGCTGGTGGCGGCAACCGCATCGCACGTGTTTATGACGAAAAGGTGAACGTCACCAAGGCGCAGGACGACAACCTGGAAATCCTCGATAAGTGGCTGGCGGCGGTCGCGAACGATGCGGCGCCGGGAACGCAGCGTGAGAAGGTGCTGCGCAACAAGCCGAGTGGTGTCGCGGACTCGTGCTTCATGGCGAAACTGGAAGAGATCAAGGATCCGGCGAAGTGCGCGTCGATGTTCCCCGTCTACGCCAATCCGCGCCTTGTCGCCGGTGGGCCGGCGACCGGCGACGTGTTCAAGTGCGAGCTGAAGCCGATCGACAAGAGCGACTACAAGCGCCCGGTGACCGACGCGCAGCTTGCACAGCTGCGCAGCGTGTTCCAGCAGGGGGTCTGCGACTACTCGAAGAAAGGTGTCATGCAGCGTCCGTCGTCGGGCGTGTGGCAGTCATATCCGCCGTCAACAGCGGCGACGACACGGTAGAATTTCCGCGGTTTTCGGATTGGAGGATTTATGTCGCGAAGGTTAGGGTTGGCGGTGTTCGTCGCTGGTCTGTTTGCGGTGGCGGGCGGCCAGGTCGCCACACAACAGCTCCCCCCCGGCTTCGTCGATCCGAAGCCGATTCTCGACGCCGCGGTGAAGGCGATCGGGAATGACAAGCTGAATTGCGTCACCATCGCGGGCGAAGGCTACAACGGCGCCGTCGGCCAGCAGAAAGAAGCCGGCAAGAACGTCGACTGGCCTCGTCCGGACAAACTTGGGAACTACGTGCGCACGATGAACTGGCAGGCGAAGACGATGAAAGAGGAGTTCGATCGCAAGCCGGGTCTGACACCCGCCGCCTGGAAGTACGGCATCGGCTGGCTCGACGGTCCGTTGCAGACGCAGACGCATCAGATCTTCATGCTCAACGCGTCGGGCCCGAAGCCATACGCGTGGCACATGGATGGCGCAAACGGCCAGCCGGTCCCGAACGAGCCGGACGTCGCCGAGGTCTTCCCCGTGGAGCTGTGGATGAACCCGCACGGCTTCCTCAAGGCCGCACAGATGCCGGGCGCGAATCCGAAGGCGACCTGGCGGTGGGAGCTCGGTGAGATGGGACGCGACGGTCTGACCGTGATTCCGGAGATCACGAACGTCGTGCAGATCACGGCGCCCGGCGGATTCAAGATCGACGCGACGATCAACAAGGAGCACATGCTCCAGCGCATGCACACGACCGTGCCCGACGACCTGCTCGGCGACCTGAACTACGAGCACGAGTTCACCAACGAGAGCTACATCGACATCGGCAACGGCATCAAGTTCCCCACCGGCTGGCACTCGCACGAAGGGCTCGACGACAACTTCAACTCGCAGACGATCAACGCCGGCCACAACGCGTTCGGCGGCACGATGAAGGACGTCAAGGCGAACGTCTGCCCCGACCCGGTCAACGTGCCTGACAACGTCCGCAACTACCAGCCGCAGATCAACCCGACGATGACCAAGCTCGCTGACGGCGTGTATTCGTTCGAAGCGGGCAACTACAAGAGCATCGCCGTCGAGTTCCCGCGCTGGATTGCCGTGTTCGAGGCGCCGCGCAGCGAGGACTTCAGCATCCGCGTCGTCGAAGCGGTCGCCAAGCAGAT
>DATJJE010000073.1:0-4231 GCA_035492455.1 Vicinamibacterales bacterium | reverse complement strand
TCAGGGTCGCACCCCGTGAATCCGCTGCCGCAGCGGGTACCGCGCGTGGCGGGTCGGGTCGTTCCAGGCGGTGAAGTACAGCGTGGCCTCGATCCGCCCCGCGATCTGTCGCGTGCCGCGGGTGTCCATCGTGTACGTGCCGCGTACCGAGTCGGGACGCAACGGCCGGCACAGGCAGGTCACTGTGCCGTAGGCGGGAATCGCATCGCCGAGGGAATACGGATGGTTCGCGGACAATCGGCGCGCGTCGCCGAGATCGAGCCCGATCGTCAGCGAGTATTCGTCGCCGACCGCATCACTCGGATCGAAATCGAATCGCGCGAGCAGAACGTCGCGCCGTTCCACGACGGTCGTATCGGTGCGGAGACGAACCAGTGTGTAGCGGGAATCGGTATCGACGACGATCCGGCCGTGCTGATCCCACTCGCCCGAGAGCTGCTCGCCCTGCGTGTCACCCGGCCGGGGCAGAATGTCGCACGCCCCGAGCCACAATCCCACCACCCCGATTAGTACACACTGAGATACCGCTCGAGCTCCCACTCACTGACCTTTCCGATGTACTCCTGCCACTCGCCCCGCTTGGCTTCCACGAACCGCTCGTAAATGTGCGCGCCCAGCGCGTTCCTGATAACCTCGTCGCGTTCCAGCGTGTCGAGCGCCTCGTGCAGGTCCCGGGGGAGCTCGTCGATGCGATACTTGCGCCGCTCCCGAAAGCTCATCTCGAAGATGTTTTTGTTCACGGGGTCGGGCGGTGTCAGCTTGTGCTCGACCCCGTCGATGCCCGCCGCCAGCTGCACCGCCAGCGCCAAATATGGATTGGCCGACGGATCCGGCATGCGCAGCTCGCAGCGTGTCCCCGTGCCGCGGCGGTCCGGAATCCGGACGAGCGGCGAGCGATTCCGCATCGACCACGCCACGTTGACGGGCGCCTCATACCCCGGCACCAGCCGTTTGTAACTGTTCACGAGCGGGTTGGTCACCGCGCAGAAGCCGCGCGCGTGCGTCAACAGCCCGGCGATGTAGGAGAGCGCGACGTCCGAGAGCTCCCATTGCGCCTTCGGATCGTGAAAGGCGTTCTGGCCTTTGCGAAACAACGACTGGTGCGTGTGCATCCCCGAGCCGTTCTGCCCGAAGATCGGCTTGGGCATGAACGTCGCGAGGAACCCGTGCCGGTAGGCCACGTTGCGCACGACGAACCGGAACGTGGCGAGATTGTCCGCCGTCTCGAGCGCTTCGGCATAGCGAAAGTCGATCTCGTGTTGTCCGGGCGCAACCTCATGGTGTCCCGCCTCCACCTCGAACCCCATGGCCACCAGATAGCGCACGATCAGCCGCCGGATCTCTTCCCCGCGATCCACCGGGGTCTGGTCGAAATAGCCGCCGTGATCGTGAGTGATCGTCGTCGGCTCACCGCCCGCGTCGAGCTGAAAGATGAAAAACTCCGCCTCGACGCCCGCCATCATTTCGTAGCCGAGCGTCTTGGCCTTGGCGATCTGCCGCTTGAGCGTCTGACGCGTGCAGCCGGCGAACGATGATCCGTCGGGATTGTAGATGTCGCAGATCACCCGGGCGACTCTGCCGGCCGCGTCGCCGTTGGGCAGGACGCGAAACGTCTCGAGGTCCGGCTTCAGCACCATGTCGGACTCTTCGATCCGCACGAAGCCTTCGATCGATGAGCCGTCGAACATGATGTCGCCCTCGAGCGCTTTCTCGAACTGGCTCTCCGGCACTTCGACGTTCTTGTTGACGCCGAGGATGTCGGTGAACTGGAGGCGCAAGGACGAAACGTCCTGCTTTTTGGCGGCGTCCAGAATCTCTTTTTTGGTCGGCATAGATAAAGACGCAAGAGGGACGGCGATTAAGCTGCCGTCCCTTCAGTGCGTCAGTTTCAGGTTACGCGTCGTAGTAGAGGAAGAACTCGTACGGATGCGGACGCAAGGCAACGGCGTCGACATCCTTCGTCCGCTTCATCGCCAACCACGTGTCGATCAGGTCCTGCGTGAAGACGCCACCCTCGAGCAGGAACGCATGATCGGCCTGGAGCGCCTGCAGCGATTCGAGCAGGCTTCCCGGCGTGTTCTTCACGTGCTTCCGCTCCTCCGGCTCGAGCTCGTACAGATCGACGTCCATCGGCTTCGGCGGCTCGATCTTGTTCTTGATGCCGTCGAGACCGGCCATGAGCAGCGCGGCGAACGTGAGGTACGGGTTGGCCGACGGGTCCGGCGCCCGGAACTCGAGCCGCTTGGCCTTCGGCGACGTCGAGTACATCGGGATGCGGCAGATCGCCGAGCGGTTGCGCTGCGAGTAGATCAGGTTGATCGGTGCCTCATACCCCGGCACCAGGCGGCGATAGCTGTTCGTCGTCGGTGCGGCGAACGCGAGCAGCGCGGCGGCGTGCTTGATCAGCCCGCCGATGTACCAGCGCGCGCTGTCGGAGATCAACGCGTAGCCGTTCTTGTCGAAGAACAGGTTGTTCGACCCGTTCCACAGGCTCATGTGCACGTGCATGCCCGAGCCGTTGTCGCCATACATGGGCTTGGGCATGAACGTCGCCGTGTAGCCGTTGGCCGCGCAGACGTTCTTGACGATGTACTTGTACATCATGACCTGGTCGCCCATGCGCGTCAGCGTGTTGTAGCGCATGTCGATTTCGGTCTGGCCCGCGGTGCCGACTTCGTGGTGATGCACTTCCACCTCGATCCCGGCCGCGATCATCGCCAGCATGATCTTGGAGCGCAGGTCCTGCAGCCGGTCGGTCGGCGGGCAGGGAAAATAGCCTTCCTTATGGCGCGGACGGTGGCCGAGGTTGGCCGTGCCGTTTGTGCCGCTGTTCCAGATGCCCTCTTCGGAGTCGATGTGGTAATAGCCTTCGTGCGCGTTCTGGTCGAAGCGCACGGAGTTGAAGATGTAGAACTCCGCTTCGGGACCGAAGTACGCGGTCGTGGCGACGCCGCTCTTTTTCAGGAACGCTTCGGCCTTACGCGCCACGTACCGAGGGTCGCGCGAGTACGGCTCGCGTGTAATCGGATCGACGATGTCGCAGGTGAGCGACAGCGTCGGCACCTGCAGGCACGGATCGACGAATGCGCTCGCCGGATCCGGCAGCAGCAGCATGTCACTTTCGTTGATCGCCTGGAAGCCGCGGATCGACGACCCGTCGAATCCCAGCCCGTCGGTGAACGTGTCTTCCTCGAGCTCCTTCAACGGAATCGAGAAATGCTGCCAGGTACCGGGCAAGTCGGTGAAACGCACGTCGACGATCTGGACTCCCGCTTCCTTGGCGCGGCGGATGACGTCTGCCGGCGACGCGCCAGCAGACACCTTCGCGCCGGTGGCGACGGCGGCGGTGGGTTCCAACGTTGCTGTCATGGCGAGGGATCTCCTTCCCGAGTCGGGGATGCGCGGTGCAAGCGGCGGGCCATACGGGAAGGTAGAGGACGTACGGCAGAGTGTCAACCAAATCGTGCACCAATTGCAAAAAAAATCGGCTGGGCGCCGATTGGTGATGTGGAAATGTGCAGACTGTTCGCCCGAACGTGCAGCAAATGCGCTACAGCGACTCCACGAAGTGCAGCAGCTCGACGGCCGAAAACTCCCCGAATCGCTCGTGAATATCACGCTCCTGCCACTCCAGGAAGATCCAGCCGGTCACCTTGTGCTGCTGGCCGCTCACGAAATGAATGCGTCCCCGTACCGCACCCATGCCGGTATCGGGCTGCCCCTCGAGATAGACGTCCCAGCGCTGGTCGCCGCGTTTCAACTCGCCCATGTGCTTGCCGTATTCGGTGCCCATCGGCCCTACTCTACCGGCTTTCCTGTCACCCGCTAGGCCGCGTTACATTCTCCATCCTATGACCTGCCATGCATGTGGTGCTCCACTATCTCCCTCGGCAAAGTTCTGCCACAAGTGCGGAGCCGCAGTTGGGACGCCGGGCGCGAGCGGCTGGCGCGCCGGACTTCCGTGGGGACTCGCCGGAGCCGCGTTCGGCGCGCTGATCACTGTCGTTGCGATGCGCTCGCTGGGCGCGCCGTCCCGGGCGGACGAGGCCACCTCGGCTCCCATTGCGCCGTTCGCAGGAGGGGCCGGGGAGGCCGGGGGGGCTGGCGGACAACCACCCGACATCTCCCAGATGTCGCCGGAAGAGCGCGCCAATCGCTTGTTCAATCGCGTGATGATCCTGGCCGAGTCAGGCAAGCAGGACAGCGTGCAATTCTTCATGCCTATGGCGCT
>DATJJE010000072.1:0-21423 GCA_035492455.1 Vicinamibacterales bacterium | reverse complement strand
ATCTGGAAGATGGCGTCGCCGATGGCCGATTGGATCGACGTCGCACGGTCGTGGCCCATGCCTATGAGCCAGTGTCCGGTCGGGAAGAAGTGGATGTTGATCTCGGGCGGATCGTCCGCCATGCGCGAGATCGGGAACTTGTTGTAGTTGTTCTCGACGACGTGGCCGTCGGCAATGGTCGTCTGCTGCAGCATCGCGTCGTTGTAGAACCAGGCGATCTGTCCTTCGATCTGCTTCTTCACCGAGAGCGGGTTGACGAGGCCGAAGCCGGTGTCGTGCGCCACGTCCACGCGCTCGAGCCGCACCTTACCGTCGCGGCTCACGGATACGGTGTGGACCATGGCGCTGATCGTCGCCAACCCGTTGGCTTCCGCACCGCGCTCCTCAAGCGCGATCGCGCGCGCCTTGCCGCTCGGTAGCGGCGTCCCCCAGCCCGCCATCTGTGCAGCCATGTCGAGCGCCTTGAGCATGTCGGCCTTGTATGGCAGGGTCGTGCGGGCGATCAGCTCGCGACGGTATTGATAGGGATCCTTACCTGCCGCGTGCGCGAGCTCGTTCATGAAGCTCTCGCGATAGAACTCGTGCGCGGCCTGACCGACGCCGCGCCGCGTTCCTACGGGAATGTGGAACTTCGTGGTGTGCGTTGAATAGCGATAGTTCGGCACGTGGTAGCGCGACCTCACGTCGAACGATGCCTCTGGACCGAACCCGTCGCGCTGCATGCAGGTGCGAACCTCGAGGGCAATCGGCCAGCCATCGGCGTCGAGGCCGGCCTTCAATCGCGCCATGCCCATGGCGCGATATGTCGTGCCGATGAAGTCCTCTTCGCGCGTCCACAGCATGTGAACCGGCGTGCCGCGCATCTGGTTGGCGATCATGATCGCCTGCTCCGCCTGCGGTCCGTTGCCGTTGCGACCGTAGCCGCCGCCGAGATGACACAGGTGGATGTAGACGTTCTGCTCCGGCACCCCGGTGATCTTCGATGCGCTGAAGCGCGTCTCCTGCGGGCTCTGATCGCCAATCCAGATGTCCACGCGGTCGTTCGTCACCAGTACGGTGGCGTTGCCGGGCTCCATGCGCGCACGGGCGAGATAGGGCGTGGAGTAGGTGGCCTCGACGATTCTGGCGGCATGCGCGAACCCGGCGTCGACGTCACCATCGTTGACACGCACTTGTCCTGGTTGGGCGATCGACGAGGCGAGCGCGTCGCGCATCATCGCGGTATTGACGGCCGCGTTGTCCGGCGGGATCGTCCACTCGATCGGCAGGCGATCGATGGCAGTCTTCGCCTGATACCAGCTGTCCGCAATCACGGCGACACCGCCGCTGAAGACGCGGCCGCGCGTACAGGACGGATCGGGGATCGGAAACTGCACGGCGCTGCGCACGCCAGGCATCGTGCGGATGGCGTCGAAGTCGTAGCGCTTGACGTCGCCGCCATAGACCGGACACGCCTTGACCGCGGCCCATTTCATCCCCGGCAGACGGACGTCGATCCCATAGACCGTCTGCCCCGTCACCTTCAACGGCACGTCGAGGTTCTTCCGCTCCGTGCCCATCAGCGTCCATTGATCGGGCGACTTGATCCTGATCGTTTCCGGGTGTGGGTGCGGCGTCTGCGCTGCCCGCTCCGCGACGCGCCCGTAGGTAATCGTGCGGCCGCTCGGCCCGTGCGTGATGACACTGTCCTTCGACGTCAGCTCGGTAACCGGCACGCTCCACAGGTCCGCAGCGGCGAGCAGCAGACGCTCGCGCGCTTCCGCACCCGCGAGCTGCAGGTAGTAGCGACCATCCTTCACAGACGAGGCCGCGTTGGTGCGCATGCGGCGATAGAGACTGTCGGGAATGCCGGATACGCCGGTGGGATTCCGGTCAGCGAACGTTGGATCGCCGCCGCCGTTCGGGTCGGTCGGGCCGTTGCCGGGGACCTTCAGCGTCCACTCCGGCGCCTTCTCGCGTGCGTCGCGGTTGGCCGAGGCATATTGCGGACGGACCCTGCCCCAGTCGCACTGCAACTCCTCGGCGACCATCATCGCGTTCGAGGTCCACACGCCCTGACCGAGCTCGGTCTGTGCGATACGGATCGTTACCGTGTCGTCTGGCGCGACGACGATCCAGGCATTGACCTCTGGCGTAGCCGCATCCTCGTACCAGGCGGCGCCCGCCGGCTTTGCGACTGTTGTCTGCGCCTGTGTCTTGTCCGGCATCCAGAAGCCGACAACGAGTGCGCCATGAGCCGCGGCGACAGTAGCGAGAAACTCGCGACGAGTGACATCGGTGCTCATGTCACTTCCTCATCAAATCGGCGGCAAGGTGAATCGCCTGCCTGACACGGTGATATGTGCCGCACCGGCAGGCGTTGGTCACGCGCGCGTCGATGTCGGCATCGGTGGGGTTGGGGCGGTCGTGGAGGAGCGCGAGGGCCGCCATAATCATCCCGGACTGGCAGTAGCCGCACTGCGGTGCGTCAAATTCCTTCCACGCCATCTGCACGGGATGCGAACCGTCTGGTGATACGCCCTCGATGGTCAGGATCGACTTCCCGACCGCCGTCGAGGCGGGCACGCTGCAGGAGCGGATGGCGCGGCCATCGACGTGCACCGTGCACGCGCCGCATTGCCCGATGCCGCAGCTGAACTTCGTGCCGGTGAGGCCGACGTGGTCGCGGATGATCCAGAGGAGCGGGGTCTGCTGGTCGGCATCGACGCGATGCACGCTGCCGTTGATGGTCAGATCGAATGCCATCGTTCGTCCTCCGCGGTCCGAATTGTAGCCGGTGCGGGCGATTCAAACGCGTACAATGCGTTTCCCCAAGACAGGCGAAGAGCCGGAGAGACACTTATGCGCAAATTTTTCGCTGCGGGGCTGGTCGTGACGACGGTGGCGTTGGCGCTTATGTTCGCGTATTCCCGGGTGTTCGGGCAGCCGGCGAGATCGGCCGACCCCATCTTCGGTCGATGGATGATGGACCAGACGAGATCCGTGAATAATCGCGGGGGCGACCACGCCACATTTCCCACTCAGCACGTGCGGGTACTGGCGCGGGAAGGCGATGGCCTTCGCAACACGCTCGCGAATAGCCCCACGTCAGCGCCGACATACTCTTACGCCGCCAAACTCGACGGCAAGGCGTACCCCGATACGCGCACGCCGGGAAAGGATCAAACGCTGGCCCACTGGCGGCTCGCGCCGGACTTGATCGTGCGGCAGCAGGTCACCGATGGCAAGACGTCCGAATGGGTCATCTATACCGCGTCGCCCGACGGCAAGGTCTTTACCTCGATCAGCTGGGTCCCGGCGCACCCCGAACTTCAGGATGTGCAGGTCTTCACGCGGGGAAACTAGGAATACGGTCTGCCGACAATATGCCTAAACGACTGCCACCGCAGACGACGCGACCGCTCAGCCCGCCTGCGAACGCGTCTTTCCCGTACACCTTCTTTGAAAACGTCGACAAGCATCCGTTCGAACCCGGCGATGTGTCGCTGAACCTGCGCAACGCCTGGTGGCTGATGGACGCCGCGTTCCTTGCCTATTCGAGCCCGGCCACCATCACCACCGAGTTTCAGAAGGTTGCCGGCGCGAAGGTGCACGTCGTCCCGGGCAAACGCAGCACGCAGTGCTACGTCGCATCGACGAACGACTGGATCGTGCTGGTGTTTCGAGGCACACAGGTCGACGACTTCTGGCAGTCGGTCCTCGACTGGACGATCGACGCCCGCTTCGTGCCGGTCCTCGATGCACACGGCGATTGGGTGCACGCCGGATTCAAGAGCGCCATCGAGGAAGTCTGGCCTGCTGTGTCCAATCACATCCGGACGTTGCAGGCGCAGCACCGCCGCGCGTTGTGGATCTGCGGCCACAGTCTCGGGGCGGCGCTCGCGACCGTGGCAGCGAATCTCTGTGCGGACGATCCGGCGCTCGGCTTCGTCGGTCTGTACACGTTCGGCTCTCCCCGCGTCGGCGATCGGCGCTTCGGCGCCGAGATCAAGCCGCCCACGGTGTTCAGGTTCCAGAACGATTCCGATCTCGTCACGCACGTTCCGCTGGGTCTCGTCTTCCAGCATGTTGGTGCGCTGCAATTCATCGATGGCAGCGGTCATCTCCATGCCAACGTCGACCACCGCACGCAGCTTCTGCTCGAAGTGGGCGCTGCGATGTCACCGGTGGCGGCGCACAGCGTCGGCGGACTTCTGAAGCAGTCCGGTCCGGACGTACCACTCCCCGGATTTCTCGCGGATCACGCGCCGATCAATTACGCGATCATCATCTGGAACTGCTACGAGGCCGCCCGGCCGGCATAACGGGAATCACGACGTGAACGAATACATCGAAGTCCAGTTCAGGAAAAACGACAGGCGTCTGCGTGTCAGGCGGCAACTGCCCGGCGGTATCGAATTCGAGGAAAACGATCCGCTGGAACGCACGGTCGGCATCCAGTTCACGCCGCGCAACGACATCACCCGCGTCCGCATGGATAGCGTCAGACGCATCCAGGGATGGCAACCGGGAGAATTCAAGCTGAATCTGTCGGTCGAAGACGGGTCCATCCTTCTCCGTGGCGCGAACGAGCACGCGCTTCCGGAAGGCCGCTACGGGGTCCGCCTGCAGATCGAGGAGGCCGACACGCCGAAAATTCAGACGGCCGCCGTCGACCATGACGGATTCGCGATCGTCCAGGTCGACGTACAGATGGACGAGAGAACCGTCGACGTCGATCTCACGGACGCCGACGAAGACATTATGACGGTGCTGGAACGCTCGAGCGTGAACGGGCTAGCCGCTGGTGACTGGCTGGAAGACGCGACGCGCCGGCCCACCAGGCGAGCCTGTCTCTTGAACCTGATGGCGTCGCTGCGCACGCGGCCCAACAAAGGAGCGCCGCTGATACGACTGGTCCAGAACGTATTCATGGTCGCCAACGACCGTCTCTACGCCAAGGTCGATCGTCAGCTGCACGACGTGCTGGAGACCCTTGCGAAAGACCCGAAGCGGCCGTTCTACGCGGAAGGCCCTCCCCACGCGTCCATCCACGGCCGGTTGCTGAGCGAAATGCCGGAGCCTCCGGAGACGAAGTCGTCATTCACGAAGCTATTGAGCTTTCGCGCCGAAGGTACGCCGTCGATGCAGGTCGTCATTGCCGTGCCGCCGGCGGACTGTCCGCACACCTACGCGGATTTCGATCTCGACCTTGGCAATCCTTTACAGGATGTCGCCGGATTCTTCGTACACATAGGCGAACTCCTCGACGGGAAGCCGACGAATCACCTGGATCTGCGCAAACGGCTCGCGAAAACGGCGGCGGCTGAATTTCTCTACTACACCGTTGTGTAGCTCGCGTCAGTCATTCCCCTCGTTTAGCCGGTGGTTGCTGCGCAGGAACGGCCACCGGCAGGTCGGAGTTATAGATCTCTCGCGTCATCTTCCACGAACCGTCGCTCTGTTTGCGATAGATCTGCAGGAACTTGCCCCACTCGTCGATCGGCGACGGCACACCAGGTATCGAAAACGTCATGCTGTACGCGCCGCGCAGATATGCGAGGTCGCCATACCCCATGACTTCGACACCTTGAGCCTTCGCGTTCGAGATGTGAGGAAGTGTCGCAAGCCATTGCTGAATCGCGTCGCGGCCTTGAACGGCGGTCGCATGCGGCCTCAGGACAATGGCGTCAGGCGTATACAAGGATGCCCATGCTGCCGCGTCTGCCGCGTTGGCCGCCTTCATCTCGGCATCGAGACCCTGGCGAACTGCCGCTTCGTCATGTGCAGTCAAGCGGGCCGCGGTCGCAACGTTACCTTCGCCCAGAACAATCGCGGCGGCGAACAGGAAGCACATTGCCAGACCGAAGAACCAATCCAGTACCGTACTGTGCGTGGGTGTTTCGGGGTTTTTGTTCAGTTCAGTAAACGTCCCGACGATTCGAACTTCATTCTCGAGTGTCGCACCCGCAGTGACGCACCGATTAAACAGTTCTCGGTTTCTGCGCTCGAGCAGCCAGAACATCGCCGTCAACAACATGCCCACGACAGCTACCGCTGGGGCAAGACTGGTGTATCGCGGCGGAAGGTTCACGACCGCCACGGTTAGAGCGGCGATAATGGCCACGTAACCGGCAAGTAACTTTTCTCGCCAACTCAAGTAGTGGCGCAGCATCTCGCCGGCTTCCGCGTACAGATCTTTCTCTTCCAGCGCCACCTTTCTCTCTTCCTGCACCGTTCGCAGAACCTCCTGTTGATGTAGGGCAATGCCTAAGTGTCCACGCCCGGCGCGATGCGTTAGTTCCTCTTGACGTCCCGCACTGCGTGCGCCCATGCCGTGATCGATCGGCGGATTTCGTCGTTGCTCGGCTTCAACAGATCTATCGCGGTGACAGAATGGCCCACATCGCCGAGTTCAAACAGTCCGCCGATTACACCGCGCTCGACGAGAAATAGCATCGGAAGTCCAGCCATGGCGGCCATACCCGCCTCCACATGGTTCCAGGCGGTCGGCAGAGCAACATCTTCGACACTCCTGGTCTCCTCCGTACCGCTGCGCCATGTTCCTTTGGCGACTTCAAGTTGGCGGAAGGCGATGATCACGGCACCAGAACACCCCCTCAGAACACGGCGCACTTCCGACATCGCGCCGACGTTCGGGTAGTTTCCACGCTCCACCGTCGTCGCGTCGATGTCTTCGTCCGCGAGGATGCCAACAACCTGACGCACAAGCTCCTGCTGGAGCACGTTGAGCGTTCCAGGTTTGCTGATAAACACCTTCGGCCGCTCGGCGACCGCCGCTGCGGCCGCACGAGGACAGATGTCGGGCCCACAGTACGTTCCGTCCTCACCGATGTGCGCCAGCAGGTCGTTCGGCACGTTGCGGGCGCCCGCGAATTTCGCATTGCGCAGCGTGGCGCCGCTGAAGTTGGCGCCGAGCAGGTCCGCCTCGAAAAATGACGCGCCGCTCAGGTTTGCCTCCTTGAAGATGGTGTTATGCAGGCGAGCCTGGTAGAACACCGCGTTCTCCGCGTTGGCACCTTTCAGCGAGGCCGCCGAGAGATCCGCCCTGTAGAAGTCTGCTCGCGTCAAGTTCGGGGACACGCCGCTCTTGGCGCCCAGGTAGGCATTCTGCAGATTGGTGCGTTGGAGGTCTGCTGACTCGAGCGATGAAGCGTAGAGCAGACCATCGGCCAGAAGCTTTTGAAAGTTTCCGGTTTCCGTTTCGCGCAGAAGGGCGGCGATCACGTCGACGGCCTCACGCGCGTATGGCGTGCCGCCTTCACCCAACTCCGTCTTCGGATCGAAAAAGCGCCGGAGCAGAATCGCACCGCCAAGACGCTGATGCTCGACCGTCGAGGAAAGAGAATCGAGCACGGTGCGAAACGCCTGTTGCGCTGCGAGCTGCTTATCCCGCCGTGAGAGGTACTTGGTCACGGCAAGCACCGAACCGACGACCGCCACGAGCGCTGTGATGAGAGAAGCTATGTCTTTGGGATCCATCGCGGAGCCGACCGTATCATCTCCCGACCGGGCCCGTTGCCGCAGAAAAGAAAAAAGGCACGGAGAGGTGAATCTCCGTGCCCTTCACAAGTGAGCTGCTCGGGACGTTACTTCTTGCCGCGCACGGTCTGCGTCAGCACCGCCGATGTGCTGCCGTTGTAGTTCGCGTCACCACCATAGTTGGCGGTGACGGAATGAGACCCTGCCGACAGATTCGACGTTGTCAGCGATGCGACGCCGCCGCTCAATGGAGCGCTACCCAGTGACGTCGCACCATCGAAGAACTGTACGCTGCCCGTTGCTGTCGAGGACGAAACCCTGGCCGTGAATGTCACCGGCTGCTGGTTGTTGGCTGGGTTGTGATTGGAAGTCAACGTAGTCGTGGTGCTGGCCTTGCTGACCGTCTGCACGCGAACAGACGATGTGCTGCCGGAGAACGTGCTGCTGCCGTTGTACTGGGCGGTAACGTTGTGCGTGCCGGCCGACAGAGTGGATACCGAGAGCGCCGCGAATCCGCTCGCGTCGATCGTCGATGATCCGAGGTTCGTCGCGCCGTCGAGGAATGTGACGGTGCCTGTCGGCGTTCCCGATGAACTGGACACAAAGGCCGTGAACCCGACGCTCTGCCCGTACGTTGATGGATTCGGCGATGACGTCAGCGCCGTCGAAGTGGCGGCCGACGCAGTGGTCACCATCTGGGTAAGGGCAGAGGAGGTGCTGGCGGCATAGGTGCTGTCGCCGCTGAAGGCAGCAGTGATGGAATGGCTTCCCGGACCGAGTGTCGAGGTCGAGAACGACGCTGTGCCACCACTGAGCGTAGCCGTGCCGATAGACGCGGCGCCGTCGAACAACTGTACGGTTCCGGTCGCTGCTGCGGGCGACACCGTCGCCGTGAACATAACCGTTTGTCCGGATGTGGATGGATTCACGGACGATGCGATCGTCGTTGTCGTCGGCGTCAGCGACTGGCCGCACGATGGGAACTGGAAGGAGATGATGCGCGTGTTCCAGTTGGCCGACGCCGTCGAGGCCTGGTACTCCTGCGTGTACCAGAACGTGCAGTCGTTGCTCGGATCGATTCTCATGGCGGAGTAATCGCCCCAGCGGTCATACCCGGTCTGTGATCCACCGCCAACGACCGCCAGCGTCTCCGACTGCAATTCGCCGGGTGCGTCACCCGCTTCCCTGCCGGTGACTCGAATCGACGGATAGGTCAGGCCGCTGGCCACGCTGTATCCGATGCCGATATTCCCGGACTTGTCCATGGAGATGCTGCCCATCCAGCGATTCTCGGCGTCGGGCGCGTAAGTTCCTTGTTGAAAAAGGGTGGGGGTCGGACCCGGGTTGCGCACCTCGTACCAGCGGACGGCCGTATTTCCGCCGGAGGTCAGGACTGTGTGGTTGGCGACGATTGACGCATGGTCGCCGAAATTGCGATAGGCCAAGCGGTACATCAAACGATCACCGACCGCATCAAGCTTCGTCGTCGTGCCAGGCTGTGGAATGCAGTCCTGTGTGTCGAGACACGGCGACGTGAACGGCGCGACGCCTGGCACCGACACCGGCCCGGCAAAGGTCGAATTCTGCGGGTTCGCAAAATCAGCATGGAAGGACCACATGTTCAAGCCGTTTGACCCTGGATCCATGTTCATGAAGAAATTCGGCGAACCGGCGGGCGGCAGCGTCGCCCCGTCGAGGTCGGACGGCAACAGGCTGGCGTAGAACGTGCCGTTCAGTTGAAAGCACACGAAAGCCGGAGCGTGTGCACCCTGCAGCATCGCATTGCGGTCCCACGCACAACTCTCGGGTCCAACGAAGGGGCCGGCGATCTGAAAGATATTGAAGGTTACGTAGTAGCCGTCAGGCCATACACCGATCTTTGGATAGTCATTGATGTTGCTACCGAAGCCGTAGGCCCATGTGTAGTACGAGCCAGTCGGGTCCGGCGTCGTCGAAACCGCGAAACACTGCGCGAATTGGCCGAACAGGCCCGGAAGCAGCGGGATCGCCACTTCACCGACAATCCACCGATTGGCCATGCGGTCGTACTGCACGATTGGGTCGCTGAAACCACCCAGCTGGTTGCACGTCGACAACGATCCCCAGAAGGTTCCATCGTCTATCGGAGCCTGGATCTGATTGCCCTGTTTGTCGAACACGACGAAGGCGTTGTTGACCCACTGGACGATGTGGTTCGGTCCGACGGCCATGTTCGGATCCGGCGGGACGGCGACGACGGTGAAACCCGGATAGCCCGCGCCGAGGCCCTCCCATTGATTCGTAGTCTGTGCGCTGGCGAAGGTTGGCGTCGATGTCTGAACCACGGTATCCGCGCCATTTCCCGATCGCATCGACGGCCGATGGAGCGGCATCTCCTTCTCTTCCTTCGCTTCGTAAACGCGCGACGGCAGTTCGCGCACGGGCGGGGTAACGGCGAACTCCAGTGGATATGTAACGGTCGGCGGCCGCGATCCGTTGTCGGAGGTCTTCGCGCCCTGCGCATGAAGCCGAGAGCTTCCCGTCAAAAGCAGCGCGAAAACACAGACGGCAAGGGCAATCGTTGAAAGGCGCGCGCGTCTCATAGCAACACCTCTGTGGTGGCGACGGCGAGAAAATGACCAGGAATCGACGCGGACCAAGGGCAAACCTCGATCCAGTCCACCGCAAAAATGTAAGGTGTTGTGCTTAATGGAGTTGCGCTAAGCACATTGGAACAAGCGCCCGCGGACGCGCCTTCGAAATCGTTTGGGAAAGCGCCAAAAGTGCGCTGCAACAACGCCGGCTATTCGTGGGGTCGTGGCCGCTTCACGTCATCGCTATTGGTGCAGATCGCGTCCAACGAACATCGGAAATCGGATATCACATGTCTGCCGTGGATTTGCCTTCCGCGTGTGTGACTCGGTTCGACCCTGGCCGGCCACGCGTTTAGAAACGCCCCCGCCTGCGCTCGTTCTGAGGCAGCACCTCGAGACACGTGGTCCACCAGCCGGAGAGAATCGTCTCAATGAACTCACCGGGCAGCCGCTCGGCGTGCATATCTGCCGCGAGCGCCTCGTGGTCGTAGTGGATCGGAATGAATTCCACGTGGATGGTGCCATCGATGGTGAGCAGCGTGTACCACACCCGGGGCGTTCCGTCGTTTTCCGGTCGACCGAGCGCTCCGACATTCACCACGTGCCGCCCGCCGCCGAGATCGCGATGCCACTTGACGCCTGTGTGCGTGACGCACAACACGTCGGCACCGGCAGCATCGAGCAGATACCCGAGGAACCCGTCAGGGCTTGTCGATTCCCACAGAAACTCGTTGATCTTCCGCGGAGACCCATGGCACAGGAGCAGCCGCGTCCCGTCCACGTCAAGCCGCCGCGACATCGGCAGCGTGCGGAGCCACGCTTTGTGTGCCGCCGACGTGTTGTGGAACGTGTAGTGGTAGCTCAGACGCGCGAAGTGGTTGTCACGCGGATCGGTATAGCCGCACTGGCAATCGGCGAGGCCGCCGGCCAGCGAATTGTCATAGTTGCCCTGCAGGCAGAGCACGCCCGCCAGTTGCAGCAGCGGAAACACCCGGTCCGGATACGGTCCGAAAGCGCCGAGATCACCGAGGCAGAATATGGCGTCGACCTGCCGCTGCGCGATGTCCGAAAGCGCCGTCTCCAGCGCGCGCCAGTTACTGTAGATGCCGCCGAGCAGCGCGAACCGCGTCACCGCACCTCCGGCGCAGCCGAGATGACAGGACCTTCGATTGTGGCGCTGACATTGCCGCAGATTGTCCCGTACCGCCAGCAGGTGACGCACGCTTCGTGTCGCAGCGTGTACGACCTGGCGGCGTCGTCGAGGGTCGTGCCGAGCCGCGCATCCCGCTGCTCGACGAGTAACGGGCACACCCATACGCCGCGGTCGGTGACCAGACGTGAATTGGCGCACATCAGCAGATCACGGTCGAAGTCCTCGAGCATCGCGGTCGTGACGCACTCGTCTCGCTGCACGCGACCGAGGTGAGTCAACTCGCGTCCGAGCGGCAACGCCGGCAGCAGCTTCAGGCGCGGCCGATCGCAGCCTGCGTCCTTCAACACGCGCGTGAAGGCGGCGAGCGTCGCGAGCTCGTCGCCGTCATCCCAGGTTCGCACGATGGTGATCAGCGGCAGCAGGTTGCGCCGCGCAAGCTTGACCGCACCGGCGAGGGCCAGCCGGAACACGCCACGTCCGCGGATGGCATCGTTCATCTCCTCCGTGTGCCCATCGAGACTGACTCGCACCTCCAGCGAGTACCGCGCGGCGGCGGCGAGCGTCGCAAGCATATCGGCGATCCGATCGCTGATCAGCATGCCATTGGTCAACACGGTGGTCGGTGCGAGGGTTAATGCGTACGCCACCATTTCGACCAACTGCGGATGCAGGAACGGCTCGCCGCCGGTGAAATAGATGTCGCGCACTCCGAGTGCCGCGGCGGAGGCGATCGCCTGCCTCACTGCATCCAGGGTCATGAGATCGAAGGACGTCTGGTGCGGGCCGCTGCTGTTGAAGCAGTGACGGCATTGGATGTTGCAGCGCGTCCCGCTGACCTGGATCCAGAGGTTGTCGAGGTGACGCAAGTCGATGGCCGCGGCAGCGATGACTGTGTCCACCTGAAATACCGTGTCTATGTTGTCAGGTCCATGTTAGAAACGCTTCATGAAACATGCGCCGTCGTGGCGAGTGCTGGCGCCCCTCCTCGTGGGAGGCGCATTCCTGGTGCTCACCGCACTCGAACGGCGGCGTCCCTTGCGGCGCGTCCGCGAGGCGAAATGGCGCCACGTGTCGCGCAATATCGTATTCGCCGGCGCCGCGGCGGCGACGGTCAATCTGCTCGAACGACCTGTCGTTGAGCCGCTGGCCAAGGTGTTCCAGCGGCGTCGCTATGGACTCCTGTACGTGTGTCGCCTGCCGCCGCGGCTGCATCTGATTTTGGCGGTCGTCCTCCTCGACTACACCCTGTACTTGTGGCACGTGCTCACGCACCGCGTGTCGTGGCTGTGGCGGTTCCATCTGGTTCATCATGTCGATCACGATCTCGACGCTTCGACCGCACTGCGGTTCCACGCCGGCGAGCTCGCGCTCTCGATCCCATGGCGCGCGATGCAGATTGCCGCCATCGGGGTCCCGCTCGACGCCCTCTGGATATGGCAGAACATCCTCCTGCTCTCGATCCTGTTTCATCACTCGAATGTCGAACTGCCCATCAGCGTCGAGCGAGTCGTGGCTCATTTCGTCGTCACGCCGCGTCTGCACGGCATTCACCATTCCATCGTGCCCGAGGAAACGGATTCGAACTGGTCCAGCGGTTTGACCGTGTGGGATTACCTTCATGGCACGCTGCGCCTCGACGTACCGCAACAAGCGATTACGATCGGCGTGCCCGCATACCCTGCGCCAGCGGACGTGACGCTCGCGAACAGCTTTGCACTGCCATTCGGCGCGCAGCGCCCGTGGCGGATGTTTCCGGGCGACGGAGAGCCGGAGACGCACAGACAGACACTGCCGACAGGCGAATTGGCGCCGTAGGATCAGGGCCTCAAGAACGCCGCGAGACACAGCCGATTTCCCCGTGCGCGGCCATCCAGGCGCGTATTCGTGTCGCGCCTTGCGCATCGCGCAACACCCGCCGAAGGTCGTCTACCGTGTCGACATCGTGCCACGGGAACAGCAATGACACTGTCAGACCGCACCTCTGCGCAGTGCTCATTGTGGTCGCGAGCACGTCCGGCGTGCTCCATGCCATAGACGCGAATAACGCGGGGCATGGCCGGCACAATCCGATCAGGTAATAGCCGCCGTCGACAGCCGGCCCAATCACAGCATCCAGCCCATCGCGCAGCCGGTCGAACGCCTGCGTAAGGTGAGACGAGGGGAGGGACGGCAGATCCGACCCGATCAGCACGACGGGCGAGTACCCGGCCGCGAACACATCTGCGAATGCATTGCACATACGGTCGCCCAGGGTCTCGCCATGCTGCGGAATCAATCGGGCTCCGTCGCCAACAAGCTCACGCATTTCCGCGATTGAATCAGAGGGCTCGAACGCGACGAACAGATTTACGTCGGGAACACCGCGGACGGCATCGAGCGTGTCCTGCAGAAGCGCTCTTCTCAGCTCGACATGGTCGCCGCCGAGATCGCGGATCAATCGAGACTTACCGCGGCTGTCGGAGGGGACGCGTGCCATGACGACGAGCGCCGCGCGTGTGGAGCGCGGCGCCGGATGCGAGTACCACTGCGCCAGCCGCTCCGGCGCGACTCCAGCGAAGAAGAGAGCCTGCAGCATCACATTCTTCGCGCTCCGCCGCCACCAGCCGTCGCGCTCCCACCGCCGCGCCGACGTAAGCACCGGTTGCGGCGAGTGATACAGCTTGCCGGCGCGATGAAGCCGACGCACGAACGCGACGTCCTCCATCAACGGCCAGTCGGGGTAGCCGCCGATCGTGTCGAATACATCGCGACGAACAAATAACGCCTGATCCCCGTACGCGAGATCGAGCCGCCGGACACGCCTCTCCACGACACGCTCGATAAGCCGTGCCTGCCACGCGGTCGAATCGAGTGTGAATCGAAAGCTGCCGCCAACCACGGCGGGATCGGCACTCGCCCGGCGAATTTCATCGGACCAGTCGAGCGGTAACCGCGTATCCGCATGCAGAAACACAATCCATCGGCCGGCCGCAGCCGACGCTCCCGCGTTCATCTGACATGCGCGGCCTGGGGCCGAGGTCAACAACCGGACGTCGGGCCGACGACAGATTGCGGTCAACTGATCGTCCGCCGCACCGCCATTGACGACGACGATGTCAACCTGCGGGTCGCTGGAAATGGTCGCCAGCAGCCGCCGCAGCGCCTCGGTATCGTTGAGTACCGGAATCACGATGGACAGCTCGTGAGACGCCATTTATCGATTCTCCCCCGGTTCGTCGCCGATGTACCTGCTTCCGAATGCCGGCGCTATACTCCTTACAGCGTGACCGGCCCTTTCCAATCTCAGGCGCCGGTACACACGTGCGGAAAGGTGAGTCTCATGCGCGACCTGTTGCGTGCGACAGCGGTGGTGGCAACGATGAGCGTCTTTGCATCGCCGGTTCACGGTGCCGGCGTAGACCAGTCGACGTTCACGCGGGTTGCGCCACAGTACATCGCCGCGTTGGGCGATCCGTCGGCGAAATCCGGAAACAACGCCCAAACGTGGGGGCTATGGCGGGTCGATCCCGGTCCCAGAGGCGTGCCACTGACGCGCTATCAGCGATTGATCGAGGTGGGAGGCGTCGCGCCGTCCAACTGGAGGTTCGACAGCCGCGACTGGTGGCTGGAGGAGCACGGCCTCATCATGGAGAAGCCGACGTTCCCGCTTGCTGCCGGAAAATACCTGGTCACCGGAGACCGCGAGGTCACTGCCGTATTAACCGTCTATCGTCCGGACAAGGACGGCAATCAGCGGTGGGAGCTCAGTGACGGAGCAAAGCTCTATGACGTGACGCATCTGGCCTGTCGGTCGGCGCGCTATACGCCGGCGACGAGCCCGAATGCATGCTCACCGGCGAATGCGCCCAAGTCGGAATTTCGCGTGGCACCAGGACGCCCGATGCCTCCCGTCGAGGGGTGCAACAAACAGGACTACGCGGTCCTGATCGTCATCGGTGTGGCTTCAGAGCACACCAACTCGACGAAGTAAACGGCCGGCAAGCAGCAGCGTCCCAACGGACGATCTCACTCCTGCGTACAAACGAAGGGCACGGAGAACTAATCTCCGTGCCCTTCGCGTTCTTCGTGATCTTCGTGGTTAAGACGTCGGCCGGCTGAAACCGCCCCTACGTACTACTCGATATCGCCTGCGGGCGGCCGCGCGGACATCGGCTCCTCGGTCTCGAACGCGTATTCGATTTCCCGATCGAGATCCATGTCCTCGTCGCTCGGCTGCGGCGGCGCCGGCGGCGGCGGCGGCTCGTCCGCCGGAATCCGCACGTGGCGATACCACTCGAAGCCCGTGCCGGCGGGAATCAGGCGTCCCATCGTCACGTTCTCCTTCAGCCCGCGTAGGTGATCGATCTTGCCGCTGATTGACGCCTCGGTCAGCACGCGCGTCGTCTCCTGGAAGGACGCTGCGGAGATGAACGAGTCGGTCGAGAGCGACGCCTTCGTGATGCCGAGCAGTAGCGGCTGCGCCGTCGCCGGACGGCCGCCACTGCTGATGACGCGCTCGTTCTCCTCGAGGAAGCGGAACTTGTCCACTTGCTCGTCGATGAGGAACTCGGTGTCGCCCACATCCTCGATCTTCACCCACCGCATCATCTGCCGGGCGATGACCTCGATGTGCTTGTCGTTGATGTTGACGCCCTGCAGCCGGTAGACCTCCTGAATTTCGTTCACAAGGTACTTCTGCAGCTCCTTCTCGCCGAGCACGCGCAGGATGTCGTGCGGGTTGCTCGGGCCGTCCATCAGCTGCTCGCCCGCCCGCACCCGCTCGCCTTCGTGCACGTTCACGTGCACGCCGCGCGGCAGCGCGTACTCGCGCGGCTCGGTGCTGTCGTCCGGCACGATGATCAGCTTGCGCTGACCCTTGGCGACGCCGCCGTCCTTGACGACGCCGTCGATCTCGGAGATGACCGCCGGGTCGCGCGGCTTGCGCGCCTCGAACAGCTCCACCACGCGCGGCAGACCGCCCGTGATGTCCTTGGTCTTCGTTGTCTCGCGCGGGATCTTGGCGAGCACGTCGCCAGCCTCGACCGTCTCGCCGTCCTGCACCATCAGGTGCGCGTGCGACGGCATGTGGTACTTGCGGACGGCCTTGCCGGACTTGTCCTTGATCTCGATCGTCGGCTGCTTCTTCTCGTCCGGCGAGTCGACGATGATGAACCGCGAGAGACCGGTCACCTCGTCCACTTCTTCGTGGACGGTAACACCCTCGATGATGTCCTTGAAGCGGATCGTCCCCGGCTCCTCCGTGAGGATCGAGAACGTGTACGGATCCCACTCGACAATCGTCTGACCCTGCTCGACCTTCTGGCCGTCCTTCACCTTCAGTCGCGCGCCGTACACAATCGGGTAGCGCTCGCGATCGCGCCCCTTCTCGTCCTTTACAACGAGCGAGCCGTTGCGGTTCATGACAATCAGCTGGCCGCCTTCCTTGTGCGTCTCGACAACCTGCAGGCCCTCGTAGTGCACCGTGCCTGCGTGGCGCGCATCGAGCGTGTTCTGCTCGGACACGCGCGACGCGGTGCCGCCGATGTGGAAGGTACGCATCGTCAGCTGCGTGCCGGGCTCGCCGATCGACTGCGCGGCAATGACGCCGACAGCCTGACCGAGCTCGACGAGACGGCCCGTGGCGAGGTCGCGGCCGTAGCAGCGCTTGCACACGCCACGTCGGGCAGCGCAGGTCAGCACCGAGCGGATCTTCACCTTCTCGATGCCGCTCTCCTGGATCGCCGATGCCTTGTCCTCGTCGATCTCGTCGTTCAGCTCGACGATGGTGCCGGCGCCGAACGGATCGACGATCTTCTCGAGCGTCACGCGGCCGACGATACGGTCGCGGAGGGGCTCGATGATCTCGCCCGATTCGACAATCGCGCGCGCCTCGATGCCGTCGAGCGTGCCGCAATCGTCCTCCGAGATGATCACGTCCTGCGCGACGTCAACGAGACGCCGCGTCAGGTAGCCTGAGTCGGCCGTCTTCAGCGCCGTATCGGCCAGGCCCTTGCGCGCACCGTGCGTGGAGATGAAATACTGCAGCACGGTGAGACCTTCACGGAAGTTGCTCGTGATCGGGGTCTCGATGATTTCGCCCGACGGCTTGGCCATCAGGCCGCGCATGCCGGCCAGCTGACGGATCTGCTGCTTGGAACCGCGCGCGCCGGAGTCGGCCATGATGTAGACCGGGTTGAAGCTGCGGCCCGTACGATCGAGCTCCGCCATCTCGCCGAACATTTCGTCGGCAATCTTCTCCGTGACCTCCGACCAGACGGCGATGATCTTGTTGTAGCGCTCGCCGTTGGTGATCGCGCCCTCGAGGTACTGCTGTTCGACCTTGATCACCTCGTTGCGCGCGTTGTCCACCAGCTGCTGCTTGTTGCCGGGAATGACGAGGTCGTCGATGCCGATCGACAGACCCGAGCGCGTCGCGTAGGTGAAGCCGAGGTTCTTCAGCGCGTCGAGCATGTCGACGGTGCGCTCCAGACCGAAGTCCAGATAGCACTTCTGCACGAGCTGCTGCAGTCCCTTCTTTTTCAGCAGGCCGTTGACGTACGGCATCTGCTTCGGCAGCTGCTCGTTCAGCAGCACGCGTCCGACGGTCGTGTTGATGATCTTCGCCTTGACCTCGCTCACTTCGGTGTGAATCACGTCCTGATCGTCGCGCGCCGTCGTCAGGTCGAGGAGCATGCCTGAGTAACGGAGACGAATGGGGCTGAGCGTTTCGAGCTCCCCCGCTTCGAGCGCCAGGATCACGTCGTTGATGTTGCCGAAGGCGCGCCCCTCGCCCTTCGCGCCGCTCTTCGCCTTCGTCAGGTAGTAGCAGCCAAGGACGATGTCCTGCGACGGCACCGCGATGGGGGCGCCGTTGGCCGGGCTGAGGATGTTGTTGCTCGACATCATCAGCACCGAGGCCTCGATCTGTGCTTCGGGCGACAACGGGATGTGCACCGCCATCTGGTCGCCGTCGAAGTCCGCGTTGAACGCCGTGCAGACGAGCGGGTGGATGCGGATGGCCTTGCCCTCGACGAGCACCGGCTCGAACGCCTGGATGCCGAGGCGATGCAGCGTCGGCGCGCGGTTCAGCAGCACCGGATGCTCGCGGATCACCTCTTCGAGGATGTCCCATACCTCCGGCCGCTGCTGCTCCACCATCTCCTTCGCCTGCTTGATGGTGGCGACGAGCTGTCTCTCTTCGAGCTTGTTGTAGATGAACGGCTTGAACAGCTCCAGCGCCATCTTCTTTGGCAGGCCGCACTGGTGGAGCTTCAGCTCCGGCCCGACAACGATGACGGAACGGCCCGAGTAGTCGACGCGCTTGCCGAGCAGGTTCTGACGGAACCGTCCCTGCTTGCCCTTCAGCGTGTCGGACAGCGACTTCAGCGGCCGGTTGTTCGCGCCGCGCAGCACGCGGCCGCGGCGGCCGTTGTCGAACAGCGCGTCGACCGCCTCCTGCAGCATGCGCTTTTCATTGCGGATGATGACGTCCGGCGCCTTCAGCTCCATCAGCTTCTTCAACCGGTTGTTGCGGTTGATGACGCGGCGATAGAGGTCGTTGAGATCCGAGGTGGCAAAGCGCCCGCCGTCGAGCGGCACGAGCGGACGCAGCTCCGGCGGAATCACCGGCACCACGTCGAGAATCATCCAGTTCGGCTGGTTGTTCGACTTGCGGAAGCTGTCGACCACCTTCAGCCGCTTGGCGTACTTCAGTTTCTTCTGCACCGAGTTCTCGCTGCGCATCTTCACGCGCAGCTCCTCGGCGAGCTTCTCGATGTTGACGCGCTTGAGCAGCTCCTTGATCGCTTCCGCGCCCATCTGCGCGCGGAACTTGTTGCCGAAGTCCTCGCGCGCCTTGCGGTACTGCTCCTCGTTGAGCAGCTGATTCTGCTTCAGGTCGCTCTCGCCCGGATCGATGACGACGTAGCCCTCGAAGTAGAGGATGCGCTCGAGATCGCGCAGCGAGATGTCGAGCAGGTGGCCGATGCGGCTCGGCAGCCCCTTGAAGAACCACACGTGGCTCACCGGCGTGGCGAGCATGATGTGGCCGAGGCGCTCGCGCCGCACCTTCGCCTGCGTGACTTCGACGCCGCACTTGTCGCAGATCACGCCGCGGTGCTTCATGCGCTTGTACTTGCCGCACAGGCACTCCCAGTCCGTGATCGGGCCGAAGATCTTGGCGCAGAACAGGCCGTCGCGTTCCGGCTTGAAGGTCCGGTAGTTGATCGTCTCCGGCTTCGTCACCTCGCCGAAGGACCACGACAGGATCTTCTCGGGCGAGGCGAGCGAGATGCGGATGGCGTCGAAGTCGGCGCGGAGCGAAGTCTTGCTGTCGGTAAATGAAGGTCGCATGCGTTACACCTGCTCCAACACGGGTTCGCCGTCATTCACGGGCAGCGGCTCCATTGGCTTTTTCTTCGTCGAGATCAGCTCGACGTCGAGACAGAGCGACTGCAGCTCGCGGATGAGGACGTTGAACGATTCGGGCAATCCTGGCGTAAACGACGCGTCGCCCTTGACGATCGCCTCGTAAATCTTGGCGCGTCCGGTGACGTCGTCCGATTTCGCCGTGAGCAGCTCCTGGAGGATGTGCGCCGAGCCGTAGGCCTCGAGCGCCCAGACCTCCATTTCGCCGAAGCGCTGTCCCCCGAACTGCGCCTTGCCACCCAGCGGCTGCTGCGTGATGAGCGAGTACGGCCCGATCGATCGAGCGTGGATCTTGTCGTCGACCAGGTGCGACAGCTTCAGCATGTAGATGTAGCCGACGGTTACGTCCTGCTCGAACCGCTGACCGGTCATGCCGTCGAACAGTTGCGTCTTGCCGCTCTTCGGCAATCCGGCTTGTTCGAGCCAGTTCTTGATCTCGCTTTCGGTCGCGCCATCGAACACCGGCGTGGCGAAGTAGAGACCGAGGGCATGCGCGGCCCACCCGAGGTGCGTCTCGAGAATCTGGCCGACGTTCATACGTGACGGAACGCCGAGCGGATTGAGCACGATCTCCACCGGTGTGCCATCCGGCAGATACGGCATGTCCTCCTCGGGGAGGATGCGCGCGATGACGCCCTTGTTGCCGTGGCGGCCGGCCATCTTGTCGCCGACCGACAGCTTGCGCTTCATCGCGACGTACACCTTGACCAGCTTGATCACGCCCGGCGGCAGCTCGTCGCCGCGGCGGATCTTTTCCTTCTTCTCCTCGAACAGCTGGCGGATGACTTCGACCTGACGCTCGGTGCGCTCCTCGAGCAGTCGCAGCTCGCCTTCGAGCCGCGGATCGTCGGTCTGAATCTTCAGCCGAACGAGCTGCTGATAGGGGATGTTCTGCATCACATCCTGCGTCAGCACCGTGCCCTTGGTGAGCAGCCGCTCGCGGCCGTACTCGTCGAAGGCGTCCGCCCGCAACGACTGGTTGTTCAGCATCTGCATGACGCGCTTCTTCACCTCGTCGTGAAGAATGCGGATTTCGTCCTGCAGGTTCTTCTCCATCAGCTCGAGCTCTTCGGCCTCGATCGCCTTGGCTCGATCGTCCTTCTCGATGCCCTTGCGCGAGAAGATCTTCACGCCGACGATGATTCCCTCGATGCCCGGCGGGCAGATGAGAGACGCATCGCGCACGTCGCCGGCCTTCTCGCCGAAGATGGCGCGCAGCAGCTTCTCTTCCGGCGTCAGCTGCGTCTCGCCCTTCGGCGTGACCTTGCCGACGAGGATATCGCCCGGCTTCACGTAGGCGCCGATGCGAATGATGCCGCTGTCGTCGAGATCACGCAGGTACGTCTCCGATACGTTCGGAATGTCGCGCGTGATCTCTTCGGGCCCGAGCTTGGTGTCGCGGGCCTCGATCTCGAACTCCTCGATGTGGATGGAGGTGTAGTAGTCCTCCTTCACCATCTTCTCCGAGACGAGAATCGCATCCTCGAAGTTGTAGCCGCGCCATGGCATGAACGCGACGAGCACGTTGCGTCCGAGCGCGAGCTCGCCGAGCTCCGTGCACGGCCCGTCCGCCAGCACCTGACCCTTCGTCACCCGCTGACCGACGCGGACGATCGGCTTCTGGTTGATGCAGGTGTTCTGGTTCGAGCGCTTGAACTTCGTCATCGGGTAGATGTCGGCGCCCATCTCCTTGCTCAGGTCGTCGGCGCTCTCGCTCTGCCCTTCCACGCGCACCACGATGCGCTGGCTGTCGACGTAGTCGACGGTGCCTGACCGGCGCGCCACCACCACCGCGCCAGAATCGCGCGC
>DATJJE010000071.1:0-262990 GCA_035492455.1 Vicinamibacterales bacterium | reverse complement strand
GATCTCGTATGGTCCGACGCGTACACCGGGACCAAGGGACGGCATCAATTGTCAGTGAGGCGAGCGGATTATCGCATAACCGGGCAGGCCAACCTTTACCGGCCGGCGCGCATTTCGCCGTCGGCCGCGCTCGATATGCGGCGCTGCGCCAAACGCAGCGCGCTGACACTGGAATACGTCGAGACGCAGTACGGAACGATGACGGTCAGCACGATGCGCAGCCAACGGCCGACGGTAAGATCGCCCCGTACGATGGCGTCCCCGTGATTGATGATCACGAGAATCGTACCGACGACGATCGCCACGCCGGCGGCGCGCCGTACAACCGAACGACTCGTCGCCAACGCGAGCCAGCTTGTCGCCTCAGTCACGTCCGCGGTCTCTTCATCACGAACGCGGCATCGATTGTCGGGTGAAATGACCGGCGTATCCTGCAGTCATGCGTCAGGCGCAGCTACTTCGGCGCGCCTTTCCAGTTCACAATCAATGTGATGGGCGCAACGGGGACGTCGGTGGGCGCATTGATGAGAAATCGATCGCTCCCCACCGGAATGTATTCGGATGCCTGCGGCAACGAGAACAGACGCGAGGGTGCTCCCGTTTGGAAGCTCGACCCAGGAGACGGCGCGACGGGAACGGCCATCAGCTCCGGACCGGAGCGGTAGAACAACTCGCGTCCGTCGGCGCGCCAGCGCGGCTGCGTCCCCCCGCCCGTCGAGAGCCGCACCTTTCCACCCGCCACAAACGGGAACGGCTGCACGTAGATCTCGCTCCGCCCCGTGTCATTCGACTCGAAGGCGATCCATCGGTCATCAGGCGAGAATCGGCCTTCCAACTCCTCAAAGGCCGTTTGCGCGACCGCAATCGGTTTGCGGTCGCCGTCGAGCGGAAGCACCCACAGGTCGCGACGGGTGTTCGGGTTCTGCACGGCGTACAAGACGAAACGCCCGTCCGGCGACCAGTCGTACGGATTGTCGCCGTACTCGGCTTCCAACAACGGCCGTTCGATGCCGCCAACCTCCTGCTGATAGAGGTCGTACTTTCCGAGACGGTCCGAAAAGAACACCAGCCGCTTGCCGTCAGGCGACCAGACAGGCTGTCCCTCGCGCGCGGGGTCCGACGTCGCGCGGCTCAAGACGCCACGGGAAAGATCCATCAACCAGATGTCCCGGTTCGCAGCGATGGTCCGGCTGACGGCGACCGTGCGACCGTCGGGGGATAGTCGCTCCTGCACGGCCTCGCCTTCTTCAGGCTGACCGACCACGCCGAGCTGCTTGCCGGTGCGGTCGACGAACGCCAGCTGCCACTTCGAACTCAAACCTATTGGTCGATAGGCGATCGTTCCGTTGCCAGCAACCGATAACGCGATGTCGCCGGGCGCGAGATTGTCGGTGCCGACCTGATCGGCAACCAGAAATGGCATCCCCAGCGTCTCCACTCGCTTGACGTCG
This sequence comes from Vicinamibacterales bacterium, assembly GCA_035492455.1. GTDB lineage: Bacteria > Acidobacteriota > Vicinamibacteria > Vicinamibacterales > UBA2999 > Gp6-AA40. The sequence goes on along the minus strand of DATJJE010000071.1, from coordinate 261,539 downwards.
AAGCGCTGCGCCATGAGCATGCCTTGCCGTGAAAACAGGAGATAGTCCGGCGGAACGAAGATCGCCGTCGAATCCGCATCGAACAAACGATGGGTCTCGAACGAATCCAGCGTGCCCACGAAGACGCCGCGTCGTTCGGGCGTGCCAATAGCGTAGAAAAGGAAGTGACGGCCATCTGGCAGAAATCGCGGAAACACGTGCCCTGTCTGTGCGGGCGCGTCCCGACGCGTTGCGTCGGCAGGCTTCTCAATCCCACGTAGGCGATGAATGGTATAGCCAGCTTCGAACAGAATCGTTCCGTCAGTCCCCACGTACCGCTGCCCATCAGGGGCATGGCTGCCAGCGCCTGCACGGCTCCACTCCCGATGTCGAACCGCTTGAGCGCATCATCCGCGATGAAGGCGAAGGATCGGCCGTCAGGGGACCAGAACGGACGCAGACCGTTGTCCGTCCCGGCCAGCGGACGCGCGGCTTCGGAATCGAGCGCGCGCAGCCACAGCTGTCCATCAGCCGCAAACACCAGCTTCTGCCCGTCTGGCGACAGCGCGAACGAGGTCACGGGGCCTGCAGGCGCCATGACCTGCACCCGCATCTCAGCGGCGGGTTGCGGTGCTCGTGATAGGTACCCGATACCTGCAGCAGCAACAAGCAGCAATGACGCCGCGGCTATCGACCACGCGAGCCATGCCGGCCCGCGCCGGGACGACACTGCGGGTTCTTGCGACTGCGCCGTCGTCTGCATCCATTGCAACTCGCGCAGAACGTCGCGTGCGGTCTGCCAACGCTCGTCCGGGTTCTTGGCCAGACATGCCGAGACGACACGCTCCATCGCGAGCGGTGTCAGGGGCTGAACGGCGTTCATCGGGGGCGGCGTGTCTTTCAGAATCGCGCCGATCAGGCTCGCTTGTGTCTTCCCGTGGAACGCGGGCTTTCCCACCACCATCTCGTACAAGACGCAACCGAATGCAAAGAGATCGGCGCGAGCGTCAGCCTCCTGTCCTTCGATTTGTTCGGGCGCCATGTACTGCAGGGTCCCCAGGATCGTTCCGTGCATCGTGACCGGAGTGACTCCTGTCGGCGCCGCCGACAGCCCTGAAGCGGCAACGACGGCTCCCGTCATCTTGGCCAACCCGAAGTCAAGCAGCTTGGCTTGTGGTGAGCCTTGTCGAGCTCCTGACTTCGTCAGCATGATGTTTGCCGGCTTCAGATCGCGGTGAACGACGCCCGCTTTGTGAGCCTTGCTGAGTGCATCCGCAACTTGAACCCCAATCGCCAGCGCCTCGTCGAGCGGTAACGGCCCTGTGGCGAGCCGCTCCGCCAGCGTCTCGCCCTCGAGATGTTCCAGCACGATGAATTCCGTGCCGTCCTGATGGCCGACGTCATACAACGTACAAATGTGCGGATGATTCAGTGCAGCGACCGTCCGCGCCTCGCGCTCGAAACGTTCGCGCAGAGCGGGGTCGCCCCTGACATGGTCGGGCAGCACTTTGATTGCGACGGTGCGATCCAGTCGTGTATCGCGCGCTCGGTACACCTCGCCCATCCCGCCGGCACCGAGGACGGACACAACCTCGTACGGTCCGAGTCGGACACCGGGAGCAAGGGACGGCATCGGTTGTTGGAGGCGAGCGGATTACCCTACAACGCCCTGCAAGGAAAGCCCCGGGATGTCTTTCCTGCAGGGCGGCCCGCACGATTAACTCGTTGTCTGTTTCTCGAAGACCGCGGTGATCGTGAATTTGTGACCTTCCGCATCCGTGCCCGTCGCCATCTGCGTCCGCGTCTTGCCATCGGCTGAAATGACGCTGTGCGTGGTCTGCACCACTTTGCCGCCACGCTTCAGTGTGGCGTCAAGCGTGTTGGCGTTCGGTCGCGCCAGCGCGATCGTGTCTGCGTCCGGTCCGTTGTACTTGTAATCCTTGCCATCGTACATGGCTGCGTAAGTAATCGTGATCTTCTTGCCGGCCCCGTCAACACGATCGAACGTGCCCTTGATGCCCTTGCCTGCCCCGCCGAACGCCTCGTACACGCGCATCTCGCTCTTCGGCGCCGGCGCGCCTTCATACTTCGACTTGGCGACGCTCAGCATCCAGTGGCCGATGAGCGGATCGCCCTGCGCGCGCAACGACGCTCCGGCCGACAATGCTCCGATGACGATGAAGACGACGACGGAACCCCTGATGTTGTCCCTCATGGAGTCCTCCTCGCGTATGAACCGCGGAATGCGGCTTTGTGGAAGTGATGAGTATAAGACTGAGCAGGTCGATACGCGACACCCCGGCGAGCGTCGCGACTGTCACGAGTGGCGAGATGTTGAGGAATTAATCGACGGTCTGACCGGCGGCCTGGCCCCACGCGAAGCCGTCTGACGGCCGCTTGAGCGTGACCATGCGCACGCGATGATCGGCAGCATTGCGGCCGGGCGCGCCGGTGATGATGACGTGGTCGCCAACCTTCAGCGTGTCGCGCGTCACGCCCTGCTGACCGAGCTGGCCAACGCCGCCCCACTCGACCGCGTAGCGAACCTTCGTCCCGTCCTTTTCCCTCACGTCCACATGCACGAACGAGTGAGGGTTGCGGAAGTCGAGCTGCACGAGCTCGCCTTCGATCGTCACGCTGTCCTTCTCGCGATACGTCGCGGCGAATGAGTGATGCGCGGACGCCGGCACGGCGACGGCGAGCGCGAACAACGGGACAGCGAGAAAACGTTTCATGCATCCTCCAGCGGACCTGAAGGTCCGCCCCTACATTCCAAGAGGCTTACCCGCCCCAGCCTTATTCGCACGGCGACGGCTTCCACTTCGACCCGTCCGGCTCGCGCTTGAAGTGCGAGCTCCTCGCGAAACGCGTATTCAAGTATTGCGGGTCTTCGACAATGGTTGTGACGATCAAATAGACGTCGCCGTTCGGTTCGGTCACGCGGTCGAAGTAGTCCGTAATGACAGCGTTGGCGCTGTACGGCACGCCGTTGCGCTGCAGCCACCCGGCACGCATACCGGTGGTGACGACCTTCAAATCGGCCGGCGGCACCGGACCGCCGCCGCGCGGTCCACGGCCGCCGGCGTACTCCCACGTCGCCACCGAGACCCCCTGCAGGCCGGCATCGATAGCTGCCGCGGTCGCAACGACAGGACGGGGACCGAAGGTGAACCGCCGCGTCTGCCGACCGGCGTCGGTTTCCACCTTCAGCGTGTTTTCGCTTTCCCAGGTGATGTGCAGCCGCGTCGGCACGCGCATGATGTTGCCCGCGCCGTACGCCTTGCACTTGTCGTCCGCGGTTTCCCGCCCTGGATCCCAGGCATCGGCCACGCTCTTGCCGGCTGCGTTCAACGGAATGCTCGGATAATCGCCTTTCGGCGGCGTCATCATGCGCCATCGCCAGTCCTCGGTGACGAGCGACACCCAATAGCCCGTGAGATCTGCGCCGGCACCAGCCTGACCGCTCGCCGGCGGCGCACCGCCGCGGCCGCGCTGCGCGAACAACGCTGCCGGCACGAGCGCCAATGTCATCAGCATCACGAGGCACCCGCGCAGCTTCATTTGGTCGCGCCCCCGCGCGGCACGGTCTTGTACACCGCCTCGATGAACATGTCGGTGGTCCACGGACCGCTCGTCGCACCGTAGCGGCCGTCATAATCGGCCGTCGGTTTCGCCGCCTTCACCTGATCCAGCGTCATCCCCTTCTTCACCATGTCCTGAATGCGATCGCGCAGGATGGTGACCATGTCGCGGTAGTAGGCGACGTCCGCGATGTCGCTGATGCGTCCGTACGCGGGGATGATGATCGTGCCGCCTTCCGATCGGAACTCCGGCACCGACAGATCGATGATGTGATTCAGTCCCTCGATGATCCCGTTGATGGTTCCACCTTTCGCCGCATCGATCACGGGATAGGTCGTCGTGCGGAACACCTCGCCGGCGGCGATCACGTCCGAGCCGCGGAAATAGACGATGGTGTCGCCGTCGGTGAACGCCGACGGCTGGTGCATCAGGACAATCCCTTCCCCGTTGAAGAAGTTGCTCAACTTCATCGCGTCGGTGGGATACGTATCCGTCAGTTGCGCGCGGGTGGGCAACGGCTGCTGTCCGGCCGGCGGATTCGCCATGCGGTTTTGCAGGTTCTCATGACCGAGAATCGCCGCTCCCTGCCCGACGTCGCTCAGCTGCCCCGCCACGTTGCCGCCGCTGAATGTCTTGCCTGCATTGGCGATGGCGGCGTTGCCGCCGATGTGATCGGGCGCGATGCTCGTGTCGACGATGAAGCGGATTGGCTTGGGCGGGGCGTCCGCACGGCGCGCTTCAATGATGGAGTTGCGCGTCTCAGCCCCGTATGCGACAGGCGGTGCAGCGGCCGCCGCTTTCGCTTCCACGAACTGCTGGACCGACCGAATGGCTGCGATCACCTGATCGCTCATCGCCGCCGAGCCCGAATCGACCATGAACACGCCGTCGAGCCCGATCGAGAGCGTAATGTTCGCGCCGGCGCCCATCAGCACGTAGATGTTGCCGCGCACCGGCAACACTTTGATTGGGCCGTTCTCATTAACGCCGGGAATCGTGCCGGCGCCGGCGAGCGCGCCGTTGAGCGTCTGCGCCGAAGCACGAACCCCGGCAACCACCGAACCGGCCAGCAACGCAACGACGAACCACCTATTTCGCATTGCGGAGCGCCTTTAATTTCTCCCGGTACTCCGGATACATCGTCTCTGGTCCGCCGCGCGTCGCTTCATACGGGATTTTGTAGTCGTCGGCGAATTCGTGGAGGTACGGATTCGTGCCCGGCAGCAGATGCGGAATGACGCCGCGCGGTCGATCGACTTCCGCGACGACACCACACGGATACGGCGCCACCTGCTGATGCAGGTCCAGCTCGTAATCGGTCGTGCGGATGAACGGCTCGGCCAGATAAACAGGATCGGTGACGATCGCCGCCACGGTCAGGAAATCGCCGTGACGAATCCAGTGCTCGACGAGCGTCGCCTTGTCACTTCGCGGCAGACCGTTGCGCCGCAGGTACCCTTCCTTCAAATGCGTCGTCGTGACGGTGAGGACGTCCCCATCCCACTTCGCGGTCGAGTAACCGGCCCAGGTGTGCATCGCACCTTCGGGAGGATGTGGCCTGTTGTCGAGATAAACAACACGATCGACGGAACGAAGCCACTCGGCGTGAAATGCGGTGATCGTGCGCGAGGCCGGGTCCACTTCCTTGGAGATGCGCAGGTTCGACGGGCCGCGCCAGATGTAGTCGGCCATATGCGGCCGACACTGCCACTCCGGCAGCGTCTGGATTGCAGCGTCCCATGTGTCGCCGCGCATCCGCGCAGCAGCATTGATCGGAATGCCGAGATAGTTTCCGAGCTCAGGACCCGGAACGCGCTCGGGCTGATCCTCCCAGAAGCGAGGCGCCCACTCGCCCGAAAAGTCGACCTGCGCCCATGCCGGCGTTGCGATAAGAACGAGCATCAACGGGATGGCTCGCCTTGTCAGGCGAGCCACAACGGCCTTCATAACGTTTCTTCCCGCCACAACCCGAGCGCCTTCTGCGCGGCGCGATCGGAGGCGCTGAAGAGCACCGCCTCCTCATCCGCCTCGTGCGACACCGGCTGCCACGAGGGCACCACGAAGATGTCCTTCGGACCCCACGTCAAAACCGTCGATCCGATGCGGCTCGTTCCGCGTCCTTCAACGACGCTGTAGATCGTCGAGTCGGTCGAGCGATACGCCTTGCCTGCGAATCCCTTCGGCAGCAACTGCAGGAACGCCGCAATCGTCGGAATCGGATAGCCGCCGGTCGCCGGATTGACGTACTGCAGCTTGACGCCATGATGCGGATCGATAGGACCGTTCTTGTATAGCTGCTGCAGCGCCTCGCGGCTGCGAGAGTACGGATAGTTGAAGACCGGCGACGGCGCGGTCGCGCCGCGCGCGGGCTTGTGTTCGACCGGCAGCATGTTCGCGCCGTAGCGCGCCAGCGCGTCTCCGTCCTTGCGCGCAACCGGCTGCGTCTCCTGCGGGTGATGCTCGGCAAAGCTCGTGTCGAACATGTTGACGATCGGCACGTCGAGCACATCCATCCAAATCACCGGTGTCGATCCCAGGTTGCCGTGATCGTGGAACGTCCATGACGGCGTCAATACGAAGTCGCCCGTCTGCATCGCCGTGCGCTCGCCGTCGACGGCGGTATATCCCCCGCCGTCGCCTTCGACGATGAAGCGGAGCGCCGACGCGGCGTGTCGATGGCTCGGCGCCACCTCACCCGGTTGAATCAGCTGCAGGCCGGAGTAGAGGCTCTGCGTGATCTGCGACATGCCGCGGATGCCAGGATTTTCGAGCACCAGGACGCGACGCTCGGCTTCCTGAACGGTGAGCAGCCGACCGGCTTCCATCAGCAGCGCGCGCACCTGCTCGTACTTCCACAGCGCTGGAACGATTGCCGGCTGCGGCGTCGGCATCACGAGCCTGTTGAGAACCTCCCACAGCGGCGCCGTGTCGATCTGATCGAGGCGCTGGTAGAACGCCTGGCGCTCTGGAGACGTCTCGGGCTTGGCAACGAAGGAAGCTGTCTCGTGCATCTACGCCCCCTGACGCAGGCCGACGTGGAGGTCGGCCTCTACGTTTCCGGCCACAGCGTGCGGGCCTTCTGCGGCCCTGACCTGGACGCGCATGGTGCCGATCTTTTCGATGGTGGCGACAATCTCGTCGCCCGCTTCGATCGGGCTCACGCCTTCCGGCGTGCCGGTGAAGATGATGTCGCCTGGATAAAGCGTGTAGAACGACGACGCGAGCTCGATCAACTCGGCCACGTCGAGAATCAGCCGGCTCGTATTCGACTTCTGCCGCTGCTCGCCGTTCACCGCAATCTGCAGATCGAGACGGCCGGGGTTCGGGATCTCGTCCGCGGTCACAAGCCACGGCCCGAGCACTGAATGCGTGTCCACCGACTTGCGGAAGCTGCGGTCCTCGGTGCCGCGGATGGTGATGTCGAGGCCAATCGCGTAGCCGGCCACGTACGCGAGGGCGTCGGCTTTCGATACGTGACTGGCCGTCTTGCCGATCACCACCACGAGCTCGACCTCGTGATCGGTCCGGCGATCCGGCTTGCGAATCACCACGCCTTCACCTGGTCCAACAAGCGAGCTGTTCGCCTTCAGAAAAAGACCCGCGCTCTGAATGGTGATGGTATGCGCCGCAGTGTTGTGGTGCAGGTTCTTGTCAGCGCGCACCTCGTCGAGGTGGGTCTGATAGTTCACCGGCGCCGCAACAATCTTCCCCGGACTGGCGACCGGACTGAGAAGCCGTCGTCCGGCCAGCGGCAGCACGGGCGCGCTCGAGGCAATCGCCTTTGCGCGCGCCAGCACCTGCGGCAGATGGGCGATCAGCGGATCGTGCTTCGGCAGCGGATATCGCTGCTGAGGGAGCACATCGAGCGCCGCGGTCACATCACGGACGGTTTCTCCCTCAACAAGCCCCAGACGATTCTCATCGAAGCGACACAACCGCATCTGGTCCCCTTGCTCTAAAAGCTGAACTTCAGCGCGAACTGCATGATACGCGGCTCAGCCGCCTCGAGGATCTGGCCGAACGTCGGTACGTTCACGGTGACGATTGGCGCCTGCAGCGGCGTGTTGTCCACCGCTGGACGGAACCAGTTGAACGCGTTGAACGCCTCGACACGCGCTTCGATCGTACGGCCGGTTGCGACGGTGAATGCCCGCGTCAGCGCCAGGTCAATGACGCGCGTACCCGGACCAACGATCGAATTGCGCGGCATATTGCCAAGCGTGCCGACGTCGGGAACCGCGAACGCCGCCGGGTTGAGGTAGCGGTTGCCCTCTTTCAGATACGGATCGACGCCGGGCACGAGGTTCGGACGCTGATTCGTCAGGCCGGTGCGCGCCGGATCGCCGGTGACCAGAATCTGCAGCGGCGCGCCGGACAACGCGCGGAAGCTGCCGGAGACTCGCCAGCCGGTCAGCGCCGCACGCATCGCAGCACCCGTGAAGTCGGGCGTCGCAGCGACGACGGTCATGTTGAAGATGTGACGGCGATCCGAGTTGCACGGACCATAGTCGTAGTCGATGTTGTTCGGGTCGGCATATCCGCTGTTGACATTCGGCGTTCCCCCGCCCTGCGTCGGGTGGCCCATGCACTTCGACAGCGTGTAGTTGGCGTTGAGGCTCAACCCATTCGCGCTGCGGCGCTGGAACGTCAGCAGCATCCCGTTGTACGTCTGGTGGCCCTGGTCGTCGTACAGGTCGAGCGGACCGAGCAACTGGCCGTCGCGCCAGTTCTGCATGCTGATCAGGCGACGCGAGTTCAGGTTCGTGTTGGTCGAACAGGGCGAATAGGTGCGGCCGTCTGGCAGCGTGCAGGTTGCCTGCGGCATATAAACGCCCGGATTGATCGCGCGGACGTTCCAGAGATGGTTCGTGTAGCTGCCGATGTAGCCCGCCGAAACCGCGAGGTTCTCGCCAATCTGCCGCTGCAGGGTGGCGTTCCACGAGTGCACCTGCGTGGCCCTCAGATCCGGCTGCACGGGAAGGAACGAGCCAGCCGACGGGAACGGCGCGTTGACGCCCGGGTTTTCGGGCACGGGGAAGATGTTGCCGGACGGCACGCCGAGCCATGGGTTTTCGAACTTGCCCGCAGGCGTGGGAATGATGGCCTCCGCGCCCCACGGCGGCGCAACCGTCGTGTTGATCAGGAACTGGCCGTCGACGAAGTCGAACGCCTTGCCGTAGGACGAGCGCACCGATGTGCGGCCGTCGCCGCTGACGTCCCACGCAAAGCCGACGCGCGGCGCCAGGTTCGTCCACTGCTTGTTGATGCCCGACTTGCCGATGAAGCCAGGATCGCCGGGATACACCAGGCCCGCCGGCGCATTGGCGAAGCGCGGGCTTCGTTCGCCGCGGAGGAATTTCTGCATGTCGAAGGTAAACACCGCTTCGTTGGCGATCGACTGAGGCAGGTACGGCTCCCACCGGACGCCGGCGTTAACCGTCACACGCTGGCCGACGCGCCATGTGTCCGACGCATACGCCCCGCCGTACCACTGCGCCATGTCGAGCGTGTTCGGCGCCGCCTGACGGAACTGGCTAAGGTTGCCCGTAAGGAAGTCCGCGAGTGGAATGCCCGTCACCGAACCGTCGAACGTGAACTGCCCCGGTGAGCGGACGTTGGCTTCGCTGAATGAATCCCAGTGCGCGATGTTCGCGCCGAAGCCGAATTGGTGCGCCCCATGCACCAGCGTCAGATCGTCGCTGAACTGGTACGTGTTGGTGTCGAAGCGCGCTTCGTTCTCGGTGCCACCGCCGACCTGGAACGCGTTGTTCACGGTAATCAGCGAATACTTCGGCATGTAGCTGTAGATGTTGATGCCGAGATCCGGTGCGCTGAAAGTATCCGCGTTGGTCCGGTGAACCGCGGTGCGGTTGTACGCGAAGCGGATGGAGTTGACTGTATCGCCGCTCAGAATCAGCGTGTGTCCACCCGTGAACGACTGCGCCAGATTGTCTCGACCGCCGATGCGCGTCGTCAGCAGATTTTCGGAGCTGAGATACGGCGGATCGGCGACGTAGGTCGTCGCCATGTAGCGGCCGAACACCGACTGCTTGTTCGACAGCTGCACGTCAACCTTGCCGACCGCCTGCACCTCGTCCGAATTGGTCGCAAGCCCATACACCACGCGGCCGCACGGATCGGTCGACGCTGGCAGCTTCCCCGCAACCGCGAGTGCCGCGGGGCTGAGCGCCGATCGAGCGACGGTGTTGTTCACGAAGGGCGCGCGCAGGGCGATCGCGCGACCGCCGTTGCAGGCCGGCGAGGCGAGCTGACCGAAATCGCCGGCGAGCATCGCTGCGGTCGGCACGAAGGAGATGTTGTCCACCGGCACCTGACGCCGACGCGTTCCCTGATACGCGCCGAAGAAGAAGATCTTGTCGTGCTTCAGCGGGCCGCCGAGCGTCCCGCCGAACTGATTCCGGTTCAGACCGTCGTCAAGCTTCTTGCCGTCCGAGCCGGTCAATGCGAAGGGGCTCTTCGCATTGAAGCGGCGATCGCGCAGGAACTCGAACACGTTGCCGTGGAACGAATTGGTCCCGGACTTGGTTACCGCGTTGACCGACGCACCGGAGTGCATGCCGGCTTGCGGGGACAGAGCGCTCGTCTCGACGCGGAACTCCTGCAACGCGTCGGGGAACGGCAGGGGCAGGTTCAGGTTGTCGTACGGATTGTTGTGTGTCGCGCCGTCGAGCAGGTATGCAACGCCGAATGACTGGCCACCGGCGACTGAGTAGGCCACGCCGCCCTGCATGCTGCGGCTCGAGGAAACACCCTGCGACACGACAGGACCGGCAATCTGAATGAGATCCGCGGAGTTGCGGCCGTTCAGCGGCAGCTCGAGAATCCGTTCGTTCTCGATCACCTGTCCAAGCGTCGGCGATCGCGTTTCGACCAGCGGCGCGGCGCCGACAACGGAAACTGTCTCATTGAGGTCGCCGAGCGCCATCGCCACGTCGATCACAGGCTGCGCGTTCACGTTGAGCACGATGCCTGTCCGCGAGTAGGTACGGAAACCCGAGAGCTTCACCTCCAGGCGGTACGGGCCGAGCGGAAGGTTCGAGAGGATATAGGCGCCGTCGGCGTCGCTGACGACGCTGCGCGTGACGCCGGTGTCGGTTTGAGTTGCCGTCACGTCGGCGCCGGGGAGGACGCCGCCGCTCTCATCTTTCACGGTGCCGGAAATCTGCGCCGTTGACCCGCCCTGCGCGAACACGTCGCCCGCGCACAGGAGGGCGGAAAGCACCACGATCAGTACACGCAACTCACGCACAACACGGGACATCAAAAATCCTCCACACAGGGGGTTTGGCGGTGGGTTTCAGAAACGCGGGCCAGTATACTGAGCGGCCGACGATCGATTCAATACTGATATGGCACAACACGTCGCCGCGAGCACCGTCAACGTCACCGAGATCGTCGACAATTCGCCGTTCACGCCGCTCCACTGGCGCGCCTTCACCTTGTGTATGGCGTGTCTGGTGATGGATGGGTTTGACGTCCAGGTGCTGGGCTTCGCCGCACCCTCCATCATTCGTGAGTGGGGCATCAGCAACGCGGTGCTCGGGCCGGTGTTCGCCGCCGCCAACTTTGGCGTCCTGCTCGGCGCGTTGTTCATCAGCATGCTCGCCGATCGCATCGGACGCCGCCCGGTGATTGTGGTGGCGACGCTTGGTGTTGGCGTCCTGATGCTGCTGACTGCGCGCGTCACATCATTGCCACAGCTGCTCACGATGCGGTTTCTCACCGGCATCGGACTCGGGACGATTGTGTCGAACGCCAGCTCGCTCGTCGGCGAGTACGGCTCGAAGCGGATGCGCGCGACTCTCATCATGTATTCAGGCGTTGGCTTCACCGGCGGCGCCGCGTTCGGTGGGTTCATCGCGACGGCGCTCATCCCGGCATACGGATGGCCGTCAGTCTTCTATTTCGGCGGCGCTGTTCCGCTGGTCACCGGCTTGATCATGATCTTTGCGCTGCCCGAATCGCTGCAGTTCATGGCACTGCGCGGCAAGAATCCGGCAAAGCTCGCACAATGGCTGAACGAGGTTGATCCCTCGCTCAATGCGACCGGGAACGATCAGTTCGTCGCCCGTGAGGAGAACAAGGCCGGCGTACCTATCAGCCATTTGTTCCGGGAAGGCCGCGCCGTGGCAACGATCATCTTCTGGATCGTCAACTTCATGAACCTGTTGAATCTCTACTCGCTCGCGAGCTGGCTGCCGACAGTCATGAGCGATGCTGGCTATTCGCGACAGACCGCCCTGCTCGTGGGGACCGTGAATCAGGTCGGCGGCATGCTGGGAACCATCGGGCTCGCCTGGCTCGTGGCGCGCGGCGGGTTCGTGCGCATCATGAGCGTGACGTTCGTCATCGCCGCCATCAGCGTGGCGCTGATCGGCCAGCCGTCCGTTTCGCTCGCGCTCCTCTTCGTCATCGTCTTCATCGCGGGCTGGTGCGTCACCGGGAGTCAGCCAGGGCTGAATGCGCTCTCGGGCGCGTTCTATCCGACTTATATCCGCTCGACGGGCATCGGAGCGGGGCTGGGTGTTGGCCGCATCGGCGCGATCGTCGGACCTGCGATCGGCGGCATGTTCATGGGCGCGCACTGGTCGACGCGGGATATGTTCCTGGCGGCAGCGATTCCGGCGTCGATATCAGCCATCGCGATGTTCTCGCTGCGGTTTGTGGTGGGAACGAAGCTCGGTCAGGCGACTGATATGGCAAAGGCCGGCTGACGCCGGGGTCTACGCGCGCCTGCTTCGCGAGAACCTGCCGCTCGCGGTCTTGAAATACGGTTCCAGCACCTCGAGGGTGTGTCTCCTGCCCACGTCCACGTGTTCGCGAACCGCCTTCGAGATGCGCATCTCGTCGGCGCTGAGAATCTCCTCGATGAGCTCCTGATGCCGCCGCGGTGAGTCGTCCGGAGACGGCTGCCGCATCACGCAGTACCAGATCATCGCCATCGCGTGCGTCCGCTCGATAGCCTCGCTCAACGCGTCACAGCGGGCGCACTCGGCAATGCGCTGATGCAGCTTCACGTGCAGCGTTACATACATCGACCGATCCGATTTCATCGACAATGCGTCGACACGTGCGGCGAGCCGCCGTAGCTGCGATCGCTCGGCCGGCGTCGCCACCTGCGAGAACAGAATCGCTGCGCGCGTTTCGAGCGCCTGACGGACGATGTAATTGCCCTCGACGTCCTGCGGTGAGGGAATGCGCACGCGCGTGCCCGCGCGCGGCCGGCTTTCGAGCAAGCCTTCGAACTCGAGGCGAAGCAACGCTTCGGTGACGGGTAGAAAGCTCATCCCCAACTCGGCGGCGATCTGCCGGCGCGAGACCGCCTGGCCGAGCACAAGCTCGCCGCGCGCGATGCGCTGACGCACCACGCTGTAGGCTTCCGCCGCGAGACTGGCGGTTTCCGCTGCGGCTCTCATCGTGTGCGGCAAATCCTATCGCTTGGGCCCAGCGACGTCGAGAGGTTTGTTGCCCCGCTTGTCCACAACGACTTCGCCGCCTTTGATCACCAGTGTGGCGTTGAGCATGTTCCAGTAGCCGTCGAGCGGGTTCGCCGGGAAAACGACGATGTCGGCCAGTTTGCCCGGTTCGAGCGTGCCGATGTCTTTGCTCATTTGCACGAATGCCGCGGTGTTGGGTCCCATCAACTTGACGATGTCTCTCATCGATAACATCAGATTGAGGACCTTGAGCTCTTGCGCCAGACCCTTCACTGGCAGATAGCCTGTGTCGGTGCCGAAGCCGTAGACGACGCCGTTGTCCCACAACGTGCGCGCGTTCACGGCTTTGTAGCCCGCTTCCCGACCGCGGCCTTCGCCATCGATGATGTCGTCGGGCCACTTCTTGCCGTCACGGAAGGTCGGCACGTTGTCCTGGTTGAACACGTTGAATAGCGGCACGCCGAATGCCGTGCACGACAGCGTCGGCACGCCCGCAGCTGCGACCTTCTTCGCATCCGCGTCCGTCAGCCATCCGTAGTGCGGGGTGTGGACCAACAGCGGCACGCCCGCGTCCACCGCAGCGATCATCGCTTCGGGACTGACGGCATGGACCATGACCAGCGCTCCCGCCTTCTTGCTTTCATCGACGAGCGCGCGCAGGTTTTCGAGCTGCGTCGGCGTGGGCGGCTTCGGATTGATCGTCTCTTCGCCGATGAACTTGATGCCCAACCCGACGAGCCTGCGCAGCTCGGCGCGCGCCTGATCGGGTGTCATGTTGTTCAAATTCACCTGCGCGGCCGGGATCACACGCGGCCCTTTGAGCTGGCCGGAATCGATGCGGCGCTTCAGTTCGAGGTTGCCTTCGGCGGGTCCGCCGCCGGCGAGGAGCGTCGTATAGCCGGCCTCGAGGAACTCCTGCATGCGCTGCGGCGCGCTGTTGAACCACTGCTCCGCGTTGCCCGAGATGATGTGGCGATGGCCGTCGATCAAGCCTGGCATCAGCGTCATGCCGCGCGCATCGATCTGCCGCGCGCCCGCCGGCGCGGGCGTCGGCGCGCCAACCGACACGATGCGGCCGTCGCGAATGACGAGGGAGCCGGATTCGATGACGGAGCCGTTGCCCACTATGATGCGCGCGTTCGAGATGACGAGATTCTGGGCGGCGGCCGCCAGCGGCGCCACGCACGCGAGTAGCAGGACACACGCAGTCGCGACGAGTTTTTTCATGACGAGAGGATATGCGTTCCGGTTCTGTTTCGTCTATTTCGCGCCGTGATGCGCGGCGATGCAGGTGCCCGGCGGATTTGGGAGTACGGAGCCGCTTTCGCGCTTAGTCCTTCGCGCAGATCACCAGCGACCAGATCTTAGGGAAGTTCACCTTTGCAATGGACAGCGGCTGCAGGTCCGCCTGCGCGAGGAAACCAGGCAGATCGAGGTCCGACTTGAAGCCAACGTGCACGGTGAAAGGCGAGATGGCACGTTCGAGACGGGAGAGGATCGGGTTCGCGCTGCGGAAGTGGTTGACAATGACGATCTTTCCACCGCGCTTACAGACGCGCCGCATCTCCTTGACGACCTGGATCGGGTCGGGCACGACGCTGACCAGGTACGGTGCGTAGACGATATCGAAGGTGTCGTCGGCGAAGATGAGCTGCGCCGCGTCCATCTCATGCAGGCGTACGTGACGCAGACCTTCGCGGCGCACCCGTTCGCGCGCCTTCTCGAGCATCGACGCGGAGAGATCGATGCCGGTAACGCTGCAGTCGTGTGGATATAACGATGTGTTTATGCCGGTGCCGACCCCGACTTCCAGCACGCGGTCGCCGGGCTTGATACCCATGCGTTCGATGGCAACCAGCCGGCCGTGATGCAAGGTGGGGCCGAAGATGAGGTCGTAGACCTTCGCGAGCTTTTCGTAAACCCGCGTGACGAAGTCGTTTTCGACGGCTGTTACTGAGAGTGCTCGCGTCGCAACGTCGGATGCAAAATCCTCGTTCTCACGGTCGAAGAGCATTATGAAGGCCTGACTATAACTTCTGAGCCGTATCGCAACAAGCTAAAAACGCGTCAGCTGCCAACGCCGATCCCATCCAGCACGGCGAGAGCGGCATCAATTCGCCCACCAGGGGCGGCAATGTGAACGCCCTGCACCAGGCCGCGGACGGCAACCAGGGTCTCGCGTGCAATCGCGATTCCCTGTGCAGACGCCTCATCATCACTGCGCGCGCTGCGCATGCGATCCAGCACCTGATCAGGAACGCGAATCCCCGGCACTTCGTTCGCCATGAATTCGGCGTCGATGACGTTCTCGAAGGGCCAGACGCCGACAAGAATCGGGATCTTGGCGGATGCGATGCGTTTGTGCAGCCGCTCGAACGTTGCGGCATCGAAGACCGGACGTGTGATTGCGAACTCCGCGCCCGCTTCGACCTTGTATTCGAAGCGCTTTACCTCCGCGTCGAGATCTTCCGCGCCCGGATTCACTCTGACGCCGAGGTGAAACGCCGCTGGAGCGCCGATGCCCTGACCGGCGATGTCGAGGCCCCGATTGAGGCGCGTGATGACGTTCGTCAGACCGACTGAGTCGACATCAAACACCGTCGTTGCATCCGGATAGTCAGCAACCGTGCGCGCTTTCCCTGTTACGGCGACAACATTGCGGATGCCCATCGCGTGCGCGCCAAGCAAATCCGACTGCATACCCAGCAGGGTGCGATCGCGACACGAGAACTGCAGCACCGTTTCGATGCCGGCCTTCTGCTGAATAAGCACCGCCAGCGCAAGCGCGCTCATGCGCGGCCCGCGCGGGCCATCGGGGATGTTGACGACGTCGACGCCGCGGATTTTCAGCGCGCGTGCCTGCTCCACGACATCGTCGCCGGCGAAGCCTTTCGGCGGCAGCAGTTCGACGATCGTTGCGAAACGACCGGCGGCAAGCGTCGCTGCAAATTGTGATTTTTCGGCGCGCGGAATGACGTCAACCGTCGCCGCAGGGCGCGCCATGTCGGGCACGCCGGGCGACCCCGACGGGGCTCGCCCCACCGGTGATGCGGCGGCGGATCTGCCGGCGTTCATCTGTTTAATCGCCGTCTTCATCTGCCGGATATGTTCCGGCGTCGTCCCGCAGCAGCCGCCGACGAGGCGCACGCCCTGCTGCGCGAACCGTCGCGCGTAGGAAGCGAGGTATTCGGGCGACGACAGGTAAATGTTGCGGCCTTCGATGTCGCGCGGACGTCCCGCATTCGGCTGTGCCGACAGACGCGCCCGGGTAACCCCCGCCATGCGTTCCACGGTTTCCAGCATGTGAGCAGGGCCGATGCTGCAGTTCACCCCGACGACATCCGCGCCCCGACGCTCCATCTCCGGCGCGAACTGTTCCGGCGGTGTGCCATCGAGGCTGTTGCCGTCGTCTTCGATCGTCATCTGCGCGACAATCGGCAACTCCGAGACGCTGCGCACCGCGGCAATCGCCGCGCCCATCTCGTTGAGATCGCGGAAGGTCTCGAGGATGAACAGATCGACGCCGCCTTCGGCGAGCGCGTCGGCCTGCTCTCGGAAGTAGGCCTCCGCTTCGTCGGTTCCCATCTTGCCCCAGGGCTCGATGCGCACGCCGAGCGGGCCGATCGCGCCGGCGACATACGCCTGATCGCGCGCGGCCCGACGAGTGATGCGCGCGCCTTCGACGTTGATGTCGCGCACCTTGTCGCCGAGACCGAACGAACGCAGCTTGATGCGATTGGCACCGAACGTGTTGGTCTCGAGCACGTCGGCGCCGGCGCGCACGTAATCCTGATGAATTTCCGTCACCGTGTCCGGCGACATCACGTTCAGCGAGTCGAAACAGCGGTTGATGAAGACGCCCTTGGCGTACAGCATCGTCCCCATCGCGCCGTCGCACACGAGCACGCGCTGGTCGAGCGCCTCCAAGAACGGCTTATTGATCAACCTTGTGGTACTCCAGCGTATCAACATCGATGAGCAGATACGACCGATTGATCCGGTCGATGCACACGGAACGTACGCCTTCCCTCATGGTCTCGACGAACCGGTGATGATGACCGCAAAGGTGCAGCCGCGGCTTCATCGATGCAAGGACATCGTTGATGGCGGGCTTCCCCGCGTCGCGACGCAGCGCTCGCTTTCCGGGCTTCGGCTCGTCAACGATGACGAACGGACGCGCCGCCTCATGCGTCATGAAGATGTCGACGCCGCGCATCTCCCTGCAGGCATCAACCTCTTCGCGGACGAAGTGGCGGCGCTTGTCGTCTGCCAGCTTGTGGTGCGGCAACTGCGCGGCAGGCGTCTCAATCCATGTGGGCGCATACGTGCCACCGAGCCCCGCGATTCTCAGCGGCCCCACCATGCACGCCGTTCCGTTCGGGATGAAATGGAGGTTCGGCACCAGATCGCGACCCGCTTGCCATGCCGCGATGCGATCGAAATCCTCGTTGTTCCCCTTGATCCAGTAGAGCGGCTTGGGCGGCTCAGGATACGTGCCCGTGCGGCTGGCGACATCTCCCACGCAGATCCAGAACGGAACCTCGGGATGACGCCGCATCGCGGCGCCCATCGCATCGAAGTTGCCGTGGATATCGGCGAGCGCGCCGATTATTTTGACGCCGGTGCCGGGACCAGCAAATCGGTCTTGTCCCAGATGAAATCGTCCTTGCTGTAGACCGCGAGCTCGTAGTCCTTGCCCATGAAAATGGCCGAGACCGGGCACGCTTCTTCGCAATATCCGCAGAAGATGCAGCGCATCTTGTGAATCTGGTAGACCTTCGCGTAGCGCGGGCCGGCCATCACGGTGCCGTCGTTTTCCGCCGCTTCTAGATAAATCGCGTCAGCCGGGCAGGCAACCGAGCACAGGCCGCACGCGACGCACTTCTCCAGGCCGTTCTCATCGCGCATCAGCACCTGCTTGCCGCGATACTTCGGGAACATCGGCACCTTCTGGTACGGATAATTCACCGCCACCTTCGGCTTGAACATGTGCCGGAAGGTAGTCCACAGCCCTGTAAGTAGTGGTCCGATCATCCTTCCGATGATATCAACTCCCCGTCGCCGGTGCAGCGTAGAATGACCGGCAGTGATCGAGGGCGCCAAGTTCCTCTCGGCCGATCAGTTCCTGCTCACGACCCTGATCGTCAAGCTCGCAGTGATGGCGGTGCTGGCGACAATGCTCGCGCGCTACCACCGGTTCAGGCACATCCTGATCTTCGAGCGCCGCGGCTGGCTCGACCGACTCGTATTCACGCTCGCGCTCGGCATTCCGCTGATGGCAGGTGTCACCGCACGGCTGCTGCTCAACTACAAAGCAGCGGACTTGTCGCTTGAAGGTGCGTTCCTCGCGGGACTGATCGCGGGGCCATACGCCGGCGCCCTCGTCGGCGTGCTCGTCGGCGTACCTGCCTCAATCGCGGGCGAGCTTATCGCGCTTCCCTTCGCGGTCGGATGCGGCTTCGCCGGTGGCGGCCTGCGCGAGGCATGCCCCAAGGAAGCGATCTGGCAGTTCACGCCGTTCGTGTTCATCGATCTCCACAAGCATGTGTGGGTGATGGTGCGAAAGCTCGGCGTCAGCTGGCAGTTGTGGCTGCTGCTCGCACCGATCGCGTTGGAGCTGCTGCGGCAGGCGCTCGGCGCACGCTTCGGCGTCAATCGCCTCTTCTACCCTGGCGCGGATCTCGGAACCCCGTCGCCGCTGATGACGATGCTCATCATCCTGGCAACGGTGCTGGCGGTGGCCACGCCAATCAAGATCTGGAACAGCGCGCGCATCGAGCATCGGGTGCAGGAACAGGAGAAGCTGCTCCTCGCGGCAAAGATTGAAGCGCTCAAGAGCCAGATCAACCCGCATTTCCTCTTCAACACACTGACCTCTATCTCGTCGCTCATCCGATCGCAGCCCGAAACCGCGCGGACCTTGATCAACAAGCTGTCAGGGCTGCTGCGGCGCCTGTTGCGCAGTCACGAGCATTTCGTGACGCTGCGCGAGGAACTGGAGTCGGTGGACGAATATCTCGATATTGAAGTTGTGCGGTTCGGACCCAAGCTGCGCGTGCGCAAGGAGGTTGCGCCGGACACCGTGGACGTCGTCGTGCCCAGCATGATCCTGCAGCCCCTCGTCGAAAACTCGATCAAACATGGACTTTCCCGCAAGGTCGGCGCAGGCACCATCACCATCCGCAGCTGGCGCGATCATGCGCGCGTCATGATCGAGGTCGAAGACGACGGCATGGGGTTCCTGCTCGAACGACTCGAGCAGCCGATGGCAAGCGGCATCGGTCTCGCCAATGTCCGCGAACGCCTCCGTGTCATTTACGGCGCGACATATCAACTGACGCTGACGAGCGAGCCGGGGAAAGGCACGAAGGCGCGGATAGAGATTCCGGAACTGATGGCGGCGGAGCAGATTACTGCATGACTCGGGCGGTGGCTGGCAGCTCGTGGGTGGTGGCGTGCGCGTAGTGGTCGTTGACGACGAACAGCTCGCGCGCGAGGAGCTCTGCTACCAGCTTGGGCAGGTCGGTGTGCCGGACGTCGTCGAGGTCGTGGCGCAGGCGGGTAACGGTCCCGAGGCGATCGCAGCGGTGGAGCGTCACGAGCCGGACCTGGTGTTTCTCGATATCCAGATGCCAGGCTTGAGCGGATTCGAGGTCGCCCGGCGTCTGCTCGAACGAGACGAGGAGTCGCCGGCCTTGATTTTCGTCACGGCCTTCGACCAGCACGCGATTGAGGCCTTCGAGGTGAACGCGGTCGATTACCTGCTCAAGCCCGTTGACACGGTGCGGCTCGAGCAGGCTATCCAGCGCGCCCGCAAACGGTTGAGCTCCGAGCGCCCCGCGGGGTCCCCCCCACTAAACGACCAGCTGGAACGAATCGTAAAAATGATGTCCGGTCGGCAGGCACGGCGGGATCAGGTGGCTGTCAAGGTGGGCGAACGATTCCTGCTGGTGCAGGCTGACGACATCATCTATGCCTCGCTGGCCGACGAGTCGATTAACATAGTAACGGGTCAGGTGACCGGCAGCTCGAACTACCGGACGCTGGACGACTTGCAGGCACGCCTCGACCCTGAGGTGTTCTGGCGGGTCCACCGGTCGCACCTGGTCAACATCAACAAAATCAAGGAGATAGTCCCCTGGTTCAGCCGGAATTACATCCTCAGGATGAAGGACGCGAAGAGCACAGAAATCCCGGTGAGCCGCTCTCAAACGAAGCGGCTGCGGGAGTACCTGAAGCTTTAACCGAGCCGCCGCCGCTAGCGCCACCCTCGTACGAGGTGGCGATGGCAGGCACCACTGCTCCGGACCTGCGGCTGTCGGTCGACGATCGCAGCACGCGCATGATCCAGCAGTTCGGCGTCTGGCGCGACGAGTTGGTCGCGTGGTTCAAGACGCTGTTCTCCGCCGCCATTTACGCGACGCTGATCGTGACCTTCGGCTTCCAGGTGGCTCGCGTCGAAGGCCTGAGCATGGCACCGACGCTGGAAGATCAGGATCGTCTCATCGTCAACAAATTCATATACCGGGTCAGCGCGCCCCGACGCGGCGACATCGTGATGCTCTACTACCCGCTCAATCCGGATAAGTCATTCGTGAAGCGCGTGATTGCCGAGGAAGGCGACACGGTGCGTATCGTTGATGGCCGCGTCTACGTCAACGACGTGCCGATGGACGATCGCTTCGTCGCACCCGAATTCCGGAGCCATGACGACTTCGGCCCAACGGTCGTGCCCGAGGGCTATTACTTCGTCATGGGCGACCATCGGAACAACAGCTCCGACAGCCGCCACTGGGGCTTCGTGCCGAAGAAGTACATCATCGGCAAAGTGCAGCTGCGGTGGTGGCCGATTCCGACCGCGCACGTGTTCTGAACGATCGGCACCGGTCGGTCGTCCGCGTCCTCTGGCGCGTCCTCGTTCTCAACCTCCTTGTTGCATTCGCAAAGATCGCTCTCGGGTACTTCTCGGGAGCGGTCTCGATTCTCTCCGACGGCTTTCATTCGCTCGCTGACGCATCCTCGAACGTAGTGGCGCTCGTCGGCGTCTCGGCCGCGCAGCGGCCGGCGGACGAGAACCATCCGTACGGTCATCGCAAGTACGAAACGATGGCGTCCGTCGGCATTCTCATGTTCATGCTGTTCGTACTCGTCGAAGTGGCGCAGCATGCATTCGCGCATCTGCGGATGCCGAGCATGCCCGCCGCCGTGCCGCTTGGGATTACGACGATGCTCGTCACTCTCGCTATCAACGTCATCGTCGTGCGCTACGAGTCGAGCGCAGGACGCCGGCTGCGCAGCGAGGTGCTGGGCGCGGACGCGAAGCATACGAAGAGCGACGTGTGGACGACGACGGCGGTGCTGGTGGCGCTGGCAGGCGTGTGGCTTGGCTATCCGATCCTCGATCCGCTGGCGGGTTTGATCGTCACTCTGTTCATCGGCTACGCGTGCTGGCAGATCGCGCGCGAAGCGTCGGGCGTGCTGGCGGATCAAATAGTGCTGCCGGAGGAAGACATCCGCGCAGTGGTGGAGTCGGTGTCCGGCGTCGTCGGGACCGAGAAGATCCGCACGCGCGGCTCCGCAGACAGTGTCTTCGTCGATCTGCATCTGTGGATCGACGGTCGAACGCCGCTCGGGGAAGCCCATGCGCTGTCACATGTCGTAAAGGACAAGCTGATGGCGCGATTCCCTGAAATTGTTGACGTCGTGATTCACATCGAACCGCCGCATCGGGCGGCATGAAGGCTGCCCCAACGACCGTGCGTAGAGGCCGGGTTCAGCCGTCCTTCCGGGCATTGGGATTGCTGCGTTCGCGCGTATGGCGAATGGGGATTTTGTTCAAGACTCGGTCGGCAGCCTGATCCGCGGCATCCTCAACGACCTTCGCACGCTCATCCGCGAAGAAATCGCGCTCGCGCGCGTGGAAATCCGCGAGCAGGCAGGGCGTGCGAAAGCGGCGGCGCTGAGCTTCGGCATCGCCGCAGCGGCGTTGGCCTTCGGCGGCATTTTCCTGTTGATTGCAATTGCGCTCGGCATTGCGAATCTGATCGGCTGGCCCGCGTGGACCGGCTTCCTCATCGTGGCGCTCCTGCTGTGCATTGGCGGGTTCGTTACGCTGGCGTCGGGGCGCAAGCAAATGGCGGGTGTGCACGCCGTACCTGAGGAAACCGTTACGACGTTGAAGGAGAACTCGGAATGGATAGCGAAGCGGCTGTCATCCGTTCGGAAATGAGCCAGACCAAGGCGGAGCTCGACTACAAGATCAGTCAGCTCCAGCGCAAGGTCCATGATGCGACCCCGCGGTCGGTTGTCAGCCGTTTCATGCCCGAGCGCGCGCTCGACTATGCACTCGGCGGCGTACTGACGCTCGTCGGGGCGAAGATGGCGTGGGGCCGGCTGCGCGCGCAGCGCCACCGCCGTGAGCGGCTAATAGCCAGCCTGCAGATCAACCACGTTTAGCAGGTCGACGCCGCGTTCGTATCGGGTCAGGTTCTCCGAGAACAGATCGACGACCGCATCGAAATGACCGGTGCGGAAGCCGGAGTTGTGTGGTGTGACGATGACGTTCGGCAACGACCAGAAAGGGCTGTCGGGCGCCAGCGGCTCGTTTGCGAACACGTCGAGCGCCGCTCCGCCAAGGCGCCCTGATTCGAGTGCGGCCGCGAGCGCGACTTCATCAATCAACTGGCCTCGCGCAACGTTGATGACGATCGCACCGGGCTTCATCATCTCGATTGCGCGAGCATCCATCAGCCGCTGTGTCTCGGTCGTGAACGGTGCTGCGATGACGACGATGTCCGCGGCAGCCAGCAGACGATTCCGATCCGCGGGTCCGAGCACCTCGTCGAATCCGGCGGGCACGGCGTGCGAAGGATTGCGCCGCACCCCAATCACCCGCATCCGAAACGCCTTCGCTCGCGTGGCGATGGCCTCGCCAATCGTGCCCGTCCCGATGATGCCGATCGTGCGGCCGCCAAGCAGCCATGGCGACGCTTCACCCGTCAGCGCGTTCGGCCGCCACGCCCGCTCCTGCTGATCACGCAGCGTCTCGGGCAGCTTGCGCGCAAGCGCGAGCAGACATGCCATCACATGCTCCGCGATGGGAACAGACTGAACGCCGCGCGAGTTGGTGACCGTGATGCGGCGCGCCGCGAGATCGACGAGCGGAAAATGCCCGACAGCATGTCCTGAACAGTGCAGCCAGCGGAGGCGTGGCGCACGCGCGACCGCCCCCCTGCTGAGCGCGAGGGCGAATGCGACGTCGGCATCCGCAACGAGCTCGACGTCCGCATCGCGCGTTGTCGAATGAAGAAAAGTGATGTGTGGAAACCGGGTCCGAAGCTGATCGACGTGGGATGGCGGGATGGTCCACGCATCAACCCGATGGTGGACGGCAACCAGGACTTTCAACTTACTTTTCCACTTGTCTACTTTTCCACTTTTCCACTTCTTCTCACGTAGTGCCCCGACTTGCCGCCCTTCTTTTCGACCAGGCAGATGTCGCCGATCACCATTTCCTTGTCCACCGCCTTGACCATGTCGTAGATGGTGAGGGCCGCGATGGTCACGGCGGTAAGCGCTTCCATCTCGACGCCTGTCTGCGCCGTGGTGCGGACGCGCGCCTCGATGCCGTAACCATGGCTGGTCGCTGTCAAATCGATGCTGACGTGGGTGAGCGGCAGCGGATGGCAGAGCGGGATCAGATTCGACGTCTGCTTTGCCGCGAGGATGCCGGCAAGGCGTGCGGCCTGCAATGGATCCCCTTTCGCAACTTCGCCACGGCGAATCAGCGTGAGTGCCGCCGCGCTCATCGTGATTGATCCTCGGGCGACCGCCTCGCGCGCAGTGGCCGGCTTGGCGCCGACGTCCACCATCTTCACGCGACCGCGCTCGTCGACATGCGACAGCTTTTTAGCCAACGTTCTCTCCCTGTGCGAGATAGAACGACAGGCTCTCGAGTGAAACGGTAAAGTCCACGCTCTTCAGCTTCACGTCGTCCGGTACATGCAACGCACCCGGCGAAAAGTTGAGGATTCCCTTCATGCCGGCCGCCACCACCTGATCGACAACGGCCTGTGCATGCGGCGCGGGCACGGCGATGACCGCGATGTCGAGCCGCTCGCGGCGGGCGATGCGCCGCAAATCCTTGATGGCGTAGATCGGCACGCCGCCGCGCGACTCATGACCGACCTTGTCGGGTGCGGCGTCGAAGAGCGCGGCAATCTCGAAACCTTCCTGGCGAAACCCGGGGTAATCCGCAAGCGCGAGACCGAGATTGCCCGCGCCCATGATGGCGACGCGCAGCCGCCGATCGAGTCCCAGAATCTGCCGGAGATGACGCCGCAGCTCTTTGACGTAATAGCCGACGCCGCGCACCCCGAACTCACCGAAGTAGGCGAGGTCTTTGCGAATCTGCGCGGCGTTGAGATGAAACTGCTCGGCAAGCCCCTGTGATGAAATGGTCTGGACGCCGGCGGTGTCGAGCTCGTTCAGACAGCGGAGATAGATCGAGAGGCGATTGGTCGTGAGCTCGGAGACCTGATCGGGGGTTTGCCTCCGCTTGTTCGGCCGATTCACAAGGTTCAATGCTACCATCACGCGCCATGGCACATCCGAGCGTGCAGCCACCGCGGACGACTACTCGTCCCGCGTTTCAGCCGTACATCAGCGCGTCGCAATCGCCAGCGGAGTTCACCGCGCGCGCCATCATTCTCGGCTCGCTCTTCGGCCTGCTGTTCGGCGCATCAACTGTGTATCTCGGCCTGCGGGCGGGCCTTACCGTGAGTGCCTCGATTCCGATCGCCGTGCTCGCGATTTCGGTCCTCAAGAAGCTTGGCGGCTCGACGATTCTCGAAAACAACATCGTGCAGACGATCGGGTCTGCCGGCGAATCGATCGCCGGCGGCGTCGTGTTCACGATTCCAGCGCTGATCTTCCTGACCCCCGATGGCCCGCGCTACTTCAATTACGTGCAGATCACGATGCTGACGTTCGCGGGCGGCATCCTCGGCGTGCTGATGATGGTGCCGCTGCGCCGGGCATTGATCGTCAAGGAACACGGAGTGCTTCCCTATCCGGAAGGCACGGCTTGCGCGGAGGTTCTTGTCGCGGGCGAACGCGGCGGCAAGCTGGCGACGCTGGTGTTCGGGGGTGTCGGCGTCGGCGCGCTCTGGAAATCGCTGTCGTGGATCTTCAACATCTTCCGGACAGACATGGGTTATTCCATGTCGCGCGAAAGCCAGTTTCCCAACGCGACGCTGAACGTGGATGTCTCACCGGAGTACCTCGGCGTCGGCTACGTGATTGGGCCGCGCATTGCCGGAACGATGTTCGCCGGAGGCGTGCTGTCGTGGCTGGTGCTGTTGCCGCTGCTGTCGATCCTGGGGCGATACATCAACGTTCCGTTCCCGCCAATTCATCCCAACTACGCGAACAACCCCGCGACGGGCCAGCCGTTCCTGATTTCCGAAATGAACGCGGCGCAGTTGTGGAGCGCTTACATCAGATACATCGGCGCGGGCGCGGTGCTCGCCTCTGGTTTGATCACTCTTGGCCGCACGATACCGACGATCGTCTCGTCAGCGCGCGAAGGGATGCGCGACTTCGCGTCCGCCGGTGACGGCGGCTCGCGGATCCGTACCGAGCGTGACGTGCCAATGACAGTCGTCATCGGCGGATCGCTGCTGCTTGCCGTGTTCCTCGCGGCGGTCCCGAACCTGCCAACCTACGGCAATCCGCTGGCCGCGATTCTGATTCTCATCTTCGGCTTCTTCTTCGCGACGGTCTCCTCGCGCATCACCGGCCTGATCGGCACCTCGTCGAATCCGATTTCCGGCATGACCATCGCGACGCTGATCCTGACCTGCCTGCTGTTCGTCGCACTTGGCTGGACCGGAGACATGTATTCGCCGATCGCTATCGGCGTCGGCGCGATCGTCTGCATCGCGGCCGCGAATGCCGGCAACACGTCACAGGATCTGAAGACGGGTTTCCTCGTCGGCGCCACGCCGCTGTATCAGCAGATTGGCCTGGTGATCGGCGTAATTGCGTCTGCGTCCGTGATTGGCTTGACGCTGCTGTACCTGCACAACAATCTCGGCGGCATCGGTTCCCAGAACCTGGCGGCGCCGCAGGCAACGTTGATGTCGACAATCATCAGAGGCCTGCTCAATCAAAACTTGCCATGGGGACTCGTCCTGATCGGTGTGTTCCTGTCGATCGCGCTCGAATTGTGCGGTGTGCGCTCGCTCTCATTCGCGGTGGGTTCCTACCTGCCGATTGCGACGACCGCGCCGATTTTCGCGGGTGGCCTTGTGCGTGCGTGGGTCGAGCACCGCACGGGACAAGCTGAAGAGTCGGAACTGAGTGCGGGCACGCTGTTCAGCTCGGGCCTTATCGCCGGCGGCTCGCTGGCGGGCATCCTGTTCGCCATTCTCGTGGGAACCGGCACGATTGCGCCGCTGCAGGCGATCGGCAACGTCGTTCCGTTCCTTCACTCGGATGGAGTATCAGGCCAAGTCGCGACCGTCCTTCTCTTCCTGGCGCTCGCCATCGTCACCGGCCGGACCGCAATGCGCAAAGTAGAATGAGAGGGTGGGGCCTTTAACCGCGAAGGTCGTTCGTGTTGTCTGCGCGGCCTTCGTCGTTGCCACTGTGGCCTCGGGTCAGACATCGGGACGCCGGCTCACCACGATCGACGCCATCCGGCGGTTTTCCGGCTACTTCCATTTACAGACCGTAGTGCTCCGGGGCGAGCTCGTCGAAGTTGCGGCAGGACGCGCGGCGAACGGGACGACGCGTCCAGGCGGCGGCGCCGTGGACGTCTCGAGCACCGGCCAGCGACTCGCATTGCGCGGCGGCGAGAGCGAGATGCAAGTCATGCTCGATAGCGTGAATCCCATCGAAGGACCCGTGGAAATCCGCGCGACCGTTCTGGACATTGGCCGCCTTACGCCTTCCGATCCACGCCTCAATCGATACGAGAACAAACCGGACCCCGACCACTGGCCGCAGCCCGGCGAGGAGCTCGTACTCAACGTCACAGGCGTGGCGAAGGCTGACCCGGAATCGACGCCGACGCTTCGTTCGATCGCGCTCGAACCGTGGAAGTACGAAGGTCAAACGCTGTCGCTGACCGGCCAGTTCGGTGGGCGCAATCTGTTCGGCGACGTTCCTGCGGCGCCGGCGAAAGACAAATACGACTTCGTCCTGCGCAGCAGCGAAGGCGCGGTGTGGGTCACCGGCATGCGGCCGAAAGGCAAAGGGTTCGACTTGAACGTCGATGCTCGCGTCGATACGAGCCAGTGGCTGCAGGTCACCGGAGCGATTCGGCGCGATCGCGGCCTGGTGCTGCTCGAGGCAAAAACGATGGTGACGGCGCAGGCACCCGCCGCGCGTCCTGTCGTCGCCGAAGCGCCACCACCGCCGCAGGAACCGGGCGAGATCGTTTTCAGCTCGCCGACCGACGGTGAAACGAACGTGGCGGCGTCAGCGCCGATACGCGTGCAGTTCTCGCGCGGCATCGATCCGATGACGCTGAACGGGCATTTCAAATTCGCTTACATCGGCGGCGCGCCGCCCGAAGGCACGATTGACGCGCAGGCGAACTACGACGTCGGGTCACATGCCGTGGTGCTGCGTCTGTCAAGACCACTGGAAGCGTTCCGCACGGTGAAGCTGGAGCTGATCGACGGTGTGAAGACGTTTGACGGCGCGCCCGTGAAGCCGTGGAGCGTCACTTTTTCGGTAGGCGCTAACTGACTCCCGACTCTCCACGTAACAGCTTCCAACAATTCTTGGCAGTTGGAGGCTGGCCGTTGGCAGTTGGTCAAGGTACCAATTGGAAAGCGGTGACGCGCTTCACGTCTCCTAGCGTGACCTCGATCGCGTAATCCCCCGGCGCCAGCGGCGCCAGCACCGCCTCGGCCACAATCCACCTGAAAGGATCCTCGGTATCCTGCCGCTCTGTGATCGTGACCGGCACCTGATTCGGTTTGCCGGCGCGGTCCAGCATCCGCGCGGACGCAGTGCCCGGCGCCGCGGTCGGAATTTCCACGCGAATGCGGTCGCTATGCTGAAAACGCGGATCGGCCGTGACCACGTACTGCGGGCCTGTTGACGACCCGCGCCGCCAGAGCAGGCTGTCGCCGAGCGCGGGCAGCGTCTTCGGGATCGTCACGCGCGCCGTATCGGCAACCGGCAGACCGTCCTGATTGTTGGGACGCAACCTGACGCGAACCGCGTACTCGCCCGGCGCTAAACCACCGCTATCCGGTGCGCGCATGCTGAAGGATGCGGCGGTTGGAGCCA
Organism: Vicinamibacterales bacterium; assembly: GCA_035492455.1. GTDB lineage: Bacteria > Acidobacteriota > Vicinamibacteria > Vicinamibacterales > UBA2999 > Gp6-AA40. The sequence continues at coordinate 233,214 of DATJJE010000071.1, read as the reverse complement.
CGTCCACGCTCCTGGCCAGCACCTCCTGACCGTCGGCGCCGACAATGGTGATGTCGGCGACGCCGCCCGCGGTCCACGCGACTTCACGACGCAGGCGGTAGTCCAGCTCCCCCGTGACCCAGACGATCGCCTCGGGGGTGTCAGCCGTCCGCGCAAGCGCAGTTCTGATTCTGAAGTTCGCGCGCGCGCTTGTTGCCGCAACGGATGCAAACGTCGGATCGACCGCCGTCGATGTTCCTGGCCCAAGCACGTCATCGACGTTGGCGCCGCGATACCCACGTCGGGTCCTGATGACGACGCCGGGACGTGACGAGCGGATCGTAACGGACCGGAACTTCCCGTCAAGACGGTTGTTCGTCGACCGATAGGTGACCACGTCGTAGGCGTTCATGTCCGCCGCGATGCGGGCGAGCGCCCCTTCAAGCGCACCGCTCGTCATCATGGCCAGGCCGTCGGTGTTCGCGGCCAGCTGCCGCATGGCGTCCATGCGCGACGCCGGATCCTGCTCCTCGTTGTTAATGACCGCTGGAGGCTTGCCCGTCGGCGTCTGCTCCGCCGCAAGGGCCCGCGCATAAATCGTGTAGAACGCGGTGAGCGCCCGGTTCGCCGCATCCGCAATGCGATCGAGCCGCAGCGTATCGTCGAGGGCGGCCAGCGTCATTCGGTCGGCTTCGCATTCCGTGCGCGACGCGCCACTCGCATCGCGGTCACCGTCGTTGCCGCTCGTTGTTGCGCCGCCTGTGCCACCGCCAGGGAAACCCCCGGCGCCCGGGAATCCGCCGCGGCCGCGACGACCGCCGCCGCCGAAGCCGCCAAAGCCCCCCGGCCGCGCCGAGGAGACGTTCCCACCGAGCCGCGCGCTGGGACCGAACAGGCGCCAACCGTCGGTCAACGTGATGACGGCGGTGCGCGTGTCGCGCGTCTCCAGGAAATCGATCAGGCGCGACAGCGCGTCCAACGTCGCCTGCTCGCGATGTCGCTCTTGCATCTCGCTGGCGACGTCGCGGTACTGGTTGGCCGGAAAGCACTGCGCGTAGCGATCCTCTTTGGGATCGCGCGAGCCAACGCGCGCCCGCTCCCAGAACGTCTCGTCCTGCATGAGCGCGGGGATGACCGCTGCCTTGGGTTGAAACCGGATATCCGCCGGCGCAATGTCGGGCGTCATCACGCCAACCACATCGTCATCATCAAGCAGTCGATCGAGGAAGTGCACGAGCGCCACACGCACGTCGCGAGCGCCTTCAAAGCGCATGTGCGGGGTGTCGAGGAAGACGACGAACGAGCGCGCCGGGCTGGTTGCGTGGGTAAACGATTCAATAGTCTGGGGTACGCCGTCTTCGACGACGGCGAGATCGGTGGCAGTCAGGTCGGTCACAGGGCGACCGTCACTGCTTGCGTGAATGTCGAGGCGGATCTGGGCCGTCTGCTGCTGCGCCCGCGGCGCAGCGACGAGAAGGACGAGCGCAAGCAGCGCAAGGCAGTTACGAACACGCATGTACGCGCTCTGCAGGGCTGGCGTAGGCCAGTCTACGTCCAGACCGGACCTTGATCCAATAAGAGTCGAATGGCGCCGCGAACCTGTTCAATGAGAAGGTCACGATCGTCAACCGTCATACCCCGTGTGGCCACCGGTTCACCAATTCTGACGCTAACATGCACGGGACGGACGACGGCGCTGCCCTTCCGCATGGCGGCGCGGCCGCCCTCGACGGCGACGGGCACGATCGGCACCTGCGCCTGGATGGCCATGATGAAGCCCCCCTTCTTGAACGGCAGCAGTTCGCCGGTCCGGCTGCGCGTCCCCTCCGGAAAGATGAGAAACGAGTTGCCGGCGCGCAAGGAGTCCGCGCCGCGGCCGATCGACTCCATGGCCCGCTCCCGGTTCTGACGCTCGATCGGCACGAACCCGCCGACGTCGAATGCAGCTCCCATGATCGGGAACTTGTGAAGCTCGGCTTTGTAGAGGATGTGGAGGCAAGGGTGAAGTGTGCGGAACAGCACGGGGGGGTCGACATTGCTCTCGTGATTCGAACAGAAGACGACCGCCCCCGTCGGCACGTTCTCGAGACCGGCGACGCGATATCGAATGCCCGCAAGCGAGAGCGCCAACTGCACGCCGAAGTGGCCGAGCGCGAACAGACCGCGCTTCCACTTGAACACCATGGCGAACAGGATTCCCACCGGTCCGGCGATGGCAATGTAGAGGATGCAGGCAATGTAAGTGATGAACGATCTGACCGCGGCAATCATCGCGACAGTACAAAAAAATTCCCGGGCGGAAGGTCCCGCCCGGGTGGCGAAGAAGGTGGAAACAACGTGCGACGAGAGACTACGACGCGCGGGCGGCGGCGCGACGGGGCGCTGCCACGACCGGAACCGGCTTGACCGTTTTGGCAATTTTGGCACGCGATGCGGTACGCGCCATGTTTTTCGCCTTGACCACGAAGCACCGCTCGAGCGCCTGGTCGACCCGTTCCTCGACCGAGTTCGGCTTCTCGCGAATGACCTCTGAGATCTCGGAGATGATCAGCGCCTTGGCGCGATCGAGCATCCGCTTCTCGCGGAACGACAGGCTCTTGGACTTGCTCAGGAACGTCAGGCTTTTGAGCACGTCGGCCATGTCGTAGATCGAGCCGGTGCGCATCTTGTCGGAATTGTCCTTGAAGCGTCCTTTCCAGTTCTGATGGTTGTCGATCTTGCCGTCGCTCAGCAGGCCGAACAGGCGATCGACCTCATCGTCCGTAATGGCTTTGCGAAGGCCGACGCCATCGACGTTGGCGACTGGCACCAGCACCGTCGTGTCGTTCGACACGATGCGCAGGTGAAAGAACCCGCAGGTAGTTCCAAGAATGGTTTTCTCTTCGATGCGTTCTACGATACCGAGCCCATGGTTCGGGTAGATGACCTTGTCGCCGACCTGGAATGTCACGTTTCCCCCGTAGCAGGAAGTAGGGTGGAAGGACCGGCCTTTCGACCGGGAACTGCACCCACGAGTATAGCCCACATGACCAAGCATCATCAATCAAAAACGCCAGAAAAGTGGGCGTTTTAGGCAGTTCAGCGGTCGAAATTGACGATTCGCTGCAGCGCTCCCGGGGAGTGCAGGGGCGGGTCTTCAGACCGCTCGAGCCCGGCCCACGTACCGAGCATGGTCAATAAAGTTTTTGTCCTACAGGGTTTACGCGCGGGATGAAGCGAGTCCCAGAATCTCCGCTACGAGTTGCGGATAGGTGCGGCCGGACTTTCGTGCCGCCATTGCGAACTCGGCGCGCGAGCTCAGCCATGGGTTGGGATTGACCTCGATCACCTGCACCCGGCCATCCGGCTGCAACCGCATGTCAACGCGCCCGTAGTCGCGCAGTTCCAGCGCCTGATACGCGGCGATCGCCGTCTGATGCAGCGACGCGATGGTCTCCTCGCTCAAGTCCGTCGCGATCGCGGACTTGGTATCGCGATACGCCTTCGTGCCTTTCCCCCATTTCACTTCCGCCGATGCGATGCGCGGCGTGCCATCCGGCAGCTTCGACAGATCCAGTTCCACCACCGGTAAGGCTTCGGGTTTGTCGTTGCCGATGACGCCGACGTACATTTCGCGGCCGTCGACGTACTCCTCGATCAGCACCGGCGAGTCGAAGTTCGCATGCAGCCAGTCCATGCGCTCCATCAGCTCGCGTATGGAGTTGACGACCGCGCTGAACTCGATGCCAATCGATCCGTCCTCGCGCGCCGGCTTGACGATGACGGGGAACTGAAGGTCGTGGGAGAAATCGAGGCGGCCTCGGTAGCACTTCGCGAACGTCGGCGTGTGGATGCCGTGGAACGCGAAGATCTTCTTCGCAATCGCCTTGTCCTGCGCGAGCATCAGGCCGTGCGTGCCCGAGCCTGTGTACTTCTTGCCAATGAGCTCGAGATAGCCGGCGATTTTGAAGTCGGCGGTGTCGTCCCCGTTGAATGACTCGCACAGGTTGAACACGAGATCGCAGTCGACGCGCGCCAGGCCCACGAGGCTCTTGACGGTCCCGTCCACCTCGTAGAGAACGGGCTCATGCCCAAGCTTGGTGAGTGCCTCGGCCACCTCCTCTTCAACTTCCTTCTTGTCGAGCGTACGAGTGACGGGCCCCTTCTCGGCCGCGGTCTCCTCACTCTCGTCAACGAGGACGCGATCGTAAATGATGACGACTTTGAGCTTTCCCATCTCTAATGAGGTGTGGGTGGTGGGTGACCACCAACCACCCACGACCTATGTTTCAAACCTCCCGCTCGTCAGAAAATTCATGGCCAGCGTCGTTGCCAACGCGGTGAGCTCCACGAGATACCTGGCCTCCTCGCCGACCTCGCCCCATAGCTTCATGCGCTGGCAGTTGCGGCAGATCGAGTCGATGAGGCCGCGGACGATCGGCCGTCGTACCCCCGTCCAGTAGGTGATCTTCTCGATCAGCTCCGGCGCGTACTTGTTCACAATATCGGCCGCCGGACGCGATTCCTTTCGCTTACGCGTCAGAAAGATCTGTCCGAGGTGCGCGTCGAGGGCGAGATCGATACGCGCCTGGCGCTCCTCCTCGGCCTGCCGGTAGAACTGCTCCACCGAAACATCGATGTCGTCCGGCGTAATGTCTACCTCGCCGGTGTTGACGATCGGCTCCACGTCGGCCACCGCGCGCGCCACGCGCTCGACGTAGCGGAGCTTCTGCATCGCTGGCCATCCGTTGTACTTGCGCCGCCAGCCCGATCGAGGCGTCAGCCACACAGCAAAGGTCTCGGCGAAGTCCTCATCGGGGTGCTTCTGGGCGTACCAGCCCTCGATGTGCCTCACGTAATGCCTGCTGAACGGCACTGGCCGATAGTCGTCGCGGTACGGTCGAAAGAACGGTCCAAAGAGCCGCCGCCATTCCGGTGTTGTGTACAGGCGATAGGCGTAGTTGAAAACATGGCCCGCCTCGTGCCGCATGTACATCATGATCTGCCGCTCGGTCTCGAGCGCGTCTACCGCCTTTTCAAGCGTGCGCAGCTTGGCATCTGCCAGGTAGAACGGGATGCCAAGCACCGGCTGTTGATCGGGACATCCCCATTCGTCAGTCAAATAGCAGACCGGCCTGAACTTCTTCAGGCCGCGGCGCTCCAGCTCCTTGTACAGCTCGCGAACGTAACCCTCCACGGGCGAGCCTTCCACCTTGAGGCCGAGCTCGCTGACTTTTTTGCCGAGAACGCCGCGGATCTCTGGATCGAGCGATTCGAACTTAACCACGCGTGGCCCGTCTCATGCAATTCCTAACTACATTATGGCCGCCGTTACACTTCGCGACTTGTACGCCGCAGAGCTCCACGACCTGATGAATGCGGAGAAGCAGATCGTTGCCGAGCTGCCGATTATGGCCAGCCGCGCAACGTCAGCGCGCCTTCAGCGCGTCCTCGAGGAGCACCACGCGGAAACGAAAGTTCAAATCGAGCGGCTGCGCCTCCTGCTGGAGCAGCTGAACGAACCACCCCGCGCGGTCCCGAGCGGCGCGGTCGCCGCGCTGATCGAAGATGGCCGCCGACGTCTCGACGACACGGAGCGCGGCGAGGTCCTCGATGCGGCGCTTGTGGCCGCCGCTCAACGCATCGAACACCACGAGATGGCGGCTTACGGAACCGCTCGCAGCTACGCCGAAGCCCTCGGCGATTACGATGCAGTGCGCATTCTTCAACAAACGCTCGATGAAGAAGGGCATGTGGATCACGTACTGACACGGCTGGCCGAACGCGGCATCAACCAGGCGGCCGGCGACGACCTGCTGGAGGAATCAACCCGCTATCGCTCTCGACTCCGTTTTGTCGGCGCGAAGGACCTCCCCGAGGCACGCGATCGCGACGTCCATCTGCACAACCGCGCCGGCGAACATCTCGGCACGCTGGATGGCTTCGTCGTCGACAGCCAGTCAGGCCGTCCGATTTATTACGTCATCGATTCGCGCGGCTGGTTTGCCGGCCGCCGCTATGTCGTTCCGGTCGGACAGATTGAAGCGGACCAGTCCTCCGCAAGCCTCCGGACGACGCTGACTCGCGCGGAGCTGGCGCGCTACCCGGAATTCAGTCCCAGCGCATTCAGCGCCATGGACGACCACGACGCCGTGCGCTATGAGCGTCGGCTGCATCGGGTGTTCGCGCCCGATTCGAAGCCCTATGACGGCAGGCCGGTCTACGAGAACCTGCCAGCCTACGAGACGCCAACGTGGTTGATGACGGGTGTCTGGATGAGCGATTCGAGCGGTTTTGCGGTTACCCCGCCCCGAGCGGACTCTGACGCCACTTCGGTCCGACCGGTTGAACCGCCGCAAGCGGCGACTGGGGTCTATGAACGGACTGCCGAACCCGAAGGCGAGTTGATGATCGCCCGCGGCGAGCCGGAGCAGCCCGCTCGGACCGACGAGGAGCCGCGAAGGCCTTCCGAGCCGCCTCGGAGCGAACAGTACCGGGAACGATAGGTCAGACCGTGACTTGAAGGCCATGCCCCTCCCGTATTAGTCTGCCGCCGGCCCCACGATGAATGCCGGCAACCCCGCCGTCAAGGTTCGGCCTTCACGGTTTCTCTGGAACTACAGAGCCGACGGCAGCCCGGCGGCGCGCCTTGAACGGGTGCTGGCGATCGGCCGGGCGTTTCTGACTGTCAGCGGCCTCATCGCCATTTACATCGACCCGACCGAGCCCGCCCGCCTCGCCGAACTCACATACGCGGTCTTGTTCGGTTACGCGCTTTACAGCATGATCGTCCTGGCGTTCGTGCACCGCGCGACGCGTCTCGGTTCCCGCGACGGGCAGATACTCCACGGCATCGACATCCTCTGGACCGCGCTTCTCACGTTCATCAGCAGCGGCCCGGGAAGCCCATTCTTCCTGTTTTTCCTCTTCGTCCAACTTGCCGCCGCTTATCGTTGGGGCTTCCGGGAAACCCTGCTGACGACGACGATGACGGTCGGGATCTTTCTCGTGGAGACTGGGATTGCCGGTGCGTGGAACCCGACGCTGTTCCCCTGGCAGGATCTCGAAACCAACCGGACGATTCTTCGAGTGGTTTACTTCGTGTTGACGGGATGTCTCATCGGCTATCTCGCCGAACAGGAGAAAGATCTTCGCGCCGAGATCGCCGCGGTTGCGGATGCCGGCCGCCAGCCGCGCGTCGAGTTGGGCCTCGGCGGATCCGTCACGGCTGTCTCACTCGAGCTGCTGCGCATCTTCGACGCCGCCGCGGTGCACGTCGTCATTCAGGATTTCGAGACGCGGCGCACGATGCTGTGGCGCGTGGAGGGGCGCGGCACCAGCGACGAGGCGCGGCGGACGCTGCATGTCGAGCTCGATCCATCGCAACAGGCTGCGTGGCTGTTCGACGATCCGGGCCACGCCTGGCACGCGCGGACGGCGCCCGATACATCGACGCTTCCCGCGCGAGTCGTCGAGCCCGGCGTCTGGCCGTTGCAGCGCACGACCGTCACGCTCCCGAGGGCGCTTAGCGAGACGCGCGAGTTCACAACGGTGACGGCCGGCAACATGGGACTTTGCGAGGAGTGGCGCGGACGCGTGTATCTGTTCGACGCCGCCAATACCGAAAATCTGGAGCGCTCGCTCCATTTTCTCGAGGCGGTGACCGAACACATCACGCCCGCATTGACGAATGTGTTCCTGCTGCGCCGGCTGCGTTCACGCGCGGGCGCGGTGGAGCGGGCGCGCGTTGCGCGCGAGCTGCACGACGGCGCCATACAGGCGCTCTTCGGCATCGAGATGCGAATCGACGCGCTGCGCCGCCGCGCCAAATTCAGTCCGGATGACGTCGGCAAGGAGCTCGCCGAAGTACAAGAGCTGCTGCGAAGCGAGGTTCTGGAACTGCGCGAGCTGATGCAGGCGCTGCGTCCGATCGACCTCGAAACGAGCGATCAGCTTCCGGACGTCCTCGCCTCACTGGTCGAGCGGTTCAGGCGCGACACCGGCGTTTCCGCGCGATTCGTGTTCGACGGTGGTCCGGTATCGCTTCCTGCTCCGACCGCACTCGAGCTGGCGCGCATCGTCCAGGAAGCGCTGGTGAACGTGCGCAAGCACAGCCGCGCACGCAACGTCCTCGTCCGACTGACGAACACCGATCAAGCGTGCACGCTGGTCGTCGAAGACGACGGCCAGGGGTTCGATTTCGAGGGGCGACTGTCGGATCGCGAGCTGGAGGAGCGGCGCGTTGGACCGGCCATCATCAAAGAACGGGCGCGCATCGCCGGTGCGCAGCTCGCGGTCGATTCCGCGCCGGGGATCGGCGCACGTCTCGAGCTGACGCTCGAAGCAGGGGTTCATGCCTGATCAGCCGCGCCACGTGCGGATCTCCATTGCAGACGATCACCAGATTTTTCGCGACGGGCTGAAGCGCCTGCTTGAAAGCGAGCCCGGCTTCGAGGTGGTGTCCGAAGCCGCCGACGGGATCGACGCCATCCGCATGTCCCGCGACTCGCAGCCGGACATCCTGCTGCTCGACGTCGCCATGCCGCGTATGGGAGGAGTCGAGGCGCTCGCCTCGCTCGCCAACACAGGCCCGCGCATCATCCTCCTGACGGCCGCCATTCAACCGTCTGATCTGCTGAAAGCAATTCAATTCGGCGCGCGCGGCGTGGTGATGAAGGAATCGGCGACCCGCCTGCTCATCGAAGGCATTCACCGCGTCATGGACGGCAAGTACATCATCGGCGCCGACGTCGCCGACGATCTCGCGCATGCGGTGAAACACGTAACGGCCGAACGGCCTCGGCCCTACAAGCTGACACCGCGGGAGATGGAGATTGTCTCGGCAATCGCCGAGGGACAGAGCAACCGGCAGATCGCCGAGCGTCTGAAGATCAGCCTGCAGACGGTGAAGCACCATCTGACGAGCATCTTCGACAAGACCGGCGCCTCGAATCGCCTGGAGCTGGCGCTCCTGGCGATCCGCAAGGGCGTGGTGGATTCTGACTGATTTGCGATTAGTGATTCATGATTAGTGATGAGTGATTTCGATGCGGATCACAAATCGCTAATCACGATTGGTCTTGCTGCCCGGTCCCAGCCCTTCGTCGCCTTCCACCGGCAGATCGCGGGCGCGACCTTCGTCGGTGCGGCGGCCGCTGCGGTCCCAGTCACCGCGGGCCTGATCGCGGTTCGGGTTGCGGTACTGCGGCTCGCTGCGATCCTGGGTGATTTCCGAGCCCAGCTCATCCAGCATGTCGCGCTGAGCGTTTGAATCTTTCTTCAGCTGCTTGAGTTCACCTCGTCTGCGGTCGGCCATGGAATCCTCCAACCGCAAATGCTGCAAAAGCTACGCTGAACACTCCCCGTCCATGACGACAGGATCGAATGCCTGGCTTTCGCCGAGATCGATGAAATCGTCCGGCGTGCTGTCATTCGCATTCAGCTCGACCAGATCCTTCAGCCGATCTGATGCGACCGACGGCGCGACCCGGCGGTAGAACGCGCCGAGATCTTCGGACTCGCTCTGCCGCTGCTCGCGATAGAGCTCAACAAGCCGGCCTGCGGCTTCGGCAATGCGGCGCGCCGGAATCTTCGCGACCACCTTTCCGAAGTGCGCGCCTTCGTTCGTGACGCCGCCGCCGACCAGCACGAAGTATTGTGGGACCGCTTTCCCACCTACCTTGCGCACACTGCCCTGGAAGCCAAGCGACCCGATGTGATGCTGTCCGCATCCGTTCGGGCAGCCGCTGATGCGGATGTTCCCGGATGGTACGACGTCGACCAGGTCGGGACGCGCGCTGAAGTACTCCGTGAGGACGCGGCCGAGTCCGCGCGACTGCGTCACGGCAAGACGGCACGACTCGGCGCCGGGGCAGCTGACGACATCGCTCAACGTGAGCGCATCAGGTTCCCCGAGACCGGCGGCCGCAAGCCGCTGATAGAGCGGCTCGAGCGACTCCTTCTTCACCCATTTGAAGAGCACGTTCTGCTCCACCGTCAGGCGCATCGTCGCATCGGCATACGCTTCGGAAAGATCCGCGAGCACACGCATCTGGCCCGCGGTGAAGTCACCAAGCGGCAGACGAACGAGCACGTGGTAATAAGCGGCCTGTCGTTGACGCGAAATGTTGCGGTTCAACCAGCGCAGGTACGTGTCAGACAGCGGTTGAAGCCGGACAGTGCCAGGATGAATTCCCGGGCCGCGCATCGGCGTGGACGCCATCGCGGCGACGTGCTGCAGGGTCGGCGGTGCGGCGGGCTCCCAGTCGGGCGCGCCTTCGGCGTTGACCCTCTCGGGATCGAAGGGCAGCCGCGCGCCACCTTCACGCCGGAATCCTTCCAGTTCCTCTTCGAACTTTGCGCGGAACGCGTCCCATCCCATCTGCCGCACCACGAACTTGATGCGGTTACGCTGCGGATGCTTATAGTCGCCGTACTTGTGGAACACGCGCACGATCGCTTCAGCCGCGTTCAGCATGTCCTCGACCGGAAGGAAGTCGTAGAGGACATAGCCGCTCACCGGCAGGATCGAGGTGCCGCCGGCGACGGTCATCTTCCAGCCTTTTCGTCCGTCGACGATACGCCCCCGGAAGCCGATGTCATTAATCGACGTGCAGGCGTGATCGACCGCGCACCCTTCGAACGCGATCTTGAACTTGCGCGGCAGCGCGCCGCTGAGCGGATGCCGCAGGAAATAACGCGTGGTTGCCTCGGCAAACGGCGACGGATCGAAGATCTCGTCTTCGGACGTTCCCGAGTACGGGCACCCGGTGATGTTGCGAACCGAGTTGCCGCAGGCTTCGCGCGTCGTCAGGCCCTCGTCGGCGAGCTCACGCATCGCCGCCTCGACGTTCTTCAGCAGGACGAAGTGGAACTGGATGTTCTGGCGCGTGGTGATGTGGCAGAAGCCGCGCGAGTAGCGCGACGCCACGCCGGCGAACGCGCGCATCTGCGACGCGGAGACGACGCCCTGCGGCGCCTTGACGCGGAGCATCTGCACGCCGTCCTGACGCTGGCCGTAGGTGCCGCGCACGAGACGGAAGCGGCGCCACTGGTCGGCAGGCATCTCGCCGCTCTCGAACCGGCGGAGGGTCTCGACGAATTCGTCGATGTCGTGCTCGCTCGCGAAGTCGAGGCGCGCACGCCCTAACGTCCGTGTGTCATCGATTGCGGCCATACATCACCTTCTGTTCTTCCGCTGCCACCAGCCGCCCGCGGACGCGAACGACATCACCCACCACCACGACACCCGCGACAGCCGCGGGCGGTTCGGTCGCCGCGAGCTCCGCGATGGTGCCAGTCCAAATCCATTCTTCCCGCGTTGAGGCGCCGCAGACGATGGCTGCGGGTGTTGCGGCATGCCAGCCGCGCGCGATCAACTTCTCCGCGAGCTCGCCGCGATTGTTGAGCCCCATGAGCATGACGAGCGAGACCGCATTCGGCTGCACTGCCCGTAGACCGTTATCGAATGCCTCCGTGGCGTGCCCCGAGAGCACGAGAAAGCCCGATGCGGAGCCGCGATGCGTCACGGGAATGCCGGCGAGCTCGGGCGCGGCGATCGCCGAACTGAGGCCCGGCACCACCTCGAAGGGAATGCCGGCGTCCGCCAGAGCGATGGCTTCCTCGGCGCCGCGGCCAAAGACGAACGGGTCGCCGCCTTTCAGCCGAACCACGCGTTTCCGCTGCCTAGCGGCGCGAATCATCAGCCGATGAATCGTTTCCTGCCGCACGCTCTCGCGTCCGGCGCGCTTGCCCACACAAAAGCACTGGGCATCCGTGAAATCGCGCAAGGCCGCCGCGTCGATCAGCGCATCGTAGAGAACAAGATCGGCATGTCGCAGGTAATCAATCGCGCGCTGCGTCCACAAATCCGGATTGCCGGGGCCCGCACCGACCAGCGCTACTTGTGCGCGGATCCGGGATCGGGGATCGCGGATCCGTGGTTCGTAGAGGCGATTCAGCATCGCGAGAAGCTGCGGACGCCGTTCCGTCATTGACGTGCGCTGTGATTTCCACAGGCGGCGCGCCCGGTCCGATGTTTTCAGCCACGCGTCGATTTCGCGCGGCAGGAACGCGTCGAACGCTTCGCGCAGCAGACCCGCCAGCGCTGGCGCGCGACCGTCGGTTGAAATCGCAATCGTGACGCCATCTCGCCGCACCACTCCGCCCAGATAGGCGCTGGCATGTCGCGGATCATCGACCGCGTTGACGAAGATGCGCCGCTGCTCGGCCGCCGCGCTCACCTGCCGATTGACCTCCGCTGGCGCCGCTGCCACGACCCACCAGGCGCCATCAAGATCCGCCTCGCGGAATTCGCGACGCACGATTTCCACGTCCATTTGCTCGATTTCCGGGCGAATGGCCGGCGCAACGACCGTGACGCGAGCGCCGGCGGCGAGCAGCGATTCGATCTTGGCGGCGGCCACGGGCCCACCGCCCGCGACGACAGCTTTGCGTCCGTTCAGATCGAGGAACGCTGGAAACATGACGCTCATACGGACGCGGGAACCTTCAAGCTGGATCCAATGACGCGGTCGAAGTCAGCCAGCGAGCGGCCGATATGTGTCGGCTCGGCGACGCGGTCGCGAACCACTTCAGCCGTCTTGTAGCCATTGCCGGTGATGCAGACGACGACCGATTCGTTCGGTTTGATGACGCCGCGCTCGATCAGCTTGCACGTGGCCGCCAGCGTCGTTCCGCCGGCGGGCTCGGTGAAGATCCCTTCGGTGCGCGCCAGCAGCTGGATACCGTCCAAAATTTCCTCGTCGCTCACCATGGCGCCGCTGCCACCGGTCTCCTTCACGACTCGGACAACCTGGAATCCGTCCGCCGGGTTTCCGATGGCCAGCGACTTGGCAATCGTGTTCGGCTTGACGGGATCGGGGAACTCGGCGCCTGACTCGAGCGCTCGAATGACAGGTGCGGATCCCGACGGCTGCGCCGCGTGAATGCGCGGCAACTTGCCCTCGACGAGACCGACCTCGCGGAATTCGCGCAGCCCTTTGAAAATGCGCGGCAGGAGTGTCCCCCCCGCCACGGGCGACACGAGGTGATCGGGCAAGCGCCATCCGAGCTGCTCCGCGATCTCGAATCCCATGGTCTTCGCGCCCTCCGCGTAGTAGCTGCGGAGGTTGATGTTCGCGAAGCCCCATCCGTATCGATCCGCGATCTGCGTGCATAGCCGGTTCACGTCGTCGTAATTGCCGTCTACCGCGACGACGTGCGGTCCGTAGATCGCCGAGCCCAGAATCTTGTTTGGTTCGAGATCGCTTGGAATGAACACGTAGCAGCAGAGGCCGAGCCGCGCAGCGTGTGCGGAAACGCTGTTCGCCAGGTTGCCGGTCGAGGCGCAGCCGAATACCGGAAACCCAAGCTCCACATTGCGCGTGGCGGCCACGGAGACGACGCGATCCTTGTACGAGAAGGTCGGATGGTTGACGGAGTCGTCCTTGATATAGAGCTCGGAGATGCCAAGCTCACGCGCGAGGCGATCGGCCTTCACCAGCGGCGTGAAGCCGGAGTTGAACCCGGTGCGAGGGGATTCAACCGGCAGCAGCTCGAGATATCGCCAGAGCGACCGTGGACGCGATTCGATCTTCTCGCGACTGATCGCCTTCTTCACTGCGGCGTAGTCGTAGGTGACTTCGAGGGGACCCAGGCATTCGGAGCACACCCAGAGCGCCTGTGCCGGATACGTGGCGCCACAGAGGTGACACGTCAGTCCTGAGACGAAATTCATGCAATCCTCAACACGTTTGAACTGTGGTGCGCGGCAAGCGTCCGCACCGTAACTGGAGTTCCGGCGGCTTCGCAGGTCGATGCGAGCAGCCGTTCGACGCGAGCGAAGTCGCGGCGCGCGAGCACAGCAACGGACGGCCCCGCGCCTGACAGGTAGGCACCGAGCACATCGGGGTCGTTGACGGCGAGCACGGCTCCCAGGTGCGGCACCAGCGCGGCGCGTGCCGGCTGATGCCAGCGATCCTGCAACGCCTCGCGAAGGCGGTCGTACTCGCCGTTCTGCAGTGCATGCACCAGCGAGAGCACGCGCTGCAGGTTGAACACGGCGTCTTTGCGTGAAATCGTTGGCGACAGCGCCGCACGCGCTTTCTTCGTCGCCAGGCCGGTGTGCGGCGTGGCAATCACGAACCGCAAGTCATCAGGCCACTGCCATCGAAGCGCACGGGGTTCCGCATCATCGCTTTCGACCACCGATGTCATCCCACCGTATAACGCGGGAGCCGCATTGTCGGCGTGCCCTTCAAGCGCCGTTGCAATCGCCAGCAGCGTCTGCTCCGGCAATGGGCCGGTGACGTGCTCGAATATCCGCAGTCCCGCAACCGACGCCGCCGCGCTGCTGCCAAGACCTGCGGCGAGCGGAATGTCACTGTCGATCTCGGCGAACACGGTCGGCACCGCACCTTCGGCCTGCCTGGCGATCGCCGCAAAGGCACGTTCGACGGCGTTGGTTCCTCGCACTGCCGGCCGGCTGCTTACCACTTCGAGCCGCGCACCGCCGTCATACCTGACGTCGACGATACGCGCGCGCAGGTAGAGCTGAACCGCCACGCCGAGCGTGTCAAACCCACCGCCGAGATTGGCGGTCGAGCCGGGGACAAGTACTTCGTTACTCATTCGCGATTTGCGATTGGCGATTAGTGATTTCACATCACTAACCACAAATCACTAATCATCCTGTAGAAACTAAAAAGGCCCGCCGGAACCTGACTGGTCGGCGGGCCTGGTGATGTTCGGGTTCCTGTCGGGATCCGTTAGGCCATCGACCAGGTCACGCAGGCCAGGGCGCTACACATGCAGATACACGCGCAGGCACGCGGAACCGGTCGAATCAGGCCCAAAACCGGCGAAGAACCTGAAAACATTCGGAAAATCATACCATAACAGTTGTGGCGGCTACCCCATTCAGCATCGGCATCATCCAGGACCATGCAACAGACGATGTCGCGGAAAACGTGGCGCGGGCGGAGCGGCTGGTGCGGCAGGCGGCGGCCCGCGGCGCGCAGATTCTCTGCCTGAAGGAGCTATTCAACGCGACGTATTTCTGCAAGGCACAGCAGTGCGACCGCTTCGACCTGGCCGAACCGATCCCTGGTCCGACAACTGAGCGCATGCAGGCGATCGCGCGCGAGCTGCAGGTCGTCATCGTCGTTCCCATCTTCGAGCGGCAGACGGCCGGCATCTACCGCAATTCTGCCGCGGTCATTGACGCCGACGGTTCCCTGCTGGGCGTCTATCGCAAGATGCATATTCCGGACGATCCGCTCTTCTACGAGAAGTATTACTTCACACCCGGCGACGGTCACTTCGACAACCACGGAGAATTGAAGGGCGAAGCCAACGGATTCAAGGTGTGGAAGACGCGCTACGCGACCATCGGCGTGCTGATCTGCTGGGACCAGTGGTATCCGGAAGCCGCGCGTATCACGACGCTGCTCGGCGCGCAGGTGCTCTTCTACCCTACCGCCATCGGCTGGCACCCGGCCGAAAAGGATGAATGGGGCGCCGCGCAGGTAGAAGCATGGCGCACCATTCAGCGCGCGCATGCAATCGCCAACGGCGTCTACGTCGCGTCGCCGAATCGCATCGGGCACGAGGACGAACCCGGCACGAATGGAATCACGTTCTTCGGTCACTCCTTCATCGCCGATCCCTTCGGTCGATACGTTGCCGAAGCGGGAGAACAGGAGGAGATCATCGTCGCGAAATGCGATCCGGCGCTGATCGAATCAGTCCGCCGCAACTGGCCGTTTCTTCGCGATCGCCGCGTTGACGCGTACGGCTCCATCCTCAGTCGCTATATTGGAACGGCCGAACACGGAAACTGAACACGAACTGAGCAGCGAGAACTCAGAAGCGTGAAGCGCTTACGCATGCCCGCGGAGTGGGCACCTCATCGGGCGACATGGATCGCCTGGCCGCATCACGAACCCGACTGGCCGGGCAAGCTGGGATCAATCCCGTGGGTCTACGCGGAGATCGTCCGCGTCCTCGCCAACCACGAGCAGATTGAGGTGCTCTGCCACGATGCGGCAGTCTTGGCGGACGCACAGGCGGCAATCGATGCACACGCCGTGCGCGCCGACCGCGTCGGGCTTCACCTCGTGCCAACCGACCGCGTGTGGCTGCGCGACTCGGCGCCAACGGCGGCGATCGACGACGAGGGCCGTGTCGTTCTGGTGAACTGGGCGTTCAACGGCTGGGCGAAATATGACAACTGGCAGCGCGACATCCACGTCGGCGAAGCGATGGCCCGCATCACGGGACTTGCGCGCGTTGAGCCAACACGCCCTGCTGGCTCGCCTCGAGCGAGCGGAGCGAGTCGAGGGGAGCGGATCGTGCTCGAGGGCGGCGGCATCGAGGTCAACGGCGAAGGGTTGATGCTCGTGACCGAAGAATGGCTGCTCAGCGACGTGCAGGTACGGAATCCGGGCCTCACGCGCGCCGATTACGAGCGGATTTTCGGCGATTGGCTCGGCATCACGCAGACGATCTGGCTTGGCGAAGGGTGCGTGGGCGACGACACGCACGGTCACGTCGACGATGTCGCACGGTTCGTCGCGCCGGATACCATCGTGCTCGCGGTCGAAGACGACCCCGCCGACGAGAATCACGCGCGCTCGATCGACAATCTCAAACGACTCGAGCAGGTGGCACGCGCCGGTACTCGGCCGTTGCGCATCGTCAAGCTTCCATTCCCCCGGCCCGTGATCATGAAGGGCGAACGCCTGCCCGCCAGCTACGCAAACTTTTATATTGCGAATGACGTTGTGATTGTGCCGACGTTCAACGACCCGAGCGACCGCAGCGCGCTCACTACCCTGGCGTCGCTCATGCCCGACCGGCACGTCGTCGGGATTCACGCCGTGGATCTGGTGTGGGGCCTCGGGACGCTCCATTGTTTGACGCAGCAGGAGCCGGCAGCGACGGACGGGCGTATCCGCACGGTTGCACGCTGATCGGCGTGCGCGGCGCACGATTTCTTACCAGTTCCACACGCTTCCGCCTGCATCACCGCGGAACGGATGCTGCACCGTGCGCACGGTTTCCCCGATGCGCATTCGTACCCGTCTCCTCCTCTTTGCCGCCGTAAGCATCGCGCTGATCGGCTCGGCGGGCTATCTCGGGATCGCGAACGGCCGGCGCGTCCGCGCGACGCAGCGCGAGACACTGCTCAACGCCGGGCCCGTCATCCAGCAACTCTACGCCATCAAGTTCTCTGGACTTCGCATCATCTCCGCGGCTACCGATTACGGGCTGTTCCGACTGGAAGATCCGGTTCGGAACGCCGCACGGATGCACGACGAAGAGAATGAAATCGTGGCGGCCACCAGCGATCTCAACAGCAGCCTCGACCAGATTCGTGTCGTGTGGGAACGCGCCGGGTGGGATCGTGCCGAAATCGCCGATATGCAGCGCGCGAGCGAGCGCATCAAGGCGCTCGGCGTCGGCCTGCGCTCGGATGGCGCGCGCGGACCGTCGATTGTGCAGCGGCATCAGGATTTCGAAGCCGCGGGACGCGATTTCGTGGCCATTGTCGATCGCATCACGGCGGAGCGGCGGCGGATTCTCCTGGGACAGAACGCCGCGATGATCGAGGCAACAGGCCGTACGAATAATCTGACGATTGCCTGGCTCATCGCATGCGCTCTGTTCATCATGGTGGGCGCCGTGACGATGGCAGAATCCGTCGCGCGGCGGCTGCGCATGCTGCAGCGCGGCGCCATCCGCATCGGCGCCGGCGACTGGAACACGATGATTGCCCTGCCGCGCAGCGATGACTTCGGCGAGCTCGCGCACAGCCTGAATCAAATGGCGACGGATCTAAAGACGCTGTCACAGGAGCGCGAACAGGCGATCGCGGCGCTGCTGCGCGCGAAAGACGCGGCCGAAGACGCGAACCGCGCCAAGAGCGAGTTCCTCGCGAACATGAGCCACGAGATTCGCACGCCGATGAACGGCATCATCGGCATGACCGAGCTGGCGCTGAATACGCCGCTCAGCGCTGTGCAGCGCGATTATCTGCAGACGGTGCACCGCTCGGCGGAAACGCTGCTCCTCATCCTCAACGACGTCCTCGATTTCTCAAAGATCGAGGCCGGCAAGCTGCACATGGAGTCGATCGATTTCTCCGTGCGGCAGATGCTCGACGAAACCCTCAAGCCGTTCGCGCTGCGCGCACACGAGAAGAGGTGCGAGCTGATGGTCGACGTGCGGCCCTCCGTCCCTGATTCGCTGGTCGGCGATCCGCACCGGCTGCGGCAAATACTCGTGAACCTGACCAGCAACGCGGTCAAATTCACGGATCGCGGAGAGATTCTCCTGCGCGTCGAACGAACCCGACTGCGCGAGGACGGCCAGGCCACGCTGCGCTTCAGCGTGATCGACACCGGCATCGGTATCTCGCCCGAGAAGCAGGCGACGATCTTCAAAGCCTTCACTCAGGGCGATGGCTCGACGACGCGCCAGTACGGCGGCACCGGCCTCGGCCTCACCATCTGCCAGCAGCTCGTGGAGCTGATGGGCGGCCGCATATGGGTGGAAAGCGAGCCGCACCGTGGCAGTGCCTTCCACTTCGTCGTCACGCTGCCGATCAGTGCTCAGGTCATCGCGCCGCGATTTTTGCCGCGCCCCGACGAACTGGTGAATCTACCGGCGCTCGTCGTAGACGACAACGCGACGAACCGGAGAATTCTCGTCGAATTGCTTTCAAGCTGGGGGATGCAGGCGGTCGCGATCGGCGACGCAGAGGAGGCGGCACGCGTTGTTCAATCCGCGCCGCGCGCCTTTTCCCTGGCGCTCATCGACATGAACATCGCGGGAACGTCAGGGCTTCAAGTTGCTGCCTCTCTGCGTCAGTCAACAACATGCGCGACAACGCCGATGCTCCTGCTGACATCGGCGGACCAGCCGCAGGACAGCGCGCATGCGACGGTGATCAATGGCTTTCTCGTCAAGCCTGTCGGTCAACAGGCGCTGCTCGAAGCGATTCGCACGGTCATCGGGTCGCGTGTGTGCGTGGATCAGGAGCCAGCGGCGCCCGCGGTCACGCCGATGCGTGCAGCGCGACGCCTGCGCGTACTCGTCGCGGAAGACAACCCCGTCAACCAGAAGCTCGCCCAGCATCTGCTCGAGCGGCGTGGCCACACGCCGATCCTCGTGGCCAACGGCCGCGAAGCGTGCGAAACCATGTTGCGCGATTCATTCGACCTGGTGCTGATGGATCTGCAGATGCCGGAGATGGACGGCTTCGAGGCGACGACCCTGATCCGTAAACGCGAGCGTGAGACCGCCAGCGGGCGCGTGCCGATCATCGCGCTCACCGCACACGCCATGCAGGGAGACCGTCAGCGCTGTCTCGACGCCGACATGGACGGCTACGTCGCCAAGCCGGTGAAACCCGTTGAATTGTTCGAGGTGATTGATCGGGTAATGGCCGCTGCGGTGGCTATGGCCTAAGCTCCAAGCTCCAAGCTCCAAATCCCAATACGAATTGGATCTTGGAACTTGGAACGTGGAACTTGGATCTTCCTAGTTCACGGCGAAGCAGTACAACAGCCCTGCGCCGCCGGTCGCAACGAGGTTCGGCTGGCTGCAGCCACGGCTGCCGTGCGCCGAATTCCACGAGCTGTTGTTGCCACCCTGCTTATCCGAGTGTCCGAGCTGCACCTGCCCCATGCCGTCGGCGTTGCTCATGTAGTTGTTGCAGGTGTGGTCCATGCCGTCGGTATACGCCGTGCCGTCCGGGCGCGAACCCGTGAGGATGTCGTGCGTGTTCGGCATGTCACCCACGCCGTTGTTGACCGTGCCCTTCTCGGTAAGCGAGATCTGCTTGCCCATGGCGTTGCCGACCCGGGCCTGATCAATGGTGTCGCCGTGCAGCACGCCGAGGTCCATTGCGATAATCTGGCCCCTTGCGTTGTACCAGGGGCCCCTGCCGATGCGATCGCGCGCGTTCACGGCGCCTGGTCCCTGCGTGCTCAGGTAGGCGTGCCACGTCGCTCCGCCACGCCCCGCAGCGGTCGCCATCTGCTGACAATACGCATCCGCGCCGGCGACACCGCCGTAGTTCGCGCCGTCGCCTTTACCCACACTGGTGATGAAAAAACTCATCGGCTGCTGAGGACCACGAGCGCCGCCGCCACCCTGGCCGCCGCCGCCTGGTGCCCCGCCACCGCCGCCTCGCTGACCGCCGCCACCACCTTGACCGAAGGTGGCTGTCGCAACGAGCGCCGACAGCGCGAGCGCCAAAACAATAGTTGTGTGCTTACGCATCGAGCTCTCTCCTTGATTGAGAAACGTCCCGTGAGTCGTTCGCGTTGCCGCGCACGAGAGTAGCACAAGCGTGTTCAATCGCGGCGGCCGCAGCCGCCGCTCCACCTTCGCCGCGCACAAGCTCAGCGACCTCGGCAGCACGCGTTGCCATCGCGCTATCCGTGAGCAGCCGATCGAGTTCGCGCGCGACGCGCACACCACGATACTTCCGGGGCAGTACCATCCGCGCGACACCGCGCCGTACGACGCGCGCCGCGTTGTCGGGCTGGTCGTGGGCGTGCGGAACGACGAGCATGGGCTTGCCGGCGCGGAGGGCCTGCGCCAGCGTTCCCGCACCACCCTGGTGGACGATCGCCGCGGCGCGCGGAAACAGCAACTGGTGAGGCGCTCGATCGACGAGCAGCACCCCCGGAGGAAGCGTTCCGTGCGGACGGTTTTGTTCGAAGCCGCCGGTCAGCAGCACCGCACGAACACCGACCCGTCTGACCGCCTCGACGCTCTCGTCGTAGAACCGTCCTGCCGCTACCACTGCTGACGTCCCGAGCGTGAACACGACCGGCGGCGAGCCTGCGTTGAGGAATGCTTCGAGATCCGGCACGAGGTGCGTCTCTGTGCCGTTGTAGAAAACGAATCCGGTCACCACGACGTTTGCCGGCCAGTCGGGCTGCGGGTCCGCGAGTGCGCGCGAGAAGAGCGCGAGCGTCAGCGTCGGGGAGAACTGTCCTTCAAACAGTGGATGAGCGCCGGGCGGTAGTCGAAGGTCGCGCCGCAAGTCGAACACTGGCTTCATCCAGCTACGCGTGGAGCGGCGCACGAGACTGGCGACTGCACGGCCATACCACGGGCCGAAGTGGGAGAGGTGCGCCAGAAATGGTGCCGGGGCGAGCACGGGAATGTCCGTCGGCGAGAAGAACGACATCGGCGCAAGCACCGTCGAGATCCAGGGCAGCTGGCGTGCCTGTGCAATGACTGGCGCGGCAAATGTGATGGGATGCGTCACCATCACGTCAACGTCACGCGCGACGGCATCGAGCGCCTCGTAGTCGGCTCGCAGGGCCGGCATCAGGATGCCTCTCAGCAGCACATCGGACCCGCGGACTGGATCCATGACGCGCTCGACGAGTGCACGATCGCTCGGATCGATCGCCGGACCAGCGGAATGGAACTCGAACTCGAGCGATTCCAGGAGCGGACGATAGAACTCGGGCATCACGATCACAGGATGATGCCCGGCCGCCCTCAACGCGAGCGCCAGCCCGACGTACGGATACACGTCGCCGTACGATCCCCAGCTCGTGATCAGAATCCGGCTCACCGCCTGATTCTGACCTACGTGCTGTGGCGGGATTGCCCGGGTGGGTCAGTTGTGCGGCCAAAGAGACGAGCCAATTCCTTGTAAGTGGTGGAAAACACAAGGGTGATCGCCGCATCGATCTGGACTGAGGTTTGCGCTCGCAGCGGTACATGCGTGCCAGCGTATGGATCGTGATCTGCCCTCTGATCGTTCACCCTCTTGCCGCCTGCTCCGCGCCCGCCGCCGCCGAACGCCCGCCGCGCGAAATCCCTCCTTTGCACGATGACGGGTTCGTTCACATCCGTGAAGCCTCGCGGCCGTTCATCGCGACCGAGACGGTATCGGGCGCGAAGAGCGGTGAATCGGTCAGCGCTCCCGCGCGCGTGGATTTCCGCGACGGCGCGGTGTCGCAGCTTGGCGCGCCGCTCGACGGACGGATCGTCAAGGTCAGTGTTCAAATCGGCCAGCGGGTGAGCGAAGGCGACGCGCTGCTGACCCTCGACTGCCCGGACGCCGCCGAGATGCGCGCTGCCGTCGAGTCGGCGACCGCGTCGCTGCGCGAGGCACGCAGCGCGCTCGATCGCCAGAATCGCATGCTGCAGCAGGGCGTCGGCACCGAACGCGAACGCATCGCCGCGGAAACGCGTGTATCGGAGCTCGAGGCAGAACTCTCGCGCGTCCAGGCCGATGTCGCGTTTATCGGCATGGGCAGCGGCACGGCCGTCGTCCTCCGCTCGCCAATCAGCGGCACCGTCATCGGCCGGCGGGCGAATGTCGGCATGACGGTACAGAAAGGCAGCGAGCCTGTCGTCGAGGTCGGCGACCCGTCGGCGATCTGGATCGTCGCGGATGTGTTCGAACGGGACCTGTCGCTCGTACGCGACGCGGCTCGCGCGCACGTGCAGCTCTCGTCCGTGAATGGGATGCTTGAGGGTCATGTCGCGTCGATCGGCACGGTCGTCGCCACAGGCCTTCGGACCGCTCCCGTTCGCATCGCGGTTGAGCACGCACCGGGAGAGCTGCGACCTGGCATGTACGGACGCGTCCAGATTGACGGCGTGGCAACCGATCTCACACTGCCGACCGAAGCGGTCCTCATCAAGGACGGCAAGGAGTCGTTCGTCTACGTCGAAAAGGATCCGCTCACGTTCGTCCGACGTCCCGTTGTCGTCGCACCGCACGCGGAGACTGGTCGCGTGCGCATCGTCTCGGGTATCTCACCAGGAGACAAGGTCGTGGTCCGCGGCGCGCTCCTGCTCGATGGTTCGGCCGACCAGCTCCTGTAATGCTCCGTCGGTTAATCGAGTTCTGCGTCAGGAAACGTCTACCGGTCCTCGCACTCACGGCCGCAGTTGCCGCTTACGGCGTCAAGGCCTATCTCGACCTTCCCGTTGAAGCGTTCCCCGACGTGACGAACCTGCAGGTGCAGGTGATCGCACAGCTCGCAGGGCTGGCGCCCGAGGAAATCGAGCGACAGGTGACAGTTCCATTGGAGCGCGTGCTCAACGGCACGCCGCAGATGGTGCTGATGCGCAGCGAAAGCCTCTTCGGTCTTTCGCTTGTCACGCTCACGTTTGACGACAATGCGGATCCGTTCCGGTCGAGAGCGATCGTCAACGAACGGATGCAGGAGGCCGACCTGCCGGAAGGCGTCGAGGTCAAGCTCGCGCCGGAAGCAACGCCGCTCGGCGAGGTCTATCAGTTCCACGTCACAAGCGATCGTCACACCGACGAAGAGATGCGGTCGGAACTTGAATGGACGATCTCGCGCATCCTGCGGCAGGTTCCCGGCGTCGCGGACGTGGTGACCTTTGGCGGGTACCTGCGTGAAATCCATGTCGAACTGGATCCATCACGGCTGCTTGCGCACGACCTGACGACGACCGACGTAACGAATGCGCTCGAACAGTCCAACCGCAACGTCGGTGGCGGCTTCCTGGTGCACGGCGACCAGCAACTTACCATTCGGGGCGTGGGTTACTTGCTGAATCCGCGCGACGTGCAGGCGGTGGTGCTCAAGAGCGAACACGGCACGCCGGTGACTATCGGCGACGTGTCGCGCGTCACGCTGTCGCACATGCCGCGCCTGGGCACGGTCGGCTACAACCTCCAGAACAACATCGCCGAAGGCTTCGTGCTGATGCGGCGTGGCGAGAACCCGAGCCTCGTACTCGATGGGGTGCACGAGAAGGTTGCCGAGCTGAACACGAACATCCTGCCGAAGGGGATGCGTATCGAGCCCTTCTACGACCGGACGACGCTGGTCGAGCACACGCTTGCAACGGTGCACCACAACCTGCTGTTCGGCGCGCTGCTGGTCATTTCAGTAGTGTGGCTGTTTCTTCGCAGCTTCAAGTGCTCGTTGATTGTCGCGTCGGTGATTCCGCTGGCGCTGCTGATTGCATTCATCGGTCTGACGCTGATCCATCTACCGGCCAATCTGATTTCGATGGGGGCTGTCGATTTCGGCATCCTCGTGGACGGCGCCGTGGTGCTCGTGGAGAACGTGCTGCACGAGGCGCAGGCGCAAAAACCAAAGCGCCGGCGCGACCTGCTCGGCCTGATCATTCACTCGGCTATCGACGTCGCGCGGCCGACCTTTTTTGCCATGGCGATCATCATCGCCGCGCTGATTCCCGTGTTCACGCTGCAGCGTGTAGAAGGACGGATCTTCCGTCCGCTGTCGCTGACCTACAGCTTCGCGCTGCTTGGGGCGCTCGTGTTCGCATTGACGATCGTGCCGGCGCTCTGTGCGCTGGCGCTGCGCGTCAAGGACACCGAAGTCAACGAACCCGCGCCCCTCGTGCGCATGCGCAGTGCGTACGCTCATGCGGTCGGCTGGTTGATAGGCCATCGTCTCGCCGTGGCAGGCGCTGTGGTCGTGCTGCTCGCGGCAACCGGCATCGTCGCCTCGCGGTTGGGCAGCGAGTTCCTGCCGGAGCTCGACGAAGGCGACCTCGTGATCTTCGTCGAGATGCCGCCGAGCATCGCACTGGATCGTGGCACCGAGGTCCTGACGGAGGTGCGGCGACGGCTGCTGCAATTCCCCGAAGTCCTCGAAACCATGAGCGAACAGGGACGGCCGGAAGACGGCACCGACGATGAAGGCGTCAACATGAGCGAGACCTTCGTCCACATCGCGCCAAGGGAGCAGTGGCGCCGCGGCTGGGACAAGGACCGGCTGATCGAAGCGATGCGAGCATCGCTGACCGAGATCCCTGGCGTGAGCTACAACTTCTCCCAGCCGATCAAGGACAACGTCGAAGAAGCCGTCAGCGGTGTGCGCGGCCAGGTGGTGCTGAAGGTCTTCGGCACGGATCTCGACGTGATGAAGACCACGCTCGAGAAGTGTGTTGCCTCGCTGACCAAAGTGTCAGGCGTTGTCGATCTCGGCCTCTACCGCGACGCAACCATTCCGCAGTTGCAGATCGTGCTCGACCGCGGCGCCCTGGCACGCGCCGGAATCAACGTCGGCGCCGCTCAGGACGTGGTGCGCACGGCGCTCGGCGGCGACGTACCCACGGAGTACTGGCAGAACGAGCGGCCGGTCCCAGTCCGCGTCATCTTCCCGCTGCCCGAGCGCGAGGATGAAGAGCGCATCGGCAACATCCTCGTCCGGGCCGCGGACGGCGGGCACGTTCCGTTGCGCGAGGTCGCGCGCATCGACAAAGCGATGGGCAAAGCCGCGATCAACCGCGAGTCGAATAGCCGCGTCCTGGCACTGAAGTTCAACATCGAAGGGCGAGATATGGGATCGGTCGTCGCTGACGCGATGGCGGCGGTCAAACGAGACGTGTCCGTGCCCGAGGGCAACTTCCTGGTCTGGGGCGGTGAGTTCGAGAACCAGAAGCGCGCGCTCGCGCGCCTGGCCATCATCGTGCCGTTCTCGTTCCTGGTCGTGTTCGCGCTGCTCTACACTGCGCTCGGCTCGGTAGCCAGTGCGTCGGCTGTGCTGCTCGTCGCACCGCTGGCGATGAGCGGCGGCGTGTTCGGCCTGGCATTCGCGCATATTCCGCTCTCCGTCAGCGCGGCCGTCGGCTTCATCGCACTCCTAGGTCAGGTGTGTCTTGCCTCGCTGCTCGTGGTCAGCGCCGTGGATGACCGCCGCCGGCGCGGAGAGGAAATGCTGCCGGCGCTCTCGCATGGCGCTGCAACCCGTTTCCGCGCAGTGTTGATGACGGCGATGCTCGCCATCCTCGGTCTGACGCCGATGGCGATTTCAACAGGCGTCGGCAGCGAGACGCAGCGTCCCTTCGCTGTTGTGATCATCAGCGGCCTCTTCACAGCCGTGGCCGTGACGTTGTTCGTGCTGCCGACGGTTTACAGCCTCGTTGTGCGGCGCATCCCCGCTCTCGAGGCCGCGGAGGACTAGCGTGCGCCGCGTCGTGCTCTCCGTAATCGCGCTGTTTACCCTCGTGCCCGCTGCGGCGGCGCAGCAGCAGCCGCCGCTCCCCGCCACGGTGACCATCGACGACGTGATCAGGCTTCTGAACGAACGCAGTCCGCGGACCGCGGCGGACCGCGCGTCACTCGACATCGCCGCCGCGGACCGTGTTACCGCGCGGACGTACCCCAACCCTGACATCAGCTACGGCGCCGTTCATCTCGTCTCCGGTCTGAGCACGGGAGCGGTCACGCAGCATCAGGTCGTGTTCGATCAACCGCTGCTCATCTTCAAGCAGCGGCAGGCGCGCGCCGGGGCCGCGGACTTGAACATCACCGCTGAACAGGGTCGTGTCGCGGAAACGCTCGCCGGCCGCCGCCTGCAGGTGCGTCAGGCGTTCGCCACGTTACTCTCGAGGCAGCAGCAGCTCGCGGTAATCCAGGACAGCCTCGCGGATCTGCAGCGCGTCGAGGACGTCGTGCGCGGACGCGCGGAGGCTGGCGAGCGCAGCGACTACGATGTCGCTCGCATTGAAACCGAGACAGAGCGCGTGCGTGTCGAGACGATGAATGCCGACGCCGACGTCGACGACGCGGCAGGGGAGCTCGCCACGCTGCTTGGATTTCCCGGGTGGTCTCCGCGGGCCGTCGGCGATCTCGAGCCGAATCCATCCGTGACGACGGACGTCGACGCGCTCTGGACAACCGCCCAGCAGCATCGTCCGTCGTTGGTGGCCATTCGTCAGCAGCAGGCGGCCGCGCGCGGCGGATTGTTTCTCGCCCAACGCGAGCGGCTGCCCGTCCCCGCCTTCACCGCGGGTACGCAGATGACGCGCGACGTCACGGGCACGTCCACGTTCTTCGGGTTCTCGATGCCCCTTCCCTTCTTCGATCGCGGCCAGGGGTCGATCGCGAAAGCGACCGCGCAGATACGCGCTCAGGATCTCGCGCTTGATGCGGCGCTCGCGGAAGCACGCGCGGATATCGAACGGGCAACCGCAGTACTGGCGAAGCGACGCGCGGCGCTGACCGAACTGGAAACGCGCGTCGTGCAGCGGGTGCCGATGCTGCGCCGCATGTCAGAGGATGCGTATCGGGAAGGCGGGGCGGATATTCTCGAGCTGCTGGACGCGATGCGATCGGTCAAAGACATTCAACTCGCCCACGTGCAGCAGCTCGAAAGCGCCAAGCTGGCCGAAGAAACCGTCGTCTCGGTCGCCGCCCTCGACAACCAGCCGTAGAGGCCGACTTTCCGCCTTCGCAACCTACGGCGGACCCACGGCAGCCTTCGGCGGAGGCAGGCAGTTCGGCCTAGCGGACCGATGCCGAGGTTGCGACCGGCTTCTTGTTGATGACGTTCGCCTGTAGGAACGCATCGATCGCCGTCCACGCGCGAATCATCTGATCGCGTGGAAAGTTACCGTGACCGCCGCCCGGAATGGTCACGAGTTCCGCGACGCCGCCCGCCTTCTTCAGCGCCTCGATCTCGCGCACTTCCTGTTCGTACGGAACGATCGGATCCGCATCGCCGTGGATTGCCATCACCGGCGGCAGCCCCGCGCGCACGTATGTCATCGGTGAGACGCGCTTTGCGATGTCGTGATAGCTCGGCTGTCCGCCAATCCAGCTGATTGCGTAGTCGCGCTTCGGATCGTCGACGAGCGTCGTGTAGTCGAACACACCGTACCAGCTGATCACCGCAGCCACCTTCAGCGGCTCGGGGCCCGGACAATTACGATCAAAACCCGCCGACTCGGGAACGAGACCGGTCATCAACGCGAGGTGTGAACCGGCAGATTGTCCGGTGACGATGATGCGGTCGGTGTCGACGTTGTATTCCTTGGCGTTGTGAATCACCCAGCGCAGCGCACACCGCGCGTCTTCAACCGCTGCCGGCGCCTGCGCGATGCCGCTGGCGCGGTATTCGACGTTCACCGCATTCCACCCCATCTGGATGTAAGGCATCACGCTGAGGACGGACGCTTCTTTGCGCGACCCGATGCGATAGCCACCGCCGTGCATGAAGATAGCGGTCGGGACGGGACCTGCCGACTGCGCCGGACGATAAACGTCGAGCTTCAGCTCTACCCCGCTCGCGGTCGTGTAGGTGATGTTCGGGGCGACGCGATATCCGGTACCCACTGTCGCGGCGAACGTTGCCGCATCACCCGCCGGCCGCTGGGCATGCGCGATCGACCCCGCCGTGACCAACGCGGCGATCAACAGAAGTGCGAAACCGAAGCGGTGCATAGAACCCTCCGGCGCCGAATGGTACCCGTGCGGTTTCATTGTTGCAACGCTGAGTCGTATGCCGGGCCGTGTGGAGTGGGGGCTTCTCCTGACCAAGCTGTATCCGTGGGCGCTTGCCACCATCCTCAGCCTTTTCGTGTGGCAGGTCGTCGCCGCGCGACGTGCGGCGCCACCGCCGCCGCCGGCAGATGTGAAGAACACGCTGTCCTGCAATACGGTCATGCATGATGTGATGCTTGGCGAGCTGCCCGAAGCAAGCGGCCTTGCCCTCAGCGTGCGCACGCCGGGCGTCATCTGGTCGATGAACGATTCAGGCGTGCCGCTGATTTACGGGCTCGACGCGATGGGTCGCGTCGTTGGGCGAATCCGGGTCAGCGGCGCCGATATCAACAACTGGGAGGACATCAGCGTCGCTCCGTGCGCCGGTAAGTCGTGTCTCTACGTCGCGGACACCGGCAACGGGGGCGGCACGCAGCGCAATGACGTCGTCCTCTATCGGATGGTCGAGCCCGCGCCAACGGATTCAAAAACGTCGGCTGTCGAAACATTCAACGCGGCATACCCATCCGACGAAGATCACGAAGCGGAAGCGATGTTCGTTGCCGGCGGTCAGCTGTTTCTAGTCACGAAAGGACACCCCTCGCTTGTATTTCGTTTCCCACGCGGCATGGAAAAGGGGTCGCTCGCGACGCTCGAACGTGCCGGCACAGTGCCGACGGAACGCTTCCAGGCGACAACGATCCGGCGACAGACACGCATCACCGATGCCGAAACATCGCCCGACGGCAAGTGGGTCGCCATGCGGACGAACAAAGAGCTGCTCCTCTATCGCGCCGACGACGTCGTCGCGGGGCACTTCGATCGATTCTGGCAGTTCGATTTATCGCCACTCGATGAGACGCAGGGCGAAGGCGTCGCAATCACGAACGATGGCGATGTCTACCTGGCGAGCGAAGGCGGTGGGCACGGTCTCCCCGGAACATTCGCGCATCTGAAGTGTCAGTTGCCATCGTAGAGGCGCAACCCCTAGCCGACGAACGACGTAGAGGCAGACGTTCAGGTCCGCCTACCAGGCTAACGTTCGATCGTTTCTATACCACGGCAAATGTCGCGACGCGGTGTTCGATAGCACGCGTGATGGGCTGAAGATCATCCGCAGGCTCGCGCGCCACACACGATTGGTCGTGTGGCGCTCGGCCCACTCGACGAGAAACTTGTCGAGCACGTCTTCGGCAATCACCAACCCGAACGCACCCACCGGCGTGACGACGTAATCCACCCAGCCGGTCGTCTCGGGACGCAGACCAACGTTGCCGATCGATGCCTCGCTGAACGGGCCGACTTCGAATTGAAAGCTGTAGACCGCGGCGAACGCGGCGGCGCGGCCGCGACTCGTCCAGTAGCGATTGTCGAATTCGATTCTGGTCGGCGCATTCGGGTCGTGTTCGAGCCAGAGATACCCAGCAGCCGCACCGTGAATCGGATGGCCAAGATAGTTGACCGGCCACGGATCCATGTCTTCCCAGTGCTTCGGCCAATGCAATGAGTCGCGGTAATCCTTCCAGAAGTTGCCGCGCAGTCCGTCGCGCGTATCTGGCTGCAGCGCGACACGAATGCCGTGCTCGATGCCCAGCAGCGCGAGCGAGTCGAAGAACACACCACTGCGATCGACCCGCGACTCCCCGGTCGTTTGAGCGAGCACCGGCGTGGTCGACAGCGCCATCACAGTGCAGGTGAAGAGCGCGTATCGGAAGGCGCGTCGATTGAACTTATTACGCATCTTCTGGACGGGGTTGCCGGCAAATTTACTGCGGCGACGGTCGATTCGCGCCAAACATCTGAACCCGTCCCGGTTGGTTTATTGCAACGTCCACTACGGCGTGCTCAAACTCATCCATGATACCTGGCGACGGATTCGATGCGCTCGGCGCTCGAACGGACTCCATCAATTCGATCTGCGCAGCCACCGCTGCGTTTACTGTGGAGCCCGATGGCAAGAGGTGCCGTCACAGTCCAGCAGTGTGATGACCGTCCACGGATGGCACCGCTGGCTGACGTCGATGCGAGCCTATCGCCGGCGCATCGCATGCGCCCTGCGGCCTCGCGGCCATCACTTCGACATGCGCAACCATCACTGCGTGCGCTGCGGCGCTGCACACGACGAGATGCCACACGGCGAAGCTGTTCGTTGAATCAGGAAGGAGAAGCCTGCCTACGGAGGCTCGACTTCCCCATGATCTGCGGCGGGTTCGGAACGGCGAAGATGCGCGCCTGCCCACCTTTATTAGTTGGGCTCGGCAATCCGATTTTCAGTTTGCCGGGCGATAAGTTGTGCTCCTCGCGACCCCGTTGTCCTGAAGCGGCGCTCTGAAAGTGTCTCCGCACGACGCGCATCGCCAGGCGGTGTTCTTCGTGATTTCCTTCGCGAGCGTGCCGACCTTCGTTGAATTACACGCGGGACAGACAGGCCGAGCTGTGAGTTCGTTTGACATGACCTTATTGGACGATTCCCGCCGGATGTCGTCAGTTCCAAATTGAACATTCTTGGTTGGGTCAGCGGGGTGAACCTTGGTTCCTACAGAGAACACCGGATTGTGCGGATCCTCGTTGTTCGATAGAGTCCCGTTGCCCTGACCTTACATCCGTGACGCCCCGCGAAAAACGCGCCACTCTCCGCGCGGAGTATCTCCGCCTGAAGGACTTCCACCGCCGGTTGCTTCGCGAATTCGAGGCGCTGCGCACGGCGCAGTATTCTGCCGAGGCGTCGGCGGAGTTCCGTGAAAAGGTCATCGAGTATCAGCAGCAACTCGCAAATCATGCGATTGCACGCGAATGGACCTACTGGCCACCGTGCGGGAGACGTCGCACGGCACGCAGTCTCAGCGTCCGGAGAGCAAGCGCCGTCCTTGCCAGCGCGCTCCCCATCTCGAAAAAACGGTGACGTCCCGCTCGAAGCGACGTGATTAACGAGACCCAGCGGGGGGTGACATGAACGCTCCCGCGTTTGCGCTCGCATCGAAGTCGGTCAGAGCGTTTTCACAATCGGCGAGGAACCGCCCGCGCGCGGCGAGTGGTGATTGCGTCCTCGTCTCCTTGAGTGAGCGAGAGCGAACGAGAGTGCCGGAGGTGGGAATCGAACCCACACGGGGGGTGACCCCCACGGGATTTTGAGTCCCGCGCGTCTGCCAGTTTCACCACTCCGGCATTTGGAGTTAGGGCAACGTTCCTAGTGTACGACGTCGCGCCATCCTATGCGATGCTAAGACCGGTGCACCGTCCGTTCGCGCACAGCCTGCGCAGGAACGCCGTAGGAAGGCCGCGAGTTCTTGTCGTAGACGACCACCGCCCGATCCTCGACACCGTCTCCGCGATTCTCGCCGACGACTTCGACGTCGTGGGCACTGCAACGGATGGCCATCGGGCCATCGAGATGGCCCGCGAGTTGGAACCAGACGTCGTCGTTCTCGACGTGCAGATGCCGGGAATCGATGGCTTTCAAACGCTTCGAACGCTTCACCAGACCGGAGTGGCGACAACACCCGCGGTCTTCCTCAGCATGCATCACGCGGACGAATACGTCGGCGAGGCGTTCCGTTGTGGCGCACGCGGCTATGTGCTGAAGACGCGCATCGCGCGAGATCTTGCGAGCGCGCTCGACCAGGCACTGCTCGGCCACTGCTTCGTTCCGTCGCTCACATCCTTGTTCCACCTTGGCAACGGCGCGGTGCATGCAATGCAGCTGCACAATTACGTCGAGTCATTCATCGATGGCGTCGCCGTTTTTTTCGACTTCGCGCTGCGCCGCGGCGACGCTACCTGCGTCATCGCCACGCCGCCGGTTCGCCACGGTCTAACGGAGCGGCTGCGGGCTCGAGGATGGGACATCGCAGCATCCTCCGGCCATAAACGCTATATGGTGATCGACGCGGAGGATGCGCTGCAGCGGTTCATGCGAAACGGAATGCCGGATTCCGATCGCCTCGCCGAGGTCGCCGCGGAGCTGGATCAGTATCGACGCGCCGTCGCCGAAGGCACGAAGTCTCGCCTCACCATATTCGGCAACATGGTGACGAAGCTAAGCGAGGCTGGTAATACAGAGGGTGTGATCGCGGTCGAAACCCTGTGGAACACCGTGACCCATGACCTGCCGTTCCTGACGCTTTGCGGTTACTCGGGTTCCTGCTTCCACGAAGGCGTGCCCGGCTTATGGCCCCGCGCCTGCGCGGAACATTCGGTCCTGAGCCACGCGAGTGACGTCTGAGATCAGGCCGGCAGCCGCTATTTGATCCTCCGATGACCGATACGAAGACAGCACGCATTCATCTGAGCGACGAGGGTGCGGTGATCGTCCGAGTCCGCGACGGCGCGTATCAGTCGCTCGACGACGCCAAAATGAATCTCGCGACGGCGGTTGCCGAAGGGCGCGGACGCCGTCGCCCGCTGCTGATCGATATTCGCAGCGCGCAGCCGCTCGATGCCGCGGCCCGGCATCATTACTCACGGCAGACACTCGTCGAGTCCTTCCTGGCGCTGGCGCTCCTTGTTGACCACAGCCCGTTCGGGCGAATGATGGGCAACATTTACCTGCGTATCACGCGTGCCGGTATTCCGACGCAACTTTTCATGGACGAAACACGAGCCGTTGAATGGCTGAAGAAGCACCGCGAGTGACGCGTCGCGCGACGGAGTTCACCTTCGATACTGTCCGCGTTGACTCTTTCCTGGAGGCGCTCGAGCGGATGGCATCCGGTCAGCTCGAGGAGCGCCTGCCAATTTCAGCCGCCCACGACGTGCTCGATGCCATCGCCCATGCGATCAACGTGCTGGTCGGCGAGCTCAGCTTCAACGACGCCCGCGCCAAAGAAGCGCAGGTCGAGAAGGAAGCCCAACTGCGGCACGCCGTCGTGAGCGCCGAAACGCGTAGTAACGCAATCCTCAAAGCGATCCCTGACCTGATGTTCGTCATGCGCCGCGACGGCACCTACGTGGACTATCACGCACGCAATCCGAACGCGTTGTTCGTGCCGCCAACCGTATTCATCGGCAGGAAGGTTCGCGACGTAATGCCTCCGGCGCTCGCTGAAACTTT
This sequence comes from Vicinamibacterales bacterium, assembly GCA_035492455.1. GTDB lineage: Bacteria > Acidobacteriota > Vicinamibacteria > Vicinamibacterales > UBA2999 > Gp6-AA40. The sequence goes on along the minus strand of DATJJE010000071.1, from coordinate 199,951 downwards.
CATGGACGCCCTCGAGCGCGCTTCACAGAGCGAAGACCCGGTCGTCGTCGAGTACGAGCTTCCGATGGACGAGCCGCGGCATTTCGAAGCGCGCATCGTGCGGGCTGGCGGCGACCGTCTTCTCAGCATCGTTCGCGACGTGACCGATTCGAAACGCGCATCGGAACTGAATCGCGACCTGGCGCGGCGGCTCATTGTCAGCCAGGAGGTCGAGCGCCAGCGGATTGCGCGCGAGCTGCACGACGACATCAGTCAGCGAATCGCGATGCTGAGCACGGAGATTGACACGATGGCGGCGCAAACCGATTCTGAAGCGACGCGCGCGCGCCTTCGCGTACTCTCCGCCCGGACCTGCGACATCGCCACCGACGTGCACGACATGTCATACGCGCTCCATCCGTCATGGCTGAAAACGCTCGGGCTCGTTTCCGCGGTTCAGTCGCTGTGCCGCGACGCGTCGAAGCAGCGCAGTCTGCGTGTGTCCTTCACGCACAGCTCGATTCCACGAACGCTGGACGGCGACATCTCGCTCTGTGTCTATCGCATCGTGCAGGAAGCCCTTCACAACATCGCGCGGCACAGCCAGGCGGAGGAAGCGAACGTCAACATCGCCTGCAACGACGGCCACATTACGTTGCAGATCGCTGATGCAGGCGTCGGCTTCGATCCCAGGCACCTCTCATCTGCCAGCCTGGGGCTGGCCAGCATACGGGAGCGCGTGGCCGTTCTGAAAGGACGGCTCTCCATCGATGCAGCTCGGGGCGGGGGAACACAGATCACGGTGCACATCCCGCTCGCGTAGCGCTACTTTCTTGCGGCAAGCTCGATCGCGCGCAGGATACGCTTCGTCATCACGGTGATCTGGAGGACGATCATCATCCCGACCGCAGTGGTCCAGAGGACGATGACGATCATGACAGCGTGCGTGAACACGTTCACGTTGCCGGTGCGTGCGGCGTAAGTGCCGTTCAGGAGCGCGGCCAGCACAAACGCCACCGTGATAATGAAGCCGATGATCACGCGGTTCCTGTGGCGATCCACGGCGTCTAGCGATCGGCGGAGCACTTCTTCGTTCTGATCAGTCATGAGACCCTCATAGCTTGTTCAGTTGTTTGCGAATCGAACTCAGACCGTAGGCAAGACGCGATTTCACGGTGCCGAGCGGGATATCGAGGATCGCCGCGACCTCAGGCAGCGACAGCTCCTCTTCAAAGTGGAGCATCAGCACGGCGCGGCTCGCCGGCGAAATGCTGTCGGTGGCGAGCAACTCCCGCAGCCGCTCTTCGGACGGCCGCACCTCGGGCATCGGCAGCTCCGCCAGCTGCGCGACGTCCTCGTGGCGATCCGCGAACAGCCGCCGCTTGCGCAGATGACGGAACGCTTCGCGGCTCGCGATGCGAAACACCCACGCGCGAAACAGCTTCGGATCGTCGAGCGCGCCGAGGCGGCGCGCGACGATTACGAGGACGTCCTGCAGGACATCGTCAGCGTCGGTGGCACCCGCCAGGCCGGCAAGGTACCGGCGCAGCGACGGTTGCACGCTTCGCAGCAGCGCCTCCAGCGCCTCGCGGTCGGCGCACTGCGCGCGCAGAACCCACTGCATTTCCTGGACGGATATCCCCACCGCGCCTCTTACTAACCAAGAGGGGTGGAGGAGTCAAAGAGTTCGAGAGCATGGAACGTCGGTGCCATACGGCGGGATAAGACCAAGGTCCGTTGCGAAGAATGCACCTCGTAGCGAACAATGCGCGCCGATACTCCGGAGGGAGTTGATGCCGCAGAGCTGCAGGAACAGCCCCGCGTTCTTGTGCCGTCAGATTGAACTAGCGATAGACAAGTTGGTTGTACGTCCTGGCAGTCTTCATCGTCGATTACTAGATATCCGCGAAACGCTGCTGATATCGCCCGCTGACTTTCCGAGCTGCACCCTGGCCGCGGAATGGGGGACGATTCGCGCCGCCCTTGCCGCGTTGCCTGAATTCAAGTGCGAGATGTCCGATGACGCTGCACTCGTGACTGCGGTTTCGCTGCTGGACTTTCGCAACCTCCTACGCGAGTGGTTGTTGCGGAACGAGTCAATCACTGACGAGGGCACGGCCGCGTAGCCACGGCGGCGGCAAACGCCGCACCGCCAATCAGTCCGATGTTCTTCGTGAAGTTCACCATCTCGTTCATGCGGTGCATCGGATCCGTCGCATTCCAGTAGTCGTGCATCATCGGCGTCACGCCGGTGAGGAACGTCGTCACCAACGATGCGCCGACCTTCGGCTTGACGCCGGTCAGCAGACTCAGCCCGCCGGCGACGAGCATCGCACCGGTCCCCAGCACGGCAAGCTTCGGCCACCGCACACCCTTGCTTTTCACGTAGCCGGTCATCATCTCGCGGTTCACGAAATGATTGATGCCGTTGTAGATGAAGTAACCGCCGAAGATCGCACGGCCTGCCAGCATCGCTGCACGCTCGACGGATGACATTGCCGGAGCAGCCGGCTGCGGTATCGATCCCGCCGCTTCGCGAATCTCATGTTCGCGGCCCGTCAGGTACGCGCTGCCGTGTGCCCGCTCCGCTCGAGTTCGAAACTTCAAAGCCATCGCCGACCTCCTCGACCGTACTGGTGCAAGCCGCTCGCCGTTAGAGCGAGACCGTTAGCGCAAGGTGTAGAGATACGCCGCGATATCCCGGCCATCAGACTCGGTTACGCCCGTCTCCGGCATCGCCGTCTGCGGATCGACGCTGCGAGGCTGCCGGATCCACTTGATCATGTTCTCCGGAGTGTTGTCGATGCGACCCGCGAGGTACGAGCGCAGGCCGACCTGCATCAGCGGCGGCCCGACCGTTGCCGTAGCGGTCAGCACGCCAGGAATGTTGTGGCAGGTATCGCAGCCGTACTTCACGATGTCGTGTCTGCCCTTTTCCGGATCGCCGCCTGTCAACTCGCTTGCGACGCGGGCGTTGCTTTTGTCGCGGTCGCGATCGCAGGCGGCAAGCCCAAGACACAGCGCCAGCAGCAAGACGGCCGGGGTCTGCATTTTGAATTTCGCGTTTTGAATTGACTTCCGTTCGGACTCACCCAACCATGCCGCGAAGAGTGCAAGGCCGAGGAGCGTCATCACCAGGCCTGCTGGAATCCACATCAACAGACCCGCACGCTGCTGGTCCACGAGCGCATCGATGCCGTGCGCCGCGGCCGGCGCCGCGTAAATCGGATACAGCGGCGTTCCGGCAAACGTGACCATCGCCCCGAGAATGCCGGTGTGCACAACCGTGAGAAAAACGTAGAACACGGCAACGCCGTAGCCCGCGCGCCCGTACCGTCCGTACAACATCCCCCACCAAAAAAGGGCGGCGGTGCCGACAAACATCGCGTGCTGCAGCGTGTGGATCGCCTCGTTGCCGACGGCGGCGTCGTAGAGCGCCGGCATGTGCCACACCCAGATGGCGAGCCCATGCAGTGCCCATGCGACGAGCGGCGCTGTAAGGATGCGCCACGTCCACGACATCGACGGCGCTTGAAGAATTCGCGCCGTCGGCATGCGCAGCGAGTCGGGCATGCCGGTCAGGCACCGCTGCAGCGGACGGCCGAGGATCAACAGCGGCGCGCCGACCAGCATCATCAGTTCGTGCTGGATCATGTGGACGGAGAAATACTCAATCGACAGGCTGTCGATCGGCGGCAGGATCGACAGCACGAGTGCGGACCATCCGATCGCAAATGCGATTGGCTCAAAGCGGCGCCCTGACGCTCCGCGTCGCGCCAGCAGGATCGTGCCTCGCAAGTACAGCGATCCGACGATCAGCAGGCCGATGAGTACCGCGACATCCCAAGGCGAGAAAGCCTGCGGCGCGTTCAACGAGTGCACCTCGCCGCCGTGCGCACTCAAGCACACAGACGTCGTTATCAGCACCAGTCCGACCCAACCCGCCCTACCTCCCGTGTTCACTCGCATGGGCTCAACACAAAATGCGGGAATGCCTGCAGCACGATCGCCAGTCCGGTGATCAGGCTCAGTCCGATCGCCACCAGTGCTGCGAAGTAACTGCGGTCGATGATGCGGCCCCCGTCCTCGTTCGCGTCGAGCAGCCGCTGACGGCAGCTCCACGCGACCCACGTTCCCGAGAGGGCCACCATCAGCATGACGAGGGCGATCGCGGTCAGCACGAACGGATGTCCGCTTGCGCACGCCCATTTGGTCAGCGCGTAGCCCGCGAACATGTTGGTCGCAACCGCAGTGGGGCCCGCGAGCACCGCGAACCACAGCAGCGCGAGTCCTGTCTGCTCCCAGTAGCCGTGCGGGTCGTGGTGCGTGTCTACAGCCATCGCGGCATGAAGTAGATCGTCAGGTAGATGGGAATCCACCACGCGACGATGAAATACCAGTAGAGCGAGTTCTCGCTGTAATCGACGAACCTGTTATTCGTGTTCGGTCCGAGGAACGCCAGCGCCAGCAGCACGCCGCTGTCGACCACGTCGGTGGCGACATGCACGGTGTGCATGCCCAGGAGCAGCCAGACGATCGAGCCGTAGGCGTTGTCATCCCAGCGGCAGTTCAGCGTGAAGTACTCGAAGAACCGAAGCACCACGGACGCGACGCCGAACAGCACCAAAATCGCCAGCCACAACCGGACGCCGGCGAGGTCGAATGCCTCAGCCTTCTTCTTGGCGATGTAGGCCGGAAGCAGACTGACGATGACGGTCAGCAGATTTGCCGTTCCATAAAACAGCCCGGGGTTCGGCAGGCTGGGCGGCCAGTCGCGGACCTGCAGCCGCAGGTAGAAGTACACGACGATGGCGATCACGAACATCGAGCCCTCGATCACCATGAACCCGGTGGTCCCCCACCAGATCAGCCCCTGGTTCCCGAACACCGTCCGCGGCAGCGCGGCGACGTCGAGCACGCGCCGCGTGTTTTCCGCCCGCGCCTCGACCGCCATTACGCTCTCGCCTCCCGCAGCGCACGCAGCCGTCCCTCCGGCGGCACTGTACCGTCTCCGGCGTGCTCCTCCATCTCGCGCGCGTGGTCGCGCTTCTTCGGCCAGAACCAGCCAATCAGTGTGACCGCCAGCGGCGGAATCGCTACCGGCAGCGCCCATGGCGTGAAGATCGATCCGACGAAGAACGCCGAAGTCACGACCGCGCACAGAAACGGCCAGATTGAGGGCTCGGGATATTCCGTCACCGTGACAGGCTCCGCATCCATGACATCCGTAAGCAGCACCTCGCGCACATCGCTGCGAATACCGGTCACCACGGATGCGTCGGGGCTCCTGTTCCACAGCGCGGAGCGCCCCTCGACCACGGGAATATGGAGAAAGTTGTAGACGGGCGGCGGTGAGCTCGTCGCCCACTCGAGCGTCTCGGCGCCCCACGGGTTGTCGCTTGCCACCAGGCCCCACGCGTAGCTGCGCACGACGTTGTAGACGAAGAGTACGCCCCCAAGAACGAGCAGCAGTGCCCCGAGACTCGAGACGAGATTGAGCGTTCCCCAACCCATACTGTCGGGATAGGTGTAGATCCGACGCGGCATTCCTTCCAGTCCGAGGATGTGCATCGGGAAGAACGTCACGTTGAAGCCGATGAAAAACAACCAGAAGTTCACCTTGCCGAGGCGGTCGTCCATCATCCGGCCGGTCATCTTTGGAAACCAGAAATAGATGCCGCCGATGAGCGGAAAGACCGCGCCGCCGAGCAGCACGTAATGGAAGTGCGCGACGACGTAATACGAGTCGTGCACCTGCAGATCGAACGGCACCGATGCCAGCGTCACACCCGACAAACCACCGAGAACGAAGATGGCGAAGAAACCGAGGACGAACAGCAGCGGTGTGTGAAACCGCGGCCGGCCGCGCCACAGCGATGCAATCCAGCAGAAGATCTGAATCCCGGTCGGAATGGCGATGACGATGCTCGCGGCCGTGAAGTACTCCAGACCGAGCGCCGGCAGGCCGGTCGCGAACATGTGATGCACCCACAGACCGAAGCCGATGAAGCCGGTCGCCACCAGCGACATCACCATCGCCGGATAGCCGAAAATCGGCCGCCACGTGAAAGCGGAGATGATCGACGAGACGATGCCGAGCGCGGGCACGAAGATGATGTAGACCTCGGGATGGCCGAAGAACCAGAACAGGTGCTGCCACAGGAGCGCGTCGCCGCCTTCAGCGGGGTTGTAGAACTGCGTCCCAACCGTGCGGTCGAGCAGCAGGAACGTGCTGCACAGCACGACCGTCGGCATGGCGAAGATCACCATGAACGCCGTGACCAGCATCGACCAGACGAATAGCGGCATGCGGTTCAGCGACATCCCGGGCGCTCGTGTCTTGAAGATGGTTGTCACCAGCTCCACCGAGACGGCGAGCGCGGCAACCTCGGTGAACGTGATCATCTGCGCCCAGAAATCGGCGCGCTTCCCCGGCGTGTAGTCCGGTCCGGCGAGCGGCACGTAGCTGAACCACCCGACGTCAGGCGCGGTGTTCAGCAGCATCGTTGCCACGAGCATGACGCCGCCGAAGAGATACACGTAGTAGCTGAAGGCGTTGAGCCGCGGGAACGCGATGTTCCGCGTGCCGATCATCAGCGGCACCAGATACACACCCATCGCCTCCATCACCGGCACCGCGAACAGAAACATCATCATCGTCCCGTGCACGGTGAAGATCTGGTTGTACAGATCGGGCCCGACGAAGTGATTGTTCGGAACGGCGAGCTGAATGCGCATCAGGCCGGCGAGGATGCCGGCGAAGATGAAGAAGCCGAACGCGGTGATGATGTAGCGGCGGCCGATGGTCTTGTGGTCAGCCACGCTGAACCACCCGACGATCCCGCGCGGCACGTACCACGTATCCGCAAGCTGACGACGCAGGCGTTCTTCACTGGTGAGGGTGAACGCCATGCGCCGTTCGATCGGATGCACGAAGTCGCTCATTGCAGACTCCGCACGTAGGCGAGCAGCGCCTGCAGATCATCGGGTGCGAGTGCGTTGGGCGGCATGCGGTTGCCCGGCTTGATCGATTGCGAGTTGACGATCCAGCCGGCGAGATGACCGCGCGCATTCGGCAGCGTGCCGGCCGCGAGGGTCAGGCGGCTGCCGACGTGCGTCAGCTCGGGTCCAACGTGCGAGCCCGCGTCGGTGCCGCGAATCGAGTGGCAGGTCACGCATGGCGACTGCATGAACACGTCTTTGCCGCGCTTCTCCTCATCCGTGGACGGTTCAGAAGCCGGCTCACGCTGATGCCGGACCCACTGCTGGAATTTGTCCATCGGCTCGGCGACAACCTGGAGCGCCATGTGCGCATGCTGATGCCCGCAGAACTCCGCGCACTGCCCGCGATACACACCGGGCTCGTCGGCCTGGATCCAGGTATTTGTCACGATGCCGGGAATCAGGTCGCGTTTTCCCATCAGGTTTGGTACCCAGAAGCTGTGGATCACATCCGTCGACATCGCCTTGAGAACAACGGGGACGCCGACGGGAATGTGCAGCTCGTTGGGGCTCGTGAAAACATCCGACGGGGTGATGTCGTGGTACTGAAAGTCCCACCACCACTGATGGCCGACGACATCGACCGTGATCGCGCCGGCGCCGCTCGGTGAATACAGCCCGCGACCCGCGACGACACTCGACGTCGCGATGCCGATCAGAATCAGGACCGTCAGCGCGACGGCAATGCCGACGTTGCGCGTCAGCCGCGCGCTTGTCTCTGGCAAATCGTCCGTCTCGCGGCGGCGCCGGGCGAGCGCGATGAAGAACGCCGTCATGACGATGAAATAAACGGCGATGCACACCAGCAGCAGCCACCAGCCGTGTGTGGCGATGCTGCGCGCGATGGGGCCGTGCGGATCGAATGCGGACTGATCTCCGCCGAATCTGAATATCATGGCGCGTGCGTCTGCACCGGCGTCTGCGCGCGCCGTGCATTCTCGGGCGTGCTGTAGCGCATGTGGTCACTGCGGCTGGGCAGCACGTCAATGGGCTCGTTGCCGCTCATCGACTGAATGTAGGCAACCAATTGCCAGACCTGCTGGTCGGCAATCTTGTTGCGCCACGCCGGCATGCCGTTCGGCCGCCCTTCGACGATCGATTCGAAGATGTTCGCGGGCTCACTGCCGTAGATCCAGGTGTCGTCCATCAGCGCGGGACCCATGCCGCCGCCGCCGTGCGAATGGCACCCGGTGCAGTTGAACTGATCGAACAACCGCTTGCCTTCCGCGGTGCCGTAGGCGTTCTGCTGAAACGGACTCTCGTTCGGTTCCGGCAGTGGCTGACCGCCAGGAAAGAGGGGACTGAGAACCGGCTTCTGCGTGCGCGCCGAAGCGACCGCGAGCGTCTGGAACGGCCTGATCTCCCGCTCGCAGGCCGCCGCAACAAGGCTTACGGCGCAAAATGCGACAACGAACACGCGGCGCCGACTCATTGAATTCCCTCCCGTTGTTCATCCACGCGCGGAACGTGGTACTGCGCGAGAATCGCGTCGATGTCATGGCGGCGGCGCTCGATAAATCGGTCCAGCTGATCGTGGCGAGCCGTGTCGCGGCGGCGTGTGGCCATGGAGATGTTGAAGGTCTGCGGGAGGAAGCGGCCATCCACCTGTGGCTGGACGGGGACGAGGTCGAGCGCAACCTGCTGTCGCGCCGCGAAGTATCCGGCCATCGGCCCCCACGCAGCCGCCACATCGACGTCGCCGCGTGCGACGGCTGCGATAATCGCGGACGGCGGACTGTTGGTCCGGTAGTCGCCGTACACACTGAAGCCGACGATGTTCCCCACGATGCCGCGGCGGCTCAGTGCGTGCGCAGGCGGCGTATTCGCGCCATCGTCACCGACCAGCTCGACGCCGATGCGCAGCGTGCGCAGCTGCGGATCGTCGAACGAGCGGATGTGCAGCTTGCGCGATCGCCGCGTGACGAACACGTAGGTCGATCGGTAGTACGGTTTGGTCGTCCACGCCGCATCGGTGTCGACGGGCAAGCCCATCACCACGTCGCACTTCCGCGCGCTCAGCGTGTTCCGGAGGAAACCGCGGCGCTGCGCGAACCAGGTGTACTCGACGCGCGCTCCCAGATCGCGCGCCAGCAGGGCCGCAAGCTTGTTCTCGAAGCCCTCGCCCTTTGCGTTGGTGAAGGGCAGATTGTTCGGGTCGGCGCACACGCGCAGAATGTCGTCCGTGCCGAGTGCACGAAGGGATAGAACCATGAAGGACGCGAAGACCACGAAGATCAACAAGATCGTTCTTCGCGCTCTTCGCGACCGTCGCGGTTTCATTCCTTCGCCTCGTTCGCTCATGGCAACCCGAAGATGTAGAGCATCCCGCCCGACGTGGTTGCCTGCGGCAGATCGGGCATCGCGTTGACGAAGCCGAGCGCTGCCGTACCGTCGCGTGGATCGAGGCCGCCGGCGACGATGGCCCCCGACCATCCGCCGACGCCAGCGAGAATCGCGACGTATTGCTTGCCGTCAGGTCCCTTGTAAGTGACTGGTTGGCCGACGACGCCGGAGCCGACCTTCGACTTCCAGATCTCCTCGCCGCTCTTCGCGTTCACCGCCTTGAACCACCCGTCCATCGTTCCGTAGAACGCCACGTCGGTCGCAGTCACGGCGACGCCGCTCCAGACCGGAAAGCTCTCTTTGATTGACCACGCCTTCTTTCGCGCGATCGGATCCCAGGCGATGAATTCGCCGCGATGGCCGCCGGGGCCCGCGTACATCCGCACGTTGGCGCCGACGAAGGGCGTCCCGGCGATGTAATTCGCCTCGACACCTTCAAAGTCCATGCAGAGATTGTTCGACGGGATATAGAAGTAGCCGGTGCGCGTCGAGTAGGCAGTCGGCTGCCAGTCCTTGCCGCCCGGCGACGCGGGGCAGACGTTGCGTGAGATCTTGCCCAGCGACGGCTCCAGCTCCTTGTTCTCGATCGGCCGGCCGCTCTTCAGATCGACGCCCGTTGTCGAAGTGACCGGCACGAACGGGTCGGCGGAAATCACTTCGCCGTTGGTGCGATCGATCACGTAGACGTAGCCGTTGCGATCAGCGCGCATCAACACCTTGCGCGTGCGCCCGCCGATCGGCAGGTCGACGAGAATCTGTTCGTTGACGCCGTCGTAATCCCACAGATCGTGGGGCGACATCTGATAGAACCAGACCGCTTCGCCTGTGTCCGCGTCGCGCGCAAACACACCCGCGGTCCATTTGTTGTCGCCCGGGCGCTGTTCGTGATTCCAGGGGCCGGGGTTGGAGGTCCCGTAGTAGATCAAATTGAGTTGCGGGTCGTACGAGATCCATCCCCAGACCGTCCCGCCGCCATTGCGCCACGCATCCGCCGGCCACGTCTTGATGCCGAGATCGGCTCCGCGATCGGAGGCGTAGAACGGCTTGAACTTCGGGCCGATCAGCACGTCCTTGTCCGGCCCCGTTGAATACGCGCGCCACGCAATCTTGCCGGTCTTCGCATCGAGCGCCGTCAGCCAGCCGCGCACGCCCATCTCGCCGCCTGAATTGCCAATGAGCACTTTGTCCTTCACGACGAGCGGCGCCATCGTGATCGTTTCGCCTTTGTTCAAATCGCCAAGTTTCGTGACCCATTTCTCCTTGCCGCTGGTGGCGTCGAGCGCGACCGTGCGGTTATCGAGCGTGTTGAGGAAGATGGTGCCGTCCGCGTAGACGACTCCCCGGTTGACGACGTCACAGCAGGCGACGCCCTGCGCGGCGGAGAGGGGCTTCGGTTCGTACTTCCATTTGACGGGCGCCCCATCCTTCGTCAGGTCGAGCGCATACACGTAATTCGGCCACGGCGTGACGACGTACATCGTGTTGTTCACGACGATCGGCGCCGCCTCGTGACCGTGCAGGACGCCGGTCGAAAAGGTCCCCTTCACGACCAGCTGCTTGACGTTCTGCTGCGTGATCTGATCGAGCGGGCTGAAGCGAGTGCTCGAGTAGTCGCGAGCGGGCCTCACCCAATCGCCGGTGTTATCAGGCGCGGGATTATTGCCGGACGTTCCGGCAGCTGCTGACGTCGAAGCGGCTGAACGGGGTGGAGCTGAGGAGGCTGGGGTTCCGCATCCTGAGCTGACGATTAGCAGAGCGAGTAGTAGAGCTGCGAAACGCATCCTCGTGCCTTCCCCGAAGGCCAGCAAAAAAACGCAACTCGTTGTGCATACGTAAGGCCAATGTTTCGTCGACTGCTACACTGGATTCACATGCACCCAGACCTGACGACACTGGAGCACGTGGACGAGCTCCATCGGTTGCTTGCCGCGTCCGAGATACGACCTGTCCTGCTGTTCAAACACAGCTACACGTGCGGCGTCAGCTTGGAAGCGCTCGAGGAACTTGTGTCGCACATGAATCAACAGGCGCCGGATCGCAGACGTGAAACGCGCGCGCCGCACTACGCGATGGTGACGGTGCAGACGCATCGGGCTGTATCAAACGCCATCGCGCAGCAGCTCGGAGTGCGTCACGAGACGCCGCAGGCGCTGCTCATCAAAGATGGTCGGGTGGTGTGGAGCGCGTCACACTTCCGTGTAACCGCCGCTGCCGTCGAAAGCGCAATCAAGAATCAATCGTGATTCGCACGCGATAGTTTTTGCCGTCAACTAGTCGGCGGACTTCGCCTGGAAGCTGCGCGACACGCTGCCGGCATCGCTGCCGGACCTCATCGAGTGAGGGCCGCGACAACCGCACGCCTTTCGTCATCACGTCTTTCAGCAGCGGCTGCGCATTGGCCGGCGCGGCTTCCTCCGCAAGTGTGAGGACGTCCTCCACCGCCACATCGTCGCGAAACACACGCCACACCTGCTTGCAGCCCGGGTAGGTGCGCTTGCCGGGACTCTTCTTGATGACGGCCACCATCTCGCCGTCGCGTTCGATCTCCGCCAGCTTGTAGACCCCAGACAGCGCCGGTGCATCGCTCGATGTGCTGATGGCAGTCCCCACGCCGAACCCGCTGATGGGCGCACCAGATGCCACGATCTCTGCGATGCGCAGCTCGTCGAGATCGCCGCTGGCGACAATCGCCGTCTCGTGCAGGCCATACGCGTCGAAGATGCGCCGCACTTCCCTGCTGGTCGCGATCGGATCTCCGCTGTCGAGGCGAACGCCTCGTGGCTTCAGGCCAGACTCCGCAATCGTGCGTGCCGCCGCGAGCGCGTCGTACGTGTCGAGAATGAAAACGGCGCGCTCGCCGAAGACCTCGGCGTAGGCGCTGAAGGCGCTCGGCTCGTCCCGGAATGCCATCACCCACGAATGCGCCATGGTGCCGGACAGCGGAATGCCGAACCGCTTTCCTGCTTCGACGATCGATGAGGAATCAAAGCCGGCGATGTACGCCGCACGCGCGGCCCGGATCCCGGCATCGATGCCGTGCGCACGCCGCGCCCCGAATTCCATGACGCTGCGCCCGGCAGCCGCTTCGACGACACGCGACGCCTTGCTGGCGACCGCGGTCGGAAACATAACTTCGGCGATAAGCGCCGTTTCGACGAGTTGCGCCTCGGCGAGCGGCGCGGTCACCCGCAGCAGCGGTTCCTGCGCAAAGATGGGCGTCCCCTCTTCAACAGCGGATACATCACCGGTAAAACGGAAGTTGGCGAGGTAATCGTCAAAGAAGTCGCGCGGCAGGCCGGACAACGCGGGCAGCGTCCGCAGGTAGTCAATCTCTTCGCGCGTGAAACGCAGCGATTCGAGGAAGTCGAGCGCCTGCTCGAGGCCTGCGGCGACAAGATAGTTGCGCGTCGGCGGCAGTTGACGGACGAACAAGTCAAACGTCGCCCGGCCGGACAGGCCTTTCACGTAGTAGCCGCCGATCATCGTCAGCTCGTAGAGATCCGTCGAAAGCGCCGAAAGCAGCATCGATTCGTCAGGGGTTGAGATCGGCAAGCGCACGCTTCGCGGCGAAATAGCCGCACATGCCGTGCGCGCCGACACCGGGAGGCGTCGCTGCGGAACAGAGGTAGAGACCGCGGACCGGCGTGGAATAGGTGCGCCACGTCGGCCTCGTGAAGAACTGGCGCACGTCCGCGATGCCCGCTCCGATATCGCCGCCGACATAGTTGGCGTTGTGCGCTTCGAGAGCGGCCGGCGGCATCATCGAGCGCGCGAGGACGCGATCGCGGAAACCGGGCGCGAAGCGTTCAATCTGCGCCTCGATACGCGGCAGCATGTCCGCGCCCGACCCGCCAGGCACATGACAGTACGCCCAGGCGGTATGCTTTCCCGCCGGCGCGCGCGATTGATCGAACAACGTAGGTTGCACCAGCAGGACGTATGGTTGATCGGGAACCTTACCCGTCCACGCCTCCTGTTCCGACTGCACGATCTCCGGCAGCGTCCCGCACACGTGAACGGTTGATGCTCTTGCACACTCCGGCGCACGCCACGGAATGGGATCATCCAGTGCCCAGTCCACCTTGAACACGCCCATCCCGTAGCGATATCGCTCGAGACTTCGCCGATACGCGGACGGGAGACGAGGACCCGCAATAGAGAGAAACGGCCGCGGGGAAAGGTCGCACAGGACAGCACGAGCGGAAGGCAGCGCATCGAGAGAGGACACGCGGTGATTGGCGACGACCTCGCCACCCAGCGTACGGAGATGTGCGACGAGCGCATCGGTCAGCTTCTGTGCGCCGCCTCGCGGAATCACCCAGCCAACGACATGGGCCATTACGCCGAGAACAAGACCGAAGCCGGCGGTCAGCGGTTTGTCGAGCGGCACCAGGCCGTGCGCGGCAATGCCGCCGAACAACGCGCGCGTGCGCTCCTCGACAAACGAGCTCCTGGCGAACGCCTCCGCCGATCGCAGCGCGCGCAATCCAAACGCCGCCAACGCCAGTGGATGTTCGGGCCACCGCAGTGGACCAAGCACTGCTGACCGGATCCGGGGCCAGCTGCGCTGCAGTCCTCCAAACACGCGTTCGTACGCCTCACTGTCGCGTCCAAGGGATCCCGCGGTGCGCTCGACCGATCGCTCCACAAGTGCCGCACTCCCATCGTCAAACGGATGCGCAATGGCTGCGGGCGGATCGATGAACTCGAGACCGTACTTCTGCAGCGGCAGCGTGCTGATGAACGGCGAGGCGACCGCCGTCGCATGTACGGCCGAACACACGTCGTGGACGAAGCCCGGCAGCGTCAGCTCCGCCGAGCGAACGCCGCCGCCGATCGTCGGCTCGGCTTCGAGGACCGTGACCTTCCAGCCTGCCTGCGCCAGGACAATGGCGGCACAGAGCCCGTTCGGACCCGAGCCGACGACAATCGCATCAGGTTGAGGCACGTGGCACAATCACAAATCAGAAATCGCAAATCGTCAAATGGCGTATTGGTACTCGCGGTTTCTGTTCGAGCGCGCGCTGGCGGCGATGTATCTGGTCGGCTTTCTGGTCGCCGCCAACCAGTTCGTGCCGCTCCTCGGCGAACGCGGGCTGCTCCCCGTGTCGCGCTTCACCCAGTACGTTCCTTTCCGCGCGTCACCCAGCGTCTTTTTCCTCTCTCCGACTGACACTGCGTTTCGCACGTGCGCGTGGCTCGGCGTCGGATTGGCGGTGCTGGCGCTCACCGGATGGCCGCAGCAGCGCGGTGCCATCGCCTCCGGGATTGTATGGGCGATGATGTGGCTGCTGTATCTCTCCTTCGTGAACGTCGGTCAGACGTTCTACGGTTTCGGCTGGGAGACGCTGCTGCTCGAAACGGGTTTCCTCGCGATATTTCTCGGAGGCTGGTCAACCGCCCCGAGCCTGTGGCTGATGTGGCTGTATCGCTGGCTGCTCTTCCGCGTCATGTTCGGCGCGGGCTTGATCAAGATTCGTGGCGACTCGTGCTGGCGCGACCTGACATGCCTGAACTACTACTTCGAGACACAGCCCATTCCGAATCCTCTCAGTTGGTACTTCCATTGGCTGCCGGAGGCTGTGCACAAGGGCGGCGTCGCGTTCAACCACTTCGCCGAACTGGTTGTTCCCTTTGGGTACTTTGCGCCGCAGCCGGTTGCGGCGATTGCCGGCCTCATCACTGTCGCATTCCAGGGCGTGTTGATCGCGAGCGGGAACCTGTCATGGCTCAATTGGCTGACCGTCGTGCTCTGCATCCCAACACTCGACGATCGCTTCCTGTCGTGGCTGCCCCTAGCGCCGCCGGCGCTGCAGGAGCCGGAGCTGGTGCATCGCGCGGCGATCTACGTGGTGGCTGCTGTCGTCGGTGTGCTCAGCATCGCACCCACGTTGAACATGCTGTCACCCTCGCAGGTGATGAACACCTCGTTCGAGCCGTTGCACCTCGTGAACACCTATGGCGCGTTCGGCAGCATCACCCGTACGCGGTACGAGATCGTCATCGAAGGATCAGACGACGGACAGGCTTGGCGGGAATACGAGTTCAAGGGCAAACCCGGGGATCCGTCCCGATGGTCGCCGCAGATTGCTCCGTATCACCTGCGACTCGATTGGCTGATGTGGTTCGAGGCGTTTTCGCCGCGGCCCCAGAGCGAGTGGTTCGCGGTGCTGCTGCAGCGTCTGCTCGAGGGCGACGGGCCAACCCTTTCGCTGCTGAAAACGAATCCCTTTCCGGATCACGCGCCGCGTTTTCTCCGCGCCCGCTACTACCGCTACCGGTTCACGACCGTCGACGAGCATCGGCAGACCGGGCGGTGGTGGAATCGCGAGCTGGTAAGCGAGTACGTGCGGCCGGTTACGCGCGAAGCTTTCGGCCGATAGCGTTTGCCGCCACCCACGCCGACGACCATGCCCACTGGAAATTGAACCCGCCGATGCGACCGTCGACGTCGAGTATCTCGCCGATCAGATAGAGTCCCGGACACAGGCGCGACTCCATCGTCGCCGAATCGATTTCGCCGAGTGGGATGCCGCCGGCGGTAACTTCCGCATAGTTGTAGCCTCGGCTGTCGGTGACATCGAGCGGTGTTTCGAGCAACGTCGCGATCAATGTCCGTCTGGCGTCGCGGGCGAGGTGCGCCAGCGTCATCGCGCGATCGATGCCCGCGGCTTCAACCCACGCATCCGCCACCGACGCCGGCAGACGTGATGCGACCACCGTTCGGACAAGCGCGCGAGGGTGCTGGCGCTGCTGCGTCTGCAGCCAGTGCTCCAGTTCCGCAAACGTTGTTCGTGGCAGCACGTGTAGGAGGACGGCAGCCGCGCGGCCCTCGACGCGGGCGCGAAGCCAATGACGGGAAGCGTTGAGGATCACGGGACCGCTGAGGCCGAAGTGCGTCCACAGCATGGCGCCGTCGAGGCGCACCGATCCGCCGTCGGTCGTCACTGTTACGCCGACGTTGTGCGTGACTCCCGTGAGCGTTGCATAACGCGAATCGGCGAGCAGCAGGGGCACCAGAGCAGGCGTCGTCTCGACACATCCGTGGCCAAGTGCGCGCGCAAACGCATAGCCTGCTCCGTCGCTGCCGGTCTTTGGAAGTGAACGGCCCCCGGTCGCGAGGACGACAAGCGGCGCTTCGTATGTGGCGCTGTCGCGCGTGGTGACCATAAAGCCCCGCTCGACGCGTTCGACCCGTTCGACGCGCCGCGACACCTCGAGCGATGCACCGCAATCGCGCAACGCACTCAGCAGCGCGTCGAGCACAGTACGTGCGCGATTGCTGACTGGGAAATATTTGCCGTCTTCTTCCTCGTGAAGCGATACACCGAGCTCTGCGAAAAACGCGGCCGCTCGGGGTGCTGGATAGGCGCGAAGGACATTGCGGATGAAGCGTCGATCGCCACCTGAGAAGTCCTCTTCAATAACGACGCGGTTCGTGACATTGCAACGGCCGCCACCGCTCACGAGGATCTTCGCGCCGATCGATTTTGCGCCGTCTACACAGACGATTCGGGCCTCCGGCGCCGCGCGCGCGCAGAAGATGGCGGCGGCCAGACCCGCCGCCCCAGCGCCGACGATGACCACGTCTGCAGTATCGCGCCGCGGCTGCTCGATTTCTCTCGCGACAGACATTCAGCAGAGGCACTCGCGATACGGACGGGGTCGACGGGGCATACAAGATGCAATTTAGCGCATCAGGAATTGACGCGAAGCAGGAGGACAGGATGAAACGGTTCACTTCGATCGCAGCCGCAGTCTTCACGGCGGCATTCCTGACGGCGGCGAGCACCGCCTCCGCGCAGGATTCAAACGTCAACCAGCGGACGTACCTCACCTTCAGCGGGCCCGTGCAGATGCCGGGCGTGACGCTGCCGGCGGGCAAGTACGTCTTCCGTCTCGCCGACACCGCGCTGCACAACGTGATGCAGGTGTTCGACGGCGAGGAAAAGCACATCATCGGTCAGTGGTTCTTCGTGCCGGCCAACCGGACGACCGAAGAGCAGTCGCGCGCCGATGGCAAGCCCGTGGTGATGTTCCGCGAGATGCCTGAAGGCATGACGCCGGCAATTCACTTCTTCTTCTACCCCACCGATCTGACGGGCAAGGAATTCATTTACCCCAAGGATCAGGCGTTGAAGATCGCTGCGGCGACGCATGAATCGGTTCTCGCTACCGATACCGACGCAGCGAAGGGTGGCGAAGCGCACGTATTCCGCGTTGAGCCAAACGGCACGGAGGGCCAGTACGACGCCAACGCCAGCGCGTCGAATAACACTGACAACTCCGCGAAGACCTCCGAGCCGACGGGGTCGTCCACGGCCAGCCTGAACAGCCAGGCGGATGTGAACAACTCGCCGGCATCGGGTCCACCTGCGTACTCGAATCAGAGTGCCTCGGCGAATAAGAACGAGACGCCGCGTGCGACCGGCACGTCGGGTTACGACCAGAACCAGAATGCGGCGCCGCGTCAGCAGGCGTCGGCCGAGCTGCCGAAGACTGCCAGCCCGCTTCCGGTGATCGGCCTGTTCGGCCTGCTTTCGCTGGTGGCCGGTTTCGGGCTGCGCCTGGCGCGCAACGCGAACTAGTCGTATCGTTGATTCGATCCGGTCCGGGGCGGGTCTGAGGACCCGCCCCGACATACTACGGGGGCGAGATGCGGCTGCGGAGATTGTCAATTGCGGTGGTCGGCGCCGCGCTTCCATTCGTCGTTTCCGCGGCGCAGCAGGAGGAGCAGGTCTTCAAGGCGGGGGCAGAGCTCGTCGTTCTGCACGTGAACGTCTTCAACGGCAAGAGCGACGCGGTACCCAATCTCCCACAAAGCGCATTCACCGTTTTCGAGGACGACAAGCCGCAGGACATTTCGTTCTTCAACGCCGGCGACGTGCCGGTGACCGTCGGCCTGGTCATCGATAACAGCACGAGCATGTTGACCGAGCGCGAGGTCGTGCGGGCGGGCACGCAAGCGTTTGCGGCGTCCAGCCATCCAGAGGACGAGATGTTCGCCATCGTGTTCAACGAGAATGTCCGCCGCGGCCTGCCCGAAAGTATTCAATTCACGACAAATCGGCTGCAGCTGGAAGCGTCCCTCGCACGGTATCCCGCGGGCGGCAAGACAGCGCTGTACGACGCCATCATCGAGGCTCTGAATCACCTCGATCGCGGCACCTATCAGAAACACGTGCTCGTCGTTCTCAGCGACGGCGGCGACAATGCCAGCCGCCACACCGAGAAAGACATGCTCGATCACGTCGCGATGAGCAGCGCGATCATCTACACGGTCGTCGACCCCGATGTGTTTGCAGCGGGTGAAGGCGACAAGGGCGTGCTGCGGCGGTTGGCGAAGCTCTCGGGAGGCGTCGCGTATTTTCCGAAGAACCGACGCGAGGTCGTGGAGGATTTCGAGGAAATCGCCGGAAACATCCGGCGCGGCTACAGCATCGGCTATGCGCCGCCGTCAGAGCATCATCTGCGCGGTCAGACGCACAAAGTGAAGGTGCTTGTCCGCGCGCCCGGCCGCAGCGATCTGTCCGTCAGGGTCCGCAATGAGTACATGGAGTCGGACTAGCCTCGGACTGACGGAACATTTCGACGGCCCGTTCGTCGAAGGTCGCCGACCTCCGCGTATGCGCCGGTGGATTGAGCGCCTGCTCGTCGTCATCGGCGTGCTGTGTCTCGGCTATTTCGTCTACAGCTACGCAGAAGCACGCCTCTATCAATCGTTCGAAGACGAACAGCTGGACGCGATTCTTCAGAGTGCGCCACAAGAGGCGGCGCCATCCGCACCGGCGGCACGCCGACCGCCGCCGGCGCCGGGCTCAACCGTGGGGCGCATCGAGATTCCGCGCCTCGGCGTCTCCTCCGTCGTTCGCGCGGGAAGCGACGCGCGTACGTTGCGGCTTGCTGTCGGCTACATTCCGGGCACCGCGCTGCCCGGTGAAATCGGCAACGTTGGACTGGCCGGCCATCGCGATACGTTCTTCCGCAAGCTGCGCGACATCAATCCGGATGACGAGATCCGAGTGACGACGCCTGACGGCGTCTTCCACTACTTCGTGCAGCGCACCAGCATCGTCCAGCCAAAGGACGTGTGGGTGCTCGATCCGACCGATTATCCGGCGTTGACGCTCGTGACGTGTTATCCGTTCTCGTACATCGGCTCGGCGCCGCAGCGCTTCATCGTGCGCGCCGCGCTCAAGGCCCAGACTGGACCTGCCAATGCGGTTGCAACCGGATTTGCGCGTCCCGTTTCCTATAATGCGGAATTAAATCCTCAACGCCAGTCCAAAGTCGTCGATGATTCTCGGCATCTACAATCCCAACGGCGGGTGCGGCAAGACGACAACCGCCGTGAACGTCGCGACCGAGCTCGCGCGCAGAGGGCGGTCGGTACTACTGGTCGATCTGCAGCCGGACATGGGCGCGTCGATCTCCGTCGGCGTCCGGCACGGGGACAACCATCCGTCGGTGTTCGAGCTGTTGATCAACGAGCGCCGGCCAAGCGACGCCCTGCGAAAGATCCCCGGCATTCCGAACCTGCAACTCGTACCTGGTTCTTCGTCCCTCGCGGGCATTGACGCGGCGCTGCGCAACGCGCGTCAGCCCGAGCGCCGCCTGGCGGACTGCATCCGCCCCCTTGCGGCGACCGTCGATGACGTGGTGATCGATGCGCCGAGCAGTTTCACGGTGCTGTCGCTCAGCGTTCCGGCGCTTGCGCAGCAGCTCATCATTCCCATCCGCGCCGATTACCTGTCGCTCGAATCGCTTGCACACTTTTTGCGCTGGTACCGCGACCGCGGCGCGGGGCGCACCGGCATAGCCCGCATCTGCGGCATCCTGCTGACGATGGTTGATTATCGCCACGAGGCGACGCGCGAGATCGTCGATATCATCCGCGTGCACAACCGGCGCGGCGTCTTTCGTACCGAGATCCCGCAGGATCCGCGCGTGTCTGAGGCGCCATCGCACGGGATTCCGCTCATGCTGTATGCGCGGTCGCGCGCGGTCCGCGCGTACGAACGGCTGACGACGGAGCTGCTGGAGCGCGTCGAGCGCCGTAATAGATTGATTCGCGGACGCTAGCCTCTTGCGTGCGTTAAGCGGGCTGTTTTAGGATTGGTCGCGCTTTCGCTGCACCTTCGAACTTACTTACGTAATAATGGAAGGGCATCCTCGTCGGCGTTTCTGGCGCGTGGGGACGAATCTGACAATGGCAACGCGACTGACGGGCAAACGAATCGGCAAGAGTGGCGAGGAGATCTTCGTTCCGCTGGAAACCGCGAACGCTGAGAAGCCGAAGAAACGCGGACGGCGTCCTTCCCATACCGAGCACTGGACCAAGGTCACGGTCGTCCTGTTCGACCGGCAGATCGTTTTCCTCGATCGGCTGGGCGCCGACATCCGCGCCGCCAGCGGCGTGGCCATCAGTCGGGCGCATGTCATCCGTGCGCTGATCGATGCGCTCAGTGAATCGGATCTCGATTTGACCGGCACACGGTCCGAAGCGGATCTGAAAGCCATCCTCACCGCGCGTCTCGGCCGCTACCGCGTTTAGGTGCAAAGGGTTCACTAGGTTCAATGGGTGCATTGGGTTCCAATAGAACCCTTTTGTACCGGATGAACCCCTTGAACGGCGTGAACCGCGAGGTAGTCGGCGGAGTGACGACGTTCCTCACGATGTCGTACATCGTGGTCGTCAATCCCGCCATCCTTTCGACCAGCGGCACGGGCATGCCCTTCGCCGGTGTGCTGACGGCAACGGTCCTCGTCGCGTGCACGATGACCCTGATGATGGGTGTCTACGCGCGGCTTCCCTTCGCCGTCGCGCCCGGCATGGGACTCAACGCCTTTTTCGCCTACACGATCATCCTGCAGGACAAGGTGCCGTGGCCGACCGCACTCGGCATCGTGTTCTGGGCGGGCGTTCTGTTCCTGCTGATTTCAGCGACGCCGCTGCGCGAGCGCATCGCCACGGCAATCCCGGCGAGCTTGCGGTTGGCCACGGCTGCAGGTATCGG
This sequence comes from Vicinamibacterales bacterium, assembly GCA_035492455.1. Lineage (GTDB taxonomy): Bacteria > Acidobacteriota > Vicinamibacteria > Vicinamibacterales > UBA2999 > Gp6-AA40. The sequence goes on along the minus strand of DATJJE010000071.1, from coordinate 178,610 downwards.
CCTGCTCCTCACGTTTATTGGATTGCGCAACGCGGGACTCGTCGAACCGGATCCATCCACGATGGTGCGCCTTGGCGTGATCGACGCGCGCGCGGCGCTGCTGCTCGGCGGCGTGGTGATCGCAGTCGTGCTCATGCGCCGCGGCAGCCCGCTCGCATTCCTCACCGCAATCCTCGCGGTGACGGCGATTGCGTGGGCGTTCGGTCTGGCGACGGCGCCCGACCGGATCCTCAGCCTGCCTGACTTCTCCTCCGTGATGCTCAAGCTGGATATCTCCGGCGCGCTGCGACCCAGCCTGCTCGCGCCAATCGTCTCCATTCTCTTCACTGACCTGTTCGATTCACTCTCCACGTTCATCGGCGTCGCGACCGCCGCCGGTCTGACCGAACCGGACGGCCGGCCGCTCAACCTGCGCCGCGGGTTGATCGTCGATGCCTTCGCGACGTTCGTGGCGGGCCTCGCAGGCACTTCGTCCGGGACGGCGTACGTCGAGAGCATCGCCGGCATCCGCATGGGCGGGCGGACGGGGATGACATCGGTTGTGACGGCACTGTGCTTCCTGCCCTGTCTTTTCATTGCACCGCTTGCCGCGGCCGTGCCGGCGTACGCGACGGCTCCGGTGCTCGTACTGGTCGGCGTCGCGATGTTTCAGATGGTCGCGCAGATCAATTTCTCGGCCATCGAAGATGCGCTGCCGGCCTTTGTCACCCTGGTGCTGATCCCGCTGACGTTTTCCATCACGCAGGGGATCCTCTGCGGGTTCATCCTGCAGGCGCTGCTCTACGCCTGCGTCGGCCGCGCGCGAGAAGTGCCCGTCGCATTGTGGCTGCTGGCGGCCCTCTCCGCCGTGTTGCTCTTTCTTCGATAAGATTTCCGAGGTGACGACGGATCCCACCGTCCTGTGGCGGATGACGCGCGGACGAAACACCGCGCATGCCACCATTTTTCCGGGCGATACGCACACGACCATCACATGGTTCTTCGACGACGTGATGGATCGGGCCGAGAACTACGGCTCGATGGAGTTGGCGCTGGCACGCGCGGAGGAGATTCGCGGCGTGCTGGAACGTGAAGGCTGGAACCCCGTATGATGAATCGAATGGCCTCCAGCGTTCGCCTGCACAAAACCGTCGGCGTCAAAGTCGGCCGCATGCTCGTCGGTGGCGGTGCGCCGGTCGTCGTCCAGTCGATGACGATGACGGATACGTCGGATGCGGAGGCGACGGCGAAGCAGTGTCTCGAACTCGCGGAAGCCGGCTCGGAAATGGTACGCGTCACCGTCAACATTCCCGAAGCGGCCGCGGCAGTGCCTGAAATCAAGCAGCGCATGCTCGATGCCGGATGCGAAGCGCCGCTCATCGGCGACTTTCACTACAACGGCCATCTGCTGCTGACGCGCTACCCGGATTGCGCGCGCGCCCTCGACAAGTACCGCATCAATCCCGGCAACGTCGGCACCGGCCGCCGGCGCGACGAGCAGTTCGCGACGATCTGCAAGGTTGCGATCGACAACAGCAAACCGGTCCGCATCGGCGTCAACGGCGGCTCGCTCAATCAGGAGCTTGTCGTCTCAAAGATGCAGGAGAACACCGACCGCCGCCTCGGACGGTCGTCGGAGGAGATCGTCAACGAGTGCATGGTGATCTCGGCACTGCAGTCAACCGAGCTGGCGATTGAGACCGGGATGCGCAAGGACCAGATCATCATTTCGTGCAAGGTCTCGCGTCCGCGCGATCTCATCGCCATCTACCGCGAGCTGGCGCGGCAGACGGACCAGCCGCTGCACCTCGGCCTGACCGAAGCGGGCATGGGCACGAAGGGTCTCGTGTGGTCCGCATCAGCGATGGGCGTCCTCCTCGCCGACGGCATCGGCGACACCATTCGTGTATCGCTCACTCCGCGTCCGGGCGGCGATCGGCGCGAAGAGGTGTATGCGGCGTGCGAGCTGCTGCAGGCGCTCGGCCTCCGCACGTTTTCGCCGAGCGTCACGGCCTGTCCCGGCTGCGGCCGCACGACGAGCTCGACATTCCAGGAGCTGGCAGAGCGGACGCAGGACTACATCCGCAGCCAGATGCCCGAATGGAAGGCGCGCTACGAAGGGGTCGAGGCCCTGACGCTCGCCGTCATGGGCTGCGTCGTTAATGGGCCTGGCGAATCAAGGGCGGCGAACATCGGCATCAGCCTGCCGGGCACGGGCGAAGCACCAAATTGTCCTGTGTTCATCGACGGCGAGCATTTCACGACCCTGCGCGGGACGTACGACGAGCTTGCCAAAGGCTTCCGGGAGCTCGTGGACAACTACGTCGCCACGCACTATCCCTCTCGACAAACGGTCAAATCCTAGAGTACAAGGCGAGCACCATGCTTGGACTCCGTCCTCTACTCGGGGCGGCCGCGTCCTTTACGCTCGTTGCCGCCCTCTCGGCGCAGAACGCACCGCAGAATCAACAAACCGCATCCGATCACTTCGTCATCGAGACAGGCGCACGCCTGTACGGGGCTCAATGCTCCGTCTGTCACGGTACGAATGGCGATCAGATCAACGGCGTCGATCTTCGCGCCAACAAGTTCCTGACGGTCCGCAGCGATGAGGATCTCACGCGCTTGCTGGCGAGCGGCAGACCAGCTGCTGGAATGCCGAGCTTTGCGGTGCTGCACACGGATGAAGCGCGCGCGATCATCGCCTATATCCGATCGAACTTCGACGCGACCACCGACGGGGTGAAGATCGGCGACGCCGCGCGAGGCGCGACGATCTTCGACGGCAAGGGCGGCTGCACCTCGTGCCATCGGGTCAACGGGCGCGGCGCGTATTCGGCGACGGATCTGACCGAGATCGGCACCGTGCGCACGCCTGCCTCGCTGCTGCGAGCGCTCGTCGAGCCGGCGCAGGCGATTCTGCCCGCCAATCGCTCGGTGCGCGTGGTGACGAAAGACGGGCGCACGATTCGCGGCCGCCGCGTCAATGAAGACACCTACACAATTCAGTTGATCGATGAGCAGTCGCGCCTCGTGTCGCTGCTCAAAGGCGACCTGCGATCGTTCGAGCTCGTTCCCACCACTTCGATGCCCTCGTTCCAGAACACGCTGACCGCAGACGAGCGTGCGGATCTCGTCTCATATCTGCTGTCGCTGAAAGGGCGCTAGCCGTGAAGAAGCTGATGAAACTCGTCGTCGCCGTGCTGCTGGTGGCTGCGTCGTACCGTCTCGATGCGCAGGTGACCTCGGAGCGCATCCTGCGCGCCGCCGACGAGCCGCAGAACTGGCTGACCTATTCGGGCGGCTACTCGAGCCAGCGCTACAGCCTGTTGAAGCAGATCGACACGTCGAACGTCAAGAACCTCGAGCTGAAGTGGATGGTGCAGAACCAGGTGTTCGGTCCGTGGGAGTCATCTCCGTTGGTTGTCGACGGAATCATGTACCTCACGCAGCGTCCCAACGACGTCATGGCAATCGATGCGAAGACGGGCCGCATGTTCTGGCTCTATCGCTACACCAACTCCGGGCGGCAACAGGTGTGCTGCGGCGCGCAGAACCGTGGCGTTGCCATGCTTGGCGACACGCTGTTCATGGGAACGCTCGATGCGCATCTGGTCGCCATCGATGCGAAGAACGGCAAGCCGCTGTGGACCACACTCGTCGCCGACGACAAGCTCGCCTACTCGATCACGCTGGCGCCGCTGGTCGTGAAAGACAAGGTCATCGTCGGCGTCGGCGGCGCGGAGTACGGTATCCGCGGATTCGTCGCCGCTTACGATCCGAGGAGCGGCAAAGAACTGTGGCGCTTCTACACGATTCCCGGCGCGGGCGAACAAGGCAGCGAGACGTGGTCGGGACAGGCGTGGGAGCACGGCGGCGGATCGGTTTGGGTGACCGGTTCGTACGATCCCGCGTTGAACCTGACGTACTGGGGCGTCGGCAATCCAGGCCCCGACTGGAATCCCGATCAGCGTCCGGGCGACAACCTCTACACCGACTCCGTCGTCGCGCTCGATCCGGACACGGGAAAACTGAAGTGGCATTACCAGTTCACTCCGAACGATGGATACGACTACGACTCCGTGCAGGTCCCGGTGCTCGCCGATCTCATGTGGAAGGGGACGCTCACCAAGGCGATGTTGTGGGCCAACCGGAACGGCAACTTCTATGTGCTCGATCGCGAGACGGGCAAGTTCCTGTCGGGTACGCCGTTCGTGAAGGTGAATTGGATGAACGGCTTCGATGAGGGCGGCAAGCCGATACAGACGCCGCAGCCTGTCGGCCTGCCGACGTATCCCGGCGTCCAAGGCGGCACCAACTGGTATTCGCCTTCGTACAGTCCGCGCACCGGTTTGTTCTACGTGTCGGCGTGGGAGAACTACGGCTCGATCTATCGCAAAGAACCGGTGGAGTACGAAGCGGGCCGGCGATTCAACGGCGGCGCAGGTGCCACGGTGAAGCCCGTGCCTGACGCGCCGGTGATGCCGGGGCCAGCCGCTGCGCGCTCACCCATCAATACGTGGACGAACACCGTCGGCAATGGCGCGGTGATCGCGATCGATCCGAAGACCGGCCAGGCGAAGTGGAAGTTCCAGATGTACGACGTGACCGATGCCGGCATCCTCACTACGGCGGGCGATGTGCTGTTCACGGGTGGCCGCGAAGGGTACTTCCACGCGCTCGATGCGCGCACGGGGGCGGTGCTGTGGAAAACGTATCTGGGCGGCGCGATCATGAGCGCGCCCGTCACCTACTCAATTGACGGAAAACAGTACGTCATCGTCAACTCGGGCAACGTGATGGCGACGTTCGCGCTGCGGGAATAGTGCCCACCTAATCTTCTCACTCCGTACGTCCGACTAACTGTTACGGGGATCTCCCCGCCAACGATGAAAAAACGGACGTCCGGCGCTCGTGCAGGCACCGAGGCACTGTGGGAATGGAATCTGGCGTCGAACCGGATTCATTTCTCACCGCGCTGGATCGCGCTTGTCGGGTGCGACGAGCACGACGTCGGAAATGCACCTGAAGAGTGGCTGAACCGCGTGCATCCCGACGAACGGCCGGGCGTCTTGGCCGACATCGATGCGGCGCGCGACGGCCAGCGTGACGAGATCGATCTCCGCCACCGCCTCCGGCACAAGAACGGGTCGTACCTGTGGACCGCCTGCCGTGTGTCGGTTGTGCGCAACAACAACGGAGCGAACGTCCGCCTCATGGGCGTTCACACGGACATCACCGTCGAAACCGTCGCGGACAAACTCACGGGCCTGCCCAACCGGCTGCTGTTGATCGACCGCCTGACGCAATCGATCGAGCGCACGCAGAAGTACGAAGGCTTCCACTACGCCGTATTGCTGCTCGAGTTGGGTGGACGGCCGCCCGCGCCTCTTCTCATTTCCGCCGCACGTCGTCTGGAAACCAGCCTCCGCATCGCGAATGGCACACCGACGATGCGCAGCGATGATGTGGTCGCGCGTATCGACGGCGATCAGTTCGCCGTTCTGCTCAATGGCCTGAAGGCTGTAAGTCACGCGAAGGTAGTGGCCGATCGACTTCTAAACGAGATGCTGGAGCCGTTCACGATCGACGGTCGTGAGGTGTTCATCTCCGTCAGTGTCGGCGTCGCGGTCAGTGCGACAGGCTACACACAGGCCGAGGACGTGCTGCGTGACGCGGGAATAGCGCTGCACCGGGCGCAGGTGCTCGGCGGACGTCATTGCGAGGTGTTCGATACCGTCGTATTGCAATCACGCGAGGCGGAGCTGCAGCTCGAAGCCGACCTGAACGACGCACTCGAGCGCCGCGAATTCCATTTGCTCTACCAACCAATCGTCTCGATGGCGTCGAGCACCGTCGTCGGGTTCGAAGCGCTGGTGCGCTGGCACCATCCCGTGCTGGGCGTCATTTCGCCGGTTGACTTCATCCCAATCGCCGAAAGGACCGGAGCGATCGTCGAGCTCGGCGACTGGATTCTGCGCGAGGCCTGCATTCGCTGCAAGGCGTGGCACGACACGGCGTCGGCCTCCGCCGACCTCTGGATGTCCGTCAATCTCTCCGGCGTGCAACTCAAAGATGCGACCCTTGCCGAGCGCGTCGCCGCGGCATTGCGCGACTCGGGACTGCACGCACGACATCTCGTGCTGGAGCTGACCGAGAGCATGGCGATGGAGAATCCCGCGGCGGTGAAGGGCCTGCTGATGCAGCTGCGCTCCACCGGAGTGCGCATCAGCATTGACGACTTCGGAACCGGATACTCTTCGCTCGCCCACCTGCGCCAGCTGCCGGTCGATGCACTGAAGATCGACCGCTCGTTCGTCCGAGGCATCGAAACTCGAACCGACGCGGCGGCGATCGTCAAGACCTTAACCGAGATGGCCCTGGGACTCGGATTGCATGTCGTAGCCGAGGGCATCGAGAACGAGCAGCAGCTCGAGCTCCTGCGTTCCCTCCATTGCCACTCAGCTCAGGGCTACCTGTTCGCGAAGCCGCTCGACGAGGCCGCGGCGGCTGCGACGTTGACGTCCGGGATCGCTCGCCCTTCGACCGCGCGTCGCGACGCGGAACCGCCGCCGAGGCTCGCTGGGATTCCGAGATGGGGTTGGGCAACCGCAGCTGTCGTCGTGCTCTTTGCAGCAGGCCTGCTGTCATTGCCGCAGGACGCCGAGCGTCTTCCGGTAGTGACGAGCCCGCCCAGTCTCGCAACTGTCGCGACCGCGGCATCAACCCTACCGTCTAGCCCCATCGTGAATGTACCAACATCTGTAGTCGTTGTTCCGAACACCCGTCGTGACGTCACGAACACGCTGGACACCCGCACGGACAAAAAGGCGACCGAAGAACCCAGGAACCCCGACACGCCAAAGCACGAACCCGACACCCCGGCGAACGACGTACAGTCGCTCTCGCTTCACGTGATCCACTATCACCGCCTCGGACACTGCGAGGGGCATCTGATCGCATCCCGCGCGGGCCTCGCCTATGTTCCAGACACGCAGGCCAACGATGACGCTTTCGAGTTCGGCTACAACCAGTTCGTCCACGTCCTGCAGGACGATACGCTGACGATCAAGTCGAGCACACGCACGTATCGTTTCAAACCAATTGTCGAGAAAGGCGAAAAGCCGCCGTCCCTCAGCGACTTCGAAGCACGCCTCGCGCACTGGCGATGAGGCGTGGCGCCCGCCGACGCTCACGCCGCTTTACGACGATGAGCATTGGATCGCATGCAGTGGAGGATGCGCAGCGCGGTCACTTCATCGGCGCGCAGCTTCGACGCAACCCGCTTCACCGATGCCGGCATCGGGCGCGCAAGCTTGTCGTCCATCGTGCGATCCATGTAGCAGTCGAGGATCGCCGGATGGATATAGGACTTGCGGCACACGGCGGGCGTATTCCCGAGCAGGCCTGATACTGCTTCGACGGCACGAACGACATTCTTCTTGGCCGCAGCTAATGAGGTGGGCCGGCGAAAGCCGGTCCCTGCGCTGGCCTCTACGTCGCGCAGCGCCGTCGCTGCGAGCACGGTGGCCGACCAGGTGCGGAAGTCTTTTGCGGTAACGTCAGATCCGGTGACCTCGCGCAGGTAGGCGTTCACGTCCGCCGAGTTCACATCCTGCACATCGCCATTGTCATCGAGGTACTGAAAGAGCTCCTGACCCGGCAGATCGCGGCACTCCTTGATGATGCGCGCCAGCCGGCGGTCGTTGATGTCCACGTTGTGCAGCTTGCCGCTCTTGCCGCGAAAGCGGAACCGGACAGTGCCGCCCTTCACGTCCACGTGCTGATCGCGCAGTGTCGTCAATCCGAATGACTTGTTGCTCTTCGCGTATTCGTCGTTGCCGACGCGAATGAGGCTCTTCTCGAGCAGTTGAACGACCGTCGCCAGCACTTTCTCCCTCGGCAGGCCTGGCTTGGCAAGGTCGGCCTGCACGCGAGCCCGCAGCTTCGGGAGAACGGCCGCAAACTCCTCGAGTCTCTCGAACTTGTTCGCGTCGCGATGCGTACGCCACTGCGGGTGATAGCGATACTGCTTGCGTCCCCTGGCATCGCGGCCGCGCGCCTGGAGGTGCCCCTTGGGATCGGGACAAATCCAGACGTCCTTCCACGCCGGCGGAATCACCAGCGCACGGATCCGTTTCAGATCGGCGGGATTGCGAACGGGCCGGCCATCGGGCCGCTTGTAGCGAAAGCCGAGCGCGCCCATCTCGCGCCGGATGCCGGGCCGGTCATCGGTGACGTAGTGAAGTCCTGCCGATGCCGCTGACTCACTGGGCGGGAACGATTTCGAGACCGTTCGCGACATCCTTGACCCCTGGAGCGGCTTTCGTCATGTCGCCGACACGGTTCTTCTCGTCCGCGGTGCGCACCTCGCCCTTGACGGTCACCATGCCGTTGACCACCTCGAAGTTGATATCGCGCTGCTTCAGCGCCGGATCGTTGTCGATCATATCGTCGAGGTTGTCCTTGATGTCGTCGTCGAGCGCGCCGGCCGTCTTGTCGTTGAGTCCTTTGATCGTCAACTCGTTGAGGACGCGGCCCGATGTGCCGACCACGGCATCGGCCACCTCCTGGGCGCGGGAGCGATCGGCCATCGAGCTCACCGTGCCGCGGAGGTGAACGATGTGCACGTCATCGTCAACCTTCACCGCCACGTGCTGCATGTTGGCCTGGTCGAGCGCCTTGCGAACGCTTCCTTCGGTATCTGGACCGCGGTGACAGCCGCCGCTGACCAACGCAAGGGACGCGAACACCCACGTGCACACTACCAGCTTCATAGTTCCTCCACGTCAACAGCAACTTAGCAAATGGCGGTCCGGGTGCGGTTTACGCGTCAGTGGATGAGCCTCGCTTCCGGTGATATCAACAAAAGGACGAGGTCAGGACGAATGCACCGGTACGTGTCAACACAAGGAGAACCACCATGACACGCATGATCTCAATTGGAGCGGGCCTCGTCGCAGCGGCGGCGATTACCGTACTCGCCGCCTCGCAGGCGACCGCACAAGGGACCACCGCGAACAAGCGGACCTTCCTCACGTTCAGCGGAGCGGTGCAGGTGCCCGGCGCGACGCTTCCCAAAGGCACGTACGTCTTCCGCATTGCCGATCCCGACGCGCAAAAGGTGTGGCAGGTGCTCGACGCGCACGAGCGTCACGTCATCGCGCAGTTCTTCTACGTGCGTACGGCAGATCGCACGGTTCAGGAGGCAAATCACGCGAATGGCAAGCCTGTCGTGTGGTTCCACGAGACAGCGGCCGGCGTGCCGCCCGCCATTCGGGTGCTTTACTATCCGAGCGATCTAGCAGGCGCCGAATTCCTGTATCCGAAAGAGCAGGCGAAGCAGTTCGCATCAACGACGCATCACCGCATTCTTGCGACCGAGAGTGATCCAGCGACGTCGTCGCCCGCGCAGGTGACCGTCGTCGAGCCGGCGAGCAGCGCATCCGCGACACACGCGGAAGCGTCGAAATAGCTGCGCTGATCGTTTCCCCCCGATCGCCACCAGCGGCGAGCAATCGTCACCATCGGCCGCGATCAGTGATCCTGATAAGTGATGAGGCGAACGCTGCGCTGTCGAGTGAAGTAGGCAGCCGCCCACTCGATCATCACGACAAACCGACTGCGAAAACCGATCAGCTCAAAGATGTGCAGAAAGAGCCACGCGAGCCAGGCAATCGGTCCTGAGATGCGCAGGCCGCGGATGTCGGCAATCGCCGAACCACGGCCGACGATGGCCATACTGCCGCGATCGTGATAGACGAAGGGCCGCGACGCTTCCGTTCGCATGCGCCGCAGAATTGTCTGCGCCGCGTGGACACCGCCCTGGATCGCTACCTGCGCAACACCAGGCAGCTGATGTCCATCGGCACCGAGAAAGGCCGCAGCATCGCCGATCACAAACGCCTCGGGATGACCGGGAATCGACAGGTCCTTCTCGATAACCACGCGGCCGGCGCGATCGCACGGCACACCAAGAGTGGCGCTCACCGGCGAGGCAGCGACACCGGCGGTCCACAGCACGGTCCCCGCATCGAGCCGTTCGTTCCCGAACACCACACCGTTCGCGTCGACCATCGTCACGCGCGTGTTCTCGCGAATCTCAATGCGCAGCCGCTGCAGCGACCGGCGCGCCGCATCTCGCAGTTGGGGCGCGAAGTTCGCCAGGATGGTCGGACCAGCCTCGACCAGCACGATGCGTGTGATGCGCGTGTCGATGTTGCGGAACTCAGCTCGCGTTTGACGCGCGATTTCTGCGAGCGTCCCGGCGAGCTCGACGCCCGTAGGGCCGCCGCCGACGAGAACGAACGTCAGCAGCCGCTGCTGCCGCGCGGGATCGGTCTCGCGCTCGGCCTGCTCGAAGGCGACGAGAATTCGTCGTCGCATCGCCAGCGCATCCTCGAGCGTCTTCAGCGCCGGCGCGTGCGGTGCCCACTCGTCGTGGCCGAAATAGGTGTGGCTCGTGCCGGTCGCAAGGATCAAGTAGTCGTATTCGATCACTGCGCCGTCTTCGAGCGTGATGCGCTTCGCGTTGAGATCGATGCTGCACACCTCGCCGAGCAGCACGCGTGTGTTGCCTTGGTGGCGCAGGATCCAGCGGATTGGTGATGCGATGTCGCCCGGTGACAGCGTCGCCGTCGCGACCTGATACAGCAGCGGTTGAAACAAATGATGGTTGTGTCGGTCGATGACAGTGAGGCGAATCGGTGCCTTGCGCAGCGCCTTGGCGGCGCTCAGTCCGCCGAATCCGCCGCCGATGATCACAACGTGCGGCACTGCGCTATCTTAGTTGGTCGTTAGTGGTTGGTAGTTGGTAGTAAAAGCGAACCCACGGCCATATGAAAGCTGCCACCGTTTGCCCGCTCGATTGTCCCGACGCCTGCAGCCTCGAGGTGTCGGTCGAGGACGGCCGCATCGCATCGATTGACGGCTCGCACGTCAACCCGGTGACCGACGGCTACATCTGCGCGAAGGTTCGCCGCTTCCCTGAACGCGTCTACGGCCCCGATCGCCTCAAGTACCCGGCCGTCAGAAAAGGCCCGAAGGGTTTCGCCAGTTTCCAGCGCGTTTCATGGGACGAAGCGCTTTCCATGGTCGCGGAGAAGATGCTCGAGACCCGCCGCACGTTCGGCGGCGACGCGATCCTGCCCTACTCCTACGGTGGATCGAACGGAATGCTGACACAGGATACGAGCGACGCCACGCTGTTTCGGCGCCTCGGCGCCTCGCGGCTGGCGCGCACGGTGTGTGCGGCTCCAACCGGTGCGGCCAACCTGGCCATGTACGGCAAGATGCCGTCGGTCAGCTACCATGATTTTGCCGAGGCGCGGCTGATCATCGTCTGGGGTGCGAATCCCTCCGCGTCGGGCATTCATCTCGTTCCGCATATCCGCGAGGCGCAGCATCGAGGCGCGACGTTGATCGTCGTTGATCCCAGGACAACGTTGCTGGCCAGGCAGGCGGATATTCACCTCGCCGTGCGGCCGGGCACCGATTTGCCCGTCGCGCTCTCGATTCACAGATTTCTGTTCGAAGAGGGGCATGCCGACGCGGCATTCCTCGATGCGCATGCTCGCGGTGCCGAGCGCTTACGCGAGCGTGCGCGAGAGTGGACGTTTGAGCGGGCAGCCGCGGAAGCTGACGTCGCACCGGAGACGCTGCGACGCATCGCGGAGCTCTATGCCTCCTCGCGTCCGGCGCTCGTCCGCTGCGGCTACGGTCAGGAACGCAATCGCAACGGCGGCAGCGCCTCGCTGGCCATCCTTGCATTGCCGGCGGTTGCCGGACAATTCGGGCAGCGCGGCGGCGGCTACATGATGAGCAACTCCGCGTCGTGGGGGATCACCAACACGTGGATCGGCGCCGACGATCCGCAGACGCGCATCGTCAACATGAATCGGCTCGGGCGCGCGCTGCTCGAGGCCGTGCCACCGATCAAGCTGCTGTTCGTCTATAACAGCAACCCGGCCGTGACTACACCAGATCAGCGCCGAGTGCTGCGAGGACTCGAGCGCGAGGATCTCTTCACCGTCGTGTTCGACCAGGTGATGACCGACACGGCGCGCTACGCTGATGTGCTGCTGCCCGCGACGACCTTTCTCGAGGCCTATGACCTGGTCAAGTCGTACGGCCCGTGGACCCTCGGGCTGGGGCGCCCCGTCATCGAACCGGTCGGCGAGTCGCGCTGCAATGCGGAGGTGTTCGGCGAGCTGCTCGAAATGGCGGGGCTGCGCGACGACAGCGACCCGCGCGGCGAGCTCGAGGAGATGCTGAACATTCTCGATCGACTGCCCGGCACGGCGGGCGACGAAATACGGGACACAGGATCAGCGAAGCCACCCTTTGACGGTCGACCGGTCCAGTTCCTCGACGTGTTCCCGCGCACGAGCGACAACAAGATCGATCTGTATCCCGAAGGACTTGCCGGGGAATCGTCGGCGGGTTTGTACGTCTATCAACCCGACCCCGCAACCATGGAGTATCCGCTTGCCCTCATTTCACCGGCGAGCGACAAGACCATCAGCTCCACGCTTGCCGAGATTCCACGGCCGCAGGTGCGACTATTGATGCATCCGGACGATGCGGCATCGCGCGGCATCGCGGAAGGCGACGAGATTCGCGTGTTCAACGCGCTCGGAGAAGTGACGACCACCGCAACAATCGGCGGCTGGATCCGCCGTGGCACCGTGGCGCTGCCGAAAGGAATCTGGAGAAAGCACACGGCGAACGGCTACACAGGCACGTCGCTCGTGCCCGATACGCTCACCGACATCGCCGGCGGCGCCTGTTTCAACGACGCGCGCGTGCAGATAGAGAAGGTACGCTCGCTACCTAATAGTTAAAGAAGAAAATGAGATCGATGCCGCCGCGCTCGACGCGACGGAAGGCGTTGCGCTGCGTCGTATTCGACACGTCCGACGCCGTTCCCTGCAGACGCAGGAAGCTGGCGAGCTGGTACTCGAGGATGAACTCGGTGGCCTGTTCCGCGCCGAACCCCTGACGCAACCGGACGAACACGCCTTTGGCGACCTGCTGCCCGATCGTGACGCTCGGGCCAAGTCCGTTTTCACCCGCTGCCTGAATCTCGAACTCGTCGAGATTCAACGCACCGCCGATTGCCGACGACAGGCCTGATGCGAGATAGCCGCCCGCCAGTTCCTGCGCGCGCGCGGCGAGCGCGACCTGCTGCCCCTCGCCGAGCTCGTTGGTGGGGGTGCCGAAGATGATCAGCGAGAGGATGTCGGATTCATCCTGCGGCGGGTTGCTGCTGAACGATAGCTCTGGCTGCAGCATCGAGCCGCGCACATGTACGAACGTCTCGACACCCTGGATAGTGCGGCTCGCGGTCAGGTCCAGCAGCGGATCGATCACATCGCTTCCCTGAAAGCGGATGCGGCCGTCGCGCAGGATGTCGAACCGCCGGCCCTGGAACGTGTAGTTGCCGCGGACCGTGCTTACATCTCCGATGAGCCGGAGCTTCTCGCCGGGATGCTTCTCGATGCGGACGGCACCGCCGACGTACACGTTCATATCGCCGACGTCGATCGGCGCGCTCGCCGGCTTGATGTTGGTCCCCTTCAACTGCAAATCGCCAGGGATTGCGATCCCGAGCCCGAGATCGAGCGCATCGAAGATGGCCGGCAAGGTTGGCGTCGTCGGCTCGGGTCCGGCGGATTCCGCCGGCGAGATTTCCGTCGGGGTTGTCGAGTACGCTTCGCGCGCGGTCGCGCGCTGCAGCACGTCGGCAACGTCGATGGTGCCGGGCTCCACCTCAACGCTCCCTTCGATCTTCGGGGCGCGGACGGTGCCGGAGACATGAATGTCGGTGTCGAACTTCAAGTCCGCCGTCTTGTTCGCCATCACCTTGAAGTCGTCCGACTGTATCTTGATGTCGACCGCGCCGACCGAGCGCTCGTGCACGGCGAGGCTGCCACCGATGGTCATCGGCTTCTTGTTCTTGTCGAGGATGCGGAACTCGTTGATCGTCACCTCATCCGGCTTGAGATCGATGCGGGTGTCGAGTCCCGAAAAGGACGTTCCCAGATCCGGCGCCGCGAACGCGCCGCCCTTGACGTCGATCGCGCCATCAAGGTGCGGGTCGTAGCCGGAGCCGGTAACCGTGAAGTTCGCCTGCAGCGTGCCGGCAACGTTGGTGACATACGACGTAAAGCCCTGCACCACGCCAAGATCGATCTGGCTGGTTGCGACCTCGATGTTGATCGACTCGCCGAGCGGCGGCGTGACGTGCTCCCCTTGCATCGACTTCGGCGTCGCCTGGAACAACGACGTCGGTGCGAAGCCTTTCGCGGTCAGCCAGGACTGCGCGTCCTGATCGAGGCGGACGTCGAGGTTCACGCCCTTGCCGGCGTAATCCACCTTGCCGCCGAACGACATGAATTTGAAGTTGCGGAATGCGCCGTTGTTCAACTTGAAATCGCCGGCGACGCGCGGCGCAGAGGCCGAACCGGTGACGGTCGCATTGGCGTTGAGCCGTCCGCTGAGCCGCTGATCGCCGAGCATCAGCGCATCCAGCTGCGCCATGTCCACGTTGTCGGCCGTGACGCGCAGCGACTCGTTGTCCCGTCCCACCGCGCCCTGCGCTTCAATGCGCTGATCCCCGCTCACCAGTTTGATGTCGTCGATGACGACGCGGTTGTTGCCGTACTGAATCGTGGGATGCGACGCCGGGTCGGTCTTCCACGCGACGTTCTCGCTCTGCAGCGCCAGCGAGCCGAGATGCACTTCGTGATGATCGGTGTGGATCAGGGCGGAGCCGTCCGCGGTCAGCTGCCGCACACCCTGCTTCGCGGTGGCGTTGAAGTCAAGTTTCTGCTGTGTGTAGGTCGTGTCCGCCACAAGCTCGTTGATCTGTTGACCGCCTACCTGCAGGAACGTCGCGTTCGTCTTCGCATGCACCGTCGCGTCGGCGAGCTTCAGCTGCGGCAGCGTCACGTCGAACGAGCTGTCGAGATCGAGCGCGTTGTTGTCGCCTTTACCGAGATTGGCGCCATCAAGCATCCCCGAGGCCTTCAGCTCCTGGCCGTTGCCCGTCACCTGTGCGTCGATGGTGGCTGCGCCGGTCAGATCGTTCTGTCCGAACACTCGCCCAAGCCGATCGAGCGACGGCGTTTCGACGTGCAGCATCAGATTCGACGAGCCGGTGTCATTGAGCGCAATCGGTCCCTGACCTTTGACGTGCAGGTCGGGTCCATCCACGACGAGCTGCTCGAGAGTGCCGGCGCGATCCTGATAGTTGCCCTGGACGATGGCCGTGTCGACGTCGATGCCGCCGACCGTGGAGTGGCTCACGTCGATGCGGCCCGAGGCATCGATCGATTCCGGTGTCACGCCCGCGACGTAGTCGCGCAGCGTCAGGTTGACATCCACGGTGCCGTTCACCCGTCCAGCGACCCGCGTGTCACCCGATATGAGGGATGGATCGAGGCCGCTGAACTCTCCATTGGCGACGATACGCGCGTCGCCGGTGGCGAGGTTCGTGGTGAACTGGAAGCGCGGCGTCATGGCGCCGAAGATCGTTGAATCGACGAGTGTGCCCGATGCGTCGAGCGCCATCGGATATTGACCGCCGCCGCTCCCCTTCACATCGAAGTCGCCGCTGATGCTGCTGTGATACTTCGGCGCATTCAGCGCCGCGATATTGAAACCCTGACCAATCTTCGGCAGGTCGAGGTTGCTGACGTGTCCTTTCGCCGTGTACTCCGGAGCGCCGCCGCCGATGCGGAACGAGCCGGTCGCACCTTCTGCGATCGTTGCGCCGGCAATCGTCGACTCGTCCATCTCGACGTCGCCGGAAATGACCGGGCCCCGTCCGCGCAGCGTGTAGCCGAATTGCAGATTGCTCGGCACGCCCGGCGCATTCAGTTGCGGCGGGACATTGCGCAGATCGACGTGCGTGGCCATGCCGGCCAAATCAAAGCGCAATGGCGACGCCGCATCGATCGTCCCTTTCGCGGTGGCGCGCCCGCCGTAGCCGGACGCGCGGCCGTCCACAGTAATCCTCGGCCAATCGATGCGTCCGCGCGCGACGACGTCGCGCGCCTGGTAGCCGAGCACGTTGGCGCTGCTCGCGTTGACGTTGTAGGTCCCGCGGAACCGCTGTCCAGTCGCCGGCAACGTCAAATCGATGGTCGCTCGTCCGGTCACGTCGGTCTTGAACATCGAACCGCGTACGAGCGGGCCAACATTCACGTGTTGCGTCTGTACCTGTCCGGCTATGGTCTTTTCGGGGCCGAGGCTGTCCACGGTCAGATTCCCCGCCACCTGACCGACGCTCTTCTCGCGCAGGTTCAACTGGACGTCGAGTCGATCGGCTGGTCCACTGGCGTTGACCTCGAACGCCGGCTGCAAGTTCTCGTATCCGCGAAGAGCCGGGACGATCTTCGCGATCTCGCGGATGGCGAATTTGTCGGACGAGGCCTTCACGTTGATGACCGGCTTGTCGCTGCCGAGACCGCGCACGACACCCTGCACGCGCAGCGAGGTTTCTTCGGTTCGGAGCGAGAGGTTCTCGATCGTGATGCTGTCCTCGTGGCGCCGGATCACGCCTGAGAGGTCGTTGATGCCAAACTCCGGGTTTCTGCCGCGCAGCGCGACATGGGCAACATCCACCTTCAGTTCGTTCGCATCGCTCGACACGCCGATGGACGCGTCGATCTTGTCGATCACGGTCGGGACCGTCACCCCCGACGTTCCAATCGCCTCGCCTTGCGGTTTGTTCTCGACATAGAGCGTGCCGCCGCTGATCCCGATCTCTCCGATGTCGAGCGGCCGCCGGTTGCGCTGCGCGGTGGGCGTCTGCGCTTTGATCAACTCGGTCAGATTCCAGCCTGTGGCGGTCTTCTGCAGATGGATGGTCGGTTCGTTCAGGCGGATGTGGTCGAGCACCACGTTGCCGCCGAGGAAGGTGAGGAAGTTGTAGTCGATGCCGACGTCCTTCAACGAGACGACGGGCTGACCGTTCTGCGTGACGTCGATATCTTCGGCCTCGACGCCGAAGAACAGATTTCCGTCGATGCGGCCGATGGTCAGGCGCCCGTTCACGTAGTCGTCCGCCTGCTTGATGATGAACCCGCGCAGCCACTCCTTGAACCAGGTGGTTTGCGTGACGATGACCGCCATCGCCGCGACGCCGACAATCAGCGTGCAGATAAAGGCGACGACCTGCAGGAATTTGCGGGCTACGCTCATCAGAATGCCTGGCCGATGCTGAAGTGAATGCGCCAGTAGCGGGCCTCCGGCTTGCCATTGACCCGCAGGTTGTCGATGTGATTCAGCTGGTATCCAATGTCGATGCGCGCTGGGCCGACAGGCGTCAGATATCTGAGCCCCGGTCCCACCGCGTACACCAGCTCGCTCGTCGGCAGCCGCATCGATTGGTTCGACACCGCGCCGAAGTCGAAGAAGGCGACACCGCCAAGCTTGCCGAACAGCGGTTTGCGGATCTCGCTGGAGCCTTCGAGCATCGACAGCCCGCCGATCGGCAGGCCGAATCCGCTCAGCGGGCTCACCTCGAAACGCCCCCAGCCACGCACGCTCGTGGCGCCGCCGAGGAAAAAGCGCTTGAAAAACGGAACGGCGGCGGAGCCGCCGAGTGCGTCGATCGTCCCCATGTGCAGCCGGTTCGCCCAGACGAACGAGCGTGCCACGCGCGTGTACTGCCGCGCCTCGCCGGTCAGCTCCCAGTAGTTATAGGTGCCCCACAACCATTTGCCAGCCTGCTCGACGTGTCCGCTCAGCGAGTAGCCGCGGTTGGCGTCGAGGATGTTGTTCGTCGTGTTGCGGTTCACGTCGAACGCGACGGCCGCGGTGGTGCCGCGCGTCGCGCCGCAGCGGGATGGATCGGTGCACGGATCGAGACCGAGCGCGATCAGGTTGTTGCGAATACTGAAGTCCTCGAGTGCAGCGTTGGTGATGGTGCTTCGCTGGAATTCGTTGATCAGCGACACGGCCCAGTAGGTCTGCTGGTTCGCCTGATGCCGCAGCGTCGCGCGACCGCCGACGACGTTCTGCGAGTACACCGGTTCGACAGCCTGCCAGCCGCGACCCTCGAAGTTGAGCGACATGTGCGAGCTGAGGAAGTACGGTTCGGTGTATTCGAGCCGCACGCCGCGATCGAGCGAAGACCATTTCGTCTCAATACTGGCGTGCCGCGCGTCGCCGAAGAAGTTCAGATGATCCCAGCGGAACGTCGCGCGCGCTTTCTCTTCCGATCCGTAGCCGATACCCGTCGTCAGACGGCGGTGTTTGCCTTCCGCGACGGTCACGCGCGTTGGCACCCGATCGAGCTCGGTGGCCTTGTCCTCGTTCGACTCGATGTTGGCGAACTGAAAGAGCTCGAGGTTGTACAGCTTCCGCTGTGACTCGCGCATCTCGCGGCGCGAGAAGAGGTCGCCTTCCTTGTAAGTGAGCTGCCGCCGGACGATATTTTCGCCGACGCTCTTCTCGCCTTCGATGTCGATCGGACCAAAGTGGGCCAGCGTCCCGGGCGTCGCCGCGAATGCCACCTTTACCTGGTTGCCGCCGGCACCCTGCTGGTCGATGTCGACTTCGGCGTACGGATAGCCGTGATCGCGCAGCGCGTTCAGTGCACGCTCACGCGACGCGACCGCCAGCTGGCGATCGAGCGGTTTGTCCACCTGCAGTGGAAGCGAATCGCGAAGGCTGCGCTGCTCGCCCGGCGACAGGACTTCAAAGCCCGTGAGATCGATCGCCGCGACGACCGTCGGCTTCCCTTCGGAGATCCGCAGCGTGACGTCAACTTCGTCCTGCTTGTCATTCAGCTTGACGTCGAACGATGCGACCCGGGCGTCGGGGAACCCGCGGTCGCGATAGAACGCCTGGATGCGTTCGAGATCCGCTTCGAATGCGCGGCGATCGAAATAGGTCTTGTGGCCCCACGGCAGCTTCGATCCGCGCTTCGTCTGCAGCGCGTTGGCGAGCGCCTTCTTGTCTACCTGCTTGACGCCCTGGAAATCGAGGCTGTGAATCTTGATGTCCCCCTGCTCGCGGCACCCTCCAAGAAAGAGGGCAATGAGAAGGACAAAAGGTGTAAACCGATGACGTGGTGCGGCCATGGCGCCGTGGCAGGTCCACACGCCATGCCAGAAATGAAACCGGGATTCGCATAGTTGAGGTACGAACCCCGGTCGTCTCCCTGCCCTTTATTCCCTCGTCGTCACTGCGGGCCGGCCCGAGGCGACAGCCAGCATGATCCCGAACCCAATCGCGATCAGCGCGCCGATGGCCAGCCACACACCCGACACATGACGGAGGACGCCTGACTGCCACAGCGCGAGGAACGCGCCAAGGATAAGCACGAAGTAACCGATGAGGTAGATCTTCATGAATTTCATAGAAGGCGTGAGGTGCAGGAAGAGTGCCTGGAAGGATTCAGGTGTCAGGTATTAGGTGGTAGGCGTAGTCAAGG
Source organism: Vicinamibacterales bacterium (assembly GCA_035492455.1). Lineage (GTDB taxonomy): Bacteria > Acidobacteriota > Vicinamibacteria > Vicinamibacterales > UBA2999 > Gp6-AA40. The sequence goes on along the minus strand of DATJJE010000071.1, from coordinate 159,184 downwards.
TGTCAGGCCTGATACCCGATCGGGCCTGACACCTGACACCTGAAACCAGATACCTACTGGATGGTCATCTGCACGATGTGCGCGCGCCGGTTCATCGCGCGTCCCGCATCGGTGTCGTTCGACGCAACCGGACGCTCCTCACCGTAGCTGACCGTCCGCATGCGGTTCATCGCCACGCCGCGATTGATCAGGTAATCGCGAACGGCGTTGGCGCGGCGTTCGCCGAGCGACAGGTTGTATTCCGCCGTCCCGACGCTGTCGGTGTGCCCCTCGATGGTCACGGTGAGCATCGGGTTCATCTGCAGCGTCATCACCGCGCGATCGAGTATCGCGATCGCCTCGGGTTTGAGGGTTGACCGATCGAAGTCGAAGTACACGTCTTCGAAGGTGATCGGCGCACGCCGCATCACCGGGATGGTGATCATGTTCTGCGCCGTGCCGCCCCGTCCGTCGTTGGCGGTAACGGTCAGCGGATAGTTCCCTTCCTGCTGCGGCGCGGTCCACTGCGTGTTCATCCCGTTTTGCGTGCTGAACGTGCCCGCCGGCGCGCTCCACGTATACGTGATCGTGTCGCCGTCGGGATCGGTTGCGGGCGACGTCAGGTTCGTCGTCTGTCCCGGCTCGAGCGTGGGCGGGTTCGCCTGGATGGGGCCATTGAACGTCGGCGGCCGATTCGGCGGAGGTGCTGGTGCCGGTGCGGGCGGCGGCGGTGGTGGTGGCGGCGGTGCCTCAACCGGCGGCGGCGGCGGCGGAGGCGCGTACACCTTCACGCCAGGATGCCAGCCGACGCGTATGTCCCAGCCCCACGACTGGTTCGTCATCTCGCGGCCAGCGATCACATGAGTACCCGTGTCCCCACTGAAGTTGGCGCCGCCGTACACGAACGCGCCATTTCTCGCCTGGAACACGGCTCCGAACTTTACGTGTTGGAAATCGGGAATCTTGCTTTCGAGCGGTGCGATGCTGCCGTCATCGCCGCGATACGGCGGTTGGAGCAGGACGACATTGTCATCCGATGACAGTTCGCCCACGTACTCGGCGAGACCGCGAAGACGTGAGCGGCTGCCGACGATTCCGCCGACTCCCCACGTGAAGCCATTGGACAGGCCGAACGGATCCGGATCGGCACGGAAAACGCCGCCGACGGTGGCAGTTACCTGAACCTTCTGGGCGATCTCCTTGCTGGCAACGACGTCGAGATGGCCAGCGTAGTCGCTCGTGCCACCCCACTGCGTGCCACTTGGAAACTCGAATACCGGTCGGATCGCGAGGCTCATCCCCGCGTTACGCGATTCGGAGATGATGCTCCACTTCGCGCCGACGACCGGTGTTCCCCCGAGCGTCTTCGAAAAGGCGCGACGGATGTACGGGAAGTTCTGATCGACGCCACCGAATGCGGGATCGGCCGGCGCGAACACCGGATTTCTCACGCCGCGCCGCAGCCGCACGACTTTCCAGGACCCGAACACTTCAACGCGGTCGGTGAGACCAAATGCGGCCGTCAGCCCGATGTTGTTCACATCCGTCAGACCTTGCCGTTCGTCCCAGTTCGCGCGAAACAACTGTGCCGATGCCTTGTGCCTTACCAACGTGTCGGCAGTGGGCACAAACCAGAGGCCCGTGTCGCCGAAGAATGTCGGCAACCCGGGTCTGGTCTCAGTGGTGGTGTTCTGGGATGTCGGGGGGGCTTGGTTCGTCTGCGCCGCGGCAGGAACCACGCCTACCGCGGCGAGGAGGAAGCCGCAACACACAATGATGCGCATGCGCACGTGCACACCTCAAACCGGCTCGTCGGAGCCGAGCGGCCGCGCGACCTAACGTCTAGTCCGCGCGGCGGGACTCTGCGCCGGAAACAGAAGCCCCGGCGGTGACGCTATTCACATCTCCTGCCGGTGCAACTATAAGCCGTCCACGGCCACCGCGACTGATTTGGCCGCCTTTCCGACCCGCATTTCGCGCTTCTTCGGGCGTCCATTCGTGCGCGGTTCCCTTTTCATGCGCCGCGCGGCCGCCCTTACTGGCGATCTCGCGCTGCTTTTCCGGGGACATCGAAGCAAAACCGCGTCGTTCTTTGCGAAGTCCTTCCACAGCCATCCTCCTGGTTACTCGAGAAACCCCCGATGCGATCGCCTGTCGGCGATGCGTCAACGACGCAAAGTCGTGAGCGGGCGGGCTACAAGGCGGATGCCAGCACGGCCGAAAAATCTCGGCGAATAAACCTCGTTTTCTGCGTCATTTAGGCGGGACGAGGCGAACCGCGCGTTTGCGGAACTGACGTGGATCCCTACAGTTGAGGTTCGAACGCGTGAGGTTTCTATACGTCTGAAGTCCCAACTCTCAATTACCAACTCCCAATATGCAGGCAATAGAAGTTGGTAGTTGGAAATTGGGAGTTGATAGGATCTCGCTATGGCCGACTGCGATCCTGCCTCCTCCAACCAGCCTCCCGTGGGCAATAAGAGCGGAAGATTGGTGAACTGCGTGAAGTTCCAGAAGGAGCTGCCCGGACTTGACGCTCCTCCGTGGCCCGGAGAGCTCGGACAGCGGATATACGAGAACGTTTCGGTACAGGCATGGAAGCTGTGGGAGGACCGCATGAAGATGATCCTCAACGAGTACCGCCTCATGCCGTGGCAGAAGGAAGCGCAGGAGTTGATCGCCCGCCACATGGAGGACTTCTTCTTCGGCGAAGGCGCGGCGCTGCCGCCCGGCTACGTCCCGCAGCAGACCAAGTAACGGATACGAACCAGGTTCGCCATCGTCAGACGAGTGCGATTTCGCGATCGATCCTGAAGTGCAGCTTCGCGTGCGCGGCGCGGAGCGCCTGCTCCACGGCGAGCGGTGTCGTCGCGCGCGCGAAGATGAACCCGAGGTAGCTTCGACCTTCCGGCAGCGGAATCAGCATCGCGTCCCGCTTGGCGGTGATGTTCAGATCGACGATGTCCGGGACGGCGCGCGCGTCGCGCTCGCCATCGACCGATTTGAATACACCGCGGTGTGGAATTGGAATCATCATTACGCCCGAGGCCCGGCGCTCGCGGCTGAACGCGCTCACGTCCTGCCGCAAGGCATGGCGCAGCAGCACCTCTTCGAGCGACGCTTCGCCGCCTGGCGATACAAAGCGAAGCGCCTTCGAACAGAGACCGCCAATCGGGCGTGCGGCGATCTCGAGCAGATGCACGCCCGCGTCGTTTACGCGACACTCGGCGTGGAGTGGGCCGTGGCGCAGTCCGAGCGCTGTCGCACCTGAGGCTACGGCGGTTGCAATCGCATCCTGCACCAGCGCCGGCTCGCGTGACGGCGTCACATAGAGTGTCTCCTCGAAGAACGGGCCCTCGAGTGGATCCGGCTTGTCGAAGATCGCCAGCATCTGGAAGGTGCCATTGGTCAGCACGCCCTCGACGGCGTATTCGCGGCCGGGAATGAACGTCTCGACCAGCAGCACGGTGTGCGCCGCGTCGCGCTCGATGCGGACGTCGGACTGATGCATCAACGTCCGCAGACGCTCGAAGGCGCGGACGAAGTCGCAACTGTTGTCGACTCTGATGACGCCGCGGCTGCCGGACATGGCGAGAGGCTTCACAACGGCTGGATACGCGAAGGTCAACGACAGCTCGCGCGGATCGTCAGCAAGTGACACCGCGCGGAACGCCGGCACTGCCAACCCGGCCGCTTGCAACGAACGCCGGCTCTCCAGCTTGTTACGACTGGCGAGTGCGGCGCCGACAGGATGACCCGGCAGGCCGAAGACTTCGTTGACGCGCGCGGCCAGCGTCACAGGTCGATCGCCTACCGCGATGACACCGTCCGGGGGATTTGCCACCATCCCTTCGATGACCGCGTGCAGCGATCCAGGCTCGTCGAAGAACCGGACCGGAATCGCCTGATCCCACCACGGGTCTTCGAGCTGGTCGCATCGATCGCTGGCAAACACCAGGCGGACGCCGAGCTTCTCGGCGGCCTCGCCGAACGATCGAATCTGGTATCCCGTCGTCGTTGCGATGATGAGAACGCGCTTCAAATGAGCCGCATGTCCTCCGCCGAGGGCTCGGCGCAGCAGTACCACGCTTCGGTCATGTGCGGCACGGTGCGCGGCTGTTTGGATCTCGACATGACGCCGAGCATCACCTCCTGCTGCAGCGCATCGACTCGTGGATCGCGGTGGCGCCATGGCCACGTGAGCGATGCCGGATCGAACTCGGTGACGACCGCCTGAATGTCCGGCAGCTCCAGCAGCGGGGATCCGTTTGTGATGAGCAGCCGAATCGCCAGCTGAATCGGCGCGACCTGTTCTGTCAGCTCGAGCCGGTCGAGCGTTTGCCGTAGCTCGTCATACCCGTCGAGCGTCGTCCACGGTGTGAATGGCACAAAGGTCGGCGACAAAGCGAGGCCGGCATCGCGACAGAGGTGAACCGCCGCAACGAAGTCCGCCCGCGTATGGCCTTTGCGCAGATGGTTCAGGACCACATCGTCGATCGACTCGACCGCGCTCGTGACGAACAGACATCCGGTCTGCGCGAGCAGCGGCAGCATTGTTCTGTGCTTCAGGAGGTGTTCGATCTTGATCGTGACGTCGTAGGTCAGCCCCTGGAATTCCGCTGCGAGCCGCTCGACGATGCGCCGCGCGTGCGTGGGACCGTTGAAAAAGTCGGGGTCGCCGAACGAGATGTGCTGTGCGCCGCTCGCGACCTGCTGACGAACATCGGCGAGAACCGCGTCGGCCGGGATTGCGTGAAAGCGACCGTTATAGACCGGCACAATCGGGCAATGCCGACAGAGATGTTTGCAGCCGCGTGTGGCGTCGGTGCTGCCGACGACGCGCCGCGAACCATCGGGAAGCTGCAGAGCGGCATATCGCGCAAGCGGCAGCAACCGAGATCGTTCGGGCGTCGCGCCGATCTGCCGAGTCCCAAGGGACCCGGCTTTTCCGGCACACAGCGAAACCAATTCCTGTTCACCTTTCGGTCCAAGTACGTGCGCGACGCCCTTCTCGCGCAGCCACACCTCATTGATCGGCGCGTACAACCCGTAGGCCGCAAGCGCCGCCACCGGGTTGACGCGTCTGATGCGGTCGATCAGCGGCGAGGCGAGTCGCGTCGCCGTGTGCATCGGCAGATAGAACGCCACGAGGCCGGCGGACCCGATCCGCTCGTCGGTCAGCTTCTCGCGCGACGTATCGACGCAGTCGACGTCCACGCCGGCCTGCCGCAACCATGCCGCCGGCAGCGCAAGGCCGAACGGCTGACGGCCCAGGTCGTAGGTCGAAATGAGAAGTACGCGCACAGAGGTCATTTTACGGTTTGGGAGTTATTCTTTGCGCATGGCGACGCCCGCCGTAGAACGACTCGAACGCCCGGAACAACTCGAACGAGGGTTTTTCGGCCATCCGCGCGGCCTCTCCACATTGTTCTTCACAGAGATGTGGGAGCGTTTCAGCTACTACGGCATGCGCGCGTTCCTCATCTACTACATGACCGCTTCCGTCGCCGACGGCGGGCTCGGCTTCGCGGACGCCAACGCGGGAAACGTCTACGGGCTGTATACAGGCTCCGCGTGGGGCGCTTCGATTCTCGGCGGCATCGTCGCCGATCGGTGGCTGGGCCAGTACCGCAGCGTGCTCATCGGGGGCATCGTCATCGCGCTCGGACACTTCACGCTGGCGTTCAAGCCGCTTCCTTTCTTCTACTCGGGCCTGATATTCATCGTCATCGGAACCGGGCTGCTGAAGCCGAACGTGAGCACGCTCGTCGGCGCGCTCTACCAGCCGGGTGATTCACGCCGCGACGCCGGCTTCTCGATCTTCTACATGGGGATCAATCTCGGAGCGCTGTTCGGTCCGCTCATCGCCGGGTATCTCGCGCAGAAGGTTGACTGGCACGTCGGCTTCGCGTGCGCCGGCGTCGGCATGACGGCGGGCCTGATCCAGTACGTGGTCGGGCGGAATCGGCTGCGGTCGCCTGTGGCGACGGCCGAGTCGGCCGGCGGAGCGCGAAGCGCGAAGGCGGAAGCGGCACCGCCGCGCGGGTTCACGACGACCGAATGGAAGCGCATGGGCGCCATCGTCATCTTCTTCCTCGTCGCGATTCTGTTCTGGGGCGCGTACGAGCAGGCGGGTTCCACACTCGCGCTGTTTGCGGATCGTTACACTCGCCTGCAGGTCTTCGGCTTCTCGTTCCCGTCCTCGTGGTTCCAATCGGTGCAGCCAATCTTCGTCATCACGTTTGCGCCGATCTTCGCGTGGATCTGGGTACGCCTCGGCGATCGCGATCCGTCCGTTCCGGCGAAACTTGCGCTGGGCGTGCTGTTCATGGGTGTTGCGTTTGCGGTGCTCGTGCCGGCTGGAGCGATGGCGCAAGGCGCGGGCACCCGTGTCAGCCCCTGGTGGCTCGTCGTGTCCTACGCGGTGTCAGAACTCGGCGAGCTGTGCCTCTACCCGGTCGGCCTGAGCGCGGTCACCAAGCTGGCGCCGGCCCGCATTCTCGGCCTGATGATGGGCGTCTGGCTGCTGTCGAATGCGTTCGGCAACATGTTGGCTGGATCGTCGGCGCGGTTCTTCGTCAGCATGCCGCTGCAGCAGTATTTCGGCGAGGTCGCGGTGATCCTGTTCGTCACCTCCGCGATCGTGTTCTTGTTGGTCAAACCGATCAAACGTCTGATGGGCGGAGTCCGTTAACGGTGGCGCTGGAAAAATACAAAGCAAAACGCAATTTCAAGGAAAGCCCGGAGCCGTCCGGCGATCTCAAGCTCGCTGCCGAGCGCGCGAAGAAAACGAACGGCGCCAAGCCGCGCTTCTTCTGCGTGCAGAAACATCTCGCCAGCCATCTGCACTACGACTTCCGCCTCGAGCACGACGGCGTTCTGCTGTCGTGGGCGGTGCCGAAGGGGCCCTCGCTCGATCCAAAAACCAAACGGCTCGCGATGATGGTCGAGGACCATCCGATTGAGTACGGCACGTTCGAAGGCGTCATTCCGTCGGGCTACGGCGCCGGCATCGTCATGCTGTGGGACCAGGGCACGTGGACTCCCGAAGTCGACGATGTGGAGGCGGCGCTGAAGAAGGGGGACCTGAAGTTCACCCTTGATGGCTACAAGCTGAAGGGATCGTGGGTGCTCGTTCGCACGAAAGGAAAATGGGCGGGCGGCGGCGACCGATCGTGGCTGCTGATCAAGCACCGCGATGACTGGGCAGGCGACGTCGACATCTCGGAGTTCGCACCACTCAGCGTCAAGAGCCAGGGCGACTTCGCCGACATCCTCGCCGAAGGCAACCCGGACATCTGGATCTCGCATCGGCCCGCCTCTGGAGGTGAAGCCGGCGCGATGTTCGAGAAGATCATCAGACGTGCACTCGAGATGAGGGGTGCGACGGGTGCGACGGGTGCGATGGGTGCGAAAGGTGCGTCCGAAGGTGCGAAGGGTGCGAAGGGTGCAAAGGGTGCAAAGCGTTCTCCGCGTGCAGTAAAGCGGACTGCTACGAAGCGGAGGACGTCGTCACGGGCGTAGGCTCGTGTTGAAGCAGGCGTTCACTTAACACGCTCCACACGGCGAAGGATAGACGCCGGCGATCGTGACGCGCGATCTCCGTGCACCAGAAACGTCCCTCGACGACCTCGGTATCCGAGTCGAACTCGCCGATTTCGAGCGGCTGTTTGTGCTCGGCGGCGTACTTCATCAGCCCTTCTGCCGACGGGCGGCCGGTGTTGGCGATGACGACGTCAATCGGCCTGCCGATCGCGTCCGATACCCAACGCGCCGCTTCCGCGGCGGTGAAACCCGCCATGCCGTGGCCTTCAGTAAGCAGATTCGCAATCAGGATGATCGGCCCGCGCACGTCGCCGATGGCCTCGCGCACGCCGCGCACGAGCAGCGGCGGCAGGATGCTGGTGAAGAAGCTTCCGGGTCCGATGATGACCGCGTCAAATCGGCGGACCGCATCGGCAACGGCTGGATGAATCGACGCCTCGGGCTCGAGCCACAGTCGACGGACCTGATGCCCGCGGCTCTGCCCCGCATCGACCTCCACCTCGCCGCGCGTCACCGTGCCATCGCCGTACTCGGCGCACACCGACGCAGGCTCGACGCTCACCGGCCACACCTTGCCTTTGCATCCGAGCAGCACGCGCAAGCCGTCCACCGCCGCGAGAAAGTCGCCGCTGTACTGCTCCATCATCGACAGCAGCAGGTTGCCGCCGGTGTGGCCGCCGAGCCTCGCGTGATGCTCGAGCGCCGGCAGCCGCGACAACAGGACGCGCCGCGCCTCGCCCTCGTTGCGCGCCAACGCCAGCGCACACTTCAGGACGTCACCCGGCGGCAGCACGCCGAGCTCGTCGCGGAGTTGGCCGGAGCTGCCGCCGCTGTCGAACATCGTGACGACGGCGTTGAGATGGAGCCAGGGATTGGTCTTGAGTCCGCCGAGAAGGCTGGGCAGCCCCGTACCGCCGCCGAAACATCCGACGTTCAGCTCTCGCAGCTGCATCCCATCGATTCTAGATCACGAACCACGGAGGAACGGAGACACGGAGATTTCATATCCCCGTGCCTTCGTGGCTGTTTGGCCCGTCATCACTTCTGGTTTTGGTAGAACCCGATACTCACGTTCATATGCACTTCGATCGGGACGCAGTTGAGCAGCGTCGAATCGAATTCCCACTGCCTGACCGCGTCGACGGCGGAGCCTACCAGTTCGGGACGATCAGACTTCACGACCTGCACGTCGGTGACCGAGCCATCGGGCCCGATCGTGGCTGCGAGCTGAACATTCCCACTGAAGCCCGGATAGCCCGGTCGCACATCCTTTACCTTATGGGGCGGTCGAATGTTGCCTCCGACACCGCTGGTGGCGCCTGGCGCGCACGTGGGGTTCGGTCGCTTCTTCAACGCGTTGCCAGTCGAGCGGCTACCGGTGACCACGCCGTCGTCGCCAATAACGGTAATCGTCTCCTGCAGTTCGCCGACCTGCATTTTCAACGTGCGATCGACCGACTCGCCGTTGACCGTCAGTGTGTCGGTCAGAGTACGGAAGCCAGCAAGCTTCACCTCAATCGAGTAATCACCGGCAGGCAGACCCACCAGCTCGAAGCGTCCGTTGCGATCGGTCTTCGTCTCGTGTTTCACGTCGCGGCGCGCATCGCTCACCGTCACAGTGGCGGCCGGAAGCAGACGATCCTGCGGATCGACGACGGTTCCAGAGAACGTCACGAATCCGCCTTGGGCGAAAGTCGCGATCGGCAGCATGATGGCGACGAGCGCGAGGGCTGACACCCATCGCCCTCCTCGCGTGATGGGACCGCGATCGAGACGGGCATTGAGCATGGCGCGGACTCTCCTTTCAAGGTTGGAGGGACGGGACGCCATCGCCGGCGCGGGCAGCCAGGGCTGACGGTGGCGTCCAAAGCTGCGCGCGATCTCCAGCAGCTCGGTGGCGTACACCTGACTCGTGACGCCCATGTTCATCACCATGTCGTCGCACGCCCGTTCGCTCTCATAACGCAGGCGCGTGCATGCCACCCAGAACAGCGGATTGAACCAATAAATGGCCTTGCAGACCTCCGCTGCGGTCTGCGCAAGCCAGTCGCCCCGTGTAATGTGTGCGACTTCATGCGCGAGCACCACGTCGAGCCTCTCGTGTGGCCACTCGTCGACGTCAGCGGGCACTACAACCTTGGGATTCAGCGCACCCCACGTGACGATGACGGCACGTCGAGTGCTGCGAATCATCGTGACGCGCCGCTGCAAGCCGAAGAGTGCAGACACACGGGTGATTGACTCCGTAATGGATGGGTCGATGCGCGCGTGTGTGGACCGAAGTCGCGTCAGCCGGAACATGCCAATCAGCAGCAGCGACAGGTTGGCCGCGATGCCGAGCAACCAGACGGGCACCGCGGCAGTCGTGATCACATGACTCATCGCCGATGAGGACCCCGATGCAGGCACGGTCGCGGGCGAGGCTGGCGCCTCGGGAGTGGATACCGGACCGAACGACACATTGACGACAGCTGCCCTCTCCGACGCGGGAGGCAATGTCGCAGGTATGCTCCAGGACGGTGTCAGAAGACCGACCACCGGAGCCGCCGCAGCGGAGAAGAGCGTCGACAACAGGATCCAGTGGCGCACAGCCGCCGACCGCCGGCGCAGCGCGAACTCGGCCAGTATGCCGAGCGTGAGAATCAGCGACGTCTTGACCAGCAGCGCCATCAGGGTCATCACGCGCCTTCCTTCCTCGCCTTCTTGATCAAATCTTCAATGCGATCGAGCTCTTCGTCGGTCAGACGTGAGCCTTCTCCTCCGAGGAGCGCAGCCACGGCCTGCTCCACGGATCCTTCATAAAACGTCTCCACGAGGTGTTTCAGCGCCGATCGCCGCACGGTTCCGCGCGGCACGGCGGGGCTGTAGACGTAGCGCTGCCCATCCTGGTCGTGGCGGACGTGGCCTTTGTCCTCGAGCACGCGCAGCTGTGTGCGTACGGTCGAATATGTCGTGTCGGCGGGAAGATCCTCCATCACGTCGGCGGCGGTGGCGCGCCCCCGGCGATAGAGGATGTCGATGATCTGCCGCTCGCGGCGGCTCAGCACGGCATGCAGCGTCTTCACCATGATGTTATTTTTCTCGCACGTGCGAGATAAATAACACTACGGCGCGGCCGTGTCAAGCAAGGAGCGTTTTCGAACCTGAACCCGAACTCGAACCTTGGAATTTGGAGCTCGGAACTCGGAGTTTGGAGCTTGGCAGTTGCCACCCGATCCACTCGCACAGCCCGCGACCCATGATCCAGGTCTTGTCGTCTTCGCTCAGCCAGTCGAGCTCCTCGGTGAAGAGCGTCACGGCTTCCCGCCACGTGCACGGCAGCCGCGTCCAGTCGGTGCCCCAGAACATCCGCTTCGGACCGAACGCGTCGTACACCCGCCGGATGTGTGGATGAAGATCTGGAAATGGATACGGCATGGTCGAATGGCACGGCAGCGCCGACGCTTTCACGGCCACGTTCGGCAGCCGCGCCAGGCGGACGACGTCCGCGAGCTCGACGAACGCAAGGTTGCCGCGCGCGTGCACACCGAGAGCCAGGTGATCGATGACAATACGCAGCCCCGGGTGGCGCGCGCCGATCTCTTCGATCTTCCGCACCGAGGTCGGCGCATACACCATGATGGGAATACCCGCGCGCTCGGCCAGCGGCCACAGCCAGTTTGCCGTCCCCTCGAACAGCATCTTGCGGTGTTCGGGAATGTGGAAGGTCAGTCGGATGCCGAGCATCCCTGGCTGACTTTTCCAGCCGGCGATCAGATTGCGGCTCTCCGGCTTCTCGACGGCCAGGCGTCCCATCGCCGCGAAGCGATGCGGATGCGCCTGCGCCGCCTCGAGGACGAGATCGTTGTAATCACCTTCCCATGACGGCGGGATGAGCACGGCGCGCTCGACACCAGCTTCATCCATCGCCGTCAGCACCATCTCCTTGCTGACGGGATACGGCTTCTGCGCCTGCGCGGCGCGCCCCGCCGGCCACGGCCGATCCGGCCGGTCGGCATCCCAGATGTGAACCTGTGCGTCAACGATCAACATGCGCTGGCCGGGAGCATAACCTAGAATCGGCTCATGACTGCTGCCTCCCGCGCCGGCGCCGCGCATCTCGTCGAAGCGCTGCACGGCATCTTCGGCCATCGCCTGCATTCCGTCGTCGCCTATGGTCTGGATACGAGCGCCGCGCTGTCGTGCCTGGCGCTCGTTCAGAGCGTCACGATGGCCGACCTCGAGGCGTGCGCCGATCATGCGCACGCCTGGAGGCGTCATGGCATCGCCACGCCGCTAATCCTGCCGGAAGACGAGTTCCGCCGGTCCCTTGACGCCTTCCCTCTCGAGTACGCGGAGATCATCCGGGCTCACGAGGTGCTGTTCGGCGCCAATCCGTTCGATGGCACGATCATCGAGCGTGCGGACCTGCGCCGCGCGTGCGAGACGCAGATCAAGAGCCATCTCGTTCATCTGCGGGAAGGGTTCATCGAGACGGCCGGCACGCCACGCGCCATCGCAGATCTCGTGGTCGCGTCGGCGCCGGCATTCAGCGCGCTGCTGCGGAACATCGCGCGGCTGAACGGATCGACAGCAACCGATCGGGCCACTGCCACGCGCGAAGGGGCCCGCGCGGCGCAGCTTGCAGACGGTGTCGTCACCGACATCCTCGGGCTCGAACAGCCCTCGGCACTGAAGGCAACCGACGCAGCACGACTCTATCCTGAATACCTGACGGCGGTTGAACAGCTCGCACGTTACGTCGACGGCTGGAACGTCTAGCCACAAAGATGATGAAAAGCGTTCTTTGTGGCTTGTTCGCCTTCGTGGCTTTCGTCGCCGCGACAGCGGCGTCCGCTCAGGAACTCCCGCCGGAGCTTACGCAACCGATCAACGACTTCGCCAACGTCGTCGACGCGCAAAGCAAGCAGACGATGGAGGCGTTGATACGGTCGCTGCAGCAGGCCAGCGGCGACGTCGTGATCGTTGCAACGATTCCCACGTTCAAGCCGTACGGAGACATCCGCGAATACGCGGTGAAGATGTTCGAGAACCGTGGCCGCGGCATCGGCCAGCGCGGCAAGGACAATGGCGTGCTGATTCTGCTGGCGGTGCAGGACCGTCAGGTGTGGATCGAAGTCGGCTACGACCTCGAGCAGTTCATCACCGACGGCTTTGCCGGCGAAACCAGCCGCCAGTACATGGCGCCGGAATTCCGGCGAGGAAGCTACGGGCCGGGCTTGCTTGCGGGACTCTCGCGCGTCGTCGCACGCATCGCGCAGGGGCGGAACGTAACGCTTCAAGGCGTGCCTCAACAACGCGACACAACACCAAATGTCGGCTCCGGCGGCAACCTGATCTTCGCGCTCTTCATCCTTTTCATCATTCTCAACATGATCGGCCGCGCACGGCGCCGACGCTTCTACGGCGGATGGGGCGGGGGCGGTTGGAGCGGCTGGAACAGCGGGGTGGGGCCGTTTGGCGGCGGCTGGGGCGGCGGTGGAAGCGGTGGGTTCGGCGGCGGCTTTGGCGGGTTCGGCGGCGGGCGAAGCGGCGGTGGTGGTGGCGGCGCGGGATGGTAATCTGTCGACATGACTCGACACATGCGCTCGGCTATCGTTGTCGCGCTGCTCCTCACAGCAGCCGGGTTGTCGTCCGGATGTTCCTACAACCGCTTCGTCGGCCAGGAAGAAGCCATCAAAACGCAGTGGTCACAGGTCGAGAATCAGCTGCAGCGCCGGAACGATCTCATTCCGAATCTCGTCGAGACGACGAAAGGGATTGCGCAGCAGGAAAAGGACGTCTTCGGTCAGATCGCGGATTCGCGCGCGAAGATGGCGGGCGCGCGAACGCCTGACGAGCAGATTCAGGCAGCCAACCAGCAGAGCGCCGCGCTCGCGCGCTTGCTCGTCGTCGTCGAAAACTACCCGCAACTCCGCTCGAGCGAAAGCTTCAATCGGCTGATGGACGAACTATCCGGGACCGAGAACCGCATCGCGGTCGAGCGGATGCGCTACAACGAGCGCGTGCAGGAGTACAACGTCGCCCGTCGGCAGTTCCCGTCCAACATCACCGCCAGCCTTTTCGGATTCAAGGAATATCCACTCTTCAACGCGCCGCCCGCCGCCGAGCAGGTGCCGAAGGTGAATTTCGGCAAGCAAGGCACGAACTGATGACGATCGCGGACGCGCTGCTTCCAGAGTTCGATCACGAGATGTCGGTCACGCGGAAGCTGCTCGAGCGCGTCCCTGAAGATAAGTTCGAGTGGACGCCGCATCCGAAGTCGATGTCATTTATCGCGCTGGCGACGCATGTCGCGACCATTCCCAGCTGGGGCGCACCGACCCTGAACCTGTCGGAGCTCGATCTTGGCGTGCTGCCGCCGAACGCGGCACCGGTCTCGCGCGCGGAGCTGCTCGAGCGGTTTGACAAGAACGTCGCGGAGACACGCGCCGCGCTTCTGGGCAGGACGGATGCCGAGATGATGGCCATCTGGTCGCTGAAGCACAATGGCCAGAAAATCTTCACCATGCCGCGCGCGTCGGTGTGGCGCGGCTTCGTCATGAACCATCACATTCACCATCGCGCCCAACTCGGCATCTATCTCCGGCTCAACGACGTGCCGGTTCCAGCCATGTACGGGCCGACCGCAGACGAAGCGCCGAATTTTTGAAGATTGCCACCACGCTTGCAGGCCTCGTTGCCTTCGTCCTGCTCGTCACGGCGAACGGCGCGGGGTATCGCTATGGCGTCTCCGACGAAGCGGCCTACGTTCCGGCGGTGATGCTCGCGGAGAACCCGGCGGCCTTTCCGCACGATGCCGCGCTGCTGAAGACGCAGGGACAGTTCTTCATCTTCGACGAGACAATGGGAGCGCTCGCGCGCGTGACGGGAGCATCCGTCGAATCGATGTTCCTGTGGGCGTACCTGCTGGCGACCGCGGCCGTGTGGCTCGGCGTCGTCATGATCGGCGGGCAACTCTATCCGTCGGCGTGGCTGACCCTCGCGCTCGGTGCCGTCGTTACGCTGCGGCATCACATCCCGCGCACCAGCATCAATTCGCTCGAACCGTACTTTCAGTCTCGAGTGCTTGCGCTCGGCATCGGCCTGGTGGCGATGGCGATGTTTCTCAACCGGCGCCACCTGGCGGCGGTGATCCTCATCGCGCTCGCCGCACCGCTGCACCCGACGACGGCGCTGTGGTTTGCGGTGCTGCTGGGCACAGCGCTGTTTGTCGTCGATCGGCGTTGGAGAATACCCGCATACATCGCCGTTGCGCTGGCGCTGATTGTCCTGATGTGGGCGATGGTTGCGGCAACGAGAATGGATCCGCCCTGGATCGAAGCGCTCGCCGGACGCGATTTCATTTTTCCGAACGACTGGCCGGTGTGGGCGTGGGCGGCGAATCTCGGCCTTCTGGCCGCATTGTGGGTCGCTCACATCGTCAGACGGCGGCGCGGCACCGCAAGCGGGCACGACGCGGCGCTCGTCTGGGGTGCGACTGCGCTGGTCGCGGTGTTCCTCGTCACGCTGCCGGCCGTTGCCGCGCACGTGGCGCTAGCCGTTCAATTTCAATTCTCGCGAGTGTTCTGGCTGGTCGATCTGTTGCTCGCCATGTATGGCATCGCGGCGATTGGTGAACGGCTGCGCGGACGCGATCTGAGGGCGCTCGCGTTCGTCCTCGTGGCGATTGCAACCGCGCGCGGTGTCTACATCATGACTCGCGAGCATCCGGAGCGGCAGCTGTTCCAGCTGTCGGTGGTGGACTCGCCGTGGCTGGATGCGATGCGCTGGCTCGGTCGGCAGCGAATCGACATCGATGTCCTCGCCGATCCCGGTCACGCATTCAAATACGGCGTCAGCGTTCGCGTCGCCGCCGGGCGCGACGTGCTGCTCGAAGACGACAAAGATTCGGCCATCGCGTTGTACTCGCGTGCGATTGCGGAGCGCGTTGTCGATCGCCGGCGCGCGCTGCAGGATTTTCCGTCCCTGACGGCGGCGCAGGCGCGCACGCTCGCGGAACGTTACGACCTGGATTATCTCGTGACCGAAGCGGCGCTTCCGCTGCCGGAGGTCTATCGCAACTCGCAGTTCAGGATTTACGCGCTGAAGCGAGGCGGTCCCGAGTCGTAATCCACACTTCGTCAAGCGCGCCGGGATGGCGCAGCTTGGTGATCCAGACCACCTGTCCCATGTGCGCGGCCGTGTGGTGGCTGGCGTGCAGCAGGATCGAGGCAATGGTCGTCGTCTTGCCGGTGCGGTCCGTCCGCTCCATCATCTGCGACGGCTGCAGCGCATCGAACACCTGCCGCATCATGTGAACGGTCTCGTTCCATGCATCGACCACGACATCACGCCGCGGATTGCCACGTGCCGTGAACTCTGCCGCGCGATCGCGCTCCAGCGCGCGCGCACCGACACCGTAGCCGATATACAACCGGTTCGATCCAATGAGGTGCAGCATGATGTTGCCGAGCGCGTTGCTCTTCTCGTCGGGGCGCCACCATATGTCCTCGTCGGTAATGACATCGAGGCACTCGCCAATCTGCGACGGGTAGTCGTCCACCATGCGCGAGCGAATCAGGTGCAGCAACGTTGAGTCGAGCGTACGGTCATTCATTCTGCGGATGATAAGCTGGAAAAACTCGTCGATGTTCACGTCATCCACCTACCGGCCGCGGTTTACCGGCGGCCACCAGCAGACGCTCTACGCGTGGTGGCGCTCGCGTCAGTTTCCGAACCTGCCGCCGCCCGAGGAACGATTGTTCGATGTGGCGTCCGATGCCCGCGTCCTTGCGCATTGCCACGTGCACCGCGAGGCGTCCGCGGACACGGGCGCGGCGCGGCGCACGCTCATCCTGCTCCACGGTCTCGAAGGGTCGAGCATGGCGCATTACATGCGCGGCATCTCGGACAAGGCATGGGTGGCCGGCTGGAACATCATCCGGCTCAATCAACGCAATTGCGGGGGTACCGAGCGGCTGTCGCGCGGCCTCTATCATTCGGGACTCACGCATGATGTTCAGTTCGTCATGCGCGAGCTGATCGAGCGCGATGGCGTGCCCGCCGTTGCCGTCGCCGGTTACTCGCTCGGCGGCAATCTGGCGCTGAAGCTGGCCGGCGAGCTCGGCGACCGGGCGCCGGCGGAGCTCGTTGCCGTGTGCGCGGTGTCGCCGACGATGGATCTGGCGGCGTGCGTGAAGGCGCTCGAGCGCAAATCAAATATCCCGTATCAGTGGAATTTCGTGCGGAATCTGAAGGCGCGCATGCGCCGCAAGGCTGCGGCGGTGCCGAGTCTGTTCTCGCTCGAGCCGCTGAAGCGTATCTGGACCGTGCGGCAGTTTGACGAAGCGTATACGGCTCCCCATCATGGCTTCCGCGACGCCGACGACTACTACCATCGCGCCAGCGCGCTGCGCGTCGCCGATCGCATCCGCGTGCCGACGCTCGTCATCACCGCCGAAGATGATCCGTTCGTACCGGCGTCGACGTTTCGTGAGGCAGCGGTCGCATCGAACCCGAGCATCACGCTGATGATCACGCCGCACGGAGGCCACTGCGCGTATGTGGAGCGCGCGGAAAACGGTTACGACGGGTATTGGGCTGAGCGAGAGCTTGTCCGCTTCGCGACGGCTTGCGCCGTCGCTCGCCGGGAGTCTTCAATCTAAATTCCCAGGACCCGCATCAACTCGAGTCCGAATGCAGGTCCTTTTCCCGACTCTTCGTGCTTGAAATAGACGAAGACGTCTTTGCAGCCTGAGGTCTTCTCGCCGATGACATCGCCCCACCGCGCGATGTCGTCCGTGGTGTAGCCCTCGTCTCGTAATCGGAAGTAAGCGTAGTCTGCCGTGATGACGACAGGAGTGGAAAGGCGCTCGCTGTCGGCAACGCACAACGCCAGATTGCGCGCGCGCAGCCGCGCATAGATCTCCTCGTCGAGCCACGATTCGTGGCGGAACTCGAACGCTGCGCAGACACGCGGCGGGAAGGCCTGCAGAAAAGAGTCAAATAATGTGAGGTCCTTCTTCAGGTTGGGCGGCAGCTGGAACAGCAGCGCGCCAAGCTTCGGTCCCAGCGATGCCGCGGTCTCGAGGAATTGACGAACCGGATCAGCGCAGTCGCGCAGCCGTCGATCGTGCGTAATGCGCCGGGGCGCTTTCAGCGTCAGCCTGAATCGCTCCGGCGTCGCCTTGTTCCAGCCGTCGAGAATCTTCTCGTTGGGCGCACGATAGAAGGTGTAGTTGATCTCGACCGTCGGAAACCGCCCGGCGTAGTACGGCAACATCTTCGGTGCGGGAAATTTCTCGGGATAGAAGGTGCCTCTCCACTCCGGGTAGTTGTAGCCGGATGTTCCGACCCAGATACTCATGCGATGCGAAAGTTGTTACAGTCTAAGAGATGGCGTGGCTTTTCCGATCTGTGTGTGTCGTCGCAATCGCGGTAAGCGCGTGCAGCCGCACTCCTCCGGCAAAGGAATATCAGCTCAAGGGTCAGATCCTCGACGTCAAGCCCGAGACGAACGAAGTGCTCGTCAAACACGAGGACATCAAGGGCTTCATGCCCGCGATGACCATGCCCTACAAGGTTGAGGACGGGAAGCTGCTGGCCGGCAAGGAGCCCGGCGATCTCATCACGGCCACGCTCGTTGTCGGTGAGACCGAGGCGCACCTGTCGACCATCGACAAGACGGGACACGCGCCCATCGAGAACACGGGCGGCCCCGAGCTGACCGCATCGCAAATCCTCAAGCCCGGCGATCCGGTGCCGGACACGAAGCTGATCGACGAGAACAACATGGCGCGGCCGTTGACCTCATACAAAGGTCATCGCGTGGCGCTGACGTTCATGTACACGCGCTGCCCGCAGCCCGACTTCTGCCCGCTGATGGATCGGAACTTCGCGGCGCTGCAGAACGAGATCATGAAAACGCCCGATCTGGCCGACGTGCGGCTGGTGTCCGTCAGCTTCGATCCTGCCAACGACACGCCAGCGGTGCTGAAGACGCATGCGAAGGACCTGAAAGCGAACGCGGCCGTCTGGCATTTCGTGACCGCGAGCCCTGAAGACATCAAAGGCTTCACCGCCAAATTCGGCGTCACGGCCGAACCGAGCGACGAAAGTCCCGCAGTCCTGACCCACAACCTGAGCACCGCCGTCATCGACGCTGGCGGCAAGCTCGTAAAGATTCGCCCGGGCAACATGTGGACGCCGGCCGACCTCATTGGCGATCTCAAAGCCGCTCCCGCTCCCGCGCACTGATCCGACAATCGCCCCGCCGCTGCCGCTCACGGCGGCGGAACGGCGCGTCATCAACCGCCTGCGCAGCCCACTCGCCGTCCAGCGCTGGCTGAACGCGCTGCCCTATAACAACGAAACAGGCGGCGAGACGCTGCGCAGCTTCCGTGGCGTCGTGCAGCGCGGAACGGCGCATTGCCTCGAAGCCGCGCTCTCTGCCGCCGTGATCCTCGAGCAGCATCGGTATCCTCCGCTCGTCCTCAGCTTCGAGTCGATCGATCTGCTCGATCACGTCATCTTCGTCTATCGCGGACGACACGGTTGGGGCTCGGTGGCGCGGTCGCGCGATCCGGGCCTGCACGGCCGCAAGCCGGTGTTTGCGACGCCGCGCGCCCTTGCCCTGAGCTACTGGGATCCGTACATCGACTTCTTCGGGCGGATCAAAGGCTATGCGGTCGTCGATCTCCGCGTGCTCGGCAACTATGATTGGCGGTTGTCGGAGAAGAACGTCTGGAGAGTCGAGAACCTGCTGCTCGAATGGCCGCATCGGAAGATTGCACCGGCACCCGCGCGCGAGCGCTACTGGCGCAGGCGCTATCGCGAGTTCCGCGCGACGCACGACTACAAGCCGTGGAAGTACTATCCTCGCCGCGATCGCTGGACGGAATTACCGGCCGACATTCGCAGACAGGGTTGATGCCTAGTCCAGGTCGAAATCGCGCAGCGGCTTTGACACAGGCTCCTCCTTCGCCTGTCGGAGCGCTTCCTCGAAGCGCTTAGCGAGCGCATCACCACGCGTCTTTTCCGCTTCGACGGACTGCTCGAACAGCGCCTCGCGACGGCGCGCTTCCTCGGCCAGAATGCGCGACGCTTCGGAGAGCTCCGGCTTGTCGCCGCGTTCCGGCTCCTTGTGCGAGATCACGCGTCCGAGGTTCTTGTCGATGACGAGCGTCGCGCTGCAGCAGGGGCACTGCACCTCAATCTCGCTTGTCAGCTTCGCCATAGGCAGTATTCTAGTTTGGTTGGTAGTTGGTAGTTGGTGGTTGGTCGTTGGCGGTTCAAACCACTAACCACGAACCACCAGCCACCAACTGATGACCGATACCCATTGGCGAACCCTTCGCGTCGCCACCTACAACGTCCATCGCTGCCGCGGCATGGACGGTCGTACGATCCCCTCGCGTGTGGCCGAGGTTATCCGCTCCATCGAACCCGATGTCATCGCGCTGCAGGAAGTGATTGGCGGCGGTCCCAGTTCGTCCGGACAGGCGGAGGAGCTCGGCGCCCAGCTCGGCATGGGTTGGGTCATGGCCGCTACTCGCCACCTGCGCGGCTGCCTCTTCGGCAACGTCGTCCTCAGCCGCCATCCAATTACGCATCACGCGCAGTACGACCTCTCGTGGAAGACATGCGAGCCACGCTGCTGTCAGCGCGTGGACATCGCCTTCGGCGAAGACACGCTGCATCTGTACAACGTGCACCTCGGCACCGCGTTCCTGGAACGCCGTTATCAAGCCGGACGGCTGAGCACCATCGTTCACGACCGCCGCATCGCGCAGCCGAAGGTTGTGCTCGGCGACTTCAACGAGTGGATGAAAGGACTGGCGACCGCGATGCTGAGCGAGCGGCTGCAGAGCATCGACCTGCGATCGCATCTGCGGCGCAGGCGAACGTATCCCGGCATCCTGCCGGTGTTACACCTCGATCACATTTATTACGACGGCCAGGTGGAAGTGGTGAAGCTGGAATTGCCGCGGACGCGGCTGTCGCTGATGGCGTCGGATCATCTGCCGCTCGTCGCGGACTTGAAGATCCGGTTCCGCTGACTAACCTTCCTCCTCGAACTCCTCTTCCTCCAACGGAAGCAAGCGTGTCGGCGGGCGTAGCGCCTCGCGATAGTCGTAGACCGGCAGGTTGCGCACGTGCAGCGGAATGACGCAGCCCGGTCCCTTCTGTTCGACCACCACGGCGACAGGGCTTCCCTCCACGCCCTCGCGGAACGCGATCCTGCAGCCGCAGGCAAGACGGGCGTGAGTGAATCCCTTCAACATGTGCGAATGATACTACAAGGCCGACCTGAAGATCGGCCTCTACGATGCTACAGCAGCGCCTTGATTTCCTGTTCGAACTGTTCTTTCGACGCGATGCCTGAATGCTTCTTCGCGATCTTGCCGTCGCGGTCGATGAACACCGTCACCGGAATGCCCCACAGCGGCCCGAACGCGTCCTGCACATCGTCGCGCCCGGCACCCACGAGCACCGGGTAGTTCATGTGCATCTGCGAGGCGTAGGGCTTCAGCTTTTCGATCGGGTCGTCAACCGAGATACCGAGAATGACAACGTCCTTCCCGGCTTCGCCATATTGCTTGTTCAATTCGACCAGCGACGGAATCTCGGCGCGGCACGGTCCGCACCACGTCGCCCAGAAATTCATCACGATCGGCTTGCCCTTGAAGGACGCGAGCTTCACGTCGACACCGTTCATGTCCTTGAGCGTGAAGTTGAGCGGCGCAGATTTGCCGGCGGCTTTCGCGTCGGCGGCAGCATCCTCCTCGGCGGTGTTCGGGGAGCCGGTGAGGTTCGACTTCGTTCCCGCGGCGGGCGGCGACGCCGGATTGTCGGCCCCAGGCGCGAGCATCACGATAAGGATTGCAATGGCAACGGCGGCCATCGCGATGAAGACCGCGACCTTGCTTGGCTGCCGTTGGGGCACTTCCGGCTCGGCAACAGGGAGCGGGAGGTCCTGACCGACTGGCTGCTCTGTGTCCATCACTACCCTCAATTTTAGCGCTATCGCGCCTGATCGCTTACGTATTCAGCCGCTTTTGCGACCGACTGTTCAGGACCCTGGGTAATCAGCACAAAGGTGTTTCCGCCACGCGACCAGATGCGCGTATGGTGGCCGAAAGCGTCCAGCTCGGCAGGGGCGCGCGTCTCTCCTTCGAGCACGAACAACGAAATATCGTGACCGTTCGCTTCGTACATCAGGTGTGGAATGCGGCCGTCGGCATACAGGCAGGTGCGCGCGTTCAGCAGGTCCACTTCCCCGCCGGATGACGGCGGGACGTGCATGTCGATCCCGAAGCGATCATGCAGCATCTGCTGCGCCGCCGCCGCATCCATCTTCTTTCCGTCCTCGGGACGGAACAGTCCGAAACACTTGACGTGATCGGCCGTTAGCTGTGCAGCAAGGAGGGCGTCGGAATGGCGGGTGACGATGGAAACGAGAGCGCCGACAAGCAGGATGAGCAGTGCGGCGATAGCGAAGCGCAGCGATGGTCTCGACCAGAGGTGTGCGCCCCGGGTGCCGTGGGACGCGGCCTGACATCGCGCGCGTAGATCCGGCGGAAGCGGTTCGGCGCCACGCAGCCGGTCCGCGCATTTGCGCAGCAACTGACGCGCACCGCACTCTTTGCCGGCGATGACACGGCACGGCGGGCACGCATCGAGATGACGCTGCACTTCGGCGCGCTGCACGTCGGGCAGCGTGCCGTCGGCATACTGGGTGAGCATGTCGCAGATGCGGCGACAGTTCGGTTTCACCGCCCGCCTCCTGCCGCGGGAACCGGCATGGCGGGTGTGACCGGCGCGGACAGCTTCTCGAACAGCATGCGGCGTCCTCGTGAAATGCGCGACATCACGGTTCCTATCGGCACATTCAACATCTCGGCGATCTCGGCATACGTGAATTCCTCGACGTCGCGCAGCCAGACAGCCTGCCGGAACGCGTCGGGCAGATCGTCGAGCGCCGCCTGCAGGTCCGCATCGAGCGTGCTCCGCATCAGGATGCGTTCCGGCGTTTCGACGGGCTCGCCTGGCCCTGGCCCGGCTGCGGCCAAATCTACCTGATCGCTGTCCACCTCGACTGCATCGCGGCTCGCGTCGCGCAGGCGATTCCTCCACGTGTTGTGGAGGATGGTATACAGCCACGCACGCAGGTTCGTCCCGCGTTTGAACTGCCCGGCGTGGCGAAACGCCTTCACGTACGTGTCCTGTACGAGATCCTCCGCGTCGGCGCGGTTCCGCGTCAGCCGCATCGCCGTCGCGAACAGCGGCTCGAGAAACTGCAGCGCCTCGGCGGAAAGGTCTTCCGCATCCGACGGGGCTTGTGATGGTCGGCCGAACATCGGATCGTGGGCCCGTAGACGTAACCCGCGGCGGGCCTGTTTTATTCCTGTTTCAGTGTACGCCGCCCTGAGTGGACAAACGTCGTAACCCGGGTCCGGTCACGCACGATTCTCCGTCATTTTTCGACTGACCTCGTCGGTACACGGCTTGCTCGCGTGCGACCATTCGCGTCGCTCTTTGCGATAACATGCCCACTCGTGCTCGTGCCTAGTCATGCGAGGAGAATCTCAATGAGGGCAGCGCTGGCAATCGTGGCCGCCGCCATCGTCTTCGCGCCGCTCGAGGCGGCCGCGCAGACGCCGATGGTTCCCTACTTCGGTAAGAACCAGATTCGATATACGAACTTCCGGTGGAATATCTACACCACCGATCACTTCGAGATTTACTACTACCCCGAGGAAGAACAGCATCTCGAACGCGTTGCCAGCTACGCGGAGAGCGCGTATCAGCACGTCAGCTCCGACCTCAAGCACGACCTCGCCTTCAAGGTGCCGCTCATCATCTTCAAGACGAGCAGCGAGTTTCAGCAGGAGAACGTCATCCCCGGTGCGGCGGTCGAAGGTGTCGCGGCGTTTGCCGAACCCGAACGCGATCGGATGCTGCTGCCGCTCGACGAGCCGCCCGATCTCCTCTACCGCACGATGACGCACGAACTGACGCACATCTTCCAGTTCGACATCATTCCGACGTCGCTCATCCGTCGCAATCTGCCGCTCTGGTTGAACGAAGGCGGCGCCGACTACGAGGCAGGCTACTGGGATCCCCTCGACATCATGACGGTGCGCGACGCGGCAGTCGCCGACATCGTGCCGAAGATGAGCGAGATGGAAGGCTACGGTGGCTTCAACAATCCGCGCCTGATTTACAACCTCGGTCACGCCTGCTACGAGTTCATGGAATCGCGCTGGGGCAAGGAAGGCGTACGGCAGTTCCTCTTCGCGCTGCGCAAGTCGGTCATCGGCGGCGGCGATGACGCCTACGAAGAAGCGTTCAAGATCAAGGGCGACGAGTTCGATCAGCAGTTCGACAAGTACCTGAAGGAGCGCTTCAAGCCGTTCCGCGACAAGGAGCGTCCCGCGGACTACGGACGCAATCTCGCGCCGAACGCCGAGAAAACCGCATTCAGTCAGGCGGTATCCGCGGAACCGTCACCTTCGGGCGATCTCATCGCGGTCGCCAGCGGCAATCGCAAGGATGGGGAGCTCGACATCATTCTCGTCTCCGCGAAGGACGGCGCGGTCATTCGCAACCTGACGAACGGATTCGATCAGGACAAGGGGTGGGAATACATCGCGCCGCCCGGCGGACGTTTCAACCGCGTCCCCTGGATGTCGTGGGCGCCGAACGGCGACCGCATCGCCTATTTCGTCCGCCGAGAGAAGACGCGCACGCTCGTCATCCAGAACGTCCTGACGCGCAAGGTCGAAGAGAAGATCGCCATCAACACGGTCGACGATCCGGAGTCGCCGGATTTCTCCCCCGACGGCAAGAAAGTGGTCTTCGCGGGCCTGCAGGGCGCCGTCGGCGACCTGTTCGTTCTCGACCTCGACACGAAGCAGATCACCAACATCACGAAGGACAACTTCGCGGATTCCGGTCCCACCTGGGCGCCTGATGGCAAATCCATCGTGTATCTCGCTCGCGTCAGCGGGAACGAAAAGTTGTTCAGGATCGATACGACGACCGGGACGAAGACGCAGATCACGTTCGGCACACATGACGATGCGGCGGCCCAGTTCCTCGACAGCGACACCCTGGTGTTCTCGTCGACGGCCACCGATCCGAATCAGCCGATCGATCCCGACGTCGCGCGCAACGGCAACATCTTCAACATCTGGACGCTCAACCTGAAGAACGGCGAGCTGCGTCAGTACACCGACGCCGTTGGCGGCAACGTCTCGCCCATCGTTCTGCATCAGGGCGACAACCGCTCGCAGATTGCGTTCGTCAGCTACTACAAGGGTGACTACGAGCTGCACACGCTCGAGCGGCGCGATCCGATCATCACGGCGTCCACATCCGACTTCGGAGCGCCCGGACCAATCATCGACTTCCAGGCGCCGCTCACCCACACGCTCATCGCCGCCAACAAGCGGAAGAAGGGAACGTTCGAGAAGCTGTTTCTCGACGGCCGTCCGCCGGTGAACGTGGGCGTCACCAGTGGTGGCAATGTGTTCGGCGGCTCCGCGGTGACCTTCAGCGATGTGCTCGGCGACAAGCAGTTCAATCTGTACGCGCAGTCGATTTCGCAATACCGCACGCTGTCGTTCTCATACATCAACCTGTCGCGCCGCTTCAACTACGCGGTGCAGGCGTACTCACAGACGCTGTTCTTCTACGGGCAGCTGCAGAACGTCTTCTACGATCCGATCTACAGCGGAATCATCGATCGCGATCTGGCGCAGGCGACGAGCACGATTCAGGGCGGATCAGTGTTCGGGATCTACCCGTTCAACCGCTACCGCCGCATCGAGTTGAGTGGCGGCGTGCTGCAGTACAGGCAGTCGTTCAACGATCCGACGCTGCAGCAGAACTCGAACGACTATCAGCAGGCGGTGTTCGGGCGGAATCTCTTCCAGAACGCCACGTTCCTGCCGCTCGGTGCAAGCTTCGTGGAGGAAACGACGATCTTCCGGGAGTTCGGTCCGCTCTCCGGCCGCACCATGCGGTTGTCGTACGAAATGTCGCCGTCGTTCGGCGGCCTGAGCTCGCGTCAGACGCTGGATGGCGACATCCGCAAGTACACGCGTATCGGCAGCACGGGGCTGCTGGCGATGCGGCTGCGCGGGTTCCGCAGCTGGGGCGACGTCCCCGACTTCATCTACTTCGGGGGCAACTCCGAGCTGCGCGGCTACGACTATCTGCAGTTCATCGGCTCGCACACCGCGTTTGCCAACGTCGAGCTGCGCTTTCCATTTATCGAAGCGATGCTGACGCCGCTCGGCGTGCTCGGCGGCGTGCGCGGCGTTTTCTTCGCCGGCATGGGCGGCTCTTACTTCAGCGGCCAGTCGTCATCGTCGGGGGCATGCAACACGAATCTCGGCTCGCTGACACTGCAGGGCGCGCAGAGCGGAACATTCGAAACCACACGCGTCGGATCGTTCACGTGGTTGAAGCGCGGCACCTCAATCGAGTGTCCGATTACCTTCGACGAGCGAACCGGTTTGCCCGTTCTTGGCAAGCCCGTGCCGGTCAGCGGGTTGCGGCTCGTCGATTCGCGCGCGTCGTACGGTCTCGGCCTCGAGACCTTCATGCTCGGCTTCCCCGTGCACTTCGACTGGTCGTGGCGCACGCTCCTGAATCGGGATTGGGAGGACGTACTCTTCGCATCCGAAGGCGGCAGCTCGCAATTCCGCAAGCCACGATTCGCGCTGTGGATTGGATATGACTTCTAGCTGGTAGTTGGTAGTTCGTACTTGGTAGTTGATGAAGGGCCGGCCTGCGCCGGCCCTTCGCCTTTATGCGCCTGTTTCAGGTCGATGCCATCTTGAGCGAGCAGCGCGTGATACACCGGCACGGGCTGGAAGTGCCGCGAGATGGCGAGGCTAAGCATGTTGGCGACCATCAGCGGCACCAGAATCTGGTAATCCTGTGTTATCTCGAAAACCATGAACACCGACGTCATCGGGGCGCGGATGATCCCGGCAAAGAGCGTCCCCATGCCGACCAGCGCATAAGCCCCCGGATCCGCGGTTGGAAACGGGGCGTACGCATGAACGAGAACACCGATCGCACCGCCGGCCATCGCGCCGATGTACAGGCTCGGCGCGAAGATGCCGCCGGCGTTTCCTGACGAATACGACACGATCGTCGCGGCGAGTTTCAGCGCGCACAGCAGCACCATGCCGCGCAACAGCAGCTCGCCATTGAGCGCCTCGTCGACGTACTCGTAGCCCACGCCCATGATCGCGGGAAAATAAATCAGCAGGGCTCCGATCACGACACCGCCGATGGCTGGCTGAATGACGCGCGTCGCCGCCGGCAGCCGCAGGAACAGGCGTCGCAGCGCCAACAGGCCTTTACAGAATGCGAGCGAAACGACGCCGCCGACGACGCCGAGCACCGCGTAGGCGAACAGCTCGGCGGGGTGCACGAGACGGTAGGGCGGCACGCGGAACAGCGGCTCGTTACCGAGAATCGATCGTTCGACAATCACGGATGCCACTGACGCAACGACGGTCGAACCGAGCAGCGGCGCGTTGAGGTCGCCGATGATCTCCTCGAGCGCAAACAGCACTGCGGCGACGGGCGTGTTGAAGGCAGCGGCGAGCGCACCTGCGGCACCGACCGGGACCAGGTCCCGTACGCGGCCCGGCGGCAGCCGCACCCAGCGGCCGATGGTCGACGCCAGGCCGGCGCCGATCTGGACGGACGGTCCTTCCCTGCCCATCGAATGGCCTGAACCGATGCAGAGGACGCCCATCAGAAATTTCCCGAACGGCACGCGGGTGCGGATGAACCCGTCGGCAAGGTGATATGCCGCTTCGGTCTGTGGAACCCCGCTGCCGCGCACGTCCGGGAACACTTTGCTGAGCAGGATTCCGGTACCGATGCTGGCGACGATCGGCACCAGAAACAGGCGTACGGCTGACGGCGATAGGCCGAACAGCAGCCGATTGGTCTGTTCGATGGCGAGGGTAAACAACACGGCGCTGAGTCCCGCGATCACGCCGACGACGATCGTCAGCGCGATGAAGACACGATGTTCGCGCTGAAGCAGCTGCTGTGCGGTCGCCGACAGCTTCATGGAACGGCCGCGCCGTGCAGGCGTCCGATGACAAGCAGCGCACGGTCGATGGGCGTTCCATTGCCGCACGCTTCCAACGCCGTGTGCTCCCCTTCGTAGATCAGCGCGAGTCCGTCGTTGAGGGTGTCGGGATCGCTGCGGAGCGCGGTCTCCGACGTGAACCTCGCGATCTGCTCTGCCGCGGAGCGCACAGCATCGGCCGCGCGACCTGTCGTCGCGCAGGCCGCAAGCCGCTGCTGCACGACCTGCAAATCGGCGCCGAGTCTCCGCTCGCGTTCGACGTTGGGAATCCGCCTGGCGAGCGGGTCGTTGACAGGAATCAGGCGTGCGATCTCGCTTTGTGGAGCCAGGCGGACCGCGCGGACGTACTGCTCTTCGGCACGCCCGAAATCCCCGGCTTCGGAAAAGAGATCGCCGAGCGCAACCGCGGAGTCCGCATCGGGCGCAGCGTCAGCGGCGGCCGCGAGCAGCTCGGATTGCGCTCGGGTTCGGTCGCCATGCGCAAGCAGGAATGCGACGAGCTGCAAGCGAACGTGTCGGCGCAAGTCCGCATCGGCAGCGGCCGCAGGAGCGTAGAGCGCGTTGCGGTAGTAGCGCACCGCGTCCGGCACGTCGCCGCGCGCTCCGGCAGTCTGCGCCAGCTCGAAGTTGATGTCCGCATCCTCCGGCGCAAACTCACGCAGTGCAAGGAGTGCGCGCTCGGCGGCATCCAGGTTGCCGCTCGTTTCGAGCGCCCGCGCCAGCGCCAGCGAATAGCGACGGTCGCTGCGATCCCTGGCCGTGGCGCGGCGGAAGTCCTCGGTGGCCGCGAGCGCATCGCCGCGCGTCAGAGCCGCCTGCCCACGGTTGTACCACTCCGCCGCATCGCGAACGCGCACCCTGCGCGTGTAAGTCGCGAACATGCGCGTGAGGAAGAAAACGCTTAACGCGATGCCGATGAGCGCGGCGAGTTGTGCAATCTCGTGCCTGAGCCGTGTGCGATCCATGCGCCGTCTTAGAACGATATCAAGACGGACGCCCTCGTCGTGACGCGATCAGTGCGCCATCGCTGCCGCGACGGCGGCGCCGAACGCACTCGGCGAAATAGTGCCGGCATTCATTTGCGCGAACGCATCCATTGCCTCTTGATTCCCCTGAATGGCGCCGATGAGCTGCTGCAGCTGCGGAGGCGGCGGCTCGAGCGTCGCCAGCATGCAGGTGAATTCATAGATCTGACCAACATACTCGTCCCGATCGCGCTGATACGCGCCCATCGCATCGTCGAAGAGGCGCTTCCCGGTCAGCACTTCGTCGACCGCCGCTGCGCAACGCTCGGCATCCCGAAACGCGTCGCTGATACCTTGCGCGGTAATCGGATCGCGGATATATCCGGCATCGCCGACCAGCGCCCACCCGGGTCCGTACGGCTTGCGAAAAATATTCGGAGTCACCGCGCCGAAGATCGGGGTCTCCCGTTTCGCCGCGCGAATGCGATCGGCAAACGACGGCACCAGATCGAACAGCGCGAGAAAATTTCCTTCGACATCCTTCTTGTTGGCCTCGAACTCGCTGAACGGCCACCCGCCGACCGTAACCGTGAGGCCATCATGCGTCGGAGCAACCGCAAAGCCGCGCAGCGGTCGGATGTAGTTGTCCATGTGACCGTCGACCGGCAGATTGCTCCAGTATGTGTAGTACGCCGAAAGCAGCAACGGCTTCTCGTTGTACTGGGGCGGCTTCACGGCTTCGGCGAGCCGCGAGTACCGGCCATCTGCTCCAACGACGATGCGAGCGCGCTCCGTCACGGTGGCGCCACCGCTCGAACGTCCGCTGACACCCACCACCGCGTCATCTTCAAACAGAATGTCTTCGACGGTGAATCGCTCACGCACCTCGGCTCCGGCTTCGACGGCGGCGTCAACGAGGAGCTTGTCGAGCACGGTGCGCCGCGGACAATAGGCGACGGGCGAGTCGGGGGTACCCGGCGACCCCGAGATCCTGACCGGCCCGAAGTCGAACGTGTAGGTGTGCATGGGTGGACATCCGGTCGCGCGGAGGCGATCGAGCAAACCCCAGCGGGCGAGTGCGGCAACAGCGCGCGGCTGCGCAATGTGCGTGGAAATCGTGTCGCTGGGAAATGTCGCCCGGTCGACGACCAGCACACGGTAACCCTTGCGGGCCAGCAGCATCGCGGTGGGCGAGCCGGCGCAGCGTGCGCCCAGGACAATGACGTCATACGGGTTGGACATGGGCGTCTCCTTCGGCATTACATGTCGGCGAACGGCGAAATTATTCCCCAGGATCGCCTCGGGAATCAGGCTGGGAATAGAATCACCGCGCCACGGTATGAATAAGGCGTGGGGCAAAGTGCCTGATCAGGCGACCTGGCAGACATTCGAAGGCGAGGCGATGCCGCACGTCGATCGCCTGTTTCGCCTGGCAATGTGGCTGGAGCGCAATCGCGCCGAGGCCGAGGACCTCGTGCAGGAGACGCTCACGCAGGCGCTGCAGTCATTCCACCGCTACACGCCTGGGACGAACTGCCGCGCCTGGCTGATCACCATCCTGCAGCACGTTCGCGCCAATCGCCGCCGTGCGCGGGGCCGGGCCCCGGTTGACGTCGGCATCGAAGAGCGTGTGGCCAACACGATTCCTTTCGTCCCACCCATCCCGGAGGTGTTGACGGACGAGGACCTGCTGGCGGCCCTCGAGTCGATTCCAGCGCAGTACCAGGAGGCCATTCTCCTCTGCGACGTGCAGGAGATGACCTACAAGGAGATCGCCGCCGCGCTCGACATCCCGATTGGGACGGTCATGTCGCGGCTGCACCGCGGCCGCGAGCTGCTGCGCGTCGCGCTGACGGCGCGCGGCACCGGTTCGGCCGCCGCCGGGGAGGTCAGGTGACCGTGACGTGCCGTGAAACGCGCGAGCTCGCCGATCCGTTCCTGAGCGATCAGCTCCTCGTCGAGACGACGCACGAGATCGTCAAGCACCTGGAAACCTGTCCGGGGTGTCGCGACGAATTTGCGGCGCGCCGTACGCTTCGCGGCCAGCTTCAGTCCGCGGTGGCTTCGTCTCGTGATCTCGCGCCGCGACCCGACTTTGCTGCGCAACTTGCGGCGAACCTGCGTCCGGCAGCGGCCGCTGCGCAGATGACGCGGCGCGCGTGGCTGGAATCGTGGTGGGCTGCCGCGGCTGCGCTGGTCGCGCTGGTCGGAGGCGGTATTTTCGCGCGTGATGCGGTGAAACGCTCGCGCCTGGCGACGCTTGCAGCCAACGCGGCAGGCGATCATCAGAACTGCGCCATCAAGTTCAACCTGCGCGAGCGGCCAATTCCGCTCGAAGAGGCAGCCAGGCGTTACGATCCCGCGTTTGCCTCGCTGACTACAGTCGATGCTCCCACCGGTCTACCGGGTGACGCGATGGCCGTGCTCGATCGCCATTCGTGCGTCTTCGACGATCGCCGCTTCGGTCACGTCGTCTTCCGCTACGAAGACCACATCGTCTCTCTGCTGGTGACGAGTGGTTCAACCGGTTCGGGCTCTGCCCCCGCCCTCGTCGCGAACAACACGGCTTACCGCGTTGCCTCCTTCGATGCTGGGACACACGCGGTGTTCGTCGTTTCCGACCTCCCCGAACGCGACGTGCTCGGCGTCGCACAGGCGCTGGCCGCGTCCGTCACACAGCGTCTTACGCAATCGTAGGGAATAAATTCGCCGTCGCCCGCGATTCCGATCGCGTGTCCGCACTGTCGTGTGCGGAGCGTTCACGTAATCAGGAGACTCGCGATGAAGAGATTTGCTGTTCTTGGTCTGTTCCTATTGGCTGCCGCAACCGCAACTTCCGCGCAGGAGCCGAGGACGCTCGTCGTGACGAGCTCCAACAATGCGGCCGGCAACCAGCTGCTGGTCTACGACGCGACGGGCGCGCTCGTTCAAACCGCCGCCACCAACGGCCTGGGCGGTGTGTCCGGCAACGCTGGTGGCATCGGCGCTTCCGAGCAACTGGTTGCTGTCGTCAACTTCGGATCGCAGTCGGTTTCCGTCTTCGATATCGTGTCAACGGGTCTGCAACTCCGACAGGTGATCTCGACACTTTCAGCTCCCGTCAGTGTCGCATTCGACAAAGATCATTTGTACGTGCTCGGGACAACGTCAGTCGAATCGCACCGCATCCATGGCACCGAGGTGGAGGTCGCCGCGGACGGCTCGGCGGCGCTCATCGTTGGTGATGGATCGTCTGCCCAGGTCGGTGTCGTCGCAGATCGGCTGCTGATCTCGGAGAAGAGCAACATCGTCGAGACCGTGTCTCTTCGCGCGGGGGCGGTGTCGGGAATCACGGAGAGCGTCCCGCTGCCCGCGGGAAGCGACACGCCGCTTGGTTTAGCGACGCGCGGCGAAAACGGGTATGTCACGATCGCGCATTCCGACGAAGTCGCGCTCGTCAAAAACGGCCAGACAGTTGCGCTGACCGGCTCCGGAACACAGCACGCGCCGTGCTGGGTGACGCTCGTCGGTCAGTTCCTCTTTTCCAGCAACACGCCAAGCCGCAGCATCTCCCGCTACGTGGTAACCGGCACTCAAGTCGTGCTGGACTTGGACGTTGTTGCGACAACTGCAGGTGGTCCTTCGGATATCGCCTCATCTGGGCGTATGCTCGCCGTGCTCGACAGCGGCGCGCAGACTCACCTCACGCAATTTTCAGTTGATGAGGACGGCAATCTGCAGCAGGTCGCGGTGAGCGTATTGAACAAGGGCGCCAACGGGGTAGCCATCATTCAACGTTAGCGACGCACGAGGAGGAGACGCCATGTACCTGGTTCGAGACATCATGTACTGCAAACCCGGGAAGGCCCGGCAGATGGTCGAGAAGTTCGCCGCGCTTGCAAAGGCTGGTCAGAAGATTGGGATGGGCTCGATGCGCCTGATGACGGACGTCAGCGCGGAGCGCTACTGGACGGTCGTCGCCGAGACCGAAGTGGAGACCATGGAGCAGCACGCCGAGCTGGCTCGCAAGGCGATGCAGATGCCCGAGTTCCAGGAGGCGATGAAGGGGTACCACGATCTCGTGGATACCGGGCGGCGCGAAATCTACATGATTGAGAAGGGATAGGAGGTAGTGCGAGGGTGCGAATGTGCGGCGGTGCGAAAGTGCGTCCGACGGTGCGAGGGTCTGAAAGTTCAACGAACCATCGCACGGTTCGCACGTTCGGACGCACCTCGCACTATCGCACCTTCGTCACGTCGCACAGCCGTCAGAACTTCTGTAGCCGCAGTTCACTGCGATCCATATCGAGCGCGACTTTGTAGTGGCTGAGGAAGTTGTGCCCCACGATGCCGCCAAGCTGGAAGCCAAGGAGGACGCTCGGCGCACGCAGGTTGAGCACGACAAGCGGCATGTTCTTGTATTCGATCTCGTCGAAATTCAGGCTCATGCCCGGCAGCAGGAACGCGTCGCGATCCCAGCCTGACGTGCCGTAGACCTTGAGCGGAATCTTGCGGTATTCGCTGCGGTCGAAGTGTCCGGCGGTGGCGGAGCTGATCGAGATGACCTCCCCGCCGGTGTCGACGACGAAATACGTCGGACGCGTGGAGTTCAGCATGCCGCGCACCATCGCGAGACGGTGGATGCGCATTGGCAAGTGGAGGGAGTTGCCCTCTGGCGCCGGTAGTTTGCGAGCCATGGTCAGCATCCGGTGCTGGTAATCGATCAGCATCGACATGCCGAACGACAGGGGTGAGAAGCTTTCGCCTTCGCGCTTCGGAATGCCGCGCAGGGCCGGGTTCTTGATGAGCACCGGCAGGTTTCTAACCTGCAGGTCGCCAAGATCCAGCCGGTTGATGCGCGACAGCTGCAGCCCGCGCAGGCCGACTTCGCCAACGCCCGCGCTCAAGGTGTAGGTGATAGGACTGATGCTGGCACGCTGCGCCGTCTCGCGCGAGATGACGGTCTCCTCGGACCCGGTATCCAGAATGAAGTCCTGATTTCGGCCGCCGTTCACTTTCGCCTGCACGACGATCTTGTCGTCCACGAGCCTGAACGGCATCGTGTGTGGCGTCTGAAGGTCTTCCTCGTCGATTTCGACCGGCTTCCTGCCTTCGAATGCCTTCAGGAACTTCACCTGCGAGCGCGTCCACGACGCCTTGTCGCTGCGGTCCTTGTTGGGGAGCAGGTTGATGAAATTGTTGTAGGCGTTCGCCGCTTCATCGAAGCGATGGAGCCGCTGGTAGATTTCGCCGATCTCAGCGTGGATCTCGCCGTCGCGGGGCGCCATGGCCGCCGCGGCCTCCGCTTCTGTCAGCGCTTCCTCGAGCTTGCTGCGCGTGGCGAGCGAGCGCGCAAGGCCGAAGCGCGCGCGCGACGATTCCTTGTTGATGCCGAGCGCCTGGCGGTAGACCTCGTCGGCTTCGTCGAAGAGCCCGCTGGCCCAGAGCGAGTCCGCGTACAGCGACAGCATCTCGGGATCGGAAGGCGCCGAGGCGCGCAGAACCTCGCCCTCTTTCTGCGCGAGATCAAACTCGGCGATGCGCAGCGCGGTCTTTACCTTGCCGGCCCGGGCGCGCAGCTGCAGATCGCGATCGTCGGTTTGGATCGCCTTATCGAACGCATCCAACGCTTCACGGAAGCGGGTTTCTTCCGACAGCAGGTTGCCGAGCTGAAACTGCAGCTGGGCGTCGCCGGTCGCAATCCGGTCGTCTGCCCGCAGGACGAGTGTGGCCGCGGCGATGGCGCTGGCGCAGAGCACGAAGCGGAGTGACCAACGCATCATGAGTGCGGGACCTCCCTGGTAGGAACCTGTCGGCCTTTCGACTGGTCAACCTACTTCTGAAAATGCTGCGCGTTGACTTCGATGAAGTTCTTCCACTTTTCCGGCGTCTCGTCGAGCGCGAAAATTGCCTCCACAGGACATGCCGGAACGCAGGCGCCGCAATCGATGCACTCGTCCGGATGGATGAACAACTGGGTTGCCGCTTCGAACTCGGCTTCGTCCTTCCGGGGGTGGATGCAATCAACCGGGCAGACATCGACACACGCGGTGTCCTTCGTGCCGATGCAGGGTTCGGTGATGATATACGCCATAGTCAGCGCGCAAGTATAACTCGGAGGGTCTGAGAGTTGAGATCGATGGCGGCCGCCGCGGCGGTGTTGTGGCTGAGCGCGGTCGTCGCCGGCGCCGTGCCACCGGCGACAGCCGGCTGGCAGGATGCACCGCAATATGTGCCACTGTTTGCGCCGTCAGGCCCGCGCGCCGCGGCATATCACACGTACGTCTCGCCGCTCGGCATGGACGCGCTAATCGCGCGGCTCGCGAGCGAGCCATCGCTGCTGCATCCACCCGGATCGTGGACACCCACCGCCGTCATCGCCGCGGATGCGTTCGGTCAGACGGGCGGCTACGATCGGTCACGGCTGGCGCGACTCTATGGGTCGAAACGTGCGATTGTGGCACGGGGTCCGCGGGGCGCGGCTGCTCACCCGACCGAAGTGTGGACGCTGATTTCGCCGTACCCGTCGGCGGACCTGACGCGCCTCGAGCCGGGAACGCTGCTGATTGTGCTGAACCTCGAATTTCCGTAATACGTCTGTTTCTCGTAGAAACTTACGCAAGACGTATAAACCCACTGCATCATCCGAAAAGAAATAAGTGGGAATTGAACCGCCGCGGTGGCGCGACCTTTGCCCCTTGGCGGGAGTTTACTCGGCGACCCTGTAATGCTCCCAACTTCCTCGCTGACGAACCGGATCTTCATCGCCTGCACGCTGCTGGCAATGCTGTCGCTCGGCTTCGCGTTCTATTTCGTCAACGCGCGCGCCACGAGGGAGGCGGAAGCGGAGTTGCGGCGCGGGCTCAGCGAGGCCGGCATTCTCGTCGATCAGAACCGCATCGCTCTCACAGATACGTTCACGCGTCTGGCGCGGCTCGTCGCCGACCTGCCGAAGCTGAAAGCCGCCGTCGAAACCGGCGACCCGCCGACGGTGCAGCCGCTCGCCGACGAGTACCGCAACCAGGTTAAGGGCGATGTGCTCCTGCTGACCGGGCGCCATGGCGAGCTGCTCGGGCTGTCGGGCGACGGCGCGAGCCAGCTGACGGTTCCGGCCGCACTGAAGGACACCGCGTCGCTCGACGAAATCTCGACCTTCATGACGCACTCGCGCGGCGTCGTGCAGGTGGTGAGCGTCCCCATTCTGCTCGAACGCGATCCAGACCCGGACGTCCTCGGCCGGCTCACGGTTGGATTCTTTCTCGACGACCGGTTCGCCGAGCAGATCAAGCGTCTGACCGCGAGCGAGATCGCGTTCGGCGCGGGCGATCGCATCCTCGCGTCGACACTGCCGCCCGACTCCCGTCGCCTGCTGGCGAACGTGATCGGCTCGCGCAATATCGAAACGGTCCGCATTGGCGACGAGGATTTCCTGGCGCTCGCGCGGCCGCTCGATTCGAAATCCGCCAACGGTCCCGTCGTGCTGACGCTGCGATCGCGCACCGAGCGTCTGCGTTTCCTCAACACCATCCGCACGGGCCTCGAGGGAGCACTGATTTTCACGCTGCTGTTGGCGACAATCGTCAGCTACGTAGTCGCACGCAGCGTCACGCGCCCGCTGTCGGTGATTACGTCCGCCATGCGCGACGTCGCAAGCACCGGTGACCTGACGCGCAAGGTGTCGCTGCAAAGCGGTCCATGGGACGACGAGGATGCGCGGCTGCTCGCCGCCACGTTCAACACCCTGACCGAGTCCGTCGCGCGCTTCCAGGCCGAGGCGGCGCAGCGCGAGCGCCTCTCGTCGCTCGGCCGGCTCTCGACCGTGATTGCCCACGAAATCCGCAATCCGCTGATGATCATCAAGGCGACGCTCAGCACGCTGCGCCGCACCGATCTCACGCCCGAGGAACGCCGCGAGGCGGTCCAGGACATCGCCGATGAAACCACGCGGCTCAACCGCATCGTCACCGAGGTGCTCGACTTCGCCAAGCCAATTAAGTTCGAGTACGCGGAGTCGAGCCTGAACGACATCTGCCTGTCGTCTGCCGCCGCAGCGTGGGCAGGCGACTTCGACGGCCAGGTCGCGCTCGACCTCGACCCGTTGCTGCCGCGCATCGTCACCGACGCCGAACGGCTTCGCGCCGCGTTCATCAACATCCTCGCCAACGCACGCCACGCCGTGCAGTCAGCGCACGTGCAGGACAGTCGCGGCAGTGTCGTCGTGCAGACACGCGGCACAGGCGACGGTCGGGTGACGGTCTCCATCAGGGATCGAGGCATCGGCATTTCGTCCGAGGACATGGCGCACATCTTCGATCCGTACTTCACGACGCGGCGCGCAGGCACCGGCCTCGGACTGCCCATTGCCAAGAACATCGTCGAGGGAATGGGCGGGACCATCGCCGTCGGCAGCGAGCTCGGCGTCGGCACCGAAATCCGCATCGACTTGCCCATCAAACCGCCGCTCGTGACGAGCGAGCTCGAGAAAGAGGTACACGCGTGACCGCAATCCGCGGCTCCATCCTGCTGGCCGACGACGAGGAGAAGATCCTCAAGCGGCTGGGGCGCGCGCTTCGAGACGAAGGTCACGAGGTCGTCGAAACCACGTCCGCGCGCGGCGCGCAGAAGCAGCTGCTCGAAAAGCCCTTCGACCTGCTGGTGGTCGACAACCTGATGCCCGGCATGACCGGCCTGGAGCTCATTCGCGAGATGGCGCAGACGATGCCGCCGTCCGAGCGTCCGCAGGTCCTGATGATGACGGCACACGCGACCGTTGAAAGCGCCATCGAGGCGATGAAGCTCGGCGCGCTCGATTACCTGCAGAAGCCGTTCGAGGTCGAGGAACTTATCGCGCTGGTGAACCATGCGCTCGAGCATCAACGGCTTCGCTCGCAGCGTCAGTACCTGATCAGCGAGCGCAGCGCCGAATTCAACCAGTACGGCATCGTCGGGCGCAGCCGCGCGATGCAGGAAGTCATTCAACGCGCGGAGCTCGTCGCACAGACGAAGAGCACTGTGCTCATCATGGGTGAGACTGGGACCGGCAAGGAGATGGTGGCGCGCGCCATTCATCACCGCAGCGCGCAGCGCGACATGCCGCTCATCAAAGTGAACTGCGCCGCGATTCCGGAAACGCTGCTCGAATCCGAGCTCTTCGGTCATGTGCGCGGCGCGTTCACAGGCGCGACGATCACCAAGCGCGGAAAATTTGCACTGGCGGACGGCGGCTCCATCTTCCTGGACGAGATCGGGACGATGGCAACGGCCATTCAGGCGAAGCTGCTGAGGGTCCTGCAGGAGCGCGAATTCGAGCCGCTGGGCGCGGAGCGCACGCAGCGAGTGGATGTGCGCGTCATCGCCGCAACCAATCGCGACCTGAAGCAGATGGTCTCGGACGCGAAGTTTCAGGAAGACCTCTACTACCGCCTGAACGTGATTCCGATCCAGATTCCGCCGCTGCGCGACCGGCGCGAGGACATCGCGGTGCTGATCGATCATTTCGTCGACAAACATCGACAGCGCACCGGCAAGACCATCGAGAAGATGGACGACGAAGTGCGCGATGCGCTGCTGAAGTACGACTGGCCGGGGAACGTGCGCGAACTGGAGAACACGATCGAGCGAGCGGTTGTCCTGGCGACCGGCCCCTTCATCACGCGCTCGGCGATATCGCTGCTCGGTGCGACCTCCGCCCCGCCGCCGGGACTGCCATCGCTGCGGCTGCACTCCAATCTCGAATGGGTGGAGCGCGAAACGATTCGTCGCGCACTCGAACAGTCCGGCGGTGTGAAGAAAGATGCGGCTGAGCTGATGGGCATCAGCCAGCGCGCGCTCAGTTATTACCTCGCCAAGTACCGCATCGACTGACGCTCTTACGTATACCGGTGCGGGGTTACTGTCGCCGTAAGGGCACCGGCGACGATTCGCAATTTTCCACGGAGATTTTCGCGATCTGCTGCTCCGACGCAGGCACCACCCTTGCTCGATTGCAGGCGTCTCCCCCTCCCTGCTGGAGCCAGACATTCATGACGATCATGCGCACGTTACATCCTCTTCGATTCATGCTCCGGTGTTGTCTGTGCGTCATCGCAGCGGCGGTCGCCGCTGGATGCGACGAGAAGTTGGCGGACATTGCAGGCCCGTCTCCGAACCTGCAACCGACCTTCTCCAGCATTCAACGCGAAATCTTCGAGAC
This sequence comes from Vicinamibacterales bacterium, assembly GCA_035492455.1. Classification (GTDB taxonomy): domain Bacteria; phylum Acidobacteriota; class Vicinamibacteria; order Vicinamibacterales; family UBA2999; genus Gp6-AA40. Next base: position 120,414 of record DATJJE010000071.1, on the reverse strand, counting down.
GACCGACGCGTCGGGACGCGCGGCGTGCACGCAGTGCCACAGCGACGTCGGGCGCACTCCCAGCGGCGGTATGAACCTGCGGCATGACGTTGCGTACGCCAATCTCGTCGGCGTCATCAGCCGCGGCAAAGCGGGCGCGATCCGTGTCGTCGCCGGCGATCCAGAGCACAGCTACATCCTGGACAAGCTGCTCGGCACACCCGGGATCGTCGGTGAACGGATGCCCCGAACCGGCGGCCCGTATCTGACCGACGGTCAGATCAGCATCATCCGGCGCTGGATCGAGACCGGCGCGAAAAACGACTAGGAGCATCGTATGAGACTCGCGCGAATGCTGACGGTGACCGCGATCTGCGCTGGCGTGTTGACATCGCCCGCTGTCGTGCAGGCACAGCAGGCGGCGCAGCCGGCGCCGCCCGCCCCGCGGGAGCGTGATCCCGACCAGAATCTCGATGCGTTGCAGCCGGACTTCACGATTTCGGCGCTGCCGACAACGCTGCGGCTGCCGCGGTTCAAGGGCGCGTTCCGCGTCACGCATCGTTTCGGCCGGCCGCTCGGCTCCGGAAGCTTTGGTGATCTGGCGGCTGACTTCTTCAGCTTCGATTCGAGCGCGCAGATCGGCCTCGAATACCGCTTCGGCTTGATGCGCGGTCTGCAGGGCGGCATCTACCGCACGAATGACCGCACCATCGAGTTCTTTCTGGAGCGCAATCTGGTGCAGCAGTCCGCATCCAGACCGCTTGGCTTGAGTGCGTTTGCGGCGATGGACGGCACCAACAATTTCCGGGACAGCTACTCCCCCGCACTCGGCGCGATCGTGTCGCGGAAGGTTGGCCGCCTGGCGGCGTTGTATGTGGAACCGATTTGGGTGAACAACTCCAACTCATTGCCGTCGGAACTCGTCGATAGTAATGACTCGTTCCTGCTCGGCATCGGCGGCCGGGTCCGCGTGCGACGCACCGTGTACGTCATCGCGGAAGGAGCGCCCCGCGTGGCGGGATTCGATCCAGGCCGCGCGCACATGACCGGCGGCATCGAAAAGCTGGTCGGCGGCCACGTTTTTCAACTGAATGTCTCTAATGGAGTAGGAACCACCATTGGCCAGGTCGCCCGCGGCGGGTCGCGGACGGACTGGCATCTCGGGTTCAATATCACGAGGAAGTTCTGGCGATGAAGAAACCCCTGGTTACCCTGATTGTCGCGGCAGTCGCGGCATGTGTTTTTTCGATTGCAGCCTGCGGAAGCAGTGGTAGCAGCACATCACCGAGCCCAACACCATCACCGGCGCCGACACCCTCACCAACACCAACACCAACACCAACACCAACACCGACACCGACACCAACACCGACTCCCACCCCGACGCCGACGCCGGGCGGCGGGACGACCTTTACGATCACATCGGCCGGTGTGTCGCCGAAATCGCTGACGATTCCCGCCGGCAGCCGCGTCACGTTCATCAACAACGACACGCGCGCGCATGACATGGAATCGGATCCGCATCCCGAGCACACGGACTGTCCGCCGATCAATCAGGTCGGCTTCATCCAGCCAGGGCAGACGAAGCTGACGGGGAACCTGAATACCGTCCGCACCTGCGGCTTTCACGATCACGATCAGTCCGAGAATCGCAATCTGCAGGGGACAATCGTCATTCAGTAGTCTCGCCCGGCTTCAGCTCCAGCACCTGCACGCCGTGCGGCTCGACGAGAGCCTTCAGAGCCGCCGGCGTTCCCGTCAACAGCGGGAACGTTCCCCAGTGCATCGGCACCACCTGCTTCACGCCCAGCCACTCGCAGGCCTTCGCGGCCTGCATCGGATCCATGGTGAAGCGATCGCCGATCGGCAGAAACGCGATCGTCGGCGAGTACATCTCGCCGATCAGGCGCATGTCGCTGAACAAGCAGGTGTCCCCTGAGTAGTAGATCGACATCTCGTCCTCGAGACGGACGACGAACCCCGCCGGTTCGCCCATGTAGACCATGTGTCCGTTGTCGAAGTAGCCGCTGCTGTGCCGCGCATCGGTCATCGTCACCCGCAGGCCGAGGATGTCCTGCGACCCGCCCTTGTTCATCGGTGCCGCGTTCGCGATTCCCTTGCGAGACAGCCAGTCGCACAGCTCGAAGATGCCGACGACCGGCGCACCGCTCTCCCGCGCGCAGGCCACGAGGTCCTCGATGTGATCGAAGTGTCCGTGCGAGGCGAGGATGAGATCGACCTTTGGCGGCTTCCGCATCGAGTCCGGGCACGACGGATTCGACGACAACCACGGATCGAACAACAGACGCTTGCCGCCGGGCGTGCGGACGATGAATGTCGAATGTCCCAGCCATGAAATTGCGAGTTTCTGCAACGCCATACCAAATCGATCTCCTGAATCGCGAGCGTGTTTCTACAGATGGCGAAGGTGCGATGCCAGCGCATGTCGCGACGGACGCGTCTGCACGCGGCCGGAGCGAATGTACCGCGTCGCGCCGAGCCGCCGCCACCGATTACACTGTGTAGTAGTCGTGATGGATGTCATTCCTGTCGAGTTGATTCGCCCGCGTGAGCCGAAGCCGCACTGGTTGAAGGTCCGGGCTCCGGGCTCGGAGAATTACCTGCGCCTCAAGGGTGTGATGAAGGAGCTGCAGCTCCACACCGTGTGCGAGGAGGCGCGCTGTCCGAACATCGGCGAGTGCTGGCATCACGGCACCGCGACGTTCATGATCCTTGGCGACGTTTGCACGCGCGCGTGCGCGTACTGCGCCGTGGCGCATGGAAAGCCGACCGAGCTTGATATCACGGAGCCGGGGCGGGTCGCCGATGCCATCGAGCGGATGGCGCTGCGACATGCAGTCATTACCTCCGTCGATCGAGACGATCTACCCGACGGTGGCGCGTTCATCTTCGCCGAGACGATCCGCCGCGCCCGCGAGCGCGTGCCGGGATGCCGAATCGAGGTACTCATTCCTGACTTTCAGGGCATCGAGTCATCCCTGCATACGGTTCTCGACGCCGGACCCGACGTCCTGAATCACAACATCGAAACGGTCCCGCGGCTGTACCGCATGGCGCGTTCGGGCGGCAGGTACACGCGTTCGCTGGAACTGCTCGACCGCTCTCGTCGCTATCGGCCGGCGATCGCCACAAAGACGGGCATCATGGTCGGACTCGGCGAGGACATCGATGAAGTTGTCACCGTGTTCGACGATCTGCGCGGGGTCGGCGTGTCGATTCTGACGATCGGTCAGTACCTCCGTCCGACGCCGCAGCACGCGCCGATGGTCCGCTACTACCATCCCGACGAGTTTGCCGAGTTGAAGCGGCTGGCGCTGGCGCGCGGATTCGTCCATGTCGAATCCGGACCTCTTGTGCGAAGCTCATATCACGCACATGAGCAAGCCGACGCGTACGAAAGTTCGAACTTGGAAGTAGGACGTTCGAAGTAAGTGAGAAGTGCTCTTGCGCTTGTGGCAGCGCTGTCGCTGGCTGCGACCGCATCGGCGCAGACGCGCGGCGACATTCTGCGCGGCGAATACGGCCGATACCGCGCCAACAACGATCTCCTGTCCTACCACCTCGACATCCGCGTCGATCCAGCCAGCCAGACAATCGGCGGCAGGAACACCATCCGCTTCCGGATGTTGAAGGACGACGCGCGCATCCAAATCGACTTGTATGCGTATCTGAAGGTCGACAAGATCCTGCTCGGGCGGACGCCGTTGAAATATACCCGCGAGCTGAACGCGGTCTTCATCGATTTTCCGCAGATGCTGCGCGCCGGACGCGAATACGCGATCGACTTTTATTACTCGGGCGTGCCGGAGCCCATTGCGCGCTTCGGCTGCCTGACGTTCAAAAAAGACACCGCCGATCGCCCGTGGATCACGACCGCGTGCGAGGACGTCGGCGCAAGCTACTGGTGGCCGAACAAGGATCAGTGGCGCGATGAACCCGAAAACATGCAGATCAGCGTTGCGGTCCCGAATTCGCTGATCGACGTGTCCAACGGTGCCTTCGTCGGCAAGACGGATCTCGGCGACGGCTACGCGCGCTGGGACTGGATGGTCCACTACCCCATCAACAACTACGATGTGGCGCTGAACATCGCCGCTTACGAGCACTTCAGCGATCGATACGGCGATGTGCCGCTCGACTACTACGTGCTGCCGGAGGACCTCGAGCAGGCGAAGCTGCAGTTCACACAGGTGAAGCCGATGCTCGAGGCGTTGGAGCACTACTTCGGCGAATACCCGTTTGCGAAGGACGGCTACAAGCTGGTACAGGTGCCGTACGCGGGCATGGAGCACCAGAGCGCTGTTGCCTACGGCAATCACTTCGTCAACAGCTACTACCCTTCACGCGACTGGACCGGCGTGCAGATCAGCCCGCGCTTCGACTTCATCATCATCCACGAGAGCGCGCACGAGTGGTTCGGCAATGCTGTCACCGCGGCCGACGCCTCCGACATGTGGATTCACGAGGGATGGGCGACGTATCTGGAGTGCCTGTTCGTCGAATACATGTACGGGCACAACGACTACCTCGCCTACGTGAACGCCGAGAAGAACAAGGTGCGCAACGTCGAACCGATCATCACGCAGCGCGGCATCCACAAGGAGCCGACGCAGGATCAATACTTCAAGGGCGCGCTCTTCCTGCACACGCTGCGCAGCGTCATCGACGATGACAGAAAGTGGTTCGAGGTAATCCGCGGCGTGTATCAGACGTTCAAGTACAAAACGATTCTGACCGAGGAGATGACCCAGTTTTTCAATCAGCAGACCGGCATGAACCTGACGCCGATCTTCAACGAGTACCTGCGCCACGCCGACGTGCCGATGCTGCAGCTGAAGTTCGACGAGGGGGCACACACCGTCGCGTATCGCTGGAAGGCTGGCGAACAGGATTTCGCGATGCCCGTGCGCGTCGGCGACGCCACCGCATGGAGCCTGATTCGTCCGACCTCCGAGTGGCAGACGATGACGTGGCAGGGCCGCGCGTCGGATTTCGAAGTCGCAACCGACCTGTATTACGTCTACGTCGAGCGGCTGTAGGCGGGTCTTTTAAGACCGCGGCTACGATACTTGACAGCTGTCTTACAAAATGTAAGATCAGCTCCTCTTGATTGAACAGCGCCTGCCGTCGATCTCTTCAACCGAGTCGTTGGTACTCGATCTCCTCGAATCCGGAGAGCGCTACGGATTGGAGCTGGTGGATGCCTCGGGTGGCCGGTTGAAGCGGGGCACCATCTACGTGACGTTGGGGCGGATGGAAGCCAAAGGCTTCGTCGCCTCGCGCCAGGAGGAGCGCGCACCCGGAGCGATCGGGCTGCCGCGCCGTCGCTATCGTCCGACCGCGTACGGACTGAAGGTCCGCGACGCATACCGTCTTCTGCGCGAAGCACTCGCCCTCAAACCGGCGGAGGCTCAATGATGCCCGGCAGCTGGTTATCCCGCGTCGGCCGGCGCCTCCTGCATGCCGAATCGTTCGCGTTGATGCTCTCGCCGGCAATTGCAGACCTGCAGTTTGAGACCACAGGGTCGCCGTTCGCGGCACCCCTGCACTACTGCGCCGTGCTGCGCGCCTTCGCCGGCGCATTGTGGTTCGACGTTTCCGGCGATCTCCTCGCGATGCGCAATGACTTGTCGATGATCGCCGTGCTGACGGCGATTCAGGCGTCGTACTACACGTTCATGCTGGTACTGCTCTCCGGGTTCGGCACCGGCCGGCCGTTGCAGATGCAAATCGACGAGACCGTTATGATCCGTGGAGTCGGCTTCGTCGCCGGAATTGCGTTCGCGTCGATCGTCACCTCTTCCGCGTGCTTCTGGCCGCCTCGTCGTACGACGGGCGCCGCGACTCCGGACTGACGGACATGCTGACAGTGGACGGGGTCTGGAAGACGTTTCGGGGCGTGGCGGCGGTGCGCGCGCTCACCCTCCAGGCCGAACCCGGCAACGTCGTCGGCCTGCTCGGCCCGAACGGCTCGGGCAAGAGCACCACCGTACGAATGATCGTCGGCCTGCTGCGTCCGACGCGCGGGTGCATCCGCTGGCGCGGCACCGACATCCACCAGCAGCTGCTCGCATATCAGAAGATCGTCGGCTACATTCCCGAGGAGCCCCGGCTCTACGCGTATCTGTCGGCGGTCGAATATCTGGAACTGGTCGGCGGACTGCGCGGCATCCCGCGCGAAACACTCGCCCGCCGCATCGACCGTTATCTGGAACTGTTCGGGCTCGACACCGATCGCCACGCGCCGCTCTCCGCATTTTCCAAAGGCATGCGGCAGAAGGTGCTCGTCGCCGCGGCGCTCATCCACGATCCGGAGTTGATCGTGCTCGATGAACCCGATTCCGGCCTCGACGTCGCCGCTACACTCGCGCTGCGATCGCTCATCGCCACCCTGGCCGAGCGCGGCAGGACGATCATCTACAGTTCGCACGTGCTCGACGCGGTTGAACGCGTCTGCCGCGACGTCATCATCCTTCGCCACGGTTCGGCGATCGCGTCGACGTCCGTCACCAGGCTGCGCGAGCTTACCGAGACGGCAACACTCGAAGAGGCGTTCACGACGGTCGCCGTCGATGAGGATGTTGCGGCGCTCGGCCGCGAGCTGGCCGACGTTTCGTCGCGATGATCCGGCGGCACCTGCCCGCGCCGCTTGGCGATGAATTCGATCAATTCCACCTGCTCTGCCGCGGATCTGTCCGGCGCCTGCTGAGCGCGGCGCTGCTCGCACGCGACACGGATGCGGCGCTGGTCGCAACGTGGGCGCTCGTGCTCGTCGCCACGCCGGCGGCGATGTACGCGTTCCATCAGCTGATCGACTATTCGGCCCTCGGGTTTCAGAAGGCATCGATCGTCGAGCACGCCATTCAGGTCGATCGCATGTTCTTCCTGTTGTACGGGATGGTGGTCGCGGCGCTCCTGGCGGCGGCCACGTGGGAGGCACTGCTGCCCGACCGCGCCGATCAGGAGATCGTCGGCAGCCTGCCCGTACGGCCGCGCACGGTGGCGGCGGCGCGGCTCGTCGCATCGCTGTGGCTGGCGGCCATCGCATCGGCAGCGATCAGCGTGCCGGCCGCCGTATTTCTCGCGGTCGCGGCGCCGTCACATCCCGCGCTTGGATACTTTCCGGTCGTACTCGTCGCGCATCTCATCGCCACCATGGGCGCAAGCCTCTTCACGTTTACCCTGCTGCTGATGGCGCGGGCGGTGCTGGCATTGTGCTTCGGCGCGCACGCCTCCGAACGGCTCGCCACCGCACTTCAGGTGTTGACGATCGCCGCACTCGCCGAACTGTTCTTCTTCATTCCCGGGGTGATACCGGTACTTGTCGACCGCCTCGCCGCCGGCGATCGCTTCGCACTGCTCATGCCGTCGATGCCGTACGCCGCGCTCTACTCATGGATGGTCGGCGTCTCCTATCCGTCTCTCGGCTTCGGCGCGGCAATGGCGCCGCTCGCGCTGTTGCTCGCACTCACAATTACGATCCCGCTGTACCTGTGCCCGGCGCGGCGATTTGCGTGGCGCTCGCTCGAAATGCAGCCGCATCAGCACGCGGCGGTGGTGTCGAACGTGGCGCGCCTGGCGGTCGTGGCGCTGCCGGCATCGTCCGCGGTGCGAGCCGTCACGACGTTCACCGTGACGACGCTACTCCGCAGCCGTCGTCACCGACTCGTCGTCACGGCGTATTTCGGACTCGGGCTGGCCGTAGGAACGCTCAGCGTCCTGGCAGGCGGGATGCGCGGCACGCTCGCGTTCGATCGTCCAGAGACGTCACTACTGGCGCTGCCGCTCGTCATCATCTTCTTTCTTACGCTCGGGCTCCGCACGGCGTTCGCGATCCCGTCGGATGTGGAGGCCAATTGGGTGTTCCGGCTGTCGCAGCCGCTCGTGGGATCGACAGGCGACGCCGCCGCGATGTCGCTGCTGGTGCTCTGCGTTGTCCCGGTGACCGGACTCGTTGTCGGTTCTGTGCTGCTGCTGCAATGGCCGACGCACGATGTGCTGGTTCTCGCAGTCTTCGATCTGGCGTGCGGCTGTGCGCTGACTGAATGGGTGCTGCGAGACTGGCGCGCCGTGCCGTTCACGTGCGCGCCAAGCGGGGACGTCGAATCACTGAAGTCACGCTGGCTGGGTCGTATCGTGCCGCTGCTGCTGTTCGCTTTCGTGAATGCCGCCGTGCAGAAGGCGGCACTTCGATCCGATCGGGCGGCAGCGGCCTATGTCGTGCTGGCCGTCATCGTGTGGAGCGCCGCACGCGCGCAGCGGCGGTGGGCATCCCGGACCTTGAGCGTGCAGTTCGAGGCGTCGCCATCGGATTCGTTGTCGACGCTCGATTTGTCAGAAGCGCGTTAGGGAATAATCGGGTTGAACCACTTGAATCCGAGGTTCTTGATCTCCAACACGTTATCGATGTTGCCCTCGATGCAGGTGTTCTCCCAGACCTCCTTCGCATAGCGATCGTTGTTGACGTTCGCCACGGCGCTCGCGGCCGTCGTGCCTCCGGGATTAGCGCCGGGCCCAGTCCCCTGCCGCCGCTTCGGATACGTCATTGTCCACGGACGCGTGTAGAGCGATGGATCCTCGAGCGTGATCTGGTAATCGATCGTGTTCGGCTCGACGAGCGTCCACCGTTCGATCATGTGCGTGTTCGGCCCATAGAAATTTCCGGCGCTGTCGATCCATGTCTCGCCGTTCACACCGGTCACGTCGACCACGAGCGTCTCCCCTTCCCAGCGGCCGCGCGAGTTGCCGAAGAAGGTCTTCGCGCTCGAGCTCAAATGCACACGGCCATCGGTCGGGATGACGCGATATGTGTTCGAGGTGAGCAGGAGAACCTGGCCCCGCGCCTGAATGATTTCCTGCGCACCAAAGGAGCTGCGCGGCATTCCGACGAGACACAGCGCGGCCGGATCGCCGTAGAGGCGCTTCCCCGTTTCACCCGGCCATCCACGCGCCAGGCCGGCGCGAATCTCGTTTCGTTTCGCCAGCGCCCAGGCCGTATACGGTACTTTGCCGTCCGGTGGATCGGAGATGTAGCTCTCTTGCGGCGGCGTCGTCACGTCAATGTAGTCGTGCTCTTCGAGATCGTCGTTGCCGCCGCCGATCGGTCCGTTCCAGTTCCCCTGCAGGTCCGGCACGCCATCCGCCGTGCGCGGCGCTTTGTAGGGCGGAAGCTTCGCCCTCTGCGCAACCCACGTGCGCGCCTGCGGGAACTTCGGCGTATCCGGTTTATAGAACGCCTGGCCGGTGACGACGCGGCCGGTGACGGGCAGGACAAAGAGCACCGCCGCAAGCGCCGTGACGGACGCGATCAGCCATTGTTTCATCACAACCTCACCGCTGGCGGAACAAAGCCGAATTCGGCTTGTCCCATTCCTGTTTGAGGAGATAGGCGCCGCAATCGTATTCGAGGAGCTCGGCGTCCTTTTCCTGACGACGATACAGCGGCATGCTCATTTTCCACGGCCGCGTGAAGACTTTCGGGTCATCGATCGCCACCTCGTAATTCATGTGATCGCGGTCGGTTGGCGTGAAGCGTTCGACCACGTGCAGTGCATCGCTGTGGAAATTGCCGGCGCGATCGAACCATGTCTCGTCGTTGAAATGAATCACGTCGATGACCAGCGTGTTGCCCTCCCAGCGTCCGCGGGAGTCGCCCATGAACCAGTCGATCGGTCCCGGGGGATGCGGATTCCCGTTCATATAGACGTAGCGGATGACACGCGAGTACTCGTGCAGGATGGTGACGCGCTCGCGCTGCTGCACGATTTGAAACGGATGCGGCAGGTAGGTGATGCGTGGCACACCGGGCAGGAAGCACTTGTTGATTGGGTCGAGCGTCTCGCGGTTCTTGAAGTTCTCGTTCTTCTTCGCGAGCGCCTCCGGTCTGTACGGAATCTCGTTGCCTTCGACCACGCCATGACCGGCAGGCACGCCAAGCGTCGCCCCGTGATCCTGGATGTCCCAGGCGGCGGTATTGAGAACCTGCCAGATGCCCTGCAGATCGGGCTGCCCATCGCGCGTTTTCGGCGGTGAGTAGGTGGAGGTCTGCGCTGCGACCGCAGCGGCCACGAGCGCACCGAGCGCGAGAGCGACGACCGACCGGACGATCCAGCGAATCACCGGCTCCTCCTGCGTGATGAGGGCGGGATTATACGTCTGTTACCGATGACGGCGTGCGATGGTGGGAACGTGCGAGAGTGCGAGGGTGCGTCCGAAAGTGCGAGGTCCGGGGTACAGACCTACCGGTGCGAACCGTTGCACTTCGCACCTTCGGACGCACCCTCGCACCTATCGCACGAGTCGCACCGTCGCACCTCGTGCGCCGTTCTGTCTCTACCGCAGCATGTGCAACAACCGAGTAACCGGGTCGTAGAAGCGGCTGACGACCCGTTCCTTGAGCGGAATGATGCCGTTATCCGTGATGTGGATGTGTTCCGGGCAGACTTTCGTGCAGCACTTGGTGATGTTGCAGTAGCCGATACCGTTCTTGTCCTTCAGATCCTGCAGCCGATCGGCTGAATCGATCGGGTTCATCTCCAGCTGCGCGTTGTAAATGAGGAAGCGCGGCCCGATGAACTCATCGAATTTCTTGTGATCGCGCAGCACGTGGCAGACGTCCTGGCACAGAAAGCACTCGATGCACTTGCGGAACTCCTGCACGCGATCGGCGTCACGCTGCGCGAAGCGATACGTGCCGTCGGGCGCGTCCGGCGTGCGCGGCGTGATTTTCCGGATGGTCTTCTTGACCCTGAAGTTCCACGACACGTCCGTGACCAGATCCTTGATCGGCGGGAACGTCCGCATCGGCTCGACGGTGACCGGCTCGTTCAAATTGATTGAGTTCAGCCGCGTCATGCACATCAACCGCGGTCGTCCGTTGATCTCCGCCGAGCACGAGCCGCACTTGCCCGCCTTGCAGTTCCAGCGGCACGCGAGATCGGGTGCCTGCTCCGCCTGAATGCGGTGCACTGCATCGAGCACCACCATCCCTTCGGAGACTTCGGTCTGGTAATCCTGGAAGGCGCCGCCACCACCGGGCTGCGTACGCCAAACGCGAAAAGTGGCCTGCGCCATTACGACTTTTGCTCCTCGATAACCTGCTTGAGTTCGTCGGGCATCGGTGGAATCGGCAGGCGCGACAGCTGCACGCGACCATCGGCGCCGCGCTTCGTGGTGATGTTGAAGGTGCCAAACTCGGCGACCTTGTCCGGGTAGTCCTCCCGGAAGTGGCCGCCGCGGCTTTCCTTGCGCTCGATGGCCGACCGCGCGATGGTCTCGGACACGTCGAGCAGGTTGCGAACATCGATCGCCGTATGCCAGCCGGAGTGGTACTCGCGTTGACCATCGACGCCGACCCGTGCCGCCCGCTCCTTGAGCGCCTGAATCTTCACCAGCGCTTCCTGCATTTCCGGTTCGTTGCGGACGATGCCGACCAGGTTCTGCATGGCGTCCTGCAGATCCTGCTGCACCTTGTAGGGGTTCTCGCCTTTGCCGGCTCGCTCGAACGGCGCGAGCACGTCCTTGATGGCGCTGTCGACCCGCGCGGCGTCGACGCGTGCGGCGCCGTTCTGCTTCGCAAACGCCGCCGCGTATTCACCCGCACGCTTGCCGAACACGATGAGATCCGACAGCGAGTTGCCGCCGAGACGATTGGCGCCGTTGATCCCCGACGCGCACTCGCCCGCGGCAAACAATCCAGGAATGGTCGTCATCTGCGAGTCGGCATCGACCCTGATGCCGCCCATGATGTAGTGCATGGTGGGACCGACTTCCATCGGCTCCTTCGTGATGTCGAGGTCGGCCAGCTCCTTGAACTGGTGATACATGCTCGGGAGCTTCCGCTTGATGTGCTCCTCGGAGTTCGGCAGCTTCTCCTTGATCCACGCGATGTCCAGATACACGCCGCCGTGCGGAGATCCGCGCCCTGCCTTCACCTCACGATTGATGCAGCGGGCGACGTGGTCGCGCGTCAGCAGCTCCGGCGGGCGGCGGGCGTTCTTGTCGCCCTGCGTGTAGCGCCAGCCTTCTTCGGGATCGGATGCCGTCTGAGGTTTGTAGTTGTCGGGAATATCGTCGAACATGAACCGGCGGCCTTCGCTGTTCTTCAGCACGCCGCCCTCGCCGCGCACGCCTTCGGTGACGAGGATGCCCTTCACCGACGGCGGCCACACCATCCCCGTTGGATGGAACTGGATGAACTCCATGTCCTGGAGCTCGGCGCCAGCGCGATAAGCGAGCGCGTGGCCGTCGGCCGTGCCTTCCCAGCTGTTGCTGGTGACTTTGTAAGCGCGCCCGGCGCCGCCGGTGGCGAGGACGACCGCCTTTGCAGCAAACACATGGAACCGACCGCGTTCCCGGTCGTAGGCGACAGCCCCCGCGGCGCGACCGCCGTCGAGCAGCAGATCGACGACCGTGTGTTCCATATGCACGGTGATGCCGAGGTAGATGGCGTGATCCTGCAGCGTTCGAATCAGTTCAAGACCGGTACGGTCGCCAACGTGCGCAAGCCGCGGATACCGGTGGCCGCCGAAGTTGCGCTGATTGATGCGGCCGTCTGGTGTGCGATCGAAAACCGCGCCCCACCCTTCGAGCTCGCGGACGCGATCCGGCGCTTCCTTCGCGTGAATCTCCGCCATGCGCCAGTTGTTCACGTACTGTCCGCCGCGCATGGTGTCGGCGAAATGCACCTTCCAGCTGTCGCGATCGTCGTTGTGCGCCATTGCCGCGGCCATGCCGCCTTCAGCCATGACGGTGTGTGCTTTGCCAAGCAGCGACTTACAGATGAGACCGACCGACACGCCGGCGTTGGCCGCCTCGATGGCAGCGCGCAGTCCCGCGCCGCCCGCCCCGATCACCAGGACGTCGTAGGTAAACGAAGTCGTGTCTGCCATCAGAGGATCCTGAAGTCGGTCCAGATCCCCATCGAACAGAGGCGGACGTAGAGATCGCAGAACCCGACGGTGAAGAGACTCAACCAGGCAAACAGCTGATGCTTGTAGTTGAGCGCGCTCGAGCACGCGTACGCCATCTCGCAGGCGCCATGCTTCGATACCTCGTCGTGCGAACCGCCGACCAGGTGACGCATCGCGTGGCAGCCGAGCGTGTAGGAGCTGAGAAGCACGACGTTGAGGGCCAGGATGACCGTGCCCACGCCAATCCCGAACGTCGTCCCGCCGCTGCCATCGGGCCATCGCGTCGCCAGATAGACGTCATACGAGAGCAGAAAGAGGAAGATGCACGCGATGTAGAGGAAGTAGCGGTGAACGTTCTGCAGGATCAGCGGGAAGGAGTTTTCTCCCCAGTAGCTCTTGCGGGGTTCGCCCACCGCGCACGACGGCGGATCAGCCCAGAAGGATTTGTAGTAGGCGCCGCGGTAGTAATAGCAGGTAAAGCGGAAAAGGCCGGGGAACGGAAGGATGAGCAACGCCGGCGAGAACGGCACCAGCGCCGGAAACCACGCCGGCTTGGCGCCGAACCACGCGTGTTCCATTCCACCGGCATTGTCAGCCGACGCCCAGAGGACCGGCGCGTAAAACGGCGACAGGTAGGGACCGTAGGTGTAATGCGCGTTCTGAAACGCCGCCCACGTCGAGTAAACAACGAACGTCCCGAGACCCAGAAAAACGGCGAGCGGTGCGACCCACCATGTATCGCGGCGGCTGGTCGAACCAAATCCGCGCGATACATCTGTCACCGGAATGACTTGCATCCAACCTCCAGATATTCTTGATTTTGTGATTGGTGATTAGTGATTTGGCGGATCCCCGCACTTCAATCACTAATCACAAATCACCAATCAGAAATCTTACTCAGCGGCTGCTCGTCCCCGCAAGCTTGGTGGTGGCAAGATAGCCGGCTTTCGCGCATTCCTCCGCCGTCGTGATGTAGCGCAGCACAGCTGTGTTGCCAACGACATACGGATTGGACGCACCGCGCCTCGCGAGCTGCTTGATGTTGGCAGGTGTGTTGTCGTACGCGGTGTGATTCGACAGAACGATGTCCGCGCCCGCCTTCTTGACAATGTCCTTGTACCGATCGGCGGAAGCGATGTAGGCGAGATAGGTCTCCGGCTTGCCGCCTTGAATCGTCGTTCCGCCCCACGTCGCGACCGTGTGCGTCGCGCCGCGATCCTTCACCTTGTAGATGCTCGACACGGTGCCAGGCGTATGTCCGGGCGTGATGTACATCTTGATAGTCGCGTCGCCGAGCGTCAACGTGTCGCCGTCCTTCGCTTCAATGTCGCGCTTCGGTCGGATGCGCTCGGGGATCGTGCGATCGGAAAGATCCCAGTCCTCTTTGGACATGACGAGGCGCGCGCCGAAGTGATCCTGCAGATACTTCGCGCCGCCGATGTGATCGGTATGTGCATGGCTGACGAGAACGTACTTGATATCGGCGGGATTGAGTCCCAGCTTCTTCAGGCCGTTCACGACTTCATCTTCGACCGAGTAGTCGAAGATCGCGTCGATGACGATGATGCCCTGTGACGTGGTGAGTGCCCACGCCGACCAGTCGGTCATGCCGACGAAGTAGAGATTGTCGAATACCTTCGCTGGCTCGACGTGCCACGCAGAAGCGGGCGGTGGTCCGGCTTGACGCCCTCCCCCACCAGCCGGACCCGCCCCACCCGTCCTCGGTGGAGCCGGTATCGCTGATTCGCAGACGCGCTCCTGCAGCGCGGTGAATTGCGTGCCAGCAGCCTTCTTTGCAGCAGCCAGATGACTCTCAACAGTGCCGTCGATCTTTTGCTGCGCCTGCAGCCCTACCGCGGCAACCAGTAGAGCGACTGACGCCGCCGCGAACGTACCCTTCAAACTTCTCACTTCCAACTTCTCACTTCTTGACGTCTGTGATCCACGCGACCAGCGTCTTCACTTCCGCGTCGTCCATCGAGTTGAAGTGCTTGCCGCCTGGATGGAACTCGGTACCGCCTGCTTCATGCGCCAGCGGCATCAGCACTAAGCGACTGAGTTTCGGTTGACCCGGGACGACGACCCGCTGCATCGCCTGGAAATTCTTCTGCGACTGCTCTTCATTCCAGTCCTTCGCGCCGGCCGACAATTCCTGCAGGCGCAGCGGCGTCCCCTGCGAATGGCACGCGTAGCACCGCGCATGCTCGCCGCGCGTCGCGAGGAAGATCGGCTGAACCTTCGTGCGGAACGTATCGAAGTCGAGTCCTTTCGGACCGGTCTGCGGCGTCGGGGTTCCCTGTCCCTGCAGAGTGGACCGGGCGCAAACGAGAGCAAGAAGAACCGCGAGGACAAAGGACGTTCGGCGCATGCGCGCTGTTATATACGGCGCGCGGCCTGGTGTAAAGTAGTCGCGCCGGGAGGTTCTTCCATGTATCGCGCTGCCTTGACCGTTGCAATCGCCCTCGCACTTTCAGCTGTCGCGGGTGCGGCCTCGGTTCGCATCATCCAGACGAATTCCGCAGGAACAACCGTGCACCTGATCGATCCGGCCACCAACAGCGTGGTGGGCGTCATCAAGGGCATCGAGGTCAATCACGGCGCCACGTCCGACGGCTCGAGATTCTTCATCAGCAACGAAGCCGACAAGACGCTCGACGTCGTCGACGCGAAGTCGCTGAAGATCGTCAAGAAGATCGAGCTGACCGCGCATCCGAACAACGTCTCGATCAGCAAGGACGGCAAGCGCGTCTACGTTGCCATCGCCGCGGCTCCGGGAGCGGTGGACGTCATCGATACAACGACGCTGACGCGCGCGAAGAGCATTCCGGTCAAGGGCGCAGCCCACAACACGTATGTCACGCCCGACGGCAAGTACGTCATCTGCGGGTCCGTCGCGGGCAAGCTGATCACCGTCATCGACCAGAAGACGGAAGAACCAGTATGGACCGTCGCGTTCGACACCGGCGTGCGGCCGATCACGTTCGATCAGAAGCCGGACGGGTCGACCAACCGGATGTTCGTGCAGTTGTCGGATTTCAATGGCTTCGCGATTGTCGACTTCGATCAGCGCAAGGAAGTGTCGCGCGTGAAGCTGCCGGACGTGCCCGAGAAGGAGCGCGTCACCGAAGGCCTGCAGGGCTCTCCCTCGCACGGCATCGGCGTCACGCCCGACAAGAAGACGCTGTGGGTGTTGAGCAAGATGAACAGCCGCATCTACGAGTACTCCATGCCGGATCTGAAGCTGATGGGCGAAGCGCCGACGGGACATCATCCCGACTGGTTGACGTTCTCGCCCGACAGCAAAGCGGTATACATCGCCAACGCCGGCTCGAACAGTGTGTCCGTCGTCGATATCGCCTCGCGAAAGGTGGTGAAGGAGATTCCGGTCGGATACGTTCCTAAACGAAACGCGACGGCGGTACTCCCCTAGCGCGAGGATGGTTTGTCGGCTCGCAGGTCCGCAGGTTCGAAGGCTGCGTTCGGTTCCGGGTGAGCTGCCTGGTTCCGTTTCGGCTTGTAGACATGAGTGGACTGGCCGAAGAACACCTCGGCCGATTCCATCAGCGTCTCGGACAGTGTCGGGTGCGGGTGAATCGTCAGGCGCATGTCCTCGGCGGTCGCACCCATCTCGATCGCCAGCACCCCTTCTGAAATCAATTCGCCTGCGCCGGTCCCGGCAATGCCAACGCCGAGGATGCGTCCGCTCTTCTTGTCGAGCACGAGCTTGGTGAGACCGTCCACACGATCGATGCTGATAGCGCGGCCGCTCGCGCCCCAGGGGAACTTCGCAACTTCGATGTCGCGACCGTCGGCCTGAGCCTGCGCTTCGGTCAGCCCGGCCCACGCAATTTCCGGATCGGTGAAGACGACAGCGGGAATCGCCAGCGGCGCGAACACCGCCTTGCGACCCAGGATGGCTTCCACCGCGACGCGTGCTTCGTGTGAGGCCTTGTGCGCCAGCATGGGCTCGCCGGCGACGTCGCCGATGGCAAACATCGTCGGCTCGGATGTGCGGCGCTGCGCGTCCGTCTCAATGAACCCTCTCTGATCGATCTTCACCGCGGTCTTTTCGAGTCCGGGAATTTTCGAGTTCGGCCGCCGGCCGACGGCGACAAGGACGCGATCGAACAGTTGCTGACCGGACGTATCGCCCTCGAGAGTGACCTCGATGCCGCGCCCTCCGTCTGCCACCTTTACGACCTTCGTATTCACCATGATCCTGGTGAACAGCTTGTCGAGGCGCTTCTGCAGCACGTTCACCAGATCGCGATCGGCGCCAGGCAGCAGGCCGCCGGTCATCTCGACAACGGACACTTTGCTGCCGAGCGTGGCGTAGACGGTGCCGAGCTCGAGACCGATGTAGCCGCCGCCGATGACGAGCAACGACTGCGGAACGTCCGGCAGGTCGAGACCGCTGGTCGAATCCATCATGCGCGGGCTGTCGAGTGAGAGCGAGGGAATGCGCGTCGGGCTCGACCCGGTGGCGAGGATGCAGTGCTCGAAGGCGAGCTCGGAATCGCCGTCGGCGCCGGCGATGGTCATCGACTTCGGACCGGTGAGCGTGGCGCGCCCCTGGATGAACTTTACTTTGCGCATCCGCCCGACCTGGCCGACGCCACTCGTCAGCTTGTCGACGACTCCCTGCTTGAAGGCGCGCAGCTTATCGAGATCGATTTTCGGATCGCTGAACGTCACGCCCCACGCGCTGGCGTGCCGAGATTCGTCGATCACCTTGGCCACGTGCAGCAGCGCCTTCGACGGTATGCAGCCGCGATACAGGCAGACGCCGCCCGGATTCTTCTCCATGTCGACGAGCGCGACCTGCATGCCGAGATCGGCGGCGTAGAAGGCCGCAGCGTAGCCGCCGGGCCCCGCGCCGAGGACGGCCAGTTGTGTGGATTCGCGCGCCATGACGTCAGCCGAGCAGCGAAAGCAGGAACGGCTGCTCGATGGCCTGCACGACCCACCGCAGGAAGCGCATGGCGTCGGCGCCGTCAATCACGCGGTGATCGTAGGAGAGCGAGAGTGGCAGCAATTGCCGCGGCTCGAACTTCCCGTCTCTCCACACGGGCTCGATGATGCCGCGCGAGACCCCGAGGAGCGCGACCTCGGGCCAGTTGACGATCGGCGTGAAATAGGTGCCGCCGATGCCGCCCAGATTGCTGATGCTGATGCCGCCGCCGCTCATCTCCTCGAGCGTCAGCTTCTTCGACCGCGCCTTCTCGGAGAGCTGATGCAGTTCGATAGCGATCTGCGTGATGTTCTTCTGATCAGCGTTGCGGATCACGGGCACCAGCAAGCCGAACTCGGTGTCCACCGCCACGCCGACGTTGACGTACTTCTTGTAGACAATCGCGCCGTTCGCCTCGTCGAGCGACGCATTGAACTGTGGGAACTGCTTCACCGCCGCGGCAAGTACTTTCACCAGCACCGCGGTCACCGTCAGATTGCCGCCCGCCTGCTCCACCTGCTTGCGGAACTTCGACCGAAGCTCCTCCATCGGCGTGATGTCCGCCTTGTCGCATTGCGTGACGTGCGGGATGGTGTTCCACGCGTGGCTGAGATGCTCCGCCGTCTTGCGGCGGATGTTCGTCATGGGCTGACGGTCGACCGGTCCCCACTTCGCGAAGTCGGGCAGCGGCACGGTCGCGGCCGGTGCACCAGCAGGACGCGCGGCCGCCGTGCCTACGCTGCTCAGGATCCGTCTCGCCTGCTCCTTGACGTCTTCGTCGGAGATCCGTCCACCAGGGCCCGTCCCCTGAATGTCGTTGATGTCGACGCCAATCTCGCGGGCCAGGCGACGAACAGACGGCGATGCAGGTGCAGCTGCGCCTTCAGTGGGTCGCGCCTTCGCCTGAACTGGTTGCGCGGGTGGCGGGGGTTCTGGTGCTGGAGCAGGTGCCGAGTCACGCTTCGGCATCGACACCACTTTCTCCGGTGCCTTCTCTTCCTGCTTCGGTTTCGCTTCCTGCTTGGGTGCCGGCGCGCCCGCGCCATTCTCATCGACCGTGAGAATGACGGCGCCGACCTTCACCTTGTCGCCCGCCTTGACCTTGATCTCCTTGACGGTGCCCGCGACCGACGAAGGCACCTCGATAGTCGCCTTGTCCGTCTCGAGCTCCACGACCGGCTGGTCTTTCGCGATCGTGTCGCCAACCTTGACGAGCAGACGGGTGACGTCGCCCTGCTCGACGTTCTCACCCAGTTCGGGAACTTTGAATTCCTGCATCAGGCGGTGGCGGGATTTGGTTTTTCAGCGTTGATGTTGAGGTCCTTGATGGCTTTCGTCACCACGGCGACATCGAGCTTCCCCTCGCGCGCCAGCTCGTCGAGCGTCGCCAGGACGATGAAACGGCTGTCGACCTCGAAGAAGTCACGGAGCGACGCGCGGTTCTCGCTGCGGCCGAAGCCGTCGGTGCCGAGCGAGACCAGCGGCCGCGGCAGCCAGCGGTCGATCGCATCCGGCAGCGCCTTCACATAGTCGGAGGCCGCAATGATTGGCTGGTCTATCCGTTCGAAGCACTGCCGCACGTACGGCACTCGCCGTGTCTGATCCGGATGGAGACGATTCCACCGCTCCGCCGCGTGTCCTTCCCGATAGAGCTCCTGGTAGCTCGTAACGCTCCAGATGTCGGCGGCGACGCTGTACTGGTCTTCGAGGATGCGCGCGGCCTTGATCACTTCCGGCAGAATTGCGCCGCTGCCGAGCAGCTGCGCGCGAGCCTTCGCATCCTTCTTCTCCGATGCCTTGAACCGGTACATCCCTTTCAGGATGCCGTCACGCACGCCCTGCGGCAGTGGCGGATGCTCGTAGTTCTCGTTCATCACGGTGATGTAGTAGAAGACGCTGTCGCCCTTCACATACATTCGCCGGATACCCTCTTCGATGATGACTGCGATCTCGTAGGCAAACGCCGGGTCGTAGGAAATCAAGTTCGGCACGGCCATCGAGAACAGATGGCTATGGCCGTCCTGATGCTGCAGTCCCTCTCCCGCCAGCGTCGTCCGGCCAGCGGTGCCGCCAAGCAGGAACCCGCGCGTGCGCGAATCGCCGGCGGCCCACACCAGATCGCCAATGCGCTGCATGCCGAACATCGAGTAGTAGATGAAGAAGGGAATGGTGTTGATGCCATGAGTCGCGTAGGCAGTACCGGCGGCGATGAAGGAGGACATTGAACCGGCTTCGGTAATGCCCTCCTCCAGAATCTGCCCTTCCTTCGCTTCTTTGTAATAAAGAAGCGTGTCCATGTCGACGGGCTCGTACAGTTGGCCGGCGTGCGAGTAAATCCCGACCTGCCGGAAGAGCGCTTCCATCCCGAACGTGCGTGCCTCGTCTGGAACGATGGGCACCACCAGCTCGCCGAGCTCCTTGTCCTTCAGAAGCTTCGCCAGCATCCGCACGAACACCATCGTCGTCGACGCTTTGCGCCCTTCGGTGCCCTTCTCGAATTCCGTGAAGCAATCGTGCAGCGTATCGACTTTCAGCGGCTCGGAGGTAATGATGCGACGCGGCACGAAGCCCCCGAGCTGCTTGCGGCGCTCCAGCATGTAGGTCACTTCCGGACTGTTGTCCGGCGGCCGATAGAAGGGAGCCTTCGCGACCTCCGCATCGGCGATCGGGATGCCGAAGCGGGTGCGGAATGCGCGCAGCTCGTCTTCGTTCAGCTTCTTCTGCTGATGCGTGATGTTCTTGCCTTCGCCGGCCTCACCAATCCCATAGCCTTTGATCGTGCGAGCGAGGATGACGGTGGGCTGACCAGTCGTTTTGACGGCTGCCGCATACGCAGCGTGCACCTTCGTCGGGTCATGGCCGCCGAGGGTCAGCTTCTTCAACTGCTCGTCGGATAGATGACTGACCATTTCGGCAAGCTGCGGATACTTGCCCCAGAAGTGCTCGCGGACGTAGGCGCCCGATTCGACAGCGTATTTCTGATACTCGCCGTCGACGACCTCGCCCATTCGCTTGACGAGCAGGCCGTCCTTGTCTTTCTCGAGCAACGCGTCCCACTCGCTGCCCCACAGCACCTTGATCACGTTCCAGCCGGCGCCGCGGAACACCGCCTCGAGCTCCTGGATGATCTGACCGTTGCCACGGACGGGGCCGTCGAGCCGCTGCAGGTTGCAGTTGATGACGAAGATCAGGTTGTCGAGTTTTTCGCGCGACGCAAGCGTTATCGCCCCCAGCGCTTCCGGTTCATCCGTCTCGCCGTCGCCGAGGAACGCCCAGACTTTTGAATCCGATCGCTTCTTGAGGCCTCGGTCCTCGAGGTAGCGCATGAACCGCGCCTGGTAGATGGACATGATCGGGCCGAGGCCCATCGAGACCGTTGGAAATTCCCAGAACTCCGGCATCAACCATGGGTGCGGGTATGACGACAATCCGCCACCCGCCTTGAGCTCGCGGCGGAAGTTCTCGAGCTTCTCAGCAGGAATGCGTCCTTCGACAAACGCGCGTGCGTAGATACCAGGCGCGGCGTGCCCCTGGAAAAAGATGATGTCGCCGTCGTGGTTGTCGCCTTTGCCCTTGAAGAAGTGGTTGAAGCCCACCTCGTAGAGCGTCGCGGCCGACGCATACGTCGAAATGTGTCCGCCGATGCCGTCCTCGGCCTTGTTCGCCTTGACGACCATGGCGAGGGCATTCCAGCGCACGAGGCTCTTGATGCGGCGCTCGATTTCGCGGCTGCCGGGGAACGGTGGTTCTTCTGTAGCGGGGATAGTGTTGACGTAAAGGGTGTTGGCTGTGAACGGTTGCTTGACGCCTTTGCGCCGTGCGTGATCGCCCAACTCGCGAAGCAGGCGGCCGACGCGTGCCGGTCCACCGGACTGCAGCACGTAATCGAGCGACTCGAGCCACTCACGGGTTTCAAGCGCTTCGAGCTCGGCCGCATCCTTTGGGGCAGTGTTCCGCATTAATCCTCTAAGATCACTGACGACAACCTTCAATTGTAGCGCCATTGATCTGTGTTTAAACCGCTCAGCGTCAACGTGCCGTCGGGACTCGCCGAGGTACATCATTCGATTGCATCATGCGAACGATGCCCACGGCTCAGACAGTACTGTCGCAACGTCGCGCGCGAGAAGAAGCGAGCCCACCGCGGCGACACCTACTGGGGCCGGGGAGTTCCGGGCTTCGGCGATCCAAACGCACGGCTTCTCTTAGTAGGACTCGCGCCCGCCGCACATGGTGCCAATCGCACGGGCCGGGTGTTTACGGGCGACGGATCAGGTGACTTCCTGATGTCCGCGCTGCATCGCACGGGCTTCGCCAACATCCCGACCTCGCAACGAGTCGATGATGGATTGCATCTCACCGACGCATACATCCTGTCGGCCGTGCGCTGCGCGCCTCCGGACAACAAGCCGCTGCCGGAAGAGATTACGCGCTGCCTCGATCACCTCGAGGTAGAGCTCACGCACCTGCCGCGCGTCCGTGTCGTTGTCGCTCTCGGCAAGATCGGGTTCGACGCATGGCTGCAGCTGCTGAAACGCCGCGACGTCAGGCTGTCGCCGAAGCCGCAGTTCGGCCACGGTGAAGTTGTGGAGTTCGGTAATGGCTTGCCGACACTCGTCGGCTGCTTTCATCCAAGCCGGCAGAACACCAATACGGGGAAGCTGACGCCACCGATGATGGAAGCGGTCTTCCGGAAGGCGAAGAAGCTGATTGGTTCGTAGTACCTATGTGTTCACAGGCCGATGCGCCTTCAGGAACGAATGGATCTGACGCACGGCTAATGGAATCCTCTCCTTCGGCTCCTTCCACGGGAACATGCTGACCTCTGCCTTCGGCGCGAGCATCGCCGCTTCCATCGCAACCGCGTAGGGATGCGCCGGAATGTCGTCCGGCAGGATCAATACCGGCGTCTGACAGTTCTTCACGAAATCTCGCGTCACGGGCCAGATGAAGTCCGCCGGGCTCTTGTACATCTTCGTCAGGAACTGGTCGACCTGCGCCATCGTCACGCCCGGATTGCGCTTCACGTAGTCCGGTCCCCAGCCTTGCATGTTGGTGTCATACATCAGCGTCGGCGCCTCGGCGCGGCAGCCGCTCGGCTGCGCGAGGACCGCGGCGACGACCCGGGTGGGTGCACGCTTGAGGAGATTCCAGATCAATGGGCCGCCGATACAGAAGCCCAGCACCATGAACTTGTCGATGCGGAGGTGGTCCATGAGACCGATGTGATCGTCGGCGAACTGGTCCCATGGCCGACCCACTTCGAGTGGGCCACTGGATTTCCCATTGGCCGTTCGAAGATCGGATCCGACGCACCGGTACTCGCCCTTGAACTCTCCCACCGCGTCGAACGGATTGGTCAGGCCGCGGATCGTCGAGCCGCCGAGTCCACCGCCGGCAATCAGCAGCAGCGGAAAGCCCGAGCCGTACTCCTCGTAGTAGATGCGAACGGAACCTTTCTCATAGAAGGCTCCGGCGCCCGCGGCCGGCCGCGGCTGCTGCGCCGGCGCGCCCTTCGCGGCCGCCGCCATCGCGGTCGCGGCGGCGCCCGTCTTCAGGAGCTTGCGTCTGAACAGATCGACCATGGCGACCTCCTTAAGTCGAAGCGGGGCGATGCGCCTTCAGAAACGACTTGATCTGCCGGACGGCGATCGGAATCCGCTCCGGCGGCTGCTTCCACGGATAGAGACTCACTTCCGACTTCGGAGCGAGCATCGCTGCTTCCATCGCCACCGCGTACGGATGCGCCGGGATGTCGTCCGGCAGAATCAACAGCGGCGTCTGGCAGCTGCGCGCGAAGTCGCGCGTCACGGTGAAGACGAAGTCGGCGTTCTTCTTGTACATATTCGAAAGGTACTTCTCGATCATGTCCATCGTGATCTCGGGCCGCCGCTTCACGAGGTCCGGTCCCCAGCCCGTCATGCTGCCGTCGTACAGGAGCGTCGGCATCTCCGGCCTGAAGCCGACCGGCTGCGCCAGCACCGCGGCGACGACGCGATCGGGAGCGCGCTTCAGCAGGTTCCAGATGAACGGGCCGCCGATGCAGAAGCCCATCACCGCGAACTTCCTGACGCCGAGGTGATCGAGCAGCGCGAGCTGATCGTCGGTGTGCGAATCCCACGGCCGGTCGACTTCCAGCGGTCCAGACGATTCGCCGGTGTTCGCGTTGCGCAGGTCTGCCGAGATGCATCGATACTCGCCCTGCAGCTCGCCGAAGGTGTCGAAGGGATTCTTCAACCCTGACAGCGCCGAGTTCAATCCACCGCCGGGAATGATCAGCAGCGGGAATCCCGTGCCGGCGACCTGGTAGCGCAGTTTCACTGCGCCTTTCTGAAAGAACGTGCCGCCCGCCGCAGCTGGCGCCGGCTGCTGCGCAAGCGCGCCCTTCGCTGCGGCCGCCATCGCCGTCGCCGCGGCACCCGTCTTCAGGAGCTTGCGTCTGAACAGATCGACCATGGCGTCCCTCCTTACGTGAGTGCGGATTGTGCCACGATTCGGGCGAGCGTCTTCAGATCAATGTTTCCGCCGCTCATCACGCAGCCGATCGTCTTCCCGCCGAGGTTCTGACCGTATTTCTTCGCCGCGGCCAGCGCCGCAGCGCCTGATCCTTCTGCCAGGTTGTGCGTGTAGCGCAGCGCCGCGCGGACGCCTTCCTCCAGCTCCGCCTCGTCGAGCAGAACGATGTCGTCGAGCATTTCCTTCAGAATAGCGAAGGTCAGATCGAAGGTGACGCGCGTCGCCATCCCTTCGGCGAACGTGTTGACGTGTTCAGCGGTGACACGCTCGAGACCGCGCCATGAACGAGTGAACGCATCGGCGCCGCATGCCTGCACGCCGATCACCTTTGTCTTCGCGCCAAGGCCGTCGCGGACGATGCAACAGCCGGCCGCGCCGCTGCCGCCGCCGATCGGGACGAACAGGTAATCGAGAGCCGGTACCTTTTCGAGCATCTCCAGCGCGTAGGTGCCGACGCCGGCGATGAGGTGCGGTTCGTTGGCCGAGTGGACGTATCGCCATCCTTCGTCCTCGACCATCTGCTCGACACGAACGCGCGCCTCGTCGTAATCGCGCCCGTGCTGAATCACTTCCGCGCCGTAGGCACGCATCGCGGCGTTCTTGTCCGGGTTGTTGCCAACCGGCACGACAATGCGACAGCGCACTCCGTGCATGCGGCTGGCAAACGCGATCGACTGGCCATGATTGCCGGTGCTGGCGCTGATCACGCCGCGGCGCCGATCCTCGGGCGAGAGCTGCGCCAGCAGATTCAATCCGCCGCGAATCTTGAACGCGCCGGTCGGATTGTGGTTCTCGTGCTTGACCCACGCCTCACAGCCAAGCCACTCCTCGAGCAGCGGATGGCGCAGCATCGGCGACGCCTGCATGACGGCATAGACGCGCGGCGCTGCGCCACGCACCTCGTCAACGGTTGGCCAGGAATTCATCTCTGATACGAACAGCGAGATCGGGACGGTTGCTGATCAATCCGTCGACTCCCCAGCCGAGCAGGCGCCGCATGTCGGCTTCTTCATCGACCGTCCAGACCTGCACCTTGAAGCCGCCGCCGTGCGCATCGCGGATGAACCGCGGCGAAACAATGCGAATACCCTCGGCGCATTCGGGAACCTGGTAGGTCTGATACGGCGCGGTACGGACAGGGCATCGAAGCCACGATCGATACAGCGCCAGGCGCACTTCGCCCTTGTGGGCGCTCGCGGCCACGCGCGGAAGCGCGGCCCGCGCGGCACGGGCGCTGGCCGGGCCATATCCGGCAATACATACGAAATCGTCGGCATCGGCGCGGCGAACCTCGTCTGCCACAGCTTGGCCCATGGCGGCGGTATACACCTTTATCTCTATGATCGTCGGCACGCCGCGGTAGCGGGCGAGAACGTCGCGTAGGGTCGGCACGCCCAGACCCTGGCCCCGGAACGGATACTCCCCACCTCGTTTGAACCAGTAACCCGCATCGAGCCGCGCGAGCTCGTCCGCCGTACGCGCCGAGAGCGGTCCGGAACCGTTTGTCGTCCGATCGAGCGTCTTATCGTGATGAACCACCACGACGCGGTCGGCGGACAGGTGTACATCCAGCTCCAGGCCGTCCGCACCGGTGGACATGCCGATGTCGAATGCGGCGATCGTGTTCTCAGGCCCCAGATCGCATCCGCCTCGATGCGCGAAGACCTGCGGTCTATCGTTAAAAAAGCTGCTCACGGCTTCAGACTTAGGACTTAGGGCTTCAGGAAGAACATTGAACCACGTACGATGAGCCTTAAGCTTGGACCCGTAAGCCGGATAAAATTCATCTATGGCCAGACCCACTGGGATTTCGACTGTCGGCGACCTGCGGCGCGCCGTAGCCGAAGGTACCGTTCGGCGCCGCAACGTGCACCAGGAGGTGCGCGACAACCTGATCGTCAAGCTGCGCTCCGGGGAGCCGCTGTTTCCCGGCATCGTTGGCTACGACGACACCGTCGTCCCGCAGCTCGTCAACGCGCTGCTCTCACAGCACAACTTCATCCTGCTTGGCCTGCGCGGTCAGGCGAAGACGCGCCTGCTGCGCGCGCTGGTGACGCTGCTCGACGAGGAAATCCCGGTGATGCCCGGCTGCGAGATCAACGACGACCCGCTGGATCCGATCTGCAGTGCATGCCGCACACGCCTTACAACGGACGGCGACAAGACGCCGGTCGCGTGGCTGGGACGTGACGCGCGTTACGTCGAAAAACTCGCCACCCCGGATGTGACGATTGCCGACATGGTCGGCGACATCGATCCAATCAAGGCGGCCAAGTCCGGCCTGCAGCTCTCGAGCGAGCTGACCATGCATTACGGTCTGCTGCCGCGGGCGAACCGCGGCATCTTTGCCATCAACGAGCTGCCCGACCTCGCAGGGAAGATTCAGGTGGGCCTGTTCAACATCCTGCAGGAAGGCGACGTACAGATTAAGGGCTATCCAGTGCGTCTGCCGCTCGATGTGATGATGGCGTTCACCGCGAACCCGGAGGATTACACGGCGCGCGGCAAGATCATCACGCCGCTGAAGGATCGCATCGGCTCGGAAGTCCGCACGCACTATCCGGCCGGTCGCAGCGACGCGATGGCCATTACCGCGCAGGAAGCGTGGATGAAGCGCGACGGTGTCGGCCCGAAAACCGAGGTGCCGACGTTCGTCGCGGAAGTCGTCGAAGAGATCGCCTTTCAGGCGCGCCAGGATCGCCGCATCGACAAGCGCTCCGGCGTCAGCCAGCGTTTGCCGATCTCCGCAATGGAGAACGTCGTCTCGAATGCGGAGCGGCGCGCGCTGACGAATCGCGAGGACTGTGCTGTTGCCAGGGTGAACGACGTCTACGCAGCGCTGCCCTCGATCACCGGCAAGTTCGAGATGGAATACGAGGGCGAGCTGAAAGGCGCGGAAGCGGTGGGGCGCGAACTGATCAAGTCTGCGGTCGCGAACGTTGCCGACGGCTACCTGTCGCACCTCGAGACGCGACAGGTGATCGAATGGTTCGACCTCGGCGGCAGCCTGCAGCTTGCCGACACGATGAGCACGAAGGAAGTGCTCACGCATGCACGCGAGGTGCAGGGTCTGATTGAGCTCGCGCAGGCGGCGGGCATTCCGAAAGAGGCGTCGCCGCAGCTGCTGGCGGCGGGTGTCGATTTCGTGCTCGAAGGTCTGTACGCGCTGAAGAAGATCGGCCGCAGCGACGAGCGTGGATACCACGCCACCGAATCGCCGGTGCGTCGGCCGCGGGAGGACAAGTTCAGGGATGAGGAAAGGACTATCCCTTCCATCCCGCAGGGGAAGAAAAAGTACTACAACTAGGTCCGCCTGCACGCGGATCCGAATATGAAGTACCGCTACACCAAGTACACCGGCGACCTGCTCGATCAGATCGATCTCGAAGATCTGGTCTCGAAGCTGTCCGACCTTCTCCTCTCGAGCGGGTTCAGCAATCCCTGGGGTGATCCGTCCTCTGGCGACGAAGACCGGACGATGCAGGCGCTGCACGATGCGATTCTGGAAGCGCTGTTCAGCGGCGGCGTGCTATCAGAGGAAGCGCTCGAGCAGCTGCTGGGAGAGCCGGCCGACGGCGATCAGGAAAAGGCGCGGCAGCAGCTCGAGGATCTCATTCAGCAGATCATCGACAAGATGATGGAGCAGGGTTTCGTCACCGCTGCGCCCGATCTCGATCGTGAACGCGAGCAGCGCGAACGCGGCACGGGCGGCGGCTACGGTGAGGACGCGGGTCCGGTGAAGTTCGAGGTCACAGACAAGGCGCTCGACTTCCTCGGCTATCGTGCACTACGCGATCTCCTCGGGTCGATCGGCCGCAGCAGCGCCGGACGACACGACACCCGCCATCTTTCGACCGGCGTCGAGGCGGCGGCCGCGCCCAAGCCGTACGAGTTCGGCGATACGATGAATCTCGATCCGAGCTCGACGATCCTCAACGCCGTGCAGCGCCTGCACTCCGAAGGGAAATCAACGCAGACCGCGACGATCGACGTCGATTACCCGGATCTGATGGTCGCGCAGAGCGAGTATCAGAGCTCGTGCGCCACCGTGATCATGCTGGACTGCAGCCACAGCATGATCCTCTACGGCGAGGATCGCTTTACGCCGGCCAAACGCGTCGCCTTGGCGCTCTCGCACCTGATTCGGACGCAGTATCCGGGCGACTCACTGAACGCCGTGCTCTTCCACGATTCCGCCGAGGAGATTCCGCTGAAGCAGCTCGGGCGCGTGCGCGTCGGCCCCTACTACACGAATACGCGGGAAGGGCTGCGCCTGGCGCGCCGCATCCTCGAACGGCAGAAGAAGGACATGCGGCAGATCGTGATGATCACCGATGGCAAGCCGTCAGCGCTGACGCGGCCCGACGGCCAGATCTACAAGAACGCCTTCGGCCTCGATCCGTTCATCGTCTCCGAAACGTTTGCGGAGGTGAACGCGTGCCAGAAAGCGGGCATCATGATCAATACGTTCATGCTGGCGCGCGATCCGGATCTGGTGGCGTTCGTGCGCCGCGTCGCGGCGATCTGTCGCGGCAAGGCCTACTTCACGACGCCGTACACGCTTGGTCAGTACGTGTTGATGGACTATATGGACCGCAAGACGAAGACTATTCACTGATTTGCGGTTAGTGATTTGTGATTTTGAGAATCACGAATCACAAATCACCAATCACGAATCGTATGCTGCCTGCTTCGATCCCCCTTTTCCCGCTCCCCAACGTCGTCCTCTTCCCCAACGTCTTTCTGCCGCTGCACATCTTCGAGCCGCGCTACCGGAAGATGGTGGCCGACACGCTCGCGGGCGATCGGATTATCGGCATGGTGCTTCTGCGGCCGGGATACGAGACCAACTACGATGGGCGTCCACCGATCTACCAGGTTGGCTGCGCGGGCGTGATTACGCATTCGCAGCCGCTCGCCGACGGACGCTATGACATCGTGCTGCGCGGGATGGAGAAGTTCCGCGTGGTGTCGGAGAACGAATCGGAGCCGTACCGCGTCGGCCTCGTCGAGTCGATTCCTGAGGTGGTTCCAGCAGACGAGGCGCAGCCGCTGCGTCAGCAGCGCCAGCGGCTCGAAGCCGTGCTGGCCGCGGCCATCGAACGTGTCCGCTCGGAGCCGAAATTCCCGCCGTCAGTTCCCGACGAGGATCTTGTCAACGCGCTTGCGCAGTACCTGGATCTCGAGACGCTCGAGCATCAGGCGCTGCTCGAGTGCAACGGAGTCCTCGCGCGCTGCCGCGCGTTGATCGATCTGCTGGAAATGAAGCTGCACGCGCCGCGCGGCGGCTGGACGGGTAAAGTCTCGCACTAGTCGGCACGCAGTCGCTTGGCCAGAAGCTCGATGATCTTCACGCCATGGAAACGGCCGTTCTCGATGAAGATGTTGCCGGTCTTCTTCCCGGCAATCGCTCCGCCCGCAATGAACAGATTCGGGACGTTGGTCTCGAATGTCTCCATGTTCAGCTCCGGCGCGAGCGTCTCATCATCCACGTTGATGCCGGCGGTGCGCATCAGATCGACATCCGGGTGATAGCCAGTCAGCAGGAACACGCCGTCAGCGGGAATCTCCTCGCGTGTGCCCTGCTGCGTGATGACGACGTGCGTCGGTGTGATCTCAGTCACGCACGCGTTGAAGCGCGCCTGAACGGACCCTTCCTTGATGCGGTTCTCGATGTCCGGCCGCACCCAGTATTTGATCGACTCGCCGAGTGCTGCGTGCCGATGCACGAGCGTTACGTGCACGCCGGCGCGGAACAGCTCGAGCGCGGCTTCGGCGGCCGAATTCTTGCCGCCGACGATGACGACGCGGCCACGGTAATACGGATGCGCATCGGTGTAGTAGTGCGATACGTGCGGCAGCTCTTCGCCCGGAATGCCGAGATAGTTCGGAAAGTCGTAGTAACCAATCGCGAGCACCACCGCGCGTGCTTCGCGCACCCGCGTGTTGCCGCGCGTGGTCTCCGTCTCGACGATGAAGCGACCATCGGCTTCGCGCTCGATTGACGTCACCTTCTCGTGAAATGAGATCGGCAGATCGTAGGTGTCCACGACCCGCCGGTAATAGCGCAGCGCTTCGAGGCGCGTCGGCTTGTCGTACGGCGTCACCAGCGGCAGCCCTCCGATTTCGAGGAGCTCCGGCGTCGTGAAGAACACCATGTGCATCGGGAAGTTGAAGATGGAATTGACGAGCACGCCTTTTTCGACAATGACGTAGTCGAGGCCGTGCTGCTTGGCGGCAATCGCGGTGGCGAGGCCGGAAGGCCCGGCTCCCACAATCAGGACATCGCGAACAGACATTCTTCAATCATAACGGCGGTCACCGGTGCGAGAATGCGGACCATGAGTTGGCGGCATCTGATGGTGTCGTGCAGCGTCGTCGCGGCTGCGGCTGTTCCGTTGCACGCGCAGCAGGATGGCGCGTACCTGTTCAACACCTATTGCGCGATATGCCATGACGGATCGTCAGGCACCGAGACGCGCGGCCCCAGCCCGGACGTCATGAGCCAGATGACGCCCGAGCACATCCTGCAAGTGCTCGAATCGGGAGTCATGAAAGCCCAGGCCGCCGAGCGCAGCCGGGCGCAACGCCGAACGCTCGCCGAATACCTCTCGCGCAAGTCATTCGGAGGTCCGCCGCCGGATCTGCTTCCACGATCCGCGTTCTGCTCGGGTACCGCTCCACCGATCGCATCAATCGCTGGAGTCGCGTGGAACGGTTGGGGTGTGGACATTGCCAATACGCGGTTTCAGCCGGCGGCTGCCGCGCAGCTCACGGCAGCGGATGTCCCCCGCCTGAAACTGAAATGGGCGTTTGGCTACCCGGGCGCCGCATCCGGCGGCACGCAACCTGTCGTCGTTGGCAACCGGGTGTACGTCGGCACGGCTGAAGGTGATCTCTACTCGCTCGACGCGAAGAGCGGCTGCGTTCGCTGGACCTTTCAGGCCGAAGCGGGCATCCGGTCCGCAGTGAGCATCGGAAGGTTCACCGGCAACACGCTCGCCGCGTATTTCGGCGATCAGTCGGCTTATGTCTACGCCGTCGATGCTGACACAGGGAGGCTGCTGTGGAAAAAACGGATCGACGACAATCCTCGCGCAGCGATAACGGGCGCGCCTGCCCTCAGCGACGGGCGGCTGTACGTGCCTGTATCCTCGCGAGAAGAATCGCAGGTCGGTGATCCCAGGTATCCGTGCTGTCGATTCCGCGGGAGCATGGCCGCCCTCGATGCGTCAACGGGCAAGGTGTTGTGGAAGAGATACACCATCGGCGAGGAAGCGCATCGGCTCGGGAAGAACAGCACGGGGACCGAGCTCTGGGGACCATCGGGCGTTCCCATCTGGAACGCGCCGACTGTCGATCGCAAGCGAAACGTTCTTTACGCTGGCACCGGAAACAACTACTCCACACCCGCCACCGATGCATCGGATGCGATCGTCGCCTTCGACATGAAGTCCGGTCGTATTCGCTGGATCAGTCAGGTCAGCGCCAATGACGTGTGGAACGGCAGCTGCCGCCTGCCGACGCGCAATGACATGGTCTGCCCTGACGCCGATGCACCGGATGCCGACTTTTCGGCTTCGCCGGTGCTGGTGGAAGCGAATGGACGCGATGTGATCCTGGCGGCGAACAAGGCCGGCACGCTCTACGCGCTCGACCCCGATAAGCAGGGAAGAGTTCTCTGGCACCAGCAAACCGGAAAAGGCAATACCGGCGGCGGCGTCATGTGGGGCGTAGCCGTAGACGGCGCGAACGTCTATGTCGCCAACGCCTACTTCAATGCCTCCGAGCCAGAGGCCACAGGGACACTCTCAGCTTTCGAGATCGATCGGGGACGCCAGGTGTGGTCGACGACACCACCTCCTTGTGGCACCAGAAAGGCCTGCAAGCCCTCGCGTGCGGCGGCGGTAACGGCGCTGCCGGGAATGGTTCTCTCCGCCACATGGGACGGCCGCCTGCAGGCGTTCTCGTCGCAGAGCGGCACCCTGCTGTGGGAGTACGACACGGCGCACGAGTTTCAAACCGTCGATGGCGTGAAAGCCAACGGCGGCTCGATGAGCAATGCCGGCGCAACCGTCGTCGGCGGGATGGTCTTCACCAACTCCGGCTATTCGCACCATGGTGGGCTCGTACCTGGAAACGTCTTGCTGGCGTTCGGGATCGATTGAACTACTGCAAGGGCGCAGGCAGCTGCGACTCGCCCATCAGGTACTCATCAATCGCGCGCGCGGCCGAGCGGCCCTCCGCAATCGCCCAGACGATCAGCGACTGACCGCGCTGCATGTCGCCGGCGGTGAAAACGCCCGGGACGTTCGTCATCCACTTCGCGTCGCGGCCGACGTTGCCGCGCGCGGTGACGCTCACACCCAGATCGCCAAGCAACGGACCGCGTTCTGCGCCGACAAAGCCCATCGCCAGCAGTACGAGATCGGTTTTGATCTCGAAGTCCGATTCCGGCACAGGCACGAACTCCATGCGTCCGTCGCGGCGGACCATCTCCACCTTGCTCGCCTGCAGCGCGCGCACGCGGCCTTTCCGATCGCCGACGAACCGCTGCGTCGAAACCGAATACAGCCGCTCGCCGCCTTCTTCATGCGCGGGCGAGACGCGGAAGATCTGCGGCCAAGTCGGCCATGGATTGTTGTCCGCGCGCGTCTCGGGCGGCTGCGGCAGCAGCTCGAGCTGAAACACAGACCGCGCGCCCTGCCGGTGCGCGGTGCCCAGGCAGTCCGCCCCGGTATCGCCGCCGCCAATGATGACGACGTCGCGCCCTTTGGCGGAGATGAACCGATCGTCGGAGATCTCGTCGCCTTCACACCGGCGATTCTGCAGCGTGAGGTACTCCATCGCGAAGTGGATGCCCTGCAGCTCGCGTCCCGGCACGTTCAGATCGCGCGGTTGACCGGCACCACCCGCCAGCAGAATCGCGTCGAAGTCAGATCGCAGCCGGCTCATCGACACGTCGACGCCCACGTTGACACTCGGCCGGAAGACGACGCCTTCGGTCTCCATCAGTGCCAGGCGCCGATCCAGGATCCGCTTCTCCATCTTGAATTCCGGAATGCCGTAGCGCAGCAGGCCGCCAATGCGATCGGACTTCTCGAACACGGTGACGAGATGACCGGCGCGGTTCAACTGGTCCGCGGCCGCCAGCCCGGCGGGTCCCGACCCGATCACAGCGACCTTCTTCCACGTACGGGTGGTGGGGGGCTGCGGTGTTACCCATCCTTCGGCATAGGCGCGATCGATGATCGAGACCTCGATGTCTTTGATCGTGACCGGATCGTTGTTGATACCCAGAACGCACGAGCCTTCGCACGGCGCCGGGCAGAGCCGCCCGGTGAACTCCGGAAAGTTGTTGGTCGCGTGCAGCCTGTCGATTGCCCCCTGCCATTTGTCTTTGTAGACCAGGTCGTTCCAGTCAGGAATCAGGTTTCCAAGCGGACAACCCTGATGACAGAACGGGATGCCACAGTCCATGCAGCGCGCGCCCTGCTCCATCAGGTCGCCGGTCGGAGACGGCAGATAGACCTCGCGCCAGTCGTGAATGCGCTCCTCGATTGGGCGCGTCGGGTGCTTCTTGCGCTGAATTTCGATGAACCCTGTGGGCTTACCCATGGATCTGCTGCAGTGCCTTTGTCGACACGCCCCGCTTCGATTTCCTGATCTTTTGCGCCGCCACAACCGGCACCGCCGCCATCGACGCTTCGCGCGCTTCCGCCTCGCGGCGTCGCGCGTCTGCGGCAAGCGCGCGCTTATAGTCGCGCGGCATCACTTTGACAAACTTCTTCTGCAGGTTCGCCCAGTCCGCGAGGATCGCCTCGGCGTAGCGCGAACCGGTCAGTGTGGCGTGCTTCATGATGGCCACGCGTACGTAGTCGATGTCCTCGGCGTCAATCAGCGGCTCGAGGTCCACCATCTCGCGGTTGCACTTGCGGTTGAACATGGCGTCGCGATCGAGCACGAAAGCAATCCCGCCGCTCATGCCCGCTGCGAAGTTCCGCCCGGTGCGGCCGAGCACGACAACGCGCCCACCGGTCATGTATTCGCAGCCGTGATCGCCCACGCCTTCCACCACCACATGCGCGCCGGAATTGCGGACGCAGAAGCGTTCGCCGGCCACGCCGCGGACGTACGCCTCGCCGGCCGTCGCGCCATAGAACGCGACGTTGCCGACGATGATGTTGTCCTCGGAGCGGAAGGTCGAGCGCTTCGGCGGATACGCGATCACCTTGCCGCCCGAAAGTCCCTTGCCAAAGCCGTCGTTCGCATCGCCGACGAGCGTCATGGTGATGCCGCGCGGCACGAACGCGCCGAAGCTCTGCCCCGCCGCGCCCGTAAAGGTGATTCTGATGGTGTCGTCCGGCAGGCCGGCCGCACCGTAGCGACGCGTCACCTCCGAGCCGAGCATCGTGCCGACGGTGCGATCCGCGTTGCGGATGTAGGCGTTGATCTCCACCGCCATCCGGTGTTCGAGCGCCGGCCGGCTCTTCTTGATCAGATCGTTGTCGAGCGCGACGTCGAGACCGTGATCCTGCGCGCGCACGCGGCGACGGGCGACGCTCGCCGGCAAGTCCGGCATGTAGAGCAGCGGCCGCAGGTCGAGGCCATTCGCCTTCCAGTGATCGACCGCGCGGTCGATATCGAGGCAGTCGGCGCGCCCGATCATCTCGTCGAGCGTCCGGAAGCCGAGCTCCGCCATCAGCTCGCGCACTTCCTGTGCGATGAAGCGGAAGAAGTTCTCGACGAACTCCGGCTTGCCGGTGAACTGCTTGCGCAGCTCCGGATCCTGCGTCGCGATGCCCACCGGGCAGGTGTTCAGATGGCAGACGCGCATCATCACGCAGCCCATCACGACCAGCGGGGCGGTGGCGAATCCGAACTCTTCGGCACCGAGCAGTGCGGCGATGACCACGTCGCGGCCGGTCTTCATCTGGCCGTCCACCTGCACGACGATGCGGTCGCGCAGCTTGTTCAGGACGAGGACCTGCTGGGTCTCGGCGAGACCGAGCTCCCACGGCAGGCCAGCATGCTTGATGCTCGTCAGCGGCGACGCACCTGTTCCGCCGTCGTGACCCGAGATCAGGACGACATCCGAGTGCGCCTTCGCCACGCCAGCCGCAATCGTGCCGACACCACCTTCAGCGACCAGTTTGACGTGAATCCGCGCGTGCGGATTGGAGTTCTTCAGGTCGTAGATCAACTGCGCCAGGTCTTCGATCGAGTAGATGTCGTGATGCGGCGGCGGCGAAATCAGGCCGACGCCAGGCGTCGAGTAGCGCACCTTCGCGATCCACGGATACACCTTGTGCCCCGGCAGCTGACCACCTTCACCCGGTTTGGCGCCCTGCGCCATTTTGATCTGCAGGTCGTCGGCGTTGACCAGGTATTCGCTCGTCA
This sequence comes from Vicinamibacterales bacterium, assembly GCA_035492455.1. Lineage (GTDB taxonomy): Bacteria > Acidobacteriota > Vicinamibacteria > Vicinamibacterales > UBA2999 > Gp6-AA40. Next base: position 84,636 of record DATJJE010000071.1, on the reverse strand, counting down.
CGCCGAAGCGCGCCGACGCCACCTGCTTGATCGCGCTGCGCCGAGAGTCGCCGTTCGAGTCGGGGACGTAGCGCGCCGAATCCTCGCCCCCCTCGCCCGTATTCGACTTGCCGCCGAGCCGATTCATCGCAATGGCGAGCGTCTCGTGTGCCTCACCGCTGATCGATCCGTAGGACATCGCGCCCGTCGAGAAGCGCTTGAAGATCGATTCGGCGGTTTCGACCTCGTCGATTGGAACCGCCGGTCCGGCCGGTTTCAGGCGGAAGAGACCGCGCAGCGTCGCGCGGTGCTCATTCTGCGTGTCAACCGCGCGGGTGTACTCCTTGAAGATCGCGTACTGTCCGCTGCGCGTTGCATGCTGCAGCTTGAACACCGTGTCCGGATTGAAGAGGTGATACTCGCCGTCGCGGCGCCATTGATATTCGCCGCCCGGATTCAGCTCGTCCACACCGGACGGCTGGCGACCGAACGCACGTTCGTGGCGCAGGCACGCTTCCCTGGCGATCACGTCGATGCCCACGCCGCCAATGCGCGACGTCGTGTGCGTGAAGAAGCGATCGATGAACTCCTGATGCAGGCCGATGGCCTCGAAGATTTGTGCGCCGCAGTAGCTGGCGAGCGTCGAGATGCCCATCTTGGACATCACCTTGAGAATGCCCTTGTTGAGCGCTTTGACGTAGTGATCGATCGCGTCGTCGCGCGAGACGCCGGCGATGAGACCGTGCGCGAGCATGTCGTCGATCGATTCGAACGCGAGGTACGGGTTCACCGCACCCGCACCGTAGCCGAGCAGCAGCGACACGTGGTGCACTTCGCGCGCATCGCCTGATTCGACGACCAGACCGCAGCGCGTCCGCGTTCCCTCGCGCACGAGGTGATGGTGCACGCCGGCCGTCGCCAGCAGACTCGGGATCGGCGCCAGCTTCGGGCTGACGCCGCGATCGGACAGGATGAGAATGTCGTAACCCGCCGCCACGGCTTCACTCGCGCGGCGGCACAACTCCGTCATCGCCTCCTCGAGCCCTGCACCGCCCTTCTGCGGATCGAACACCATGGACAGCGTCGTCGACCGGAATGGCGAGTCAGGCGGGAGGTGACGCAGCTTTGCGACGTGCTCGTTGTGAACGATCGGGTACTTGATGAAAATCTGCCGGCACGACGCGGGCTCGGGTTTCAGCAGATTCCGCTCGGGCCCGATCGTCGAGCCCATCGAGGTGACGAGCTCCTCGCGGATCGCATCGAGCGGCGGGTTCGTCACCTGCGCGAACAGCTGCTTGAAATAGTCGTAAAGCAGCCGCGGTTTGTCCGACAGCACCGCGAGCGACGTGTCGGTGCCCATCGATCCAACGGGCTCTTCACCGTTGAGCGCCATCGGTGTAATGAGCACGCGCAAGTCTTCCTGCGTGTAGCCGAACGCCTGTTGACGCTTCAGGACCGTGTGATGATCCGGCTGCTCGGCGCGCGCCGGCGGCAGGCGGTTGATGTCGACGACATTGTCGTCGAGCCATTGACCGTACGGATGCTGCGCCGCCAGCTCGCGCTTGATCTCGTCGTCATCGATGATGCGACCCTTCGCCGTGTCGACCAGGAAGATACGCCCGGGATGGAGGCGCTCCTTGACGAGTACGTCCTCGGCCGGAATGTCGAGCACGCCGACTTCCGACGCCATGATGACGAGGTCGTCTTTGGTGACGTAGTAGCGCGATGGACGAAGGCCGTTGCGATCAAGCACCGCGCCGATGACCGTGCCATCGGTGAACGCGATCGACGCCGGGCCGTCCCACGGTTCCATCAGCGACGAGTGGTATTCGTAAAACGCCTTGCGATCAGGATCCATCATGTCGTTCCCGCTCCACGGCTCGGGAATCATCATGAGGATCGCGTGCGGCAGCGACCGCCCAGTCATGGTCAGGAATTCGAGAACGTTGTCGAACGTCGCCGTATCGCTACCGCCCTCGCGGATGACGGGCAACATCTTCTTGAGGTCGTCACCGAGGAGATCGCTCTGCAGCAGCCCCTGGCGGGCACGCATCCAGTTGATGTTGCCGCGCAGCGTGTTGATCTCGCCGTTGTGCGCGATGTAGCGATACGGATGCGCGAGCGGCCACGACGGGAAGGTGTTCGTGCTGAAACGCTGATGCACCAGCGCCAGGCACGATTCAAGGCTGCCGTCCGACAGATCCGGAAACATCGGCGCGAGCTGTCGCGCTGTGAGCATCCCCTTATAGGTGAGCGTGTTGCACGACAGGCTGACGATATAGAAGAAGCGGCGTGAGAGGGCGTTGATCGAAACGGCATCGACAGCGGATTCGATCCGCTTGCGGATGACGTATAGCTTGCGCTCGAATCGCTGCCGATCGTCCGCGGTCTTCACGGCGAACGGCGAGCCGATGAACATCTGCTGGAACACCGGCTGCGTGGCCTTCGCGCTGTCGCCGATCAACCCGTTGTCGTTCGGCACGTCGCGCCATCCGAGCAGCCGTGCGCCTTCCTCTTCGACCACCTGCGCGATCAGGCTCTGGATCGTTTCGCGATCGCGCTCGGCATGCGGCAGGAACACGAGCCCCGCGCCATACGAACCGACTTCCGGCAGTGCGAACTGAAGCACCTTGCGGAAAAACTTGTCCGGCGTCTGGATCAGGATGCCGGCGCCATCGCCCGTGTTCGCCTCGCAGCCGCACGCACCACGGTGCTCGAGGTTGATGAGGACCTCCATCGCCTTGCGCACGATGTCGTTGGACTTCCGACCCTTGATGTCGACGACGAAGCCGACGCCGCAGGCGTCGCGCTCGTCGTTCGGGTTGTAGAGACCTTGTGCAGAAGGCGGGAAGTCTTGCGGGCTGAACATGGTCCGGACATTTTGACGAGCCAGGCCGCATGAGGGAAATACAATGATCTGAAGATGGTCATGCGCTAGGCGCATGAATGGGCGGAGATGGCGTAGAGGCAGGAAGGGGCGGGAAGAGGCTGCCTTTTGCTGCGCTAGCCCATTCCGCCTCTCCAGCCCCTCCCGCCTAGAGCCAGCCGAGCGCTGTTTTTTGCCCGTCCACTGGAATCTCGGTCGATTTTCAGCCTACTCCCCCTAACATTTCCAAGATTGTCCTTGTCGCGGAGGAGGATGCCGATGCATGCACCGATGAAATACGTGGAGAAGGGGCTGTCACTCGCCGCCAATGGCGCCTGGCAGGTATTCTCGACGGTCAACAAGATCAGCCAGAACCCTTCTTTTATTCCTCGGTGGTCGGATAAGCCGCTCCTGAAGAGCTACGAGAAGACGAAGCCGCCGCTCGGCTGGCCGCGTCAGACCGACTCGCTGTGCCCGACCTGCGTGCGCGAGGCGCGGCAGGAAATCCTCGATGGCAAGAAGGACGTCTCGGTGCTTTTCAACGAGAAGGTCGGCGAGATCAAGGCGACCATCCGCGAGAAAGACGGCAAGATCGTCATGGAGAAGGACTGCGCCATTCACGGCCACTTCGAGGACGTGATGGCGATCGACACCGCCTTCTTCAAGCACCTCGAGGAAGTGTTCCCCGGTCGCGACATCCGCGCGCACAACGACGCGACGCTGCATAACCACGGCAGTTCAACCGTGCTGCACGGCCGTGGCTCGGTGCTGACGGTCGACCTGACCAACCGCTGCAACATGATGTGCGACCCGTGCTTCATGGATGCGAACCAGGTCGGCTTCGTCCATGAGCTCTCGTGGGAAGACATCAAGCAGGTCCTGGACAACGCGATCACGATCAAGCCGCGCCGTCAGATGTCCGTTCAGTTCTCCGGCGGCGAGCCGACGATGTCGCCGTTTTTCCTGGATGCGGTGCGCTACGCACGCAAGGTTGGCTACAACAGCGTGCAGGCGGCGACCAACGGCATCGAGTTCGCCAAGTCGCCCGAGTTCGCCAAGGCGGCCGCCGAAGCAGGGCTCCGCTATGCGTATCTGCAGTTTGACGGGATCGGCAACGCCGCGAATTCGCACCGGCGCGTGGGCAATCTCTTCGACGTGAAGCTGCGTGCCATCGAGAATCTCTATAACGCGGGCGTGGACATCGTTCCGGTCATTACGATCGTCAACGGCGTCAACAACGAGCAGGTCGGCCGCGTCATCGAGTTCGCCCTCGACAACCCGAAGCGCATCAACTTCCTCTCCTTCCAGCCGGTCTCGTTCACCGGCCGCGACGAGGAAATCACGCCGGAACGCCGCGCGGCGCAGCGTTACACGCTGTCGCACCTCGCGCACGACGTGAAGAAGCAGGTCGGCCTCGGCGAGCCGACGCGCGACTGGTTCCCGATCTCGTTCATGTCCACCTTCACCGACTGGGCGGACGTCGTCCACGGACCGGACCGCGAGTGGGGTCAGCTGACGTGCGGCTGTCACCCGAACTGCGGCATCGGCATGGCGGTGATGATCGACAAGGAAACGAAGGAAGCCGTTCCGGTGACGGCGTTTCTGAAGGCCGAGCAGCTGGCGAAAGACGTGGCGCAGGTCAACGACGCAGCGCGCGGCAGGACGCTATCGGTCGTCGGCATGGCGCTGGCGCTGATGCGCAACTACGACCCGTTCAAGGCGCCGACGCACTTCCGCCTGACGGACCTGATGAAGAAGTTCGACAAGACGTTCGGTGCGACCGGCAAAAGCTACGGCAAGGTGTCGGGTGACCGCACGATGGAGGACATCCAGAAGCGGCGCTCGGACCGTTGGAACTTCCTATTCATCGCCGGCATGTGGTTCCAGGATCTCTTCAACTACGACTTCCGCCGCACCGAGATGTGCATCATTCCGTATGCGACGCAGCAGGGTGAGATTTCCTTCTGCGCGTACAACACCGGCATCGGCTGGCGGAACATCATCGAGAAGATGCACATGACGGCGACGCTCACGAAGTGGTACGAGGAGCATGGCCGCCACGAGATCTTCGCGGGCAACAAGACGGTGCCACTCTCCAGCACACAGCACTCGCTGGTGCTGAACGCCGAAGCCGTCGCCAAGGGCAAGCAGACCGACCTCGACGAGCTCGGCATCGCGAAGAACGCGCGCGAGGAGAAGCTGCGCGCGCGCAAGCAGATGACACCCGAAGAGCAGCACCATCACCAGGAGATGGAGCGGCTATATCGTCAGCAGGTGCTCAAGGAGCAGCCGACGATTCAGATTCAGGGATTGGGTGGCGCGAAGAAGAAGCAGGACGTCGCCGAGGTCGTGCACAAGCCGACCGTCTAGCGGTCGGCATCCACAGAAAAAACAGAGCCCGGCGCCTCCCGAAGAGGTTGCCGGGCTCTGTCGTAATCTGACGCACTCATGCGCCAAGATTACACATCTCAGCCGTTACTTCTGGCAGGTCGCCGAAACCATCTTCAACGAGTCGACCTTCAGCATCGGGCCAGCGGCAGCCGCTCCTGGCGCAGCATTGGCCGCACCGGTCGCCGAAGCCGAACTGGTCTGCACGGTGCCCGTGATCTCGACCTGGTGATTGACGTGCGGCGAGATCGTCTTGTCCTCACCATCAAGACGATACTGAGTGGCGGCACTGGCCGTCCCCGCGGTCCCCACAGCAGCGCTGGACGCGGCGCTGCTCATCTTCGCGTTCGAGAGCAAGTATTTCGGCCCCGACGCTGACGCCGCCGCGCCGCCCGCCGGCGCCGGAGCGTTCTCGATGCACCCGCTGATGGTTACTTTCTCCTGCGCCGGCCGCTGCGCCGCCGTTGACGGACGCTGTTCCGTCGAGCGCTGCCCCGCGGTACCGACCGGCGCAGCATCTGTCGCCGGCTGCTGGCTCCCGGCGGCTGGCTGTTGAGTTACCCCTGATTGTGGACTCTGTGTGGCTGGTTCCTGAGCGGCCACACTCACCGCGACGCTGACTGCGCATGCGATGAACATCGCCGACACCACGTTTTTCATCTGTACCTCCGCAACTTAAGTGGATGTGCGGGGAGCTTCGTGGTCACGAGTTCCGTTCGGGCAGCAAGGACGACGCCATGTCGACAGAGAGCTCGGCGAGTCGGGAGAATGACGGCAGAAATTCATACCGGATAGAATCGCGCGCGATGCAAATCGAAGGACGCACCATCCTCGTCAGCGGCGGTGCATCGGGCCTGGGCGGCGCGACCGCTGAAATGATCGTGGCAGCGCGCGGCAACGTCGTCATCGCAGACGTGAACGAAGCGACAGGCCGAGCGCATGCCGATCGGCTGGGCCGGGCCGCCGAATTCGTGCGTACCGATGTCACCAGCACTGCAGACGTGGAGCGCGCGGTCAACACGGCGACGGGGCGATTCGGAAGCTTGCACGGCGCGGTGTGCGCCGCCGGTGTCGCCGCCGCCGAGCGCGTGCTCGGAAAAGAGGGCGTTCAGCCGCTCGAGCACTTCACGCATGTCATCAACATCAATCTCGTTGGAACGTTCAACATCATCCGTCTCGCGGCTGCCGCGATGGCGAATAACGCGCCGACCCAAGCGGGCGAACGCGGCGTCATCGTGACAACGGCGTCCGTCGCTGCATTCGATGGACAAGTCGGTCAGGCTGCCTATGCGGCATCGAAAGGCGGCATCGTCGCATTGACACTGCCGCTGGCGCGCGAGTTCGCGCGCATCGGTATTCGAGTGATGACCATCGCACCCGGCACGTTCGATACGCCGCTGCTTGCGGCGCTCCCTCAAGCCGCGCGCGAATCGCTCGCGCTGCAGGTTCCCTTCCCTTCACGCCTCGGACGGCCGCCGGAGTATGCGTCGCTGGTACGCCACATCTTCGAGAACGAGATGCTGAACGGCGAGGTCATCCGCCTCGACGGCGCGATTCGCATGGCGCCGAAGTAACAACGATTTTCGACACCATCGTATGGCGGTTCCGACGTGTAAGCTCGCACATCCGCGCGGAAGTGCGCATAACTCACACCGCCACCCGTCATGAAATTCAATTTCGTCGCCGAAACGCCGCTTCCGTAATCGCCGCGAAGTCGCGCTTGGGATCGCGCGACGGGATCTTCGAAAAATCGCGTGTTTTTCGCGTCGACTCCCGCCATCAGCGTCTGCGTCGAAGGAACGTTGTTTGCCTACGTGACTCACTTTGAGACCCTCAACAATGTCCTCTGGCGCTAAACGTGACGCGTTAGCCGCGACGCAAGGCTTCGATCGCGCGGCTGCACTGCGTACGGCGGAAAAGATGTTGCGCGTCGGCCAGCTCGAGCCGGCCATTGAGCAGTACGAGCAGGTCGTTCGTCACTGTCCCGATGATTTTGCGACCGCCGCGTCACTTGGCAACCTGTATCTTCGTGCCGGGGCGACGGACCGGGCGGTGGAACATTTCGTTGCCGTAGCCGGCAGCCTGAGGGCTCGCGGCATTGATGCCCAGGCCGCTGCGGCGTACAGCCGCGTCCTCGCGCTCGACGACGGCAACGAAGAGGCGCTGCTCAACCTCGCGGAGATCGCATCGACTCTTCACAACGTTGCCGACGCGCGGACCCACCTGACGGCGCTCGAACGGCGTCGCCGCGGACGCGGCGATCATCACGGGGCCGCCGAGATCATCATTCGCATCGCGGCGCTCGATCCTCAGGACTTCACAGCCCGTCTTGCGGGCGCATGCGCACGCCAGGAGCTTGGCGACGTCGACGGAGCCGTTGCGGAGCTGCGCAGCGCCGCCGATGACTTGCTAACCGCGGGGCGGCATTCCGAGGCGGCGGAGATGTTGAAGGAGGCGACGGTCCTCGCCCCGCACGACGAAACGCTTCGCGACCGCCTGTTCGATGCGCACCTTCTCGCCAATAACTTTCCTGCGGCCCGAGAGGCAGCGTGCACGGGGACACACTGGAAGCGGCTTGCCACGATCCTTCTCGCCGTGGACGAAGAGAGCGCGCTCGATGTACTGCGCGAAGCCGCCGGCCGTCAGCCCGCTGATCTCGGCTTGCAGGCATCCCTCGCCCGCTGGTACGTCGCCCGTGGCGACGCGGCGGGCGCGGCAGGCTACCTGCACGCGGATTTAGCGGAAGACGATCCGGCGCTCGTGCTTGCAATAGCGGAAATCCAGCTGCGCGGCGGTCGCGAGCAGGAGGCCCTGGCGTTGATTGAGCGGTGCGTCGCTGCGGCTCCGGAGCTGGTCGGCGACGTCGCAGCGCTCGCCATGCGAGCCACAGACGCGCTTCCCGCTACGGCGTGGCGACTCGTATCGGTCGCCGTCGACGTGTGGATTGAGTATGGTGAGTTGCCGAAGGCCGCCGCCGCTCTCGAGGAGTTCGTCTCCAAAATGCCGGAATCGACGACCGCGCTGGTTCGGCTCGTCGAGGTCGCGATCGACGCCGGGCTGCCCGACCTCGCCTCACGAGTGCAGGGACAACTTGCCGACGCCTACTTGAAAACCGGCGCCGCCACGCAGGCGCTGGTCATTATTGAGGACCTGGTCACCCGAGAGCGCGAGAACCCTGAGCACATTGAACGTCTCCGCCGCGCTCTGCTCGCACTTGGCGAGGCGGACGTGGAGAACGCGATTGCCAGGCGCCTCAAGGCGGCGTTGTCGTTCTAGGCCGCTGAAATCGCCTGCCTACTGAAGCTGGGCTTTTGCCTCGGCGAAGATCGCTAGTGATTGTCGCGCTTTCGCGGTCCGGTCGCCCTGGAAGTCAGGGCGAACGGCGTCGGCCGCCAGCGACACCGCCGACGTAAACAACTGCAGCGACGAAGCACGCTCGGCCGGAGGTTTCACACCGCGCAGCGACTGCTGCACCTCGGTTATCGCTTCGCTTACCGCACTCAGTACGGCTGGATTGGGCGTCGGAGAGGACGTCGCGGACAGAAGAAACGGTCCAATTCGCTCGAATTGCGAAGCGGCTCCGCTCATCGTCTGTCGAAAGCCGGTCGCATCTGCTTTCTGCGTTTCCGGCCGGGAGCCAGCTGCCGTCGTTCGCGCCGTCGTGCCTGGCATCGGCACGTCCGGCACCATGAAATCTATGTAGATGCGGCGACCAACGACGCGAACGCTGTTGGGTGCCGGCCGCTTCATCGTGACACGCAGCCGCAGCAGATGTTCCTTTTCGGCGCTGATCGATTCGTCGATCGCCACCTGCTGCACCAGCGACAATCCGGACGGCGCGTTCAGTACCTGGTGCTGCAGCGGTGCCGCGATGGGACCGGCGTCAAGGACGAGCGTTGTGGCAGTGGTCTGCTGTGTCGAAACTCGACGCGTCTCGTCCGACAGCTCGACTACCAGCGACAGCTGCCCGGCCGATGGGACAACCAGCAGTCGCATCAGGGACGGATCCGCGGCGAGCGCGTCGGAAGCGGGCAGAAGCAACAGCGCAACGAATGCGATGACGGCCGCGATCATGGCAGCAGCACGCCGGCGTCTTCGCGCCTTACCTTTGTCTGTGTGAATCCGCGCGCCGCGAGCATCTGTTTGACAGCGTCAACCTCGGTCTGGGTGACGTACGGCCCGACCAGCACGAAATGCCGAAGGCCGTTCGCATCCATGCGATGGAATGCGGGTAATCCGCTGTCGTGCAGCTGCTGTATCACCGATGTCGCACGGTCGACGTCGCGGAAACCCGCGACCTCAATGGTGAAACCGTCAGCAAGTGCGAGCGTGCCGACTGTCGCGCTATCGCCTGGTATCACCGGAATGGGTGCCACCGCCGCGGCTGCGGATGCCGCAGGCGCGACCGTTGCCGATGCACCTCCACCGCCTGGGTTACCCGCCGGTGCGACGGTCGACGTCGCCGGTGCATGCGACGCCCGCACCACTGACGCGCACAGCCACGCCGCCGGAACCAGCATGACGAGCATGGCCGACCCGACGACCGCAGCGCGACTGCGAGTGAACCATGTGCGCGGAACGGGAATATCGAGCTGCCTGGCCGCGGAGCGGACGACAGGCGCATCCACCGTTGTGACACCGCGACGCCGCGCGATGTCGAGCGATCGCTCACAAAGCAGATTGATGGTCCTCGGCACACCACCGGACAGCACGGCCACGGTCTTGATCGCATGTGGTGAGAATGCATCACCGGCCAGCGACGCCGCGGTAAGGCGGTTCTCGATGTAATCCGCGATCTCTTCCGGTTCGAGCGGCCGCAGGCGGCAGCGCCGCGCGACGCGTTGATCGAGGTGACGCAACCGTTCCGACCGGCAGATCTCTTCGAGCTCCGTCGTGCCGACCAGCACGATCTGCAGCAGCTTCGCGTGGTCGCTTTCGCAGTTCGACAGCAACCGCAGCTGCTCGAGCACTTCCGGCCGGAGGTGCTGCGCTTCGTCGATGACCAGGACAGCCGTCGTGTCCAGCGGGATGAGTGACGCGAGGTAGCGGTGCAGCGTCGCGATCAGTTCGTGACGTCGCAATCCGTCGGTCTCCGGGATATCCGGCAGGACGCCGAAATCCCGGAGCACCTGCAGCAGCAGTTCCTCGAACCCGACGCACGGATCGAGGATCACCGAGACCGCGTGGCGACCCGAAAGCTTCGAGAACAGCGTGCGACAGAAGAGTGTCTTGCCGGTCCCTGGCTCCCCGGTCACGAGCACGAGGCCCTCACGTCGGCGCACCGCCGTCATGGTCTGTTCGAACGCCCAGATGTAAGGGTCGCTGCGATAGATGAAGTGCGGATCCGGCCCCAGCCCGAAGGGCTGGAGCGACATCACCGGCCTCGGCGCGGCTGGAGCAAGTGCGACCGCGCGCCGCTCCGGTTCGAAGCGCGTCAGCATGCGTGCGCCTTCACCAGTTCCTCGCGGCTCTGCGGCGGCGGCGGGGCAAGGTAGAGGAGGTCGCCGACCCGAATATCTGCGGCCGTTGCAGTCCCTGCCGGCAGCTCGATGACAGACCGCGCGCGGAGCGATGCGGTCATGCGCCATGGCCTGACCTGGGGCACCACGCGTACTGTCCTGCCGTCACCGTCGACAAAGACGATGTCGATCGCGAAACGCATGAATGCCGTGTGCACGGCGGCGCAGGGTGAAAGCATCAGGCCCTCACTCACGCCCAGGCTGTTGCGACCAAGCAGGCCGCGGCGTCGATCGGCACGCGTCGTCGCAACCCCCACTTCGAGAGCGACAACGCGATGCGTGCGGTCGTTCATCAAAGCGAGGGCCACCTAAAACACTCCTGGAACAAGGTGCCAGCTCACACGCTGGCAATACGAGGCGTACGCCGCGTCGCGACCGAGCAGCCGCTCTTCCATTAGCGCGCGAACGATCAGCGTGCCGTCGCCGACGATAATGGCGGCGGCATTCCACATCGTCACCTGCGCCAGGAAGAAACCGACGTGACTGAGCACGTAGCCCATGTACATGGGGTGACGTACGAATCCATATGGACCGCGAACGACGACGCCGCGATTGGCGGGCACGAGGCCGAAGCTGCGGCCGAGGGTCAGCTTGGAGATGACGACGATGGTCAGGCCGGTGGCCGTAATCACGCTCGTGATGCTGTCGGGCGCCAACGCGGAATTATCGGCAGTACGGAGCGCCCATGGACCCACTAGCGACACGACCGTCACGACCGCTGCACTCGGTGACGAGTCGATGAACATCGCGCGGCGCCGTACGATCGTGAGGATCACGATGAGCGACTCGCTGGCCAGCAGCAGCATTCCCGTCAAGTGGCCGGTACGAAGGAACTCGCGCAACAGGTTGATCGACAGCAGTGCAAAGAGCGCCACCACCGTCGCCTTGCCGGCGAAGTCCGTCAACCCCGACCGCCGCAGGCGTTCGAGCATCAGGCCAACTCTCCGAACTCGCCCGGCGCCGGAAACGGATTACCGTCCGGACCGACCTCGGGCGAGGGGTCGACGAAATACGATGCGCACGCCTCGTCAATCAGCTCGCGGGTTATCGCCGGCGGCATGCCGCGATAGCGACACAGCGCCATGATCTGGTCGACCAGGTCGCGGGGATGGCATGCGCGCAGCTGGCGACCGCCGGGCAGGTAATGCCGGCGATGCAGATACGCAGCCATCACCTGATGGAAACGGATATGGCGGCGCTCGCAGTACATCTCGAAGATCCGCGTAAACTGCTCCACCGTCGGGTTCCCGATCGGGATCTTGTACGGGATGCGCCGCAGGAATGCTTCGTCCGCGAGCGAGGCGGGATCGAGGTTGGTCGCAAAGACGCTGAGCACGTCGAACGGCACCTGGAATTTCTTGCCCGAGTGGAGCGTCAGGTAGTCGACGCGGCTTTCGAGCGGCACGATCCAGCGGTTCAGCAGGTCCTGAGGACGCATCCGCTGGCGGCCGAAGTCGTCAACGAGGAACACGCCACCGTTGGCCTTCATCTGCAACGGCGCCTCGTGATATTTCGAAATCGGATTGAACGACAGATCGAGCATCGGAAGCGTCAGCTCTCCACCCACGATCACGATCGGCCGGCGAATGCGGACCCAGCGGCGATCGCGCGGCGCTTCCGCAATCAGCCGCGATGCGAGCCCTTCTTCCTCGTACGTCTCGTGACAAATCGGATCGAATACCGTGACGAGCTGTCCTTCCACGTCGATCGCATGCGGCACGTACATGTCGCCGCCGAGCGCTCGTCCGAGCCCTTCGCCGATGACCGTCTTGCCGTTGCCCGGAGGTCCGAAGAGAAACAGCGCCTTGCCGGCGTTGAGCGCCGGACCGAGCTGATCGAACAGCCCGTCGGCGATCACCAAGTGTGCAAAGCCCTGCTGCAGCCGCTCGCGATCGATGAAGCCGCGCGCCTGACGTACGGCGTCCATCATGGAAACGTAGCTGGCGAGTGATACGGGGGCCGGACCGATGTAACGGTTAATCTCGAGATATTGATGCGCGCGCTCGCGACCCAGGTCGGTGAGCGCGTATCGATAGCCTGCAGTTCCCGATCCAGTCGCACCGCGCACCTCAACGAGGTGCTCGGCGCGCAGCCGTTCTACCAGCGACTCGAGCAGCGCATATGGCAGGCAGACACGCTCTGCCAGCAGCACACCGCTCAATTCGCCGGTGTGCAGCGTCTTGATCATCAGCTGTTCGATTTGATCGCCGCTTAGTCCCGTTTCCGAGATGGTATGTGGCAGCGGTGGGGCCGCGAGGCCTTCGTGCGATATGGTCGCGAGCGAGTTGGTGGCCATCGTCATTTTTGTTGCTGGACGAGGGGAACAAGAACTTCAACGAACTTGATTGCGGCAGGGCCAATCGTCACGACCCAAATCGCCGGGAAGATGCAGAACACCAGCGGGAACACCATCTTCGCGCCGGTTTTCGCCGCCGCCTCTTCCGCACGCTGCCGGCGTTTGGTGCGCGATGTGTCCGAATGAACGCGCAGCGATTGCGCCACGCTGGTGCCGAATTTATCCGTCTGCACGAGCATCGTGACAAGCGATGACAGGTCGTCGACCTGCGTGCGGTTGGCGAGGTTGCGCAGCGCGTCAGCCCTGGCCGTGCCCGCCCGCAGCTCGAGATTCACCAGCCGCAATTCCTCGGACAGCTCTGGATGGACCATGCCGAGCTCATCGGCAACGCGCTGAATAGCCTGATCGAGACCCAGACCGGCTTCGACACTGACAACCATCAAGTCGAGCGCGTCGGGAAGCGAGAGGCGGATGCGATGCTGGCGCTGCTTCGCCATCCGGCCCAGCATCATGCTCGGGAGCAGGTATCCAATGGCCGCCGCGACCAGGCTCGTCAGCACGCTGCCGAGCAGGATGATCGAGGCGAACGCAAAGAAGAGGAGCGCGCAGCCAAGCCGCAGCCCGACGAAGAGGATCAGCGCGTCCGGCGCGCGGTAGCCGGCGCAGATCAACTTGGCGCGCAGCTTCCCCATCTCCGAGGCGGATTTCGGCGCGGCCTCGCCGATGCGCTTGAACGTGTCGAGCATCACCTTGTGGAAGCGCGATGAATCGGCTGCCTTGGGCTGCACGCCGGTCAACTCGTCGAGACGCTGCTCGATCGTCGCGGTCCGCGGCGTGAGCGCGTACGCCGCGGCCATTACCAGGGCCGATGCAAGGATGAACGCGATGACAGGCAGCAGCATGATCAGACCTCGATCTTGATGACCTTGCGGATCCAGAAGAATCCAATTGTCTGCGCGACGATGGCACCGGCGATCATCATCTTGCCCATTGGCTCCTTGAACAGCAGGTCCATCATGTCCGGCGCAACAAACGACAGGCCGACCGCGAGCGCGGCCGGCAGTGCGAGCAGGACGAAGCCCGTGAACCGCCCGTGCGCCGTGTGCGTCCGAACCTGTCGCAGTACCTTAAACCGCTCACGTACGACGTGCGCGAGGTTGTCGAGAATCTCGGCGAGGTTGCCGCCGCTCTCGCGCTGAATGGCGATGGCGGTGACGAAGAACTTCACATCGACGAGCGGGATGCGCTCGGCGAGCTCCTTCAGCGCATCATTGAGCGGCAGGCCGAAGTTCTGCTGATCGAATACCTTCTTGAGCTCGACGCCGACCGGTTCCTCCAGCTCGTCAGCCGCGGTGCCGAGCGCTGTCTGCAGTGCGTGACCGGCTCGCATCGCGCGCGACAGCAGGTCGAGCGCCTCGGGGAACTGCTCTTCGAAGCGGCGAATCCGAAGCGTCCGCTTCCGCATCAGAAAGACTGTCGGCAGTGAGAAGCCTGCGCCGGACGCCGCCCAACCGACAAACGGAACATGTACGAAACGCCCGGTGATGAACGACACGACGAACGCGGAAGCGAAGCTGGCGAGCACAATCACACCGGGTGTGGTGTGCACGCCGGACTGTTCGATGAGCCTCGTCAACCTCGGGCCGAGAGGTGTGTGGCCGACCGCCCGTTCAATCGCCGGCAGCGGTCCTTCGTTGGTTTGTTTGAGAACCGTGGTCTCGCCAGGCTCCGTCGCCACCGTCTGGCCGACGTCGCGCAGCCGGTCTTTGAGACGACGTTCGGCGATTCGCGCGGCAACGCGTTCCCACAGCTTGAACGCGGCGACAACCGCGCCGCTGCCGAGGAAGAAGACAACAATCGAAGCCAGCATCACCGCACCTCGTGCACGCCCTCGAACATCGAGGTCGGAAGCTGGATGCCCGCTGCCTTCAGTCGTTCCGAGCACTTCGGCCGCACCCCGGTCGCCCGGAAACGTCCGATGACTTTCCCCTCGGGTCCGACGCCAACCTTTTCAAAGACGAAGATTTCCTGCATGGTGATGATGTCCCCCTCCATGCCGGTGATCTCAGAGATGCTCGTCACTTTGCGCGTGCCGTCGCTGAGTCGCGTCTGCTGAACAACGACCTGGATGGCGGAGGAGACCTGATGCCGCATCGCCCGCTCCGGCAAATTCGTCGCGCCCATGGCAATCATCGTTTCAATACGCATAAGCGCATCGCGCGGAGAGTTCGCGTGAACGGTGGTCAGCGAGCCGTCGTGACCCGTGTTCATCGCCTGCAGCATGTCCAGCGCCTCTTCGCCTCGGACCTCGCCAACGACGATGCGATCGGGACGCATACGAAGGGCGTTGACTACTAGCTGGCGCTGACGGACGGCACCCTTGCCTTCGACGTTTGCGGGACGCGTTTCGAGGCGCGCGACGTGTTCCTGCCGCAGCTGCAGTTCGGCGGCATCCTCGATGGTCACAATGCGCTCGTGTTCGGAAATGAAGCTCGAAAGGACGTTGAGCAGCGTGGTCTTGCCGGCACCAGTGCCGCCGCTGATAAGGCAGTTGAGGCGCGCGCGGACGCAGTGACCGAGGAAATCGAGCATCGGCTGCGTCAACGCTGTCAGCGTGACGAGGTCTTCGGCCTTCAAGCGCTCCGCTGGGAAACGACGAATCGACAGCAACGGTCCGTCTACCGCGAGTGGCGGGATGATGGCGTTCACACGGGAACCATCGGGTAAGCGCGCATCCACCATCGGCGAGCTGTCGTCGATCCGGCGGCCGACGCCGCTGACGATGCGATCGATTACGCGAAGCAGCTGCCGGTCGTCCTGAAATGAGGCGTGCACGCGCTCGAGTACACCGCGGCGCTCCACGAACACGCTTTTATGCGTGTTGACGAGGATGTCGTTGATCGTCGGATCGCGCAGCAGCGGTTCAAGCGGTCCCAGACCGAACACGTCGTCGAGCACTTCGCTGAAGAGCGTCTCGCGCTCCGACAACGAGATTGGGGTGTTCTCTTCGACAATCAACTGGCCAAGCAGCGCTTTGATTTCGCTCTCAGCCCGCGAACGCTCGGTTTGCGCCAGCGCCTCGAGGTTCAACCGGTTGAGCAATTTGCGATGGACCTGCGCCCGCAACTCCAGATACTGCGGCCGCGGCGGCTGTACCACGCGAGGTGCAGCCTGGGACGGCGTGGGCGCTGTGGCTACAGGCGCCGGGCGAAGGGACGAGGGCGAGATGCCGAGGGAACCCTGAATCATGGCCGGTTACCAGATGGACGTGATGCGTTCGAACCGCAGCGGACTCTTGCGTCCGACGACTGCCTGTTCCGGCTCCGCATCGGGGTTGAGAATTCGCTGCGTAAACCGATCGAACTGCAGCGCAAGATCCGTATTGCCTGTCAGTGCCAGTGGCACGCCCGAGTTGAGCGCCGACGACACCAGCTTGTAGTCGCTCGGGAAGGTCTGGTCGATCGGATGTCCGAGAGCCGCTTCAATCTGTGCCATCGGAATCGGGAAGGGCTCCGCCGCGCGGTTGAGGATCACCATGACGCGTTCGCTCGAGGTGCCGAGCTGGCCGATCTTTTCCATCAGCCGCTGTGCGTTGCGTACAGATGGCACGTCGGGATTGGTGACGAGGCAGATGTTGTCAGCTGCGTACAGCGCGGCGATGGAACAGGGCGTGACGTCGTTGCCCGCATCCACGACGATGTACTCGTAGAAGCGCGCGAACATACGGAACATTTCCTCGACCGAACCGCTGTCATTGGCCCCGGGCCGATCGAACTGTGCGGATCCAGCCAGCAGCTCGAGACCTGACTTGTGCTTGACGACCAGCTCGCGCAGGAATTCCGCGTCGAGTCGATGCAGGTTATCGATCGCATCCAGCAGGGTGTAACGGCTGCGCAGTCCAAGGAAGAGCGACACTTCACCGAGGCCTGGCTTCAAATCGATGATGAGCGTGCCTCGCTGGCTGAGGCGCGCCAGGTCGACCGCGCAGTTCACCGCAACCGTCGTCGTGCCGACCCCGCCCTTGGCACCGAAGAACACCAGGGTTTTTGTTTTCGGACGTTCGCCCGGCGCAGCCTCGACACGGGCAGCCATGCGACGGATGGCCTCGTCGAGCGTCTCACGCGCCGGCGGCCATGTAAGGAACTCATTCGCGCCGGCTCGCATCGAATGGAGAATCAGGTCCGGCGCGGCTTCCTCGGCGACGAAGAAGATACTGGCGGCCGGTGCGGCGACCCTGACGCGCTCAACCGTCTGCATCGCTGCCGACGGCGAGTTGCGGCCATCAACGACGACCACATCCGGCGGCACTCCTTCGCGCGGAAAACGATCGTCGCTCACGCGGACCGGAATGCCGCCGAGTCGCAGCAGGGCAGCGAGCTGATTCCGGAATCCGCTGTCGTCGGTAACGATGACACTTGTGAGTCGCAGCATGACTTACTTCACCAGCCGAATGACGTATGCGAGAGGAGTTGTGGTTGTCGGACCGCTGATGGCCGACACGCCGGTTATCGGAAAGATGCGTCCATATGCCTCGCTGCCCTGTATCCTCTCGAGAAAGAAGCCAAGCCAGTTCGTGGCGACGAGCGTCGCGTTTCGGCCAGTCTGCATGCCCTTTTGGTACTGATCAGGGTCGTACAGCGGAATCGGAAAGACGCGCGGACTCGGTCTCTTGGTGCTGATGTAGTCCTTCTTGGAGTCGTCCCAGATGGCGGTGGGATCCTGGTCTATCAACCGCTGAAGACCGGAAATCGTCGGGCCTTCCATCGAGCCCGGCTCCTGCTGCGCCTGGTAGGGAATTTCAATGACCGATGTGTTGCAGGTCGCAATGTTTTCTTCGTAGAAGTTTCCGCCGATATCGCCCGGCATCTTCCACGAGTAATACATTGAAGGCGAAATGTTGTTGCCCTGTTGTGCACGCAGAACCATCACGTCTCCGCGATTAGCTTCCGTGTATCCCGGCGCCGTGTAAGAGTCCGCGTTGGGAATGATGTTCCCCTTGTTGTCGTATTTATCGAACGTGGTGTTCGGCGGAACGTTGTTCTCCTGCCACTTGTCCGGGATGATGAACGGCTTGACGCAGGTCATCCCCAGTGCAGGTGCCGCCTGCGCGGTGGCCGTCGCCGTGATGTCCACGGTGGATATCCCGAATAGCGGTCCGATGAGCGTTGACACCGGATTGTTTCGAGCGACGGTCCGAAACACATTCACTTGCACTTCGTTCGCTTGCCCATAGGGGTCGTTGGGGAACGTCACATCGGTCGGCTTCACGTCTACTGTGCCGGCCATGACGCCGTTCTTCTGAGCGGCGCTGATCGCGCTCTGCACCGCAGGGCCCGAAGCCGTTCGATCTGTCCAGCTGTTGTAGACAAGCGCCGTCGCACCCGCGAGCGCGGCCGAGTCCGCGGCCGTCTGTGCCTGCGTGCGGGCGTTCATGAACATGCCCACATCGATCGCCAGGGTCGTGGCGGCCATGAATGCGATCAGTCCCAGACCGACGAACATGAAAGTCATTCCATGTTCATCCCGGCGCAGTTCGCGAAGGCGTTTCAACATGTCCAAGGTCCTCAGTCTTCCGCGTTGATCCACTATCGAGCGGGGGCTGCCTGCGCACCCACCGGAAGCGCCGGAGGCGGCGGCGCGATCGACTTGTTCTGCTGCGGTGCCGACAGGAACGGCTCGTCGAGACGCGGCAGCTGGGTGCCCGCACCCGGAGAATCCGCACGCAGAATCTCCGGCGTGATCATCACGACCAGCTCCGTCCGGTTCTTCTGCGCCGCTTTGCTCTTGAACAGGAGTCCGAGCACCGGAATGTCACCGATACCGGGGATCTTCTGCATCGTGCTGGTCATGCTGTTGTTGAGCAGACCTGCAATCGCAAACGTCTGACGGTCACGCAATTCGATCTCGGTCTCTGTGCGGCGCGTCGTTAGCGCGGGGATGCGGAAGCCGGAGAGCTGGACCGCGTTGGCGAAGTCGAGCGTGCTGACCTCGGGACGAACCTTCAGGTGAATCCGGTCGCCGTTGATCACCGGCGTGAATCCGAGCCTCACGCCAAACTCCTTGAACTGCACCGACACGCCGATGTTCGCGCCCGAGCCCTGCGCAACCGGAATCGGGAATTCACCGCCGGCCAGGAAGCTCGCTTCCTTCCCGCTCTCGGCCACGAGGTTGGGCTCCGCGAGGCTCTGGAAGAGACCGCGCGACTGAAGGGCACGAATGAGGAGACCGAGGTCGTACTTTTCGCTCAGCACGAACAGGTTCAGAAAGTCGCTGAACGTCAGCTTGCCGGAGGCGGACGTGACGTCCGAGCCGAAGTCAGAGCTGGCTTTCGACCACGACAGGTCACTGTACGACGGGCCCGGGATCTGGTCGGTCGTCGTCCGTCCGATGGTGTTGTGAATACCGGTTGGACTGGTGAACAGCGATGCGCCGACTTCGGTCAGCGCGGAGCGGCTGACTTCCGCAAATCGAACGTGCAACAGCACCTGGTCGGTCGGCGGGGAAGCGATTTGCAGCAGCGATACGACCTCTTCCTTCTTGTCCGTGAATCCCGCAGCAACATTGATGACGCGGTCCGCCGCTTCCTTGCTGGTAACCGAACCAGACAGCACGACGTTGCGGCCGGAGCTGCGCGCGGCAATCGATTCACTCGGGAACAGTTCGGTCAGCTGTGCGGAAAGCCGCGACAGGTCGCGCTGGACTGTTACGTCGTAGCGCCGGAGGGTGCCCTGCCGATCCCATACATACATAGATATGGCGCCGGGCGTCTTGCCGTTCAGCAGCAGTTGCTTCGATGACGTGACGAGCGCATCGGCAACATCCGAGCTCGTCAGCGAGACGCGCGTAATCGGTGCGCCGATATCGAGCACCGTGGACTGGCCGACGACGAGCTCGATCGAGCTGGTCGGCGTAAGTGCCGCAGCCGGAGCCGCCGCGTCAACCGCCGCACCGGAGCCTCCCGCAGCCACGGGCATCGGCGCCGGAGCGGATGTCGGCGGAACAGGGATCGCTGCGGCCGCCGCAATCGATGTAGCGGGTGTGGAGATCGCGGCTGCCTCTGGGAGTCCTTGTGCCTGCAGTCCGAGCGTGCCCCAGACGGCGATCACAAGGATGAACGCGCCGGCCATTCGCATGATGTCGACGCTGCCTCGTTCAGGTGTCATAACCTTCATCGCTACTCCTGGTGCACGGCTTCCTGCGTGCGTTTGTCTCCGCGAATAATTTCGACCATCGGTGCCGGCGCCGGTGCGGCTGCCTTCGGCGGCGCCGCGGCGGCGACGCGTGTCACCGGACGGGCGGCGATATATCCGAGCAAGCCGGCCGGCCGGATGCCGGTGGTCGTCGGGGCGGCTGGGTCGAGCGGGTTACGAAGAGCAAGCTGAATCTTTCCTTCAGTGCTCGCCAACGTCAGCTTCTCCGCTTCGGCAGGATTGACGAGCAGCGTCACGACGCTGACCGCAATCGGTTTTCCCTGTTCGGTGTCACGTTCGATCTTCGTACCCGAGGCGAGCACCTCGACGTTCGTCAACACGATCTTCGACGTCACGTCGGTCGGCTGTGTCGACGGGTTCACTGTCGCCACGACGTCCACCTTGGTGCCAGGCAAAACGTAGCCCGCCACGCCAATCACGTCGTTGACGCGCACTGACAATGCGCGGTAGCCGGGCTTGATGACGGGCGGCAGTCCCGCGCCGCCCTCCTTCGAGGCGAGCTTGTTCGGCAGAATCGCTTCGTTCTGCACGATAGGCTGAATCAGCCCGCGGCCGATCACGTCCTCGACGCGGTTGAACGCGCCAGCGGGTACCGATTCGGCCGGCCAGTCGATCGTCCGCACGTCCTCGCGCCGGAGCGACGCGCCGAGATCCAGGTTGGTGACGGCAATGACGACGGGCCGGGTTGGAATGGCGTCGACCTTCGCCGGCTCAGGCCTCTGCGTGTAGCGGTAGGTGGCGAAGGCAAACACGCCGCCGACCGTAACCGCCAGCGCAAGCATGATGAAGACGCGAATGCGATTCATATATAGAGGTCCCCAGCCTCGTCGCTAGTTTTCGTTCCGCATCGTTGCCGATGCGGCCATCGTGAAATCCGTGCCCAGTGGATTGCTGTTGTTGGTGCTGAACAGCTGCGCGACGCTGTGCAGCACCATGAACTTGAACGGATAGCTCACAACCACCTGCGACCCCGACGCGGTGCCGGTTCCGTACGAAATCGTCGCGGCCCGGTTAATGGTCACCGTCGGCGTTACTCCGGCGTCGAGCACACCTGCCTGGATGTACTCGTTCACCCGCGCGGTCACCATCGAATCGTCGATTCCGGGCAGGACCGCGACGCGTGCCCCTTCGCGCGCGGCATTGGTGACGATCTGCCATGTCTGGAACGCACGTCCGAACTCGAGGATTCCGACGGAAATAAGCAGCAGAATGGGCAGCGTCAGCGCCATCTCCATCAGCGCAACGCCTCTGTCATCCCGTCGCAATCGCATCCAGTGAGGTTTCATTGCTGACTGCCCTCTGCTAAATGAGCGCCGCCACGATCGCACCGATGGCGATCGCGGGCGCGTACGCAAACCGGTGGTCGTGCGCTTCGCGGAGCTCGGTGATGTTCGAGCCCGCAGACATGACCAGAGCACTCGTTCCGGCGACCATGGACATGAACCCGCCGCGGCGAAGTGCAACACAGATCGCAATCAGGCCGCCGGCGATTGCCGTCGCGACAAACGCGCGCAGCGTCGCTGCGGGGCCCAGCAAGGTGCCGAGCGCGGCCAGCAGCTTCACGTCGCCGCCCCCCGTGGCACCAATCAGAAATCCAGGCAACAGCAGTGCGAAGCCGATGAGGCATCCCGCCGCCGACGCCGCAAGGCCGACGCCGCTCACGCCGCCCATTGCCAGGCCGAGCCCGATGAGGGCAATGGACAGCGTCAGCACGTTCGGTACGCGACGCGTACGCAGATCAATGACCGCCGCGGCTGTGGCCGCGGCAATCACGACGGCTTGAACAATGGTGATGGGCATGTTCACTACGCACCCGCGGCTTGTGCCGCGTTCGTCATCATGTTCGCGATACTCGTGTACAGGCTGTTGACGTTTTGCCCCGACGTCTGCACCGCGCCGTATACCACGATGGCAATCAGCGCGACCAGGAGTGCATATTCGAGCAGGTCCTGTCCGGCGTCATTGCGCATACAGGCACGCAGGCGCGTCATTAAAGTTTTCACGGTTCCCTCCGCGATCGCGGTGACTGAAGCTATCGACATGTGAGAACAAAATGGACGACGCGCGACCGATACCGCCGCGCGTCGCCTAGCGAACGCATGTCCCGCGAACCGAAGACGGCCTAGCCGTTGGCAGCGTTGGTCAGCTTGCCCGCGATGTTGTTGAAAATCGCGTTGACCTGCTGGCCAGACGTCTGCACCGCGCCGTACGCCACGAGCGCGATCAATGCTACGAGCAGCGCGTATTCGAGCAGGTCCTGGCCGGAGTCATCGCGCATCAGCGAGCGCATACGCGTAATCAGGTTCTTCACGGTTACCTCCCAGCGCGTTCCACGCCGAACGCGCGATCATCGAGTGTGCGAAATCGGATCACGAAAGCCACGCAACCGCGTGAGCGTCCCCTGATTGCGCAACGCCTATGCCACGGACGCGCGGCGCGGCGCGCGCGACCCGTAAGGTATTGACCGCACACGCGATGAAGCGTCTGCTCGGCACTCGTCGAACGTTGCGATGAACGGCACGGGGGTGGGGGCCGCGCCGCGCGATTCGTAATCGAAAGCTCCGGAAGTGTTCATGCGCCTTCGTGTAACGGCGCGAGCCAGGGGCTCGCGGTCCTTGACGACCGCGCAGCGCCGCAACGCCGCATTCGTAATTGCAGACGCGAGTTTGTGTGGTGCGTGAAGGCTGCGGATCGTGCGGCGACGCGCCGCAACGCGATTCCGCGGCTTTGACCGCGCGATGCAGGCTCACCTAGAGAGGAATGAGTATTGCCACCAGTGCACGGTCGATGGCTTTCAGAGTGAGCTGGTACGCGCGGATCCGTGAAGGGGCGATTTCGTTTCTCGCCCTCGCGGCGCTCTGCTCGATTCTGTTCGCCTTCGATTTCCGCGTGCGCGAGCAGGCAACGCGCGTCGTCGCGGCCGCGGCGCCTTCGCACGTGGTGCACTCAGGCGGAGAGCTATCCGCTGGTACAGCAAAGATGTTCAGCGGGATGCGCGATCAAGCCATGCAGCATCTGCCGCTGACGGTGTTCCTGACGACAGCCGGCGTGCTCCTGCTGTTCATGTTGAGGACGTAAGGAAAAGGCCATGATCGTTGCGATCGAACCGGATCGCCGCCGAGCGGCACAGTTGACAGGTATGGCGCGCGCGCATCTGGGCGACGAGTTGCTTGTCGCAACCAGCGCCGCCCAGGCGGTCGATGCGCTTAATGGCCGCGTGCCTGATGTCCTGCTAACAGCACCACTGCTGCCCTCCCAGGAAGAAACCGCCATTGCTGAGTATCTACGTCAGCTCGGGTCCGCGGCAGCGCACGTACAGACGCTCACTATTCCTCTACTGGCTTCATCGTCGGCAGAACGCGATCGCCCCGTGCTCTCCGCGTTCCGACGCGGCCGCGCGCAGCATGTCGAGGCCGAAGGATGTGATCCGGCGGTGTTCGCCGAACAGATAACGGAGTACTTGCGCGAGGCTCGCGAGCGAAAGGTTGTCGTGCCGCCCCCCTCGCCTTCGCCCGCGGTTGACGTCGTCGAGTCGGCAACGGAGGCAGATTCGACAGAACCCGACCTGGCATCCTTCGCGGTCGAGGACGCTCCGCCGATGTTCACCGGTCGCAGTTTCAAAGAGCTGCTCGCCCGATTGGATGTCTCCGAAGTTGACGAGCCGATTGTCGCTGCACCAGTCGTCGACGAATCATCGTTCGGCAAAGACCTGCCTTCCGCCAACGTCATGCCGATGACGGTCATCGCTGAGCCTACTATTCCGCCTCTGGTTGACGAGGCCGCTCCGGTGAAGACAGCCGTCGTTGTGCCGGACCCGCCACGACCCGTAACGCGCGGGCGTAAGTCACAGCGTCGTGAGGATTGGGCTTTGTTCGACCCGAAGCAGTACGGCTTCCCGGCACTGATTGCCAAGCTCGATGAAATCGCCGCGCGCGATAGCGACGCATAACAGAATCCGGACTGAATCGCTGCTAATCGGCGCGTTCTGGTCCATCCTCCTCGCCGGCGCCTCATTTACGACCACCGATCCGGATCTGTGGGGCCATGTTCGATTTGGCCTCGACATTCTCCGCGACTGGAGCATCGCGCGCGCCGATCCCTATTCGTTTACGAGCGATCAACCCTGGGTGAACCACGAATGGCTGGCCGAAGTGATCATGGCGACGGCCTACCGTTGCGCTGGGAATGCCGGCCTCATTCTTCTGAAACTTGCGGTGATCGTGAGCACGCTGTGGCTCGTTGATTTGACGGTCCGGCGCGAGGACATCGAAAGGGCTTTCGTACGTTGCGGCGTTCTTGCGCTCGCCATTGTCCTGGCTCTCAACCAGGTGCGATACGTCCGGCCGCAGTTGTTTTCGGTTGTTGCGTTTGCCGCTCTCATGTGGTGCCTGACCACGACCAGTCGTAGCTCGAAACGATGGCTTCTACTGATTCCCGTCCTGTTCGTTGCGTGGGCAAACGTGCATGGCGGGTGGGTCGTCGGCGGCGCAGTGCTCGCGGTGTGGACGCTCGGCGTTGCGCTCGGTGGTGATCGACGCGGTGCGACACTGTACGTCATGGCGGGCGCGGCGGCACTCGCAGCCACACTGGTCACGCCATATGGATTCCATCTCTGGTCGTTTCTCCGTGACACCGTGGGCTTCAGCCGCTCCGACATCACCGAATGGCAACCGACGTATGCGTTCGGGTGGGCGGCATGCATCCCATGGGCTGTCAGTGTGGTCATCGGTGTCGCGGGAATTGTGATTGGCGGCCGGCCGGCTCGGCAGCCGGAGCGGATCGGTTGCTTCGTGGTGCTTGCCGCCGCCGCTCTCTGGGTGGCGCGGCTGCAGGCGTTTCTCGGACTCGCGGTCATGTTCCTGAGCGGTCCGTCGCTGGCGAGAGCCTACGACCGCGCCCACTCAATCTCGGCAGCAACAGACCACAGCGGCCGCCGTGCGATAAGGGCTGTCGCGGTCTGCGGTATCGCTGCGGCACTGGTCGTTGCAGCGATCAACATGACGCATTTGAGAATCGGAAGGGAGATCATTCCCGCACCCGGTGCCGTCGCGTTTCTGAAGAGTGAGCCGCCTGCGGGTGGGCGCCTCCTCGTGTGGTTCGACTGGGGAGAGTACGCCATCTGGCACCTTGCACCGCGCCTGCGTGTGTCGATCGATGGCCGTCGTGAAACCGTCTATTCCGAAGCCGTGCGAGATCGGCACGGGCAGTTCTATCTTGACGAGCCTGGCGGCGCAGGGCTGCCGCAGGAACTCGCGGCCGACTACGTTTGGATTCCACCATACGCGCCTGCGGTGCGCGGACTCGAGGCTGCTGGCTGGCAGCGGTTGTATCAAGACGCAGATTCGGTCGTCTTCGGTCGCGCAGGTTCGCGGACATCGAATACACCCGTCGCGATCGCTGCAGCGGTCAACGCGTTTTTTCCTGGTCCGTGATGTGATGCGGGCGGCAATGTTGTTGCACTAATGGCCCAACCATGCTGTTCGCCGGGGACGACGAACGCCATAGTCGTCAGGCGCACGTCAATCCTGTAACTGCAACCACGCCGGTATTGCGCATCGCGTTGTGGGCGATCCTGCTGGCCGGTGCCGCACACACCACCACCGACCCGGACCTGTGGGGCCACGTGCGCTTTGGCCTCGATATGCTGCGCGATGGCAGCATCCCACGCGTAGATGTCTACTCGTTTACGAGCGATCGCGCCTGGGTCAACCACGAATGGCTGGCGGAAATCTTCATAGCCGCCGCGTATCGGCTCGGCGCCAACGTCGGTCTCATCCTTCTGAAGCTCGCCGCGATCGGCGGCATGCTGCTCATTGTGAACTCCGCGTTTCGACGCGCAGCCGTCGATGCCCCGATCGTGCGCGACGCGGCTGCGGCCATTGCGCTAGTGCTGACGTTGGATCAAATGCAGCACGTCAGGCCACAGCTGTTTTCCGTTGTCGCATTCGCAGCGTTGCTGTGGTGTGTGGCCGCGGCGCGTGACGGCTCGAGGCGATTTCTCCTGCTGATCCCGCCGTTGTTCATTGCCTGGGCAAACCTGCACGGCGGCTGGATGGTCGGTGGTGCCATTCTGGCATTGTGGACGATCGGAACCGCAGTCGCAGGGAGGCCGAAGGATGCGGCGTGCCTCGCTGTCGCGGGCGCCGCCGCATTGGCGGGAACGCTGGTCACCCCGTACGGCATTGAGTTGTGGAAATTCCTGCATGACACCGTCGGGTTCAGCCGCGGCGACATCACCGAGTGGCAGCCGATCTATGCGTTCGGCTGGCAGGGATGGGTGCGATGGGCGGTGACCGTTACATGTGCCGGCGCTGCACTCATCGTCGGCGGCCGCAACGCGCGCACGCCAGAACGGATCGCGTGCCTGTTCGGTCTCGCGGTGGCAGCGTTCCTGGTGATGCGACTGCAAGCCTTTCTCGCAGTCGGCACCGTGATGCTTGCCGGGCCCGCCCTCGGCCACGCCTACCAGCGCGCCCGTGAAAACAAATCTCTGCGGGTCACGAATCGAGCGGCTCGCGGCACTACCGTTGTCGCGTGGTGCGTCACGGCAGCCGCGCTGGTCGCGGCCGCTGTCAACATCACGCATCTGCAAGTCAATCGTCGGCTGATGCCCGCGCCCGGCGCTGTGGCGTTTCTCAACACACAGCCTGCCGGCCGCGTGCTCGTATGGTTCGACTGGGGCGAGTACGCCATCTGGCATCTCGCGCCAGGCATGCGCGTGTCGATCGACGGCCGCCGAGAGACGACGTATTCGGCGAAGCTGCAGGATCAACATCTACGCTTCTATTTCGATGCTGACGGCGGCGCCTCCCTCCCGGCGACACTCTCCGCGGATTACGTATGGATTCCGCCCCACCTTCCCGCAGCGCGCCGACTCGATGCGGAAGGGTGGCGCCGCGTCTACGAAGATGGCGATGCGGTCGTATTCGCCCGACGCCAGTCACCGTCACGTGAACGGGCCGTCATGCTCGCCGCCGCGACACCCCCAGGATCAGCGACGTTCCCGGGGCCATGAGACACCTGCGAACTGAGCGCCTGCTTCGCATCGCTGTCTGGTGCGCATTTCTCGTCGTCATCAGCTTCACGAGTGCCGACCCGGATTTGTGGGGGCATGTACGTTTCGGTCTGGACATGCTGCGCGATGGCCATATCCGAGCGGCCGACACGTATTCGTTCACGAGCGATCGCGTCTGGGTCAACCATGAATGGGCCGCTGAAGTAGTTGCCGCAATCGCCTACAAACTCGGCGCCGATGCAGGGCTTGTGCTGCTGAAGCTGATGGTCGTCGGTTCTGTCCTGTTGCTGCTCGATATCTCGCTGCGGCGGGAGGGAATCGAATCTGCGTTCGCTCGCGACGTAACGGCCGGCGCGACCATCCTCATGACCGTATCGCAGGCACATCATGTCCGCCCGCAGCTGTTCTCGTTGCTGTTCTTCTCCGTGCTGCTGACGTGTCTGCTTGCCGCGCGACGCGGCTCACTGCGATCGCTGCTGATTCTGCCGCCGCTCTTTGCGCTGTGGGCGAATTTCCATGGCGGCTGGATCGTCGGTGGCGCAGTGATGATCGTGTGGACAACCGGCCTCCTTGCAAGCAAACAGCCTCGGTTCGCCGCCGCGACTGTTTTAACGGGAGCACTGTCGCTCCTCGCAACGCTCGCCACACCCTACGGACTGACGCTGTGGCGCTTCCTTTATGAGACCGTCGGCTTGTCACGTCCGGAGATCATCGAATGGCAGCCGCTGTACGTCGTCGGCCCGTTATTCATCGGGTTGTGGGCGACGGCTCTGGCGGTGGTCGTCATGTCAGTGACCGCCGGCGGCCGCGAGCATGTCCGCGTCGAACGGATCCTGGTCGCCATCGTGCTGGCTGCGGTGTCGATGAAAGTCTCGCGGCTGATTGCCTTCTTCGGTCTCGCTTCGGCGTTCCTATTCGCTCCTGCGATTTGCCACGCATACCAGCGGCGGCGTCGCCAGGCGCGACTCGACAGCGCAGCGGGACTGCGGTTCGGCTTCGTTGCCCTGGCGTGCGGGGTCGCCATCACCGCTCTATTGCTCGTGCGCGATAATTTCTGGCAGCTCCGCCTCGACACCGCCTCGATGCCGGGCCCCGAAGCGGTTCGGTTCCTCGAGAACGAGTCGGCCGGCAACCGTGTGCTCGTCTGGTTCAGCTGGGGCGAGTACGCCATTTGGCATCTTTCACCGCGAATGCAGGTTTCAATCGACGGTCGACGCGAAACGGTCTACTCGGACTCGATGCAGACGCGTCACTTCGATTTCTTCTTCGATCGCGGCGCGGGCGCCACGCTTCCTGACGATCTCGCCGCCGATTACGTCTGGATTCCGCGCGTCCTTCCCGCTGTCCACAGGTTGGAAACGGATCGCAGATGGATCGAGGCGTACAAAGACGACCAGTCAGTCATCTTCGTTCGCGCCGGGCTGCCAACCACCGGGCGCCCTCCCGTGGTCGCGACCACAGGCACGAACGATCGGCTGTTTCCCGGCCCGTAGCCCCGCGTCTGCGATGCGTTTAGAATTGAACCCTCGTGTATCCGATTATTCTGACGGGGGCCCTTGCCGGCGTTTTCCATGTACTCTCCGGACCTGACCATCTAGCCGCTGTCGCTCCGCTCGCTCTCCAGGATGGACGGCGCGCGTGGTTTGCGGGATGGACGTGGGGGTTCGGCCACGCATCGGGCGTCGTCGTCGTGGCGCTGCTGGCGATCGCGCTCCGCGACCTGCTTCCACCGACGGACATCCTGTCGGCCTGGGGAGAACGCGTCGTTGGCGTCGCGCTGATTGCAATCGGGCTCTGGGCGCTTCGGCGCGGCTTGAATATCGCGCCTGGCGAGCACCTCCATGGTGCGGTCGCGCACGATCACATCCATGTTCACTCAGGACCCGCCTGGACCCGCCGTCTCGGCCACGCCCACGCGTCCTTCTGCATGGGAATCCTGCATGGGATTGCCGGCAGTTCCCATTTCTTCGGTGTGCTCCCCGCTCTCGCGCTGCCAACACCCGGCGCCGCCGTCGAATACATCGCAGCGTTCGGTGTCGGGACCGTCGTTGCGATGACGGCGTTCGCGGCGCTGATGGGATCCGCACGTACCCGCGTGCATCACCGTGCGTCCCTGCACCGCGGCATGATGCTCACCGCCGCAACGCTCGCTATTGCCGTCGGCGGATTCTGGTTGGTCTTCTAGCGGACGGCGAGATACGACGCGACCGTCCGCCGCAAACCTTCATCGAAGCTGGTCGTCGCCTTGAAGCCGAAGCGTTCTGCAGCGCGTGAGGTGTCGAGCTTGCGTCTGGGCTGACCGTTTGGCTTTGACCTATCCCATGTGATGCGCCCGTCGAAGCCGACAACATCAGCAATCTTGTGGACCAAATCCTTAATCGAGATCTCTTCGCCTGATCCGAGGTTGACCGGATCGCTGCTGTTGTACCGCTCGGACGCGAGCAGAATAGCGTCCGCCGCATCCTCGACATAGAGGAACTCTCGCGTCGCCGAGCCATCACCCCAGACAACGATTTCCTGCGCACCGCTCTCGAGCGCGTTCATGCACTTGAGAATCAATGCGGGAATGACATGTGAGGACCTCATGTCGAAGTTGTCGCCAGGGCCATAGAGATTGACAGGAAGAAGAAAGATCGAGTTGTAGTCGTATTGATCGCGGTATGCCTGCGACTGTACGAGCAGCATCTTCTTGGCAAGGCCGTAGGGCGCGTTCG
Source organism: Vicinamibacterales bacterium (assembly GCA_035492455.1). Taxonomy (GTDB): domain Bacteria; phylum Acidobacteriota; class Vicinamibacteria; order Vicinamibacterales; family UBA2999; genus Gp6-AA40. The sequence goes on along the minus strand of DATJJE010000071.1, from coordinate 54,648 downwards.
TCTCCTCGGGGTAACCGTCCCAGAGATGCTCTTCCTTGAACGGCACCGGCGTGAACTTCGGATACGCGCAGATGGTGCCGATCGCCACGAACTTCGGGATGCCGGCGCGCCACGCTTCGTGAAAGAGGTGCGCGCCCATCATGAGGTTGTCGTAAAAGAACTCGGCGGGGCGCTCGCGATTGGCACCGATGCCGCCGACAACGGCGGCCAGGTGGATGACAAGGGTCGGTTTCGTCTCGCGGTAGACGCGAATCACCTGCTCCTGATCGCGCAGGTCGTACTCGCTGTGCGGCGGCGCGAACACCGCCGCGCATTGCTGCTCCTGCAGCTTGCGAACGACATGCGTACCGAGAAAACCAGTGCCGCCGGTCACCAGGACACGTTGGCTGCTCCAGAAACTCATAGATGAGGGCGTGTCGCGATTCTATACTGCTAAACAGATGCAGCCGAACGATCAGACGATCGCGACTATTACTCAACGATTGCGCGAATCGGCATCCGTGACCGAAGCGATGGGCGATCGAGCGGCCGACATCGCGCGCGCCGCATCGCTCATTGCGCAGTCCGTTCAGCGCGGGGGCAAGCTGCTGCTGTGCGGAAATGGCGGCAGCGCCGCGGATTGCCAGCACGTCGCGGCGGAGTTTGTCGGCAGGCTCACGCAAGAGAAAACGCGTCCGGCGATGCCAGCACTCGCGCTGACGACCGACACCTCGTTTCTCACGGCGTATGCCAACGACCTGGGCTTCGAGGGTGTGTTCGCGCGTCAGATCGAGGCGCTTGGCACGGCTGGCGACGTCCTCCTGGCCATCAGCACCAGCGGCTCGTCGCCGAACGTGATGGCCGGCGTGGCGGCAGCCCGGCGGAAGGGCGTCGCGGTGATCGCGCTCCTCGGAGAGGCGGGCCCGCTCGCCGAGAGCGCCGATGTCGCCATTCGCGTTCCGTCGCGCGACACACAGCTCGTTCAGCAGGTGCATCTGGCGGTGGAGCACCTGATTTGTCATCTGGTAGAACAGGCGTTGTACTCATGACGCTCACCATCGCATTCGCGCAGGTGAATCCGACCGTCGGCGATGTCGCCGGCAACGTCACGCTGGTGCGACGGATGCGTGATGAAGCGGCCGCACAAGGTGCCGACCTCGTGGTGTTTTCTGAGCTCGTGCTCGTCGGCTATCCGCCGGAAGACCTCGTGTTGCGACCCGCGCTTGTGGAAGCGGCAGCCGCGGCGCTGAAGGATCTCGAGCGTGAAAGCAACGCACCAGGCGCGCCCGGTCTCGTGGTCACGCTGCCGTGGAAGGACAACGGGCACATTCGCAATGCTGTTGCGCTCGTGGCCGGAGGTTGCTGCGAGCTACGGTTCAAGCACGAGCTACCCAACTACGGCGTGTTCGATGAGAAGCGTGTCTTCGATCCGGGTCCGCTGCCCGAGCCGGTGACCTTCAGGGACGCACGCGTGGGCCTTCCGATCTGCGAGGACATCTGGCTCGATCACGTTACGCGCCATCTCGAGCATCGCGGCGTTCAGTTGATGCTCGTGCCGAACGGATCACCGTTCGAGGTGGACAAGTTCGCGCATCGGCTCGAGCTGGCACGTGCACGCGTGCAGGACACGTCTACGCCGATCGCCTACATCAATCAGGTTGGCGGTCAGGACGAGCTCGTCTTCGATGGCGGCTCGTTTGTCATGAACGCGGACGGTTCGCTCGCCTGCGTCATGCCATTCTGGCGCGAAGCGCTCACGTTGACGCGCTGGACGCTCGATGGAAAAGCCTTCCGCTGTGATTCGAACGCAGAGTGGGTGCCGCAGCCACGGCTCGAGGCGATCTACAACGCCATGGTCCTCGGTCTGCGCGACTACGCACGGAAGAATCGGTTTCCCGGCGTCGTGCTCGGCATGTCCGGTGGCATTGACTCAGCGTTGACGGCGGCTGTCGCAGTGGACGCGCTCGGCGCCTCGCACGTCCGTGGCGTGCGTCTGCCTTCGCGGTTCACGAGCAAGGCGAGTCTCGACGATGCCGAAGAGTCGGCGCGACTGCTGGGCATGCGTCTCGATACAGTGACAATCGAGGAGACCGTCGCCGCGGCGGAGCGCACGCTGGGGCCGATCTTCGAGGCGCGCCCGCGCGATGTGACGGAGGAAAATCTGCAGGCCCGCGTCCGCGGTCTATTGCTGATGGGACTGTCGAACAAGTTCGGCGACCTCCTGGTGACGACGGGCAACAAATCGGAGATGTCGGTCGGCTACGCGACGCTGTATGGCGACATGTGCGGCGGCTACTCGGTGCTGAAGGATATCTACAAGACAGAGGTCTACGCCCTGGCCCGCTGGCGCAACGAGCATGTCGTCGAGGGTGGCTGCGGGCCGCGCGGTCGCGTCATTCCAGAGTCGTCAATCACCAAAGCGCCGACCGCGGAGCTGAAGCCGAACCAGACGGATCAGGACTCGTTGCCGCCGTACGAGGAGCTCGACGCGGTTCTGCATGGTCTCGTCGAGGAAGAACTGAGCGTGGCCGAGATCGTGGCGCGCGGGTTCAAGCGCGAGACGGTCACGCGAGTGCAGCGGCTGCTGTACGCCGCCGAATACAAACGGCGGCAGGCGCCTCCTGGCGTGAAAATTACGCGCAAGAGTTTTGGTCGCGATCGACGATATCCGCTGACCAACGCGTTCCGCGAATAGGTCGTGTGATCTGTGGGCGGTGATTTGTGATTGGTGATTCAAATCGCTAATCGCTAATCACCAATCGCGAATGGTCAGCGGGCGTATTCGGTTGGCGCGGCGTCACCACGTAGATAGCGCTCGCGATCGTCCGGACGATAGATTCGCACCTGGCCGGCGATTTCGGCGGCCGGTGGCCAGTCAAGCTTCGCCATCGTCGAGGCCGAGAACCGCTGCCGGAAGATCGGCTCTTCCCATCCTTCAAACAGCAGATACGGCTCATAGCCGCGCATCCGCAGATAGGCGAGGGCGCGATCGAGCCAGGCGGCATCAAGGGCGTCCCAGACAAGCGTCTTGCGATGGCCGTAAAAGCGGACGCTGCCGCTTTCCCAACTAGTAATCACGATTGCGTTCGGCGGCAGTTGCGCGGCGACGTAAATTCCGGCGCGCTCGTATCGTCGCTCCAGCCGCTGAAGATCGAGGACGTTGCGCGCCCGCACCTCCCGTATGAACAGCAGGCAGATCGCGATCGTCGCAGCAGTGGTGACTGCCGCGCGAATCCGTTTCGTCCGCACAATGGCGTCGATGGATGCGACCGTCAGGACGATCAGCATCGCGATTCCCGGCAGAAGAAATCGCAGGTACCACCAGTCATTGAACACGACGTACGGCAGGTAGCAGACGACGTTAGCGATGATGAGGGCGAAGAGCAGCGCGGTCAGCCTGCTCGGAATCAGAAATGGCGCGCCGAGCGCGAGGAGCCAGACCGGTGTATGCGACTGCCACAGCCAGGCGGCGTAGCGCATCGCGTTGGGCACGATGTGCTCGGTCGCGAAGAGACCCGACAGCGCGCCGTAGCCCGAACTGAAGGGTGACCCGTAGAACTTCTGCTGAATGAGGGCGACTGCCACACAGCCGACAGCGGATGCGCTGGCAAAAACCGCCATCGGGGTCAGACCCCCTTCACGCCCCGACTCAACCCCTTGAGTCGACCCATCACCCGAGTCAGAGTCGTGAGTCGACCCATCACCCAAGTCAGAGTCGTGAGTCGACCCATCACCCGAGTCAGAGTCGAGTACGAACCACCACCCGAGTATGACTCCAAGGGGGAGGAGGTTCGGTCGGACGAGAATAGCCGCTGACGTGGCGAGCCCGGCGATCAGCGGAGCGCGTCGGCTGCGGCTCGTCGCGCACGCGACCGCGAGCACCCACAGCGCCGCGGCGGGCACGTCGCTCATCGGCTGCACCAGCTGGAAGAGAAACGCGGGGCTGCACGCGACAAGGACGGCAGATGCGACGCCGACGCCTGGCGAGAAGCGGGACCCGAGGACATACGTCGCGCAGACGAGCAACGCGCCGAACAGCGGCACCACGAGAAAAACCGCGCTCGACCATCCGACCGCGGTGCCGCCGCGGAGCACGGGCGCCATGAAGATCGACAGACCGGCCGGGCAAATCGGCACGTGCGCACCGCGTAGCGTCGGCGATGGGATGTGGCCTGCCGGCGCGAACGTTCGCGGCGCGTCCGGCCACGGCGCCTCGAGCGCGAGCGGCTCCGCCACCTGCAGGGTCCCGCTCGCCCACCCTTCCGCCTGATGAACGTAGCAGTACGAATCCGATCCCCCGACCGCGAACGTCCCCCAGTGAATGCCCGCCGCGAAGACGCCCGCCGCAAGGAGCGCGATCGCGACACGGCGCATCACCGCCGAAACCGCTCCTTCACGAGCACCTCAATCGCGCGTACACCGTCGCGCCATCCGATCTTCTTTCCCTGGGCGCGCGACCGCGGATCGAACTTCACCGGCAGCTCGTGGATGCGATGCCGCGCCCGCAACAGGCGCGCCGTGATCTGCGGCTCGATGTCGAAGCGGTTTGCATCCAGGTTAAGCGCCCGCGCCACGTCGACGCGCATGATTTTGTAGCAGGTCTCCATATCGGTAATCGACGATCCGAATAGCAGATTTGTGGTCGCGGTCAGCGCACGGTTCGCGGCAATGGTTATCCACGGCGCCGCAGGACGCCCGGCAAGGAAGCGCGAGCCGTAGACGACGGCTGCCTCGCCGCGAACAATCGGCGTCACGAGCGCCGATAACTGCTGCGGGTCGAGCTCGAGGTCCGCATCCTGAATGGCGACGATCGTCCCGCGTGCCTCGCTGAAGCCACGCCGAATCGCCGCGCCCTTTCCGCCATTGGGACTGACGTGAATCACGCGAATCCCGGCGCCCCCATCCCCGATGCTGGACTCCAGAACCTCCCGCGTCCCATCGGTGGACCCGTCGTTGATGACGAGAATCTCGCGCGCCACGGGCAGATCGATGGCCTGCAGCCGTTCGATGACGGCAAGGACGGTGCGAACTTCGTTGTAAACAGGAACGATGATCGAGAGCAGTTCGCGCTGATCGCTCAACGACGTCTGGGCGCTGGCGCCCGCTTGGGCGGCGCAGGCCGGTACTGCAGCATGACGTTGCTGATGATGGCGACCGGCTGCCCCGGCAGCGTGAAGTTGTCGACGCCGTCGATCCGCTCCACGGCGAGTTTCTCACCAAGGATGCTGACGCGATTTTCGGTCTCTGGAATTTCAATCGAAATCGGCTCGCTGCCCGTCGGCGCAACCGCTTTCACGCCGCCTGGTCCGGCCCCTCCGCCGATGCGATCGACAAGATCGCCCGCCGTTCGAAACTCGCTCTGCACCACCGCCCGCGAAACCAGCGTGTTGTCCATCGTCAACACGCCGATGGTGGCGGTATAGCGGCGGTAGGCGCGGTTCGACTTGATCAACTCCTCCGAATACATATGCCGGTTATGCAGGTCGAAGGTGATGGTGACGTTACCAACGTGCGGCGGAAGATCGACGAGGATGCCGTCCATCGGGTCGCGGCCGGTCAACACGTCGCAGAACATCAGCTTCGTCCGCACGCCCTCGCCCAGCGGGTTCGGACACATGATCATCACGGGTTCGGTCTTGAGCGGCGGCAGCGGCGCTGGTCTCGCCGGCGTGCGTCGCGCGGGGGTGCGTGGGGCAGTTCGCGTCTGCGCGTAAACGGTGGTCCGGCTGAAGGCGGACCCTACGCCGGACGCTTCGACGATCAGCGCCGCGATACACAGCGCGGTCAGTCGCTCACGCATGCCAGACCTGGCGACGGCACCGCCGCAGTCGCGGTCAACCCCCGCACCTTGATCAGCTCGAGAAACTCCATGCGTGTCCGCGCGTTGTCGCGGAACGCACCCAGCATCGCGCTGGTGATCGCAAACGAGTTCTGCTTCTCCACACCGCGCATCGACATGCACAGATGCGTTCCCTCGCACACCACGGCGACGCCAAGCGGGTCGATCTTCTCGCGGATCGTTTCCGCAATCTGGTTGGTCATCCGTTCCTGGATTTGCAGGCGGCGCGCGAACACATCCACCAGACGCGGAATCTTGCTGAGTCCGATGACGCGCTTACGCGGAATGTATGCAACGTGGCACTTGCCGAAAAACGGCAGCAGATGGTGCTCACACAGCGAATAGAAGTCGATGTCCTTGACGATCACCATCTCGTTATAATCGACGGTGAACAGCGCATCGTTCAGGACTTCGTCAATGTTCGCTTCGTACCCGCCAGTCAGAAACCGCAGCGCCTGTTCGACGCGCGCGGGGGTGCGCACGAGCCCTTCGCGATCGGGGTCTTCGCCGACCTCGATCAGGAGCCGCCTGATCAGATCCTGCACACTCGTATTCTACATCGCGGTTTTTTCGCACCCCTTCCAGGCGCAGGAACCATCCGTCGCAGGACAGCGTGCGGAGGCGGATCCCGATGCGCTCTATCGCGCGCGTGACGACATCAGCAAAGCGCAGCGTGCGGTCGAGATTTGGAGCAGCCGGCTTGCCGGCAATCCCCGCGACTTCGAGTCGGCGTGGAAACTCGCGCGTGCGGAGTACTGGCTCGGCACGCAGGGCCCCGCGCCTGCGCGCCGCGCGGCACTCGAACGCGGCACGGACGCCGGACGCACCGCCAGCACCATCGAGCCGTCGCGACCCGAAGGCTACTTCTGGATGGCGGCGAACATGGGCACGCTCGCGGAATCGTTCGGCCTGCGCCAGGGAATCAAATATCGCGGGCCCATCAAGGACGCACTCGAGAAGGTCCTCGCGATCGACCCCGGGTTTCAGAAAGGATCCGCTGACCGTGCGCTCGGGCGCTGGTATTTCAAGGTGCCCGGGCTGTTCGGCGGCAGCAAGACGAAATCCGAAGAGCACCTGCGGAAATCGTTGACGTACGATCCGAACAGCACGGCCTCGCACTACTTCCTTGCCGAAACGCTGATGGACATGAATCGCAAGGACGAGGCGCGCGCAGAGCTGCAGAAGGTCCTGGACGCGCCGTTCGATCCCGATTGGACGCCTGAGGATCGCGACTTCAAGGAAAAGGCGCGCCGGTTGTTGTCGGTAAAATAGAACGGTTGGCCTCGCTGCCGCCTGCGCTCACCGCGCTCCGCCACCGAAATTTCCGTCTGATCTGGATTGGCCTGCTGCTCTCGTTCACGGGCACGTGGATGCAGAATGCGGCGCTGCTCTGGCACGTCTCGCTGCTGGTCCCTCCGGAGCGGAAGGGTCTCGCGCTCGGCCTCGTCGGCTTCTTCAGATTCTTTCCGATCGTCGTCTTCTCCATCATCAGCGGCGTCGTCGCCGATGCGTCGGATCGCCGCAAGCTGATGCTGCTCACGCAGAGCGGCTCCGCGGTCGTTGCCATCGGGCTGGCGCTGCTTGCCTTCAGTGGGAATACGGCGGTGTGGCCGGTCTATGCGCTGGCCGCTTTGAGCGCCGCCGTCGGTGCTTTCGATCTGCCCGCGCGGCAATCCCTGGTGCCAAGCCTCGTGCCACGCGAAGACCTGCCGAATGCGATCAGCATGAACACCATCATGCAGCAGACGTCGCAAGTGCTCGGCCCGGCGCTCGGCGGCATCGTCATCGCCTCGTCAAGCGTCGGATGGGCGTACGTCTTCAACGCGGTGTCATTCCTTGCCGTCATCGTTGCGCTGCTGATGATGCGCGGCGCGCCGGGACGTCCGGAACACCCTGTAGCACACGACGCAATCTCATGGCGCGCGGCGGTCGAAGGGTTCCGCTTCGTATTCCGGTCACCGCTCATTCGATCGACGATGCTCCTCGATTTCTTCGCGACGTTTTTCTCCTCGGCCACTGCGTTGCTGCCGATCTTCGCGCAAGACATCCTGAAAGTCGGGGCGCGCGGCTATGGATGGCTCTACGCCGGCCCCGCGTGCGGCGCGGTGATGATGAGCGCGGCCATGGTGTTCCTCACCAGTCGCATCAGGCGCCGAGGTCCGGTGCTGCTCTGGGCGATTGCTCTTTATGGTTCCGCGACCGTCATGTTCGGTTTCTCTCGCTCGTTCTGGATCACATTCGCGGCGCTCGCGCTGACCGGCGCCGCCGACACCGTGAGCATGGTCATACGCAATATCGTCCGCCAGCTGGAGACACCGGATCGGCTGCGCGGGCGCATGATCGGAGTGAACATGATCTTCTTCGTCGGTGGTCCCCAGCTCGGCGAAGTTGAAGCGGGCACCGTCGCGAATTGGCTTGGCGCGCCGTTCTCGGTCATCAGCGGCGGCGTCGGATGCCTCATAGCAGTCGCCGGGATTGCCGCGACCACGCCCGAGTTGCGGCAATATCACGCACCGTCCCTGCCGACGACGAAAGCATTCACCGCAGAGCCGGTGCGCACGGCACAAGGCGAGCCTTCGACGTCGTAATCCGGGACGCAGGATCCGGAATCCGAAAATCACCAATCACCAATCACTAATCACGAATCACGAATCACGAATCACTAATGGCTGCTTTATTCGACTCCTTCACGTCTCGAGGCCTCACCCTCCCCCATCGCATCGTCGTCTCGCCCATGTGCGAGTACTCGAGCGAGGATGGATTCGCCAACGACTGGCATCTCGTGCACCTCGGATCGCGCGCCGTCGGTGGCGCGGCCCTCGTCATCACCGAAGCGACGGCTGTGACAGCGGAAGGGCGCATCAGTCCACAGGATCTCGGCATCTACAAAGACGCGCATGTGGACATGCTGCAGCGCATCGTCCGCTTCGTGCACGCGCAAGGCAGTGCCGCCGGCATGCAGCTCGCACATGCGGGGCGCAAGGGGAGCACGCAGCGTCCATGGGAGGGACACAGCGCCGTTGCGCCGAACGATGGCGGCTGGATTCCGGTGGCGCCCTCCGTCGAGCCGTTCTCGGACTCCTATCCGGTGCCGCGTGCGCTCGCGGCATCCGAGATCGCCGGAATCGTTGATGCCTTCCGCGACGCCGCCATCCGCGCTCACAACGCCGGCTTCGACATGATCGAGCTGCATGGCGCGCATGGCTATCTCATTCACGAGTTCCTGTCGCCCATCAGCAACAAGCGGACGGATCAGTACGGGGGGTCGTTCGAGAACCGCATCCGGCTCTGCCTGGAAGTCGTCGATGCCGTGCGCGATGTCTGGCCGGAGCGCTCCCCCGTCTGGCTGCGCATTTCCGCGACCGACTGGGTTCCGGGTGGCTGGGACGTGGACGAAGCTGTCGAACTCGCCAGCCGCGTGCGCGAGCGGGGCGTCGATCTGATCGACTGCTCGTCGGGAGGACTCGCACTACATCAGCAGATCGCGATTGGGCCCGGGTATCAGGTGCCGTTTGCGGATCGCGTGAGGCGCGAGGCGAAGATCGCGACCGGCGCCGTTGGGCTGATCACGACGGCAAAGCAGGCAGACGAGATCGTGAGGAATGGTCAGGCCGACTGCGTACTGCTGGCGCGTGAGCTGCTGCGCGATCCGTACTTCCCGCTGCACGCAGCGCAGGAGCTTGGCGTGAAGCTGTCGTGGCCAGCGCAATACCTGCGTGCCGCGCCCGAAGGTACCCCGAAACGTCACCCACGCGGAGATTAGGAGCGCGGACCCGGAACGTCCGCACTGCGGACGGCGACGCGTATCGTGCCGACCTTCTCGATGGTGGCGACAAGCTCGTCACCCGGTTTGATTGGCCCCACCCCCGCCGGCGTGCCGCTGAGGAAAATGTCGCCGGGATAGAGCGGATAGAACGACGAGGCGTATTCAATCATTGCCGCCACGTCTCGAATCATCTGCTTCGTATTTCCCTGCTGCTTCGGTTCGCCATTCAGCTCAAGCTGCAGGTTCAGATTCATCGGATCGGGGATTTCATCCGCGGTCACGAGGCACGGGCCGAGCACCGTGTAGGTCGGACACGACTTCCGCAGACTGCGCTCCTCTTTGCCGTGCGGCGTGATGTCGAGCGCCACCGCGTATCCGGCCACGTACTTCAGCGCATCCTCGCGCCTGATCTTCGCTCCCTCTTTGCCGATGACGACGCCGAGCTCCACCTCGTGATCGATCTGGCGCTCCATCATGCGCAGGGCTATGCCCTCGCTCGGACCGCTCAACGATTCGTTCGCCTTCAGGAACAGACCGATGGACATCGCGTTCGCGATGGCGGCCTCGTCCTGCCCGGTACGGTAATTCATCGGCGCACCGATGATCTTGCTCGGGTTGGCGACGGGACTCAGTAGGTGAACGCGGTCCATCGGAATCAGCGGAGCGGTTTTCGCCAGCTCGCGCGCGCGTGCCCTGACTGCCTGCAGATTCGCGATGAGCATGTCGCCGGGCGGCAGCGGATAGCGATACGACGGAAGCTCCTCGAGCGCACTGCTGACGTCGCGCACCTGGCTCGCCCCGAGCGCAGTCGAGGGGTCGACTTCAACCACGCCGAGACGGTTTTCTCCGAAACGACAAAGACGCATGGAAGAATAATCCTATGCGATACCTCACGTTTTCTCTGCCTACAGACCGCGCTCATCGCGTGGGCGTCCTCAACGGCGATCGGGTCATCGAACTCAGCGACTTTCCCAGCATGCTCGCGCTGATCGCCGCCGGAGGGATCAAAGCCGTTCCCAATGGGCCTTCGTATGCGTCAAGCGATATACGCTGGCACGCACCAATCCCGAGACCCGCGAAGAACGTCTTCTGTCTCGGGCGCAATTACGCCGAACACGTGCGCGAAGCGACGCAGGCACGAGGCCAGGACTTCAAGCTCCCCGCGCATCCGATCTTCTTCACGAAGACTCCAACGACGGTGATCGGGCCCCATGACGACATCATCTGGGATCGGAACGTGACGCAGCAGGTCGATTGGGAGGCCGAACTCGCGGTGGTGATCGGCCCCGGCGGCAAGAACATACGCCGAGAGGACGCGATGTCGCATGTTTTCGGCTACACGGCGCTCAACGACGTCAGCGCGCGCGACCTGCAGGCCGCGCATCATCAGTTCTTCAAGGGCAAGAGCCTCGACACCTTCTGTCCGCTCGGTCCGGTCATCGTCACCGGCGACGAATTCGGAGATCCGCAGAAGAAAGCGGTGAAGTGCCGCGTCAACGGCGTCGACAAGCAGAACGGCAGCACCGCGGACATGATCTTCCCGATCGATCAAACGATCGAAGTCCTGTCACGCGGCTGTACGCTGGAACCGGGCGACATCATCGCCACCGGAACACCGGAGGGCGTCGGCATGGGACGGACGCCGCAGGAGTGGCTCCGGGTCGGCGACGTCGTGGAAACCGAGGTCGAAGGAATCGGCATTTTGAAAAATAAGGTCGTGTCGGCATAGGTTTCGCTAGGCCGTGTCGCCATGTTGATGCTTCTCGTGATCCTGCTCATCGTCCTGTGGCTGATTGGCATGGTGACGACGACAACATTGGGCGGATGGCTGCACATCCTCCTTGTTGTGGCAATTGTTTTCCTGCTCATCAGGGTGATTCGAGGTCAGCCGGTATAAACTCCCGGAATGGCCACCACGTTCAAAGCGACAATCGAGCACGTCAACCACACGACGTCGCGGGCAGTAGTCCGCTCGCACACGTTCATCGTCGATCGGGGCATCGCGAAGGGCGGGTTCGACCTCGGTCCGGCGGGCGGTGAGTATCAACTGGTCGCGCTTGGCGGCTGCTTCACCAGCCACCTGCTCGCCGCGATTCGCGCGCGGGACGCCGCCATGACCGGTGTCAAAGTGGCCGTAACGGGAACCCTCGACGGAACTCCCGAGCGGTTCACGGGGTTTACGGTGGATGTGACCGCGGATTGTCAGGACGCGGATCTGGCGAGGAAGCTCATCACGATCGCGAGCCGCGCGTGCCAGGTGATGAACACGCTGCGGCAGTCGACGCCAATCGCGATCTCATATCAGGGCGCGCCGATCGAGTCGGCGGAAGCCGTCGCGTAAAACGGCAGCCCCTCGCGCGACAACGCAACGCCGATGGCAGCCAGCGCAGCGGCCGCCCATGCCCACTCCTTCAGCAGATGGCGCTCGATGAGAAACCCGCCGACGATTGGCGAGACGATCGACGCCATCGACATCAGCGATTGCGTGATGCCGAGCACCACTCCCTGCTCCTGACGCCCGGCCTGCTGCGTAATGAGACTCGTAATGGCCGGACGAATGACGCCGTTGCCGAACGCGGCGAGTGTGCCGACGGTCATCAAGACAATGAACGACGTGGCAACACCTAGGCCGAAATAGCCGACGACCAGGGTAACGAATCCGATTGCGACAAGCGCAGGCTCACCCACCCACTTCACCAGGCGTCCGATCAAGCCGCCCTGCAGGATGATGCCGAAAAATCCAACGTAGCCGAATACGAAGCCGATTTCGCGCGGGCCGAACGGGTGTCCCTGATACGTAAAGCGCCGCTCCGCGAATAGCGCGAAGCCGGAGATGAAGAGCGAAAACGACGTGATGAAGAACAGGAACTGCAGCAGACGTTCGCGCAGACCCGGCCGGCTGAAGTATTTCGCGTACGTCTTCCAGTGCAGCGCGGCCTCACGATCATCGAATGCATGCTGCGATTGCCGGCCGCCCCGCAGCAGCGTCGCCGTGCACAGAATGCTCGTTGCCGACATCACCGCCGCAAGATAAATCGGCGTCGTCATCCCGTACTTTCCGGCCAGATAACCTGTCAGCGACGGGCCGATGAAGAAGCCGACGCCAAAGGCGATACCGATCAGCCCGAACGACTTCGCGCGCTGTCCCGGTTCGGTGTGATCAGAAATGTAGGCTTGCGCCAGGGAAAGGTTTCCCGCCGTCGCGCCGTCGAGCACGCGCGCGAGGTAGAGCATCCACAGCGCCTTCGCCTGCGCCATGACGATGAAGCCGACGAACGTCCCCGCCTGGCTGATGAGCAGCATCGGCTTGCGGCCGACGCGATCCGAGATATGGCCGATGATCGGCCCCGCGAAGAGCTGACACGCCGCATACACCGAGACCAGCATCGTCGCCTGCAGCGCCGTGGCGTGAAACGTTTCCGCGTAGATCGCCAGCAGCGGCATCACCAGGGTCATACCGAAGACGTCGACCAGCACGATGAGAAAGATGGGCAACAGCACGCATCCATTATCATCCACCGATGCAGCTCGTCTTCGAACAGATTCGCGCCGGGGGCGATCGCAACTTCGGTTACCTGCTCGGCGATCGCGACGCGCGCCAGGCGGTACTCATCGATCCGTCATATTCACCGGAGGCGTTCGTCGCCCGGGCGGAGGCACAGGGTCTCGCCGTCACTCACATCATCAACACGCACGGTCACGAGGATCACGTCAACGGCAACACCACCGCCGTGGCCTTGACGGCCGCAGCGATCGCCGCGCATCCATCATGCCCGTCATGCCCGGGCGTATCGATTTCCGATGGCGACGAGCTGACGATCGGAGCGCTGCGGCTGCAGTTCATGTACGTGCCCGGTCACGCCGCCGATCACGTCACCGTGTTTGAAGCGACGCGTCGACTGCTCATCACCGGCGACTTGATCTTCGTCGGAAAAGTCGGCGGCACGCGCAGCGACGAAGATGCGCGAACGGAGTGGATCAGCCTGCAGCGGGTGCTCGCGACGTTTCCCGACGAGGCGACGATCTGGCCCGGCCACGATTACGGCGCGCGTCCAAGCTCGACCATCGCGCTCGAGCGCGAAAGCAATCCGTTCCTGCGCTGTACGGACGTCGAGGCGTTTCTGCAGTTGAAGCGCGACTGGCCTCAGTACAAGAAACGCCTCGGGTTGAGATAAGCCCTTATCGAAGCCCGAACCACCGTCGGCGTGGTTCGGCGCCGTCCCGGATGTGATTCGCCATCTCCTTGATGGTGTCCATCGGGATCATCGTCATGTTGTGGTCATCCCTCGCATGTTGTTCCTCTTTCGCGAGGACTTCGTCTTCATCCTTCCCGTAGATGACCGTGTCGCAACCGGAGAAAACCTCGCCGCATTTGAGCACTTTCGCCATGCTGCACCTCCCGGTGCGTCCTGCCATGCCGAAGGGGCCGATTACCACGCATGCAAGATCGAATGCCGTCGCGATTGTTGCGGTTCTATCTCGTCGTATTCGTTCCGTTCGTCTTCGTATAGCGGAACAACCCGCCCGCGCCCGTCTTCGCAAGATAGACGACGCCGTCGCGATCGACGGCGATGCCTTCGCGTCCGCCGCCGCCGGGTAAATCGACGCCCTCGGGGTCAGGAACGAAGAACCGAATCTTTCCGTCGCGCAGTCCGCCAATCCTCACGCCACGTTTGACCGTCGGACTTACACGCTCAGTACCGGATTCCGAATCGGCGGCATACAGCAGGCCGGTGCGATCGAGGGCGATGCCGCTCGGACGTGCCCACTGCCGCCACTCGGTGATGAACTTGCCTTCCTGATCGAAAACCTGAATACGGCTGTTGCCGCGATCGGCAACAAGAAGACGGCCTTGCGGATCCAGCACCAGTCCGTGCGGTGTGTCGAACTCGCCCGGGCCTGACCCTTTCTTGCCCCAGGTCTTGATGAACTTTCCATCCTTGTCGAACTTCACGATGCGGGCGTTCGTGTCGCCGCCATGACCGTCGGCAACGAAGATGCTGCCGTTGGGCGCCACGAGTACGTCGGAGGGTCGATTGAACGTCTGCGGACCATCGCCGGCGACACCTGCGGTGCCGAGTGTCATCAGCACGCGACCGGTCGGACTGAATTTGAAGACTTGTTGTCCTTTGCCATTCTTATCCTGACCATCAGTCACCCAGATGTCGTCATCGGCGTCGATGTAGAGACCGTGTGGATAGACGAACATGCCGGCGCCGAAGCTGGCGACGAGGCGTCCCGATGAATCGAACTTGAGCAGCGGCGCCACGTTCGACCCGTCGCACGTCGCGGCGCCGCATCGCTCAAAGACCCAGACGGACTTGCCGTCGCGATCGATGTCGACGCCATAAACCTGACCCATCTTCCGGCCGGCCGGAAGCTGGCCAAAGCTTTCGATCTTGTATGGGTTGGGGAATTCGTTCGACGCGACCGCCGCGCCGCTCTGACCGGATGTCCGCGCGGTGTTGATTGCGAGCGCCGCCAGCAGCGCCCCACCCAGCATAAGGTAATGACGATGTGCCGATCGCATGCGCGCTCCTTTGAAAAAGACGGACGATTCTAAATCACAAATCGCCCAGATTCTTTTCGCGAATCAGCTTCCACAGCCGCGGTTTTGCTCCAGGATCGAGCTCCACCAGGTAAACCTCGTCGTTGTCCTGCGTGATGTTGACGGCTTGCTCAGGCGTCAGGTCCAGCAGCGCGCGCAGCAGCGTCTGGTTGGTAATCCGATGCGCGACGACGAGCACGTTGCCAGCCGGATGCTCGCGCCGAATCTGCGCCAGGCTTTCCTTCGCTCGTGCGAGCAACTGATTGAGCGACTCGCCGTCGTCGAGGCGATCGTCCCAGACGTTCATCCGTTTCACGTATTCGGGATTCGCATCTGAGCCGCCCTGGAAGTGGCCATAATTGCGCTCACGCAACCCGTCAAGACTCTTCACGGTCATCGTCTTGCCCGCAACCGTCTGCGCCGTGTCGCGACTGCGCGAGAGCGTGCTGGAGTAGATCGCATCAAGATGAACGCCCTTGAGCGATTCCGCGAGCGCCGCCGCCTGCTTGCGGCCGTTCTCATTGAGGGGGATATCGGTCATTCCCTGAAGTTTGTGCTGCACATTCCAGTCGGTCTCGCCGTGTCTCGCAATATAGAGACGCAGACTGCCCGTCTGCTGCTGAGCAGCAGGCGCCACGGTCGCGGGCGGCGCCGCAAGGAAAAGGAGGGCGACGAGAAGGGCTTTGCGCATGCGGATAACGATACGCCGGTCCACCGCGCCAGGCTAGCGCGCCTGGGCCCGGCTGCGTAAACCGGGCGCCGCGATGCTCAAGGGTTTCATTGCATCGCGGACCCGCCGTAAAATCTCCGCCATGATGAAACGCACAGCCGCCATTCTGATCGCATTCGCTGCGATCGCTTACGCAGGGATTCTGATACATGCGCAGCAGGCAGCGCCGGCAGTGAAACGCACTGTGCTGCTGCAGCACGACACGTCAGTGCCGGGGTATGAGGCGCTGCTCGTTGCCGTGGAGATTCCGGTGGGAGGGCGTGAAGGACGCCACATGCATCCCGGCACGGCGATGATTCATGTGACCGACGGCGCCCTCACGCTCGACTACGAAGGCAAGCCGACGACGACGTACAAAGCCGGCGATTCGTTCTTTGTCGATGCGAAGGCGGTGCACGAGGGAATCAATAAGGGAAACGTGCCGGCGAAGGCGATTGCCACCTTCATCATTCCGAAGGGGCAGCCGGTGACGACGCAGGTGGGCGCGGCGACGAAATAAAGCTCCAAGTTCCAAGCTCCAAGCTCCAACATCACAAGTTGGAATTCGGAACTTGGAGCTTGGAGCTTGAGGGCGCGTCAGCGCCCGCTCGTGGGCACAGCGCCGCTGCGGAATTCGTTCCGCTCGATGACGCCGTCCTTGTTCGTATCCATGTCGTCGAAGCTGCGATGCGACCACTGCCACTCGCCGAGCGAAATGTGACCGTCACCGTTGGCGTCGAGTGCCGCGAAGTTCGAACGACGACCGCGGTTCAGCTCCTGACGAGTAAGCCGGTTGTCGTTGTTCTGGTCCAGGTCGTAGAAAGTGTCGAGGCTGCCGTCCCACTCGTTCCTGTCGATGTAGCCGTTGTTGTTCACATCGAGGTACGAGAAGCGGTCGCCGGGGGACATGTTGTAGTCGTCAGCCTCCAGAGACCCGGCCGGCGGAACCGCGCCGACGCGTACCTCGTCGCCGCTCAGCACGCCGTCGTTGTTCCAGTCATGGATAAAGAACGACCGCGGACTGCCCCGCCATTCGTTCTTCTCGATCATCCCGTTGTGGTTGCGGTCGAGATCGGCGAAGCGCATCTGTGGGTTGCTGTTTGCGTTGCTCTGTGAGGACGCGGTTGAAGCCGACCGGTTGCTGTTGCCGCAATACACGAGGCCGCCGGAACCGGGAACGCCCCAATCACCGAACGTGCGCGTGTATTCCTCCGAATTAATGATGGTGTCGACGACCGCGACAAGCCCCTGCTGGTTGGCAAGGTTGGTAAGCGAGTCCCATCCGGCCGGATCCGGCTGCCGTCCGAGAATGTGGCGGTAGAGCGTGGCGACGCTGTTGCGGTTCGCGTTCGCGCCTTCACTGGTGTTGTGGAACCGCTGCATGTGCTCCTGCGATGTCGCGATTTCACGGACGATACTGCGAACCGTCATGCCACTGTTCAGCTTGTCCACCCACGCCTGGCTCGGGGCGCCGGCGGTGCGTTCGAGCATGTGGCGGTACAACTCGTCAACAACGTGGCGTGCGTCTGTTGTGCAAGGCTGCTGCGCCATGGCGAAGCTGGGGGCCAGTGCAAGCAGCCCGGCGAAAACAAGTCCACGGAACATAACACTCCTCCTGTCTAACTTATTGGTGGCAAAACGCGCGCCTAACGACGCGCGCTGCTGAGGAGTGATTGGCGGGACAGGCCGACGTTCAGGTCCCCGTTACCACTGCAGATTGATGGTGACGCTCTTCCGTTGCGTATAACTGTCGAGCATTCCTTCGAGCGAATACTCGCGACCCATGCCGCTCTGCTTGTAACCGCCGTACGACTGACCGGGGAACTGGCCCAGCCCCTGATTGATCTGCACCCAGCCCGATTCAATCGCGTGCGCGGTGTTAATCGCCTTGCTGATGTCACGCGTCCACACGTACGCGGCGAGACCGTAGTGACTGTCGTTGGCCATGCGAATCGCGTCGGCTTCGTCCTCCCACGGTATCGCCGCCATCACAGGCCCGAAGATCTCCTCGCGCGCGATGCGCCACTCGTTGCTCACGTCGGCGAACACCGTCGGCTGGACAAAGTAGCCGCCCGCCAGTGGGCCTTCCTTTGGCGGAAGACCGCCGAGAACGAGGCGGGCGCCTTTCTGCTGCATGCCATCGGTGATGTAACCGCAGACGCGATCGAACTGTTTGCGGTTGATGATTGCCCCCATATCGGTCGCTTCGTCCAGAGGGTCGCCGATGGAGAATTTCTGCAGCGATGCGGAAAGCTTCGACACAAACGAATCGAAAATCGACTTGTGCAGGAACAGGCGGGACCCTGCCGTGCACGACTGGCCCTGGCGGGTCACCCGCATCCCGGTGATCACCCCGTCGACGGTTCGCTGTTCGTCGGCGTCGGCGAAGACAATGGCCGGGCTCTTGCCACCGAGCTCCAGCGAGACGGGAACGATCCGATCCGCCGCGGCATGCATGATCAGCTTGCCGACCTCGGTTGATCCGGTGAACGAAAGTTTGCGAACAAGCGGATGTCGCGCGACCGCAGCGCCAGCTTCTTCGCCGTAGCCGGTGATCAGGTTCAGCACGCCGGGGGGCAGATGCTCATTGCAGATCTCCGCCACGCGCAGGAGTCCCAGCGGCGCGTCTTCCGCCGCCTTCAGCACCAGCGTGTTGCCCGCCGCAATCGCCATCGCAATCTTCAAGGTGCCGAGGACCACGGGCGCGTTCCACGGAACAATGCCGCCCACCACACCAATCGGCTCGCGGCGCGTGTAGCTGAGCACGTGTTCGCCGAGCGGTACGGTCTCTCCTTTTGTCTCGCCGGCGAGGCCGGCGTAATAGCGGATCACCTCCGCGGTGCTCTTGACCTCGGGGCGGGCCTGTGTGCGAATGGCGTTGCCGGTCTCGAGCGCCACCGTCCGCGCGAGCGACTCGGTCTCGGCTTCAACGAGATCGGCGATGCGCAGGAGCATGCGGCCGCGGTCCTTAGGGGTGACGCGCTTCCATTGCTCGAACGCTTTCGCGGCGGCTCGCACGGCGGTGTCCACGTCCGTTTCCGTGCCGCGGGGCACCTGCGCGATGACGCTGCGGCTGGCGGGATTTTCGATGTCGATGAACCGGCCGTCGGAGCTTGCAACCGGCTTGCCGTTAATAAGCATCAATGCACGAACGGTCTGCTGGGTCGCGGTAGTCATAGGCGTTCGCGCAGTATACTAGGCCGCCATTTGGGCGCATCTTTGAGGGCGAGTCTGAAGACCCGCTCCGACACCAACGGTTTCTGGAGAACGCAAATGCGTAACTACATTGCTTTAGCCGTGTTCGCCTCCGTGGTGACGGCGGCAGCGTGCGGCCAGAAGAGCGCCGTGCAGACCGCGGCGGATACTCTCAAGGTTTCAACCATCAAGACGCTGCAGGTCACAGGCTCCGGCACGAACTTCTCCGTCGGTCAGAACTACACCTCGTCCGACGCCTGGCCGCCGGTTACGGTAAAGAACTACACCGCGTCGATCGACTACGACGCCGGCAGCATGCGGACCGAACTGGTGCGCCAGATGGGAGCAGTCATGCCCCAGGGCGGCGGCGCGCCATTCTTTGGCGAGCAGCGGCAGAATCAACTCGTGAGCGGCAACTTTGCGTGGAACATGGGCGCGCCGGGCCCGAATGGCGCCGCGCCGATGGCGCAGCCTGCACCTGACGCCGCGGCCGAGCGGATGCTCGCCGTTTGGTCCACGCCGATCGGATTCGTCAAGGCGGCGATGACCAACAACGCCACAACGACGCCGAGCGGCAGCGGCACGGACGTCTCGTTCACTGTCAATGGCAAGTACAAGATGGAAGGGACCATCAACGCGCAGGGCCAGGTCGAAAAGGTCCGCACCTGGTTCGACCAGCCGATCGTCGGCGACATGCTCGTCGAGACCACATACAGCGACTACAAGGACTTCGGCGGCGTCACGTATCCGAGCCACATCGTCCAGACGCAGGACGGGTTCCCTGCGCTCGACATCACCGTATCGGCGGTGACGGCGAATCCCGCGGTCGATATCCAGGTTCCTGAGAACGTCCGTGCATTCCAGCCGCCGCCCATCCGCGTCGAGTCGCAGAAGCTGGCCGAGGGCGTTTATTACCTCACCGGCGGCACGCACCATAGTCTGGCGATTGAGATGGCCGACCACATTGTCGTCGTCGACACGCCGAACAACCAGGCGCGCGGCGAGGCGGTGCTGGCGAAGGCTAAAGAGCTGATTCCCAACAAGCCCGTCCGCTTCGTCGTGACGTCGCATCATCACTGGGATCACCTCGGAGGCATCCGCGCGGCCATCGATGAAGGCGCCACGATCGTCACGCATCAGTCGAACGAGCAGTTCCTCCAGCGCGTCGCGAAAACGCCGCACACGATCGCGCCGGATCGCCAGGCATCGTCGAACAAACCCGTGATGATCCAGGCGGTGGGCGATGATGGCCAGCTGACGGACGGCAAGCGCGTGATCGAGCTGCATCGCCTGCAGGGCTACGGCCACACAGCCGACATGCTTGTTGTTTATCTGCCCAAGGAGAAGATCCTCGGCGAGCCCGATGCGTTCACGCCACCGGCGCAGCAGGGCGCATCGCTCATTCCGCCGGCGGTGCCAAGCGCGAAGGCGCTCAACGACAACATCAAGCGGCTGAAGCTGGACGTGCGCACGATCGCGCCATTCCATGGCAACCGGACGACCACGGTCGCCGAGCTCGAGAAGGCGGCGGCCACGCCGGCTGTATCGACCAACTAGCCGGAGGTTGTGTGAAGAACATGCTTGCCGCGGCGGCGCTCGCCGCCGCGGTTCCGCTCACCGCGCACGGCCAGATTCTGACCGAGCGCAACATTTCGCTGCCGCTGGCGCTGAATATCGCGCAGGCGGCGATGGCCGCGTGCAAGGCTGATGGCTACGATGTTTCCGCTGCCGTCGTCGACCGTGCCGGCGATCTGAAGGTGCTGCTGCGCGCCGATACGGCGAATCCGCACAATGCGGATCTGGCTCGGCGCAAAGCGTATACGTCGCGGACGTTCAAGGTGCCGTCGATGGAGGTCGCCAAGCGGACCAACGGCGCCACGGATCTTTCCGGCCAGCGGTTTCTCGTCGACATCATCCCGCTGGGCGGCGGCGTCCCGATCAACGTGGGCAACGACACGGTAGGCGCGCTCGGGATCAGCGGATCGCCGACGCAGGAAGCTGACGAGAAATGCGCGAACGCCGCGCTCGCATCGGTCGCCAACGCATTGAAATAGGAGGCCGTATGAAGCAGCTGATGGTCGCCGTGGTCCTGGCGGCGGCGCCGCTGGTCGCCTCGGCGCAGGGACAGTGGACCACTTTGTTCAACGGCAAAAATCTCGACGCGTTCAACAAGGTCGGCGACGCGAACTGGACGATCGTCGACGGCGCCGTGCAGGCTGACAAGGGCATGGGCGGTTACCTCGTCACCAAGCAGTCGTATGGCGATTTCGAAATCAAGGCGGAGTTCTGGGTCGACACGCCCGCCAACAGCGGCATCTTCATCCGTTGTGACAACCCGCAAATGCCCGGTGGCCAGGGTTGCTACGAGGTCAACATCTTCGACACGCGTCCCGATCCCGCCTACGCCACCGGCGCGATCGTCAACGTCGCGAAAGTGGCGACCCCAATCAAGGCCGCCGGCAAGTGGAACACGTACGAGATCCGCGCGCAGGGTTCACATCTGACCGTCACGCTCAACGGTGTCAAGACCGCCGACGCCAATGATGCGAAGCATCCGCGTGGACCGTTTGCGCTGCAATACGGCGCCGGCGTCGTCAAGTTCCGAAACGTGCAGGTCCGACCGCTCTGATGCGCACGCACCTCCGCCACTCGCTCGCAGTCATGCTCCTCTGCTGCGGCGCGGCGGAGGCGCATCACTCCATTGCGGGGATGTACGACGAGGGCCATCCGGTCACGCTGGATGGCTCCGTCCTCGAATTTCATTTCATCAATCCACACCCGTTCGTCCTGCTGCAGGTGAAGGACAGCAGCGGTCGCGAGCAGACCTGGAAGCTGGAGCTTGATAACCGCGGGGAGCTCGTCGACGTCGGCATGAGCGCGACAACGCTCAAGCCCGGCGATCGGCTGACGGTAACGGGTGGACCTGCCTGGAAGCAGGCGAACGCGATGTATGTCCGACGCATGCAGCGCGCCGACGGCTTCCGTTACGAACAGGTGGGGTTCAGTCCGAAGGTGTCAGGCCCCCGCTAGATTCCTCGCCAGTTCGGCACGAACGATCTCCGCACCTTTGACGAGGGCGCGCAGCTTTCCATCCGCGACGGCGCGCGGCAGATACTTCATGCCGCAGTCGGTGGAGACGAGGATGTTTTCCGGCGACGTGAACGGCAGCGCGCGTCGGATGCGCGCCGCGACCGTCTCCGGCAACTCGACGTTCATGTCGGAGAGATCAATCGTCCCGAGCAGGATTTGTTTGCCCGGCAGCTGACGCAGCACCGAGCAATCGAGATTCGACTGGGCGGTCTCAATCGAGATCTGTTTGCAGCTGCAGTCGGCCAGTTCCGGCAGGAACGAATAGCCCGACGGCCGCTCGTGGATGATGGCGGCATAGCCGAAGCAGATATGCACGCAGGTCGTGCCCGTGACGCCTTCGAGCGCGCGATTCAGCGCCTTCAGCCCGTACTGCCTCGCCTTCTCCGGACGCGCCTGCATGTATGGCTCGTCAATCTGCACGACATCTCCACCAGCGGCAAACAGATCTTTGATCTCCTCGTTCACCGCCTCGGCGTAGTCCATCGCCGCTTCTTCGTCGCTCTTGTAATAGTCATTCTGCGCCTGCTGCGACATCGTGAACGGGCCGGGCACGGTGATTTTCGTCTTGCGCGTTGTGCGCGCCTTCAGGAACTTGAGATCTTCGACTTCCACCGCGTGGCGTCGTCTGATTCTGCCGACGATGCGAGGCACCGGATTCGGGTGGCCGGAGCGATCGAGTGCGCTGCCGGGGTTGTCGAGATCGACGCCTTCGAGTGCGGTGGCGAACCGGTTCGAGTAGCTTTCGCGGCGGATCTCGCCGTCGGTGACGATGTCGAGACCTGCGTCCTCCTGCGCGCGGATGGCGAGCAGCGTCGCGTCGTTCTGCGCCTCTTCGAGGAACTGTTCAGGGATGCGCCAGAGTTCTTTCGCGCGCACGCGGGGCGGAAACCGCCCCGCGAGCTTTGCGCGATCGATCAGCCATTCAGGTTGCGGATAACTGCCTACCAGGGTCGTCGGTAACAGATGCACCACATCGGCAGTATATCGGTTACCACCCTTTCCACAATTGCGATGGGTCGACCATGAAGCGAATCATCGGGATCACGTCAGCGCCGTGCGTCTGCCAGGTCGGGTCGAGACACGCGGTCACGCCGGTGTTGCAGAAGTCTTGCGCGTGAAAGCCTCGAAGAAACACGGTCACTCCGGACTGGACCCGGATCAAATGTGCATACGGATGGTCCCCCGCGCCCGCGAGCGGGGACCAGATCAACGACGGGGTCACGGCAACACGCTGAAAGGGCACCCATGAGTCCCCGGGAGCAACATCGAGTTTCGTCAACGCAAACCAGTCTCTGCTGCGCGGGTCGATATTGTTCAACCCTGCACTGAGACTGACGTCGAACATTCGACTGAAACGTTCCACGTACGAGAGTTCGTAGCTACTGAGGTGCACTTGCGCGTGATTCGCAAGCAAGTCATTTTCGAGGCTGACCGCGCGACGGTAGACCAGCTCGAAGTACCCGCGCACACCCATGTCGGTTTTGCAGGCTTTCTCCGCGCGCTTAGCATCCGTGTCGACCTGGGTATCGAAGCTTCTGAGGCTATCGTTGGCGTGGTTAATAGCCCCGACCGGTGCGTTCAGAATGGAAGCGGTTCGGTCCCAGGGCTTCAACCACGTGAAGTGCACAGAGCCCGGATTGGAGACGCACAAAAACCGGTAGTGGACGAAAAATCCCTTGTCAGGGCCAAAACCAGACGCGCGATCGAGCCAGTCTGCTTCCGCGAACGAGACACCTGCCTGCAACGACCACGCGACGCCGAATGCGATGAAACAACGAAGCGCTCTACTCACAGTCGGTCCTCTCTCGCCCCTAGGGGGACGTAGGTGCGAACACCCGCGCTTGATCGCGCGGTGTGAAAACGTTCTCCCGGAATCCTCGATCCTCCAACTCGTTCGTCTTGTGTCGCTGCACCCGCGGCGGCGTGTTATCGGGGCAGAACACCAAGGTTTCGTCTCTTCGCTGGCCGAGCGCGTAACACCGCGACGCCTCGAAGTCGATGCGGGGCAACTCGTTGCCGTACACAACCATCCACGGTGCAGCCCGCATGCATAAAAACGCGACCGTGGGGACGGCGATCACATATGCCCACGTCGCGCCGCGTGCGCGCGAGTCGCTACGCCTCACACTTGAATAAACGATGTAGACGGCTACTACATACGCCAGCATCAGGTACTCGAACCGTCGCTGGAACAAGTCGTAACGCGGTTCGTTCGCTGGCTGCAACGCGGCCAGCCGTTCAGGGGAGGCGGTGTCGACGAATACGGCGAAGATCGTCGCGTCCGACCAGTGATAGAGCGCCAGCGCTCCGAATGCCAGCGCTCCGAGGCCCGCAACGACCGACAGCATCAGATTCGGGTCGGACAAATCGCGACTCTTGAGAAAATCCTGGCAAACAACCCCGAATCGCGAGGCACGCCTGCCGACCGCCGGGACGAGCTTGCAGAAGACACGTCCAGCCGTCACCGCAAGAATCAATGGAAACGCCAGAATCAAAATACGGACAACCGGCGCGAGCACGACCAACCGTCCGACGTACAACCAATCGACCAGACCTGAGGCATCGAATGTTCCACGCTCGCGCGCGAACGTCACGTCGAATACCCAGGTACTGATGAAGCCGATGATGATGAGCGCCAAAGCGGTGGTCGTGATCGTGACAGCGGCGAGGTACGCGCGATGAGCCCAACTCGCAGGCTTCGGCGGCGGCGGAGCCGGCGCAACAACCTGCTCGAGCGCTTTGCGCACCTCCGTCGCGCTGTGAAAACGGTTCGTGGGATCCGCCGCGATCATCGTCTCGACGACCCGCACGAATTCGTCCGGCAAATCAGGCCGCACGTCGCCAAGATGACCGCGCTTGCCGCCCGCGTGCGCGCGCAGCAATTCCTCGATGGTTTCGCCGTGGACGGGATAGCCCCGTGTCACCAGGTAGTAGAGCAGCACGCCGAGGGCGTAGATGTCCGATTCACGCGTGGCGATGCTGCCATCGAACAGCTCAGGCGCCATGTATAACGGCGTGCCCGTCGGTCTGCGCAGCGTCAGATCCGCGTTCATCGGCTCGCCCGCACCGAAATCCATCAGGATGACGCGGCCGGTGTCTGAATGCCGGATGACGTTCTGCGCCTTGATGTCGCGATGCACGATGCCAGTCGCGTGCACCGCGGCCATGGCGCGACAGAGGTCCTGTCCGATGACCACGGCCTCCGAGGCGCTGCGAACGCCTTCGCCCTCGACGACCTCCGCCAGCGTCGGGCCGTCGATGAAATCCATCCAGAATCCGAGTCGGCCGCCATGTTCGTCGGCACCGTGAATGGCGACGACATTCGGATGTCGGATGCGCGCGAGCGTTCGCGCTTCATGCAGAAACCGTTTGCGATCGACGAGCGGCGGCTTCAGCAGCTTGAGCGCGACGCTGTGTTCGAGCCAGGTGTCGCGCGCATGGTAGACCTCGCCAAACGCGCCTTCACCAAGCTTCTGCAGCAGCTCGAAGTGACCCCATTGCGCCAGCGGCCAGTCGGTAGGGGTGGAACTGTCGGTGAAAGCCGGAAAGGCCCCGGGCCCTGCGACGGCAGCAACACGCCCGGGGTCGGTTTCCGCGATCTCGGATCGATGCACCTCCGAGATCCGTTCGACGATTTGCAGCGCCTCGAACAGCCGCCGCAGACGCGCATCGGTCGGCGGGGCGCCCGCTGCATCCCAATCGACACTGCGGCCGTCAGCGACGGAATCAATCAGATCCGCCAGCCGTCCGGGATCGTCATCCTGGGTCATCCGAGGATGGCGAATCTTACTGCGACTTCCGACGGGTTTTGCAGGGATCCGTGGCTAGGACATAACTTGGATCAAACGCGCGAGTGCCCCGCGGACGGCAGCGCGCGCGGCGTCGGCGTCGGGTTCGCCCAGCGCGATCGCCACCTCTTCGTAGCTTTGCTGGAGCTCGACGCGGGCGACGATCGCCTCGCGGTCTGCGGGGCTGAGTCTCTGCAGGGCAGCGTCGTAGCGTGCCAGCCCTTCGCGTCCCACGGTGCGTTCCAGGGGCGAAGGCCCGTCGGACGCGGGATCTGGCTGCAGCATGTTGTCGATATGTGAGGCGACCGCCTGTCGGAGTACTGCCTGCAGCGTTCCCGGATGCCGCGCCTCCATTGTCGTCAGCGTCGGCAATACGTGAAAAAACGCCTCCTGCACGATGTCATGGGTATCGGCGAAATCGCGTGCTGAGGCGGGAATTCGCCCGCGAGCCCACCTCCGGAGTGGCGGGACCGACCTCTCCATCAGTTCGGAGACCGCACCACTATCACCCTGACGGACCCGCGCGAGCAGGTCGATGGTCGATTCCATCTCTGGCAATGTTTCCCTCTATTAGGTTTAACGCCGGAGGCGCGGAAACAGGACATCACCGTGGCGCAAAACCGCGCACAGTATAGCGCCGCCTGCATTCACGCCGTTCTCCGCGTTGGTGGCATGAGCTCGACATCTGCTTTCACCAGACACAGCTCGTCGGTCAGACGGAGGAAGTTGCAATTGATAAGCGCGGCCACCGCTGCGGAGCACACCGCATCGGGCACTGCCCTCGAACAGACAGAGACGATATCCACGCACATCTTCTCGTCAGCCTCGAACTCATTACGGATGTGTTCAACGACGTTGAGGAATTGAAGCGGGGAAATCACGCGACGACGTGAAACAAACCTCGCGCCGATGCGCAGATTTTTGCGGGCAGTTATGCTGTAGGGCCGGGCGTCAGCGATTACGAGCGGACGTTCTGAAAATACGAGGGTAGATCTTTTTTCGTGTCGCGCAGAATCTCTACGATCGCCTGACGGTCGGCGGCCGACAACACTCCACGGTAGCGCGGGTCCTGTTCCTGCCCTGACAGAACGGCCCACAGCCGTCTATAGATCGGGTCCTTCACCATCGGCGGCAGCGCATCGAATGCCGGCGAGTAGATCAAGTAGCTGCACGGATACTTCATCAGCCGACGCGTAAGGTCCAATTCGTAGAGCGATCGCCCCTTGCGATCCTTCGGCCCGCTCCCCGAGAAGCGCTCTGCAAAGCCGGAGGTCCCGCGCACCTTGTCCGTCAACTTCGCCTCGTCGACGAACAGCAGATAGTCGACAACTTCGCCGGCGATACCTTCCATCACCGCTGCGATGCGCGCATCCTGTTCTGGCGTGCTGGTGAACGGCGCGTGCAGCTTCGGGTCCGCCGCGCGCGCTTCCCATGCCGCACGCGTCAGCAGATTAATCATGCCGGCCTGATGCGTCAGGACGAGATGCGCGACGATGTCGCTCGAGAGTGTCCGATAGCCGTCTGCGTCGAACAGCCCTTCGACACTGGTGAGCTCGTGAGTTGGACGGCCGTCCATCGCCGCGACCTGGTTGCCCATGTTCGGCGTCGAACCGCCGGTGCCGGTGACAAACCAACCGCCGAAACGCTTGTTCAACGGATCGGTCTGATCGATGTGCCGCGGAATTCCGGAGAACTGAGTCGGTTCCGCGCGCGTCGTGCTGAACATCAGCAGACCCGGCACGTTGAGGGTATTTCCCGTCATGTGGCAGCCAAGGCAGATGAACTCGCGCTTGAATTGCGGCGGCGTGTTCGCGCCATCCGCAGGCGCCTTCTGCTCCAGCGAATAGAAGACGATGCCATTGCTTTGATCGTGAGCGGCAACTTCGAGCAGATCGCCGCCACGCACCCAGCCGAGCGCCACGCGATCGTTGAAGAACAACGCACGCGGGTTCTGCTCGCCGATGCGTTTGCCCTGCAGACTCGTGCGTGAGAACACCAGCAGCTGCGAGTCAATCGGCAGCTGCAGCGCCGCGAGCGCCGACTGCAGATATCCGCTCTTCCCGTCGAACGTAAACTGCAGCTCGCCGCTCTGCAGCCGCTTGTTCACATCAACGACAACGTTATTTGGCGTCGCGGTCGAATACTGGATGGCGGGATCATCGGACGAGCCCATGAACGCGCCCGACCGCTGTCCGTGCACTGGCGGACTCAGACAGACCAGCGCAAACGCACACGCAAGCCCGGCAAGAGAGAGTCGAAAACTCATTCGCCCGTCGTCCAACCTCGCTGCCGATGGTACTCCGTTACCAGCTCCTGAAGGGCATTGGCCGTCAGCAGCGCTGCCGGGTCACCCGGCAGCGTCGTGCCGAGGAATCGTTCGGGAAGCGTATCCTCCTGCGGCGTCCACCCGGCCCGGAGATTGAACTCCCGTTTTGCCGCAATGATACGGCGAGCAGTGTCGCGAAGCTCGCCAGCGGTGACGTCCCAACCGGTGACCGCCCGCAGCATTGCCGCGGATTCACTATAAAAGTCGGTAAAAACTCCTCGCAGGAACTTGCACAGGATCAGCGAGTCCATCAGGGCCGCTCGATCTTCGGTTTCGATGGCGTAACGCACTGAATCGAGTGTCGCGTGACGACGATCCACCTTGTCTGAAAAGTCCACTTCATAAGCGCCGCTTCGATTGTGGTCTGCGCCGCGCGCGCCGACGGCGAACCCCAGCGCCATCGTCTGCAGGGCACGCGGGTCGTAGCCGGGAATTTCCAGCCCTTTCACCTGCGGCGCAAACGCTATGCTGCCTTGTCCGATTGCCATCGCCGCACGGCGGCTGCCGTCCGCAAGCAGGTCGCCAAGGCCCTCACGGCGGCCAATCAGATCGATCGCCTTCAACACTGCATCCCCGGAACCAAACGTGAGCCAACGTTGGTCGAGCAGCCCGCGCTCGACGCATTCCATCGCAAACGCGATGGTGCCCCCGGTACTGATGGTATCGATCCCGAGCTCGTCGCATAGACTGGACGCGCGCAGCACCGCGGCTGGATCGGCGACCCCGCAGAGCGAGCCGAGAGCGAACAGGCTTTCGTACTCCACACGCACCGCGGCGTGGTCCAGCTCGTAGAGGTGCTGGCAACCGATCGTGCATGCGACGCAGCTTGCGCGGACGCGTGGATACCGCGCGCTCAACTCCGCCGGCGCGAAGCTCGCCGCCCGCTCGAAGGTACCGCGTTGGAAGTTTCGGGTTGGCAGCGCGCCGAACCGATTCAGCGTCAGCAGGTTGGTTGCGGTGCCGAGCTCCCGGTACTTCGCGGTCGCTGGTCCAAACGAACGCGCCGACATGTCACGACTGAGCTGCGTCAGCTCGCGCGCGTCTGCCCACTCGCATTGGCGCGCGCCGCGCACCGCAACTGCCTTGATGTTCTTGCTGCCAAGGACCGCACCGGTCCCACCACGCCCCGCGTGACGACTGTCATGCGAAATCGTCGCGTAACGAACGCATCGCTCCCCTGCTGGCCCGATCGCGGCAATGCGGTATTGCGTTCCCAACTTCGCGCGCAGCTTTGCCTCGACCAGAGAGCAGGCATCGCCGTGCAGATCTTCTGCCGGCTCCAGCCGCACAGCACCATCGTCGATGACGAGCACTGACAGTTGAGGAGCACGCCCCACGATGACGATCGCATCGCAACCGCAGCTCTTCGCGGCAATGGCAAAGCCGCTTCCCGCGAGCGCATCGTTGACGCGCTCGGTCAGAGGGCTGCGGCAGACGACCGCGAACTTGGCGGAGGTGGTCAGCGGCGTCCCGACCAGTGGACTGAATGCAAATACGATCGGCGCTTCAGCCGAAAGCGGATGGGCGAGGGCACCGCCTTCGTCCATCAGCAGACGCGTGCCGAGCCCGCTGCCTCCGATGTACTGCCGCAGCAGATCATCGCGCAGCGGCACAGGGCCGGCCTCGCCGCTCGAAACATCAACACGCAGGTAGCGACCGTGGTAGCCGAACGCCATCCGATTAGTTAGCCACCCGCATCGGCGGATAGAAGAATCAGCCGATCGGCAGGAGCGAGCGGGGTCCCGGGATCGCTGACGAACAGGTCGCCATTCAGGCTGGCGGCAACAGACGAGTGCAACGCGCCCGCGGGCATGAGCTCCCGCAGCCCGGGAAACCGCGCCGGCAGCACGGCGAGCACGTCACCAAGCGTCGCGGCGTCGAGCTCGACTTCGGAAACGCCCGCGCGCTCACGCGGGATGCCGAGAAACTCGACGTGCATGGTGTAACTTTAATCCTTCTATGAGCCCTCCCAAAGGTCAGCGCTCGCGCGTGCGTGGCACGCCCAGGGGACGGGCCGTTGACCCGCGCGCGCGCGAAGAAGTGCAGACGCTGCTCGGCGATCGGCCGCGGCGGCGCGATTTGCTCATCGAGCATCTACACCTGATTCAGGACCGCTACGGATGTCTTTCGGCCGCACACCTGGTGGCGCTCGCCGCCGAGATGAAGATGGCGCTGGCTGAGGTATACGAAGTGGCCACCTTCTATCATCACTTCGACGTCGTGAAAGAGGGCGACGCGATACCTCCGCGGATCACCGTCCGTGTGTGCGACTCCATCGCGTGTGAGCTTGCGGGATCGCACGAGTTGCTTGCGACCGTCTCATCGATGATGCCTGCCGACGTGCGCGTGCTTCAGGCGCCGTGCGTCGGCCGCTGCGACACCGCACCGGTCGCTGTCGTTGGCCAGAATCCGATCCCGCACGCGACCGCCGACAAGATTGCGTCCGCCGTACGTGCGGGTGAAACGAAGCATCCGGTTTCAGATCCGGTTGTCACGCCGCGTCACATTGACTACGCCGCGTACCGCGGGAGCGGCGGCTACGCGCTCGCCGCATCATGCGTAAACGGTGAGCGCGCGGCGACCGATGTCATCGCGCTGATGGAAGACTCGGGACTGCGCGGCCTCGGCGGCGCGGGCTTCCCGGCCGGGCGCAAATGGAAAATCGTCGCTGCTGAACCAGCGCCGCGCCTGATGGCGATCAACATCGACGAAGGCGAGCCCGGCACCTTCAAGGACCGGTATTACCTGGAACGCGACCCGCATCGCTTGCTCGAGGGCGCGATCATCGCCGCGTGGACCGTCGGCATCGATTCCGTTTACATCTACATACGGGACGAGTACCACGGATGCCGCGGCATCCTCGAGCGCGAGCTCGCGGCGTTGCGCGCCGATCCGCCATGCCGTCTCCCCGAGTTCCACCTTCGCCGCGGAGCAGGCGCCTACATCTGCGGCGAAGAGTCCGCGATGATTGAATCGATCGAAGGCAAACGCGGCGAGCCGCGCCTTCGTCCTCCCTATGTGGCGCAGGTCGGACTGTTCGGGCGCCCGACGCTCGAACACAACATGGAAACGCTGCACTGGGTGCGCGACATCCTCGAAAAGGGGCCCGCCTGGTTCGCCGGACACGGGCGCAACGGACGCAAGGGCCTGCGCTCCTTCTCGGTGAGCGGCCGCGTGAAGAATCCCGGCGTTCATCTCGCGCCCGCCGGCATCACGCTGGCCGAGCTGATCGACGAGTACTGCGGCGGGATGCTCGACGGCCACACGCTGTACGCGTACCTGCCCGGCGGCGCATCCGGCGGAATTCTTCCGGCGTCCCTCGCAAACGTGCCGCTCGACTTCGATACGCTGACACCGTACGGCTGCTTCATCGGCTCCGCCGCAATCGTGGTGCTGTCGGACAAGGACAAGGCGGCCGCAGCCGCGCGTAACGTCATGAGGTTCTTCGCGGACGAATCGTGCGGCCAGTGCACGCCCTGCCGCGTCGGCACGCAGAAGGCGCTGCATCTGATGCACGAGCGGCGCTGGGATAAGCCCCTGCTCGAAGAACTGTCGCAGGCGATGATGGACGCATCGATCTGCGGACTGGGCCAGGCGGCACCCAACCCGGTGCTTTCGGTGCTCAAGTACTTTCCGGGCGAGGTCGAGTGATGGTGACCTTCACCCTCAACGGGCAAGCGGTCAGCGCACCTGAAGGCGAAACGCTCCTGACAATCGCACGGCAGCGCGGCGTTGACATCCCGCGCCTCTGCTACATGGACGGTATGCGGCCTGACGGCAACTGCCGCACCTGCATGGTGGAAATCAAAGGCGAGCGCGTGCTCGCGCCGTCCTGCTGCCGTCATCCCGCGGACGGCATGGAGGTCACGACCAACAGCACGCGCGCCGTTATCAGCCAGAAGATGTCGATTGAGCTGCTGCTCGCGGACGTGCCGGAGACCGCCTACACGCTTGATTCGGAGCTCGATTACTGGGCGAAGAAGATGGGCGTCGGCAAGCCCCGCTTTCGCAGCCGTCCGCAGCCGGCCGAGGATGTGTCGCATCCGGCAATGGACGTCCATCTCGACGCGTGCATCCAGTGCAAGCGCTGCGTCCGCGCCTGCCGCGAAGAGCAGGTCAACGACGTGATCGGCTACGCGTTCCGCGCGGGACGCTCAAAAATCGTCTTCGACTTCGATGATCCGATGGGGACCTCCACGTGCGTCGCATGCGGCGAGTGCGTGCAGGCGTGCCCGACCGGCGCCCTGACGCCGGCGCGAGGCGTGGCGACTATCGCTCCAGATCAGACGATCGATTCAGTTTGCCCGTATTGCGGCGTCGGTTGTCAGCTCACGTATCAGGTCAAGGACAACCGCATCCTCTACGTGCGCGGACAAGATGGGCCTTCCAACTCCAGCCGTCTGTGCGTGAAAGGACGCTACGGCTTCGACTACGTTCAGCATCGACACCGTCTGACGAAGCCGCTGATCCGCAAGCCGGGAATTCCGAAGCACAAGGACGTTGTCGTCGACCCCGAAAAGTGGCACGAAGTGTTCCGCGAGGCGACGTGGGATGAAGCGCTGGAATTCGCCGCGGGCGGTTTGCGACACGCGCGCGATACGTACGGTAAGCGGGCACTGGCCGGCTTCGGGTCGGCAAAAGGAACGAACGAAGAAGCGTACCTGTTTCAGAAGCTGGTGCGCACCGGCTTCGGCTCCAACAATGTCGACCACTGCACACGCCTCTGCCACGCATCAAGTGTCGCCGCGTTGATGGAAGGCATCAACTCCGGCGCGGTGTCGAATCAGGTTCGTGACGTCGCTAACGCCGACGTGCTCTTCGTCATCGGCGCGAACCCGACGATGAACCATCCCGTGGCGGCGACGTGGATGAAGAACGCGGTGAAGCGTGGGGCAAAGCTGATCGTGGCGGATCCTCGGCGCAGCGATCTGGCGAGGCACGCCACGTACTACCTGCAGTTTCATCCCGACACTGACGTGGCGCTGCTGAATGCGCTCCTTCATGTCATCGTCAATGAAGGCCTCGTCGATCACGCGTTCGTCCGCGATCGCACGTCCGGCTACGAAGCACTCGCGGAAAACGTCCGGAAATTCTCGCCCGAAGCGATGGCTCCGATCTGCGGCATTGATGCGGAAGTCATCCGCGATGTGGCGCGTCTGTATGCGAAGTCGAAAGGCTCGATGATCTTCTGGGGCATGGGCATCTCGCAGCACGTGCACGGCACCGACAACGCACGCTGCCTGATTGCGCTGGCGCTCTCAACCGGCCAGATTGGCCGGCCGGGCACTGGACTCCATCCGCTGCGCGGTCAGAACAACGTGCAAGGCGCCTCGGATTCGGGGTTGATCCCGATGTTCTATCCCGACTATCAGGGCGTGGCGTCGCCCGATGCACGGCACCGGTTCGAGACGTTGTGGCACACCCCGCTCGATCCGGATCCCGGCCTCACGGTCGTGGAGATCATGAACGCTGCCAAGCGCCGCGACATCCGCGCGATGTACATCATGGGCGAGAACCCGGCGATGTCCGATCCCGACGTCGATCACGCGCGTGAAGCACTCGCCGCGCTCGATCACCTTGTCGTGCAGGACATCTTCCTGACGGAGACGGCGTATCTTGCGGACGTGGTGCTGGCGGCAACCGCGTGGCCCGAAAAAGTTGGCACCGTCACGAACACCGACCGGATGGTGCAGCTCGGACGTAAGGCCATCGAGCCGCCCGGCGGCGCGAAGGAAGATTTCTGGCTGCTGACGGAGCTTGGCCGGCGCCTCGGACTCGACTGGAACTACGCGCATCCACGCGATGTGTTCGCCGAGATGCGCACCTGCATGGATTCGATCGCCGGCATCACCTGGGAGCGACTCGAGCGCGAGTCGTCTGTGACCTATCCATGCGTGGAGGAAGGTGACCCAGGCGAGCCGGTGGTCTTCATCGAGCGCTTCCCCACGTCGAGCGGCCGCGGCAAGTTTGTTCCCGCCGATTTGATCCCGGCCGCCGAGCGTCCCGATGCGGAATATCCGAGTGTGCTCATCACTGGCCGACAGCTCGAGCACTGGCACACGGGCGCGATGACCCGCCGCGCCGCAGCGCTGGATGCGCTGGAGCCGGAGCCGGTCGCATCGGTGCATCCGCTTGATCTGCAACAGATGGGCGTCGCCGGCGGCGACGTCATCACCATCACCTCGCGCCGCGGCAGCATCTCCCTCTACGCGCGCGCAGATGAGGGCATGCCGCGCGGATCGGTGTTCGTGCCGTTTTGCTACTACGAAGCCGCCGCGAACATGCTGACCAACCCCGTGCTGGATCCGTTTGCGAAGATTCCCGAGTTCAAGTACTGCGCGGTGAAGGTCGCAGTCGGCGGTGCGGTACCGGAGCGTCTCAGCTTCGGTGGCGGAACTCTGCTGTCGCAGTAATTCAAAATGCAAACACCCGCTGGCGCCATCGTACTGTGCGGGGGCAAGTCCACACGCATGGGTACGCCGAAGGCGCTGCTCCCCTTCGGTCCGGAAACGATGCTGCAGCGTGTGGTCCGCATCCTGCGCGGTGTGGTGTCGCCGATCGTTATCGTCGGCGCCGCCGATCAGATGCTGCCGCCGCTCGACGCCGACGTCATCATCACGCGCGACGAACGTGGCGAACGCGGACCACTCGAAGGACTGCGCGCAGGCTTGAAGGCGCTTCCGGCGGACGTTGACTGCGCATACGTGACCAGCTGCGACGTGCCGCTGCTCGAGCCCGGCTTCGTGCGTCAGATGATCGATTTCACTCGTGGCTACGATGTCGCCGTCGTGGAGATTGACGGCTTCGCGCATCCGTTGTCGGCGGTCTACCGGCGCACGGTGCTCCCGTATGTCGAGGAACTGCTGGCGGAGGACCGCCTGCGGCCGGTGTTTCTGTTCGAGCTGGTGAGAACGCGCCGCGTGCGGCCGGACGAGATCACCGCCGATCCCGGCCTGTACACCCTGCGCAATCTGAACACACCTGAGGACTATCGGCGCGCGCTCGCCGACGCCGGCTTCCGCTGAATCACGGGCCTGCCGTCTTACGCGTCGTGCTGGAGGATGTGTAACAGGTACTCACCGTACGAACTGGATTGCATGTTTCGTCCGATGCGCTCGAGATCGGCTGCGGTGATGTAATTCAACCGATACGCAATTTCCTCGATGCACGCCACCATCAACCCTTGTCGCTCTTCGATCGCCTGCACGTAATTCGCCGCCTGGAGAAGCGCCGCGTGGGTGCCCGTGTCCAGCCACGCGGTGCCGCGCGTGAGGGTGGTGACATGCAGTTGGCCGCATTGCAGGTAGGCGCGATTCACGTCCGTGATTTCAAGCTCGCCGCGCGCAGAGGGCCGCAGGCCGGCCGCGATTTCGATGACGCGGTTGTCGTAAAAATAGAGACCAGTCACCGCATAGCGGGATTTCGGCGTCGCGGGCTTCTCCTCGATGGAAATCGCCTTGCCGCTGTCGTCGAGTTCGACGACGCCGTAGCGCTCGGGATCGCGAACCGCGTACGCGAATATCGTTGCTCCCGTCTCGCGCAACGCGGCGGCACGCAGGTCGTCGGTGAAGTGCGCGCCGTAGAAGACGTTGTCGCCAAGTGCGAGCGCAACGCGGTCGCCGCCGACGAATTCGGCCCCGATGATAAACGCCTGCGCCAGACCTTCAGGCCGCGGCTGTGCGGCGTACTTCAGTGAAATGCCGATGTCGGCGCCATCGCCCAACAGACGCTGGAACATCGGTTGCTCGTACGGTGTCGTGATGATCAAAACATCCCGGATGCCGGCGAGCATCAGCGTCGACAGCGGGTAATAGATCATCGGCTTGCTGTAGATGGGCACCAGCTGTTTGCTGATGCCCCTCGTGACCGGATGCAGACGAGAGCCGGCCCCGCCTGCGAGGATGATTCCCTTCAGCAATTGAGATTCCGTTCCGGCCATTATTGCTCTTTCCCGCCCATCTGCCCCTCCGAGGCGTTCGATCCGTGTCGTGATCCCCGGTATTGACGCCCGGCGCGCGAGGCATATACTCCCGGCCACCACGTCCTCTAGCGACTGCAATACTCCCGGTTACCTGGCGACTTACTTCAAAAGGAGGATGTGATGCGACGTTTCCTCCGGGGTTGTGCGTCGGCAATTCTAGGTAGTCTGCTCACCACCGCTGTCGCATGGGCGCAATCGACGGCCCAGCTCAGTGGCCGTATAGCCGATCAAAGCGATGCCGTACTGCCTGGCGCGACCGTCACCGCCACACAGACCGACACCGGCTTCGTGCGGAGCGACGTCACCGATAGCAACGGTGCGTACGTCTTGGCGAATCTGCCGGTCGGTCCCTACCGATTCGAGGTCTCGCTGGCGGGATTCCGCAGCTACGTGCAGACCGGCATCGTCCTGCAGGTCGGGGCCTCGCCCGTGCTCAATGCGAAGCTCTCAGTGGGCCAGCTCCAGGAGTCGGTCACTGTCGAGGGCGCCGCTCCGCTCGTCGACGTCCAAAGTGCCGGCATCAGCGAAGTCGTCCGCAACGAGCAGATCCTCGCGCTGCCACTCAACGGACGTAACCCGGCGGAGCTCGTCGTCGTCTCCGGAGCGGCTGTGCAGACGGGACAGGCGCCCAACCGGGCTGTTCCAGGCGGCCTGGGAATCTCAGTAGCCGGCGGACTGCCGTACGGCGTGGCGTATCTCCTCGATGGCGCCATGCACAACAACCCGCAGGACAACCTCAATTTGCCGTTCCCCTTCCCCGACGCGCTGCAGGAGTTCAGCGTTGCGACGAGCGGGCTCAACGCGCAGAACGGGATGCACTCGGGCGCGGCGGTCAGCGCCGTGACGAAGTCGGGCACCAATCGCTTCAGCGGCAATGTCTTCGAGTTCCTCCGCGATCACCGCTTCAACTCGACCGATCCGTTCGCGCAGGTCGGAGCGAACGGCAAGCGCGTCGACGATGGGTTGCGGCGCAATCAATTCGGCGGCACGTTCGGCGGTCCGATCGTGCAGAACAAGCTGTTCTTCTTCGGGGCCTACCAGGGCACGACGATTCGCCAGCAGCCGGCGGCGAGCATCGCGTGGGTGCCAACACCGGCCATGCTGGCCGGCGACTTCACGACGTTCGCCTCGCCCGCGTGCAACGGCGGTCAGCAGCTCGCGCTGCGCGGCGGCTTCGTGGACAACCGGATCGATCCGGCGCGTTTCAGTCCGGCGGCGCTCAATCTCCTGAAGCGTCTACCCAGCACGACCGATCCGTGCGGCCAGATTACGTACCAGTTTCGGAACGACAGCAATCAGATGCAGTCGATCGGCCGGGTCGACTACCAGCGGACGAAGGACGACACGTTCTTCGGACGCTACATGGCGACGTCGTTCACGGCTCCGATTCCGATGCGCGAGGGCGACACCATCCTGTCGCTCTACGACAACGCGAACAAAGTTGGTCTGCTCGGTTCCGACGCGCTCGCGCAATCGCTGGCGATTGGTGACACGCGCGTCTTCGGGCCCAACACGGTCCACTCGCTGAGATTCGCGTTCAATCGATCCGCGGTCAGCCGCCTCGCGCCGTCGACGTTCGAACCGCACGATCTGGGCATCGACGCCTACAGCTACGCGCCTGAAGTGATGTGGATCGAGGTCCAGGGCGGGTTCTTCGCCGAGAATCCCGGTCCGAGCCGTTTCGTCACCAACGCGTCGCAGGTGAGCGACGACCTGACGCTGGTGCGCGGCAATCACCAGCTGTCGGTCGGCGGCAACGTGGCCTACTGGCGCTACTACTTTCAGTCGCACGCGCGGTCCGGCGGCGTCTGGCAGTTCACCGGCGATGCGACCGGACGCGGATTGAGCGATCTGCTCCTCGGTCGGGTCAGCCGTCTCGAGCACGGCGGCCCCGCCATCCTGCCGATGGACCAGTGGTACATGGGTTTTTACGGTCAGGACACGTGGCGTGCGGGTCGTCGCGTTACGATCAACGGCGGGCTCCGCTGGGAGCCGTACTTCGGCCAGAGCGTCACGAACGGCGCCGTCTACAACTTCATCCTTGACAACTTCAAGAACAACATCAAGAGCAAGGTGTTCGTGAACGCGCCGGCCGGTCTGGTGTACCCGGGCGACGCGGGATTCGCCACGTCGGGGCGGCGGGGAGTACACACCCAGTGGCTGAACTTTTCGCCTCGCGTCGGGTTCGGCTGGGATCTCTCGGGCAACGGTCGCACCGCGGTGCGCGCCTCCTACGGGCTGACCTACGACTTCCCGAACGCGGAATACATGCTGATCAACGCCAACTCGCCGCCATTCGGGAACCGCTCGATCATCCAGGATCCGCCCGGAGGTTTCGATCGTCCCTACGCGCATCTCGGCGGCGATCCGCATCCCATCGCGACCAATCGCGACACGCGCTACCTGCCGTTTGGTGCCTTTGGCGCGATCGACCCTGACATCAACTCGCCGCGCATCCAGCAGTGGAACGTGACGTTGGAAAGGCAAATCGGTGCGGTATGGCAGGTGGCTGCCACCTATCTGGGCAGCCACACCGATCGGCTGTGGAACCAGGTTGCGATTAATCCGGGCGTGTTCCTCGGTCTCGGTCCGTGTACGCTGCAGGGCGTCTCCTATCCAACGTGCAGCAATCCCGGCAATGTGAACCAGCGGCGCGCCTTCTCGTTGTCCGGCGAGAACCCGGCTTCAGCGGCGCTCATCGGAAATCTGGACCTTCACACCGATGTCGGGATTCAGAACTACCGTGGCCTGAAGCTGTCGTTCGAGCGCCGCGCATCGGCCGGGCTGAGCATGAACGGGAACTACACGGTGTCGCGCTGCTTCGGCGATCCGTCATTCCAGACCGGCGGGTTCCCGCAGATTGCCAACGGCTACACGGATCCGGAGCACCCGGAATTCGACCGCGGCTACTGCGATCAGGATCGGCGGCATATCGGCGTCTTCGTCGCGGGCGCGCAGGCGCCGCAGTTCGCCGGCCGGCTGGCAAGCGCCGCGCTCTCTGACTGGCGAGTGTCCGGCATTCTCACGGCCCGGTCGGGTCGGCCCGTCAACGTCATCGCGGGGCAGGACCGGGCACTCAGCGGCATCCAGAATCAGCGCGTCAACCAGGTGCTCCCCAACCCGTACGGCAGCAAGCAGACGCCGGACGATTGGCTGAACCCGGCGGCGTTCGCGCTGCCGCCGCTCGGCACACTCGGCAACTTCCAGCGCAACAGTCTGCGTGCGCCCGGGTACTGGTCGATCGACATGGCGCTCTCTCGGCTGATTTCCTTCGGCGCCACGCGCAAGCTGGAGCTCCGCGTCGAGACGTTCAATTTGCTCAACACCTTCAACTGGGGGCCGCCGACACTGGCTCAGGGCGCCGACCGGACGCACACGAACTTCAGCTCGGGCGCCTTCGGTCGGATCACGTCGATGGAAGGTACGCCGCGCATCATGCAATTTGGGATCAAATACGGATTCTAATTTCCACATTCCAACTCCCAACTTCCAAGAAGCCTGATGTCGCAACAGGCTCCTTGGGAGTTGGATTGTGGGAGTTGGAACTTGGGAGTTGTTATTGCTCTTTCCCGCCCATCTGCACTTCGAGCCCGTCCGGATCCTGGACGTGGAAGCTGTTGTTGGTGACGCGAACCATCAGGCCGCGCCGCTTCAGCTCCGCATCCATCGCCGCCTTGATTTTTGGATCCGTGTCCCAGCCCGCCAGCGTGTAGGCGATGTGATCGACGCCGACCTTGCCGCCCGGCCGTCCCGCCGCATTGCGCGCGATGATGGTGTTGTTGCCGAAGCCGAGTGTGCACTCGGTCTTGCCGTTGTCCTCGCTCACCTTCATTCCGAATAGCCCGGAATAGAAGTCGCGCGTTTTCCGATAATCCGCAACCTGCATCGACACGTGGTTGATGTACGTCGCCGTGGCCGGTGCCGCCTCCGCCTCCGTTGCACCCGCCGCTGCCGTCGCGCCGACCGCAAGCATCTGAATGAGCTGACGACGGGTCACCTTGCCGCGTTCGTACTCCTGCAGCAAACGGCTGATGATGTGCTCCATATCGTCTCCTTGTAGAGGCCGACCTTCAGATCGACCCACGTCTAAAAATTCATTGGCGCGCTGAATCGGAAGATCCGGGGACCTGTGTGACACGCAGGTCGAGCCGGCGGATGCGATGGTCGTACATCGTTCCCGGCATCAGGTGTCAAAGACGGCCTGAGTATAGGGGTGCCCGGCGATGCCGTGCAACGGTGATTCGGATCGGCCGTATAGTCCGCGGCAGTGTTCGTTTTCCTCGGAATCGGCCTCCTGGCCGCCGCTTGTGTCCAGCTCCTCCGCCTCTTCGTTACCGTCACTCCGGCGCTGTCAGCCGTCGCGTGGGTCGCTGCGGCGATCGCCATCGACCGCGTGGCAGGTCGCGCTCCGCGCGGCCACGCCCTGCGGCCGGTCGTTGCAACAGGCGAGGCAAATGAACGGGTTCCCGAACCGCCGCCGGGTCATCCACCGGCGGCGAGCTGGTACGTCGAAAGCCGCGGCGATGGCGCCCTTCCCTTCTCGTGCTCATTCGTCGAATTCGACGAGCGCGGCGACTATCTGGACTTCGAGCAGCATCGTCACGCCTACCAGAAGATTCTCGACCTCACCGCTGACAGGGCGCCGCTGACCGTCGTCATCTATGTCCATGGGTGGCGGCACAGCGGACAGTCGTACGACGTCGTCTCGTTCAACGAGTTCCTGCGGCAGCTTTCGCAAGCGGACGACAGCGGGGGCCGCCGTCGTGTGCACGGCGTTTATTGCGCCTGGCGCGGCGCATCGCTGCGACCGGCGATTCCGAAAGACGACACGTTCCGTCGCGTCGAGCAGTGCTTCGGTGGCGAGATCGTGGATTCGAGGCGACGCGCGCTGTTTCCGTACCTCAACATGGCCATCGAGACGCTGTCGTATTGGAATCGGAAAGGCATACCCGAGTACAAGTTCAGCGCGACGTGCATCTCGCGAACGCTGTTCTCCTGTGCGTTTGCGGCTCGGCGCAATGCGCCTGCGTGCGAGCTGATGCTGATCGGCCATTCATTCGGTGCGTTGATGCTGGAGCGGACCTTTCAAAACGCAGCGATCAGTCTTCTGACCAATGCCTGGCCCTGGGGCCTACCGGAGGCGCCGGGCGCGAGTATCAATCCGCTGCCGTTCGACACCGTGCTCCTCGTCAACTCGGCCGCGCCATCGATCTATGCGAAGCAGTTTCAGGGCTATCTCGCCGCGCACCGGCAGGCGATGGTCAGCGCGCACGTTCAGCACGCCGCGACGCCGATCGTGTTCTCACTCACGTCGGGCGCCGACTGGGC
Source organism: Vicinamibacterales bacterium (assembly GCA_035492455.1). GTDB lineage: Bacteria > Acidobacteriota > Vicinamibacteria > Vicinamibacterales > UBA2999 > Gp6-AA40. The sequence goes on along the minus strand of DATJJE010000071.1, from coordinate 13,099 downwards.
GACACGCTTCGCCCACCCGCTGGCGAATATGCTGGCGCCGTTCGCACCGTCGCTGTGGCGGTATTACCGGGGCAGCGAATTCATTCTGGAGCTGACGCCGGCTGCGGACGGCGTGACCATTCCGCAGTCGTACTACTACCGCCATACGCCGGGCCACAATCCGTTAATCGTCAACCGGTTCATCGAGCCCGAATCGGCAGATGCCCCACGCGATTCCGTCGCATTCACAACAGCGGCGAAGAAGGGAGGATCCAACACCTGGAGCATCAACTTTCCGCCCGTGACGTCGACGAACATTCGCTTCAGCGTCTACCGTGGATTGCGCCCGCTCGCGTGGACGAGAACGGAAAGAGGATGGTTGAAATACCGCGACACCGCGTACTGGATCATTCGTTGCCCGAAGACCATCATCGCGGGGCACAACGACATCTGGTCGCAGGCGGCGATGGATACCTACGCCGCGCTGAATGAAATCGCGTTACAAGCTCGCCGGTGATTGCCGCGACCGCCCGGTAATCTGAAGTACGCCTGGTCCGGCACTTAAGTCTGCCTGACGTCGTATCGTCTGGGCACCGTCGCATGTACATCAATAAGAATGCCTGCCTTCGACGCTGGCACGTCCGTTGCCAGCCGGACGAGTCGCGATGGGATTCCTGGAGACGATCGGTCAACGCAAAGAGTCGGCCCCACAAGGCTCGCGGCCAGCCGCCGCCCAGGATTTGATCTGGGACGATTCCGCCAAAGCGCTTGAACCAGCGCCGGCGCCGGAACCGAAGCCGCGGCGATCGAATCGAGCTAGTCCGGCGATCTGGATCGCTGCTCTTCTGGTCGCAGCCGCCGTTAGCGTCGCGGCGTGGCTGGGCATCCGGAAGAGCGCGACGCACGTCGCGCCGCCTCCGGCGGCATCGGCCGACGCGCCAGCTGTGGACCAGACGCACGTCGACAAACCGCAGCCGAAGCGAACGTCAACACACCGGCGGGAAGTCGTTCAGTCCGCTGTCAACCATGCACGCGCGATCGACACGAAGGCTTCTGATGGTGCCGTCGACCCTCCGACGCAGACGTCAGGCTCTGACGCGGTTGCTCCGGTTGTGAACGTGGCCGAGACGGCAGCATCACCTGCGGAACCGGTCTCCGATTCACCGCCCGCGCTTGTCGCGGAGCTGCCTGAAGACAACTTCATATATTCGAGCGACGGCACCGGCGTGGTGGCGCCGCAGCTGGTGTCTCTTGGCTTCTCGCCGCCTCTGGTCAAAGGATTCCAGGCACGCACGACCGCGCTCGAGCTGATCGTGTCGAAGAGCGGGACCGTCGAGCGCGCGAAGATCTCCGCTACGTCGACCAACTGGGAAGATGCGATGCTGCTCAGTCGAGCGAAGATGTTCCAGTTCGTGCCGGCGCAGCGAGATGGCTACCCCGTTCGGTATCGCCTGCTGATGAGGGTTGATGCCACGCCATAGCCGTCCTCAGCGTCGTGCGGAGCTCTTCATCGGACGCTCGGCTGCGCTTTTCGTACACCCGTTCGCGGCGTGGCGCTCGCCTTCGCGGAGCGATCGAAGCGTGCTGCTGATCTCCTATTTCGCGATCAGCTACGTGATGGTGTTAGCCCTGCTGCACGTGCTCTCGATGGTGGTATCGTGAAGTTGTGAAACAGCGTCCGGACGATTTCAGCCCTGACCAGCCCGACGACGAGCCTTCCAAGGATGAGCCGGACCAGACCGACGAACCAAAGCTCACGCCCGTACCCACGCGTATTGGCGAAGGACCCGACAACCTCCGTCGTCGTCGCGAGTGGTTCAAGCGGCGGTCCGGCGAGGGAACTGACGATTAGTCCACCGCCAGTCGGTAACAACTCCGCCCGTAAGTAGCGGCCAGCAGCCATTTTTTCGCGCGGTGGAATACCAGATCGATGACCATCACGCGCGGCAGGTTGCGCGTCAGATTTGCCCAGCTTACGCCAGCGTCGCCCGACACGTAGACACCGGCATCGCTGCACGCGTAGACGATATTCGGTGCATCGGGTCTGACGAGCAGCGCGTTATGCGGCACGTTGGGCAGTTGTCCGCGATCTGCATCGCGCCACGACGACCCGCCGTCATCCGATCGGAACACGTGCGGGTGGCCGAAATTGGCGACCGACACGAACACACGTAAGCCGTCGATCGGCGATGCGCTGATGCGCGTAATCGTGTGGCCCGGCAACGAGCCGGCGAGGTTCGCGCTCCACGTGGCGCCGCCATCAAGGCTTCTGAAGAAGCCGCCATTTTCGGTCGCGACATAGATGCGACGTGCATCAGCCTCGCAGACCTCAATCGCCGAAATGGTTGACCCGTCGAGCACCGCCGAGACCGGCTGCCACGTGTCACCGTCATCCTTCGTCCGCCAGACGCGGCGCGAACCGAGGAACAGCGTTTTCGAGTCGGCCGGACTCATGTCGAGAAACGCCATCCAGACGGCGTTTCGCTCGTCCTCCGTTGCGGGCGGTGATACGTCCTTCCACCGACGACCGTGAAACCGGAACAGGTTCATGTTGTAGTACGACGCGAATACATGCGTTGCATCGCTCGGGTCGTACACAATCCAGCCGCCGTCGCCGCCCAGGAGTTCAGAGTAGTCGTCGGCGCGGCCTGAAAACGTGACGAGCGTGCCATTGTCCTGCGCGCCGCCGCCGATAGCGCGGGCGTCGCTCTGCGCGATGTCCATGTCGTAATACATCGTGACGGCCAAGCCGTTGCTCCGGTTCGTCCAGGTTGTCCCGGCATCACTGCTGACATCGAGGCCACCGTCGTTGGGATCGTATACGCGGCCCGGTGTCGATGCAGGCATCAAGAGGCCGTGATGATCGGCGTGGGCGTACCCCCGGCTGCCGCGGTCGGCATCCCACTTTGTGATTCGCGCCCAGGTGCGTCCACCGTCGGTCGTCCGATGCAGGTCGACGCCTCCGCAAATCACATGGTTTGGCTTCGCCGGATGAACCACGATCGTATTGCCGTAGGAGATCTGCGTCTCGGTGCGAAAGTGGGCGCCCGCCACATTGACCCAGTTGGTGCCGCCGTTCGATGTCTTGAATACGCCGAGCACGAGATCCGATCGATCGCTGCGTTCGTCGGCCGCGAGCGCGTACAGCATGCGCGGATTGGACAGGCTGATGGCGAGTGAAGTCCGGCCGAATCGTTCGGCTGGCGGGAGCCCGGAGGTGAGATGTTGCCAGGTGCTGCCGCCATCGGCCGTCCGATAAATGCCGCTGGCCGGTCCGCGAGCGGTGATGGCAGCATAAACGACGCCCGCCTGCGCTGGATCGAACACGACCGAGTGGCACCAGTAATTGCCGCTGGTCGCAAAGGTGAAACGCCTCCAATTGATGCCACCGTCGTGCGACTCGTACATGCCACCGAGGTCACCACCGCGTGCGACTTCGCCGAACCCGACGCCGCCGAGAATGAGATGTCGCGAGTCGAAAGGGTCGATGGCGATCGCCCCGATGCGCCGAGGTACACCGGCGCGGTCGACCGATGCATGTAGCCGCCACGTGGCGCCTCCATCGACCGTACGGTACAGGCCGACGCCGCCATATGAGTCCGCCGAGAGGTTCGCCTCGCCTGTGCCGCAGTACAGCGTCTGTGGGTTGCGCGGGTCGATAGCGAGCGCTCCGACGTTGAGCACATCCTGGTCGTGCCACTGAGCACGCCAGGTTTGGCCGGCATCGGGACTGAACCAGACGCCCCCGCCGGCCGCGCCCACCCAAATGCGTTCGGCGTTGCCAGGATCGCAGACCAGACTGGTGAGGCGACCGCCGATGTTTGTCGGACCGATGGACTCCCACTGCGCCGCCCCGGAAGCGGCGGGGAGAGACTTCTGCGTCGCGTCGCGTTGCGCCACGACACGGGCGACAGGGGCCTCGCGCATCGGCCACGAAGCTCGCGACTGGAACCACCCCGCACGTGTCTTGTGATTGACGAGCCGAGGCGGCGGTGGTGCCGCGGACCGGGACTTACGTGGACCGCGCGTGACGGTGCTTTCCGGCAGTACACGGCCGGCGATGAGCACGTCTTCGCTCGTGCCTGGACCGCCAGTGTCCGGAGCGTCCACCGTTTTGCCAGGTGCGGCCAACACCGGAACGGGGCGTTGTCTGGATTCGGTGCGTTTCCTTGACGCTGTCTTTCGGGTCGCCCGTTTGGATGACACGCTGCGCTTCATCGCGGTAGTTCCTTTCGCGTCCACACTTCGGCCAATGACCACACGCCAACGGCAATCATCACAGCGACGCGTCCGTAGCGCACCCCCGTCGAGGGCAGGCGATGACGAACGTGCCGCATCAGCCCCGCCGACACGAACGCACCGATGGCCGCCTTCGCAAGCATCGCCAGCACCGCGCCGGACCAGACGACCAACGGCCGACCGATGTCCGCTGCGAGCGCCGCCGCAGCCAGCTGCCCCGGGTCGCCCCACTCAGTGAAAAACACCGATGTGAAGGACACGACAACCGTGCGTGCACCGCTGCCCGCTTGAGCAACGGTCGTCGTCTCCTCCGTCTCACGCGACATCTGCCACACGACCCACGCGAATGCTGCGACCGTTGCAGCAGCGAGCGCCGCGCGTGGCAGTGCACCGATCGCGCGACCGACCACTACAGCCACTGCCATCTTCGCGCCGAACGCGAGTGTCACGCCGACAATGACGGGCGCGAGGCGATAGCGCGTCACGAGCACGCCCGCGGTATAGATCAATTTGTCGCCGGCGACCTCGGCGACAAACACCGTCGTGAACGTCGCGACGAGCGCTGCCGCGATCGCCGACGAAGGTGCGAAGGTATCGAGCATCAGAAGAATGCGAGCGCGCGACTTAAATCACGGTTGACGACACGCCGTCAAGCGAAGTTCGTCTGATTGCCGGAGTGCTGCGGTAGACAGGCCCACTGTGTCGGATTCTGTCTGACATCGGAGTCACGCCATATCCAGCCGTCGTGGTGGTAGTGATCGCCCACCAAAGCGCGTCAAGGAGAGCACACTCATTCAGCGGAGTGTCCCGAACGCGACCGTTGGAAGCAGATGCCAGCGACAGGACTCAGAGAGATCGCCGCAATGATCACAAGATAACGCGCGTAGTATCCAGGACCCGTGCACAGCGAGATGAGCAACGACGCGCCAATCACGACTGCGACCGATGTGACTGCCAATATCGGACGTTCCCGCCTGCCGACGAAGATTCTACGGCGGGTTTTGCTTTATCTCATCTTCGAGGAGGTAGTTGACGAAAGTCATCGACCGCTCCATCGAACATGTCGTTTGAGCTCTTCGCTCTGACATCGGCCTGCCACGCTTCATTCTCTACGGGGACGTGTATGCTGGCCGCTGCTGCCAGTACCCGGTCATATGCACTCTTTGCCCAGGTGACCGCCTCGACATAGTCCATGGTTTGATACGCGGCAAGGGCGTTTCCGGCCATCACATCGGCGTCATGGAGAAGCTCCGACACCTCGGTGGCCCGAGCGCTGGCGAGGACCTTTGGCAGGATGGCGTTTGCCTCGTTGATATACGTGGCAGTACACCACCGCGCCATGTTGTCCCTGTCAAATTGGCTGAAGCCCGTGCTGTCTCCGAGATAACCCATTAACGTCGATGAAGAATCACCATCCCAAACGAAGAAGGTCGATCCTCGCGCACCATAGTGGAAGCCTGACTCGTAGTCGAATCCATCATGCGGATGTGATAGACCGAGGTGGTGACCAACTTCATGAAGGACATTTCCAGTCCAGCCATAATTGTTGTTGGTGCTGAAATACACCTCTGGCAGGGTCTCGAATATCATCGACTGGGTTCCATCACGGAAATTGTCGATGGCGGCACCGCCCAGGAAACCATTGGCATAATCATCGGTCGTCGAATATGCGAATACGGGTATTTCGTAATCCGCATCGCCGCTGAGAAACTGAAGCAGGCGATCGCTGAAATACAGATACATGTCTCCAAAAGACTTGTTGCCTGGAAAGCGATTGCCATAACAATTCGCATCCAGATAATTGCAGTCGTAAACCCGTTTGGCCCCTCCATCGAATGGCAAGTCCCTCGTCCGCACGGTGAAATGATTGAACGGCTGAAGCGCGGACAATATTGAGCCGGCCGCAGTCGGCGAAAAATTCGCCGCGGCGTTCCTCGCAGGATTTCCCTCGAAAAATGTGACGTCTACCGCCAGGTTCGAAGGCAGCTTTGGTGGCGAAAGCGCGACTCGGTACAGCGGCGATGCTGTAAAGAGCAGATCGATTGCGATGTATCTGATCAGCAGGTAGTGGTCTGTCGAAAACGTATTGAATGGGCGGTAGGCCTTCAGGTTGCCATATTCCCAAATAGGCGGAATTCGCCAGTCGTTGAAACCATCGCCGTCGACGTCTTTGACCGAAAGGTCCCAGCTGCGGCTGTTGTAATCGGGCCCCGCTGACATATCGTAAAACCACACTCTCCTGAGGCTTCCCAACGGTGTATGCGGATCGTCCGCCGGGGTGCCGCCGCCCGAGATCTTCTGCACAAAATCATCGAGACCTACGCTGGCTCCGGTATCAGGATCGCGCTGACCCACCCGTGCATAGACGTGAAACTTGAAATCAGATCGGCCGAACCAGTTGACAAAAAATATCGTGTACTGCCTCGTATCGACACCCAGCATCGGCCCGGCATTCTCGGCCAGCCAACGTTCAGCGTCGACCGCATCGATCTGATAGTTTTGCCCTATGTTGAGCCGACGAGCAGGTTGTTGATTGTAGAGATCCTGATACGTCGTCCTTGGCTTTGCCACGGCGATGCTGTTTAGATAAGCGAAGTACGCGTTATCGAATGCCTGGGTCGAGTTCACGATGTTGTAGCCAAAATCGAATTTGTTACCGCTAAATTCAAGCTGGCCGGCTTTCAGGCTTGGAAGTCGATTTACGGCGCGATAGGTCTTCGGCAGATTCGCAAGAAGAAAGGCCGTGTTGACGTTTGCGAACGTTCGATAGCCTACAAAGACGATGTTTATCTGCAGGTTCTGCTCGATCTCGCGAAACTGGCCCGGCTGGAGCGCATTGAACGCAGGCTGTGCAGAAGCCGTCGCGAACGCCGACACCAGCAATGCGCAGACGATAAGCGGTCGATATCTTCCGGTCATGAGACGCGAGCACTTTAGATAGCAACGGTTGTGGGTGCAATGACCTTTTAGGCTAGATCGGAGGTCGCGATGGATGCCGTGTTCTCCTGGCGGAAGGCCCGGGCAGTCGATCTACCTGAATGTCTCAAACTGCATCCCGCCAAGAATGGAGCAGAAATCGTCGGGAGTGCGCGTGCCCTGAACGCCTGGCGGCAGCTCTTCGACATGCCCTACGCCACGCGAAGCGCTCTCGTCGAACGGCGGCGGAACGGGACGACCGAGATCGTCGGCTTCGGCTTTGCCGCGTTCGTGAAGAAGAGTTTTGCCGACGCCGAAGTGCGTCAGCCGCAGCCAGGCCTGAACGCCAGGATCATCGCAAGCGTTGTGAACGGGAAGTCCGCCATCGCCACCTATGACGAGGTGCGTGACGCGAACACACGCCGCGATCTGCAGCAGGTCATTCTCGACACAAGTTGGAAGGACACTCATTTGAGCCCCGAACAAAGAGACGAGGTGCGCGTCTTGCTGGGCCTCGCTTACCAGGAACTGCACGCGGGATATCGTTTTTCGAGAATCCTGTCGGAAATGGTGGATGAACTGGATTTGTGGCACGTCCGGGGCCACCGGTCGTTCGAGGTCGTCGATCGCTTTGAGGCGTATCGGCGGGCTAATCCTGATACACCCTGGAATGTCGAGCGTGCGCTGGTCGCCGCAACGGTTGAGAGCATGCGCACCGATCCTCACTCAATCGCGGCAAGCCTGTTTCACCACCACCTCGATCCTCAGTTTGCGTTCACTCAGGCCGAGCAGCAATTGCTCGAAGCGGCCTTGGAAGGGGCTGACGATGGGTCAGCATCGAAATCGCTCTTCGTCAGCATGGCCGCGATCAAACATCGCTGGAAGAGCATCTTCGAGCGCGTCGCCGCCATCAGGCCGGAGCTTTGCCCTCCGGACGGAGACGGAACGAGAGGTATCCAAAAACGGCAGCGGATCCTCACCTACGTCAGAAGTCACCCTGAGGAGCTGCGCCCGTTCGACTGCCGCAAGTCGTCGTGAGCTTTCATCGCGACGAAAACACCTCAGAATTGAAAGCACGATGACAAAGGTGTCGTTCTTGAATCGGTGATTAAGCGGCGGTAAACCGAACTCGCGCGGTACACGACTTGCCCGCCGCCGTCACGATGTCGCGTGCCAACAGAAGAACGGCACTGCTGTTTGTGTTGGCAGCGATTCAGTGGACCTGGCTTCTGCGCGCCGTTCCGGACGTCCGCGGTAATGACTTCGGCATTTTCTATCGGAGCGCTTCCGCTTCCGACCCATACGTAGGCCACCCGGGGGATCCGACCGTCGCCACCGGCGACAGATTTACGAATCTGAACCCGCCTCATTTCCTGCTGCTCATGAAGCCGCTCACGCTATTACCGCTGCGGCTGGCGGCCGTGATCTGGTGGACGCTCAGCGCGTGGTTGCTGGCAGCAGGGCTGACCTGGTGGCTGCGCGAGCAGCACGAAAGGTGGACGCCCGAGTACGTCGCCTGGGCGCTGTTGTGGGCGCCGAACGTGACCATGGCTTTTACCGGGCAGGTCACCGCAGTACTCGGTGTCGTGCTGTGGCTTGCGTACCGAAGCCTGTCGCGTGGAGAGAATCTGCGTGGCGGCCTGTACGCCGGCATCGTGGTCTCGTGCAAGCCAATCCTCTGGCCTCTCGTCGTATGGTATGCCGCTCGCGGCGCGTGGCGCGTGCTGAGTGGCGTCTGTGTCGGTGCGGCGGCCGCCGTCTGCTGTGGCGTTCTTGTTTTTGGCGTCGATACGTATTTCGCGTGGCTCACAGCGCTGCGTGGAATCACGTGGGGTTCGGAGACGATGAACGCGTCTCTTGCAGCAGTCGGTTCGCGGCTGCCTCTTCTTACGCCGGTATTGCTGTGGACAGGCAGCGGCGTGGCGATCGCGTTGTGGACAATTTGGCGAATGCGAAACCACACGCTGAATACCGCATGGATGCCGCTTCTTGCGGTCAGCCTGCTGGCCTCGCCGCTTGGCTGGGTGTACTACGGTTCGTGGCTCCTTCCCGGCACTCGTGTAAAGACCTGGATGTCTGGCGTGGCGTTGGGTTGGTGCGCACCCATGTTGCTCGTCTCCTACCTCGCAAACACGTCCGTTTGGTCGTGGTCCATCATCGGATCGATCTATGGATTCACGCTACTGGGCATTTGGCTCAGCGCCACAAGCCGGGCGTCTGCCGGCGCCGCAGCCAGTGGTCCTGGTGGTATCTCGTAAACCCCTATCTGCGGGTACGCATGACCGACCGAGTTCCAGCCGACGCTCCACACGGCCATCGGCGTCGACGCGCTCCAGCGCTCGATCCCCGGACGATCGTTCGCGAACAGGCCGAGCGCCAGTGCCAGCGGCGCGACGATTTGAGGCGGCGTATCCGGCGCGCGTTCCGGCACCGCCACCCACCGCACGTGTTGAAGGTCCAGATATTGCCAGGCGGCGCGTGCCCGCATGAACGGTAAGTACGCCGGGTCCACAAGACCGCCAAGATCGATTACGCGCCGCCCGGGTAATTCCCAGGCGAGCGCGCCAATATCGTACGCCGCGATTGGTTCCTCCGCGGGCACCTTCGCCGCGATCCATGCGGCGGCGCGGCGGTGCACGCTGTTGATATGCGTTGTCGCCGCCTCCGTCACCCCACGCCAGACGATCAGGGACGACAACCCCAAGACGACGACACTCGCGAGCACCGCGGTCTGGACCGCGGGTCGGCGCGTCGCGCGAACGCCAGCGATCGTCCAGGGGCCGATCAGCGCGAGCACCATCGGCTGATAGCGACCGCCATTTCCGATCGACGGCAGGACGATCGCATACGCCGCAAGCTGCGCAGCCGTCCACAACGCCAGCGTCATCAGCCCGGTCGTGCGGCGACATCCCCACCATAGCCCGGCGCCGGCAACGCCGAACAGTGCCGATCGGGCGATCAATTCAGCGACATGAACATGGCCAGCGAGAACAATCAGCCGTTGCACCCAGAGCTGCAGCAGGGCGGACGGAGGTGCGACACCGGCGCCCGCGAGCCACCGGCGACCGGCCATTGTCGTGGGCATCCATGTTCCGCGCGTGGCGTGTGACCAGACCACAACACTGAGGAGTGTTGCGGCTGCCGCGACAAATGGCCACAGCCGCAGACGGCGCTCGCGCCACCACAAGGCGACGACAAGAATGCCGGCGAGCGCAAACCCTTCAAGCCGCGTGAGTACCAGAGCTGTCAGCAGGGCTGCGCAAAGCCAGTCTCGGCCGCATCGAGCGGCATAGATTGCGGCGCACCCCAGTGCCACGAAAAGTACCGCCTCCATACCATTCACGGCCAGCCATAGCCAGTTTCCCGACGCCGCAAGACTGCAAGCGGCCGCCGTCGCCCACTCGACGGACCATCCATCCGCGCGCAGCACCCCCAGAATCGCCAGCGCGGCGGCGACTTCGCACAGCATGCCCAGTCCGAGTGTGTAAGCAACCGGATCGGCATGTATCCACCGAAAATTCGCGGCGAGCAGCCACGGCCAAAGGACGCTGGTCGCGCCTGACGACACCTGGCCTGGAAGAAAGCCGAGCAGGCCCGTTGCCGCGAAGTTGCGCGCCACAACCTGAAAAATCCACGCGTCGTCCAGACCGAATCCGCTCAGCGTCCCCGATGCCATCCAAGCGAGGGCCGTCACGTGGACGAGCAGGACGAGTGCTACGCCAATCGCAGGGGTGAAACGGCCTCGCAAGGTCACGCTCCGTATATCGGCACCACGGCGCGGAACTCGCGACGGAACTCAGGTTGTAGTAATCAATGCGGCGCGCAAGGACAGACCGATGCGACCAATCACGCGAATGACCGCCACAATTGGTTGTCGGGTGAAAGGGTTGGCAAGGCTCGTTGGACAACTGTAGATGTTTGAGGATCGGTTGGTGCACCGAGCAGCTACAACTTCATCTACGTCGCATGACGCCCGACATCGGGGCGACATCGGTTTCGATTGGACTCGCTGCTGTTCATCAAAGCTGAGTGCTTATCGTTCATGCCTGAGCGAGTCCCTTGAATGCTCGGGTAATAGTCTACGAATTCGTGAATCCCGAAGTACCACCGTTGACCAAGCGACGGGGTATCCTTGCTGAGCACAAGGCTTAGATAGCTTTCGGCAAGCCCGCTTCTCTCTTACCTCCGCTAGCTGACTTCGCGTTCCGTCTTCTCGCGTTCGCCCGAGCGGAACACAACGGTGCTTTCTGCAAGTCGATCCGTCGTCATGATCTCGGGTCTGCTCACGTTGCAACGCGGGCTGCCAACCTGGCGATCGCGCTGCGTCCCGAATCCCTATCTGGGCGCATTGACGACGACGTACGTAACCGACGACCCCGAGAACTCTGGCTGGTACCAAGTGGATCCACACTGCTGGTACGTTAGACCGTTGACTGTCACGGCGCCGCACGACGGTCACAAGGAGGCAAGCCCGATAGAGGAGCACGTCGCAACAACGTGCGGTGACCAGCCACGACAGGTTGTCAGGCCCGACACTCAGTCCGGGGCCAACTGAAGTCCTCCGACCGTAGGAAATACTTCTAGTTCTCAACGACTGTGTTTCCGCGGCGCCACCGGCAGAGATGTTGCGCGCTGCTCGGCTTCATGCGCGTTCAGATTGGTGTTTCGTTTCTTCGAGCGGTCATGTGCGCGATAGCGGCTGCGGGCGCGCTTACGGTGCACCCTGCGCGCGCGATCGCGCAGGACGCGCAAGCCGCAGGGACATCAGCAACGTCGATCGGGCTCGGCACGGTCGCGACGCAGAATCGCATCGTCTGTCAATCGCGAGCCGGTGAACGGCAGCAGTGCCCGGCGGACACGTCCGCGGGCGTGGCGCTCATCACATCGAGGGGCGAGTCGTCATGCCTGCTGGGGAAGACCTGGGGATATGACGACAACGGCGTGTGGGTCGCCGGCGGGTGCAGCGGCGAATTCCAGTTGGGCCAGGTTACCCAAACGGGAGCGCAGGCCGCCGCAACCGGCCAAGCCGCCGCAACGCCAAACGAACCGACAAAACTGCGGTTTGAATCGTGGGGTGAGTTCGATCCAGGGGACGGCTTCCTCGTCGGGCGAAACAGCAAGGGCGAATTGGCTATCAGCGCCTTCGCGCTCATGCGATACGCGAACCAGATGCCTGCTGAGCAGACGTTCACCGATCACCTTGGGCACACGCGCACCGTCGACGGCCGCAACGACATCTGGCCGCACAGAGTCATGGTCTTCTTCAAGGGGTGGCTCGGCGATCCGAAGCTGATTTATGTCCTCACGTTCTGGACGGTGCTCGACACCAATCAGAACGCCATCTTCGGCAACCTCGGCTACCAGTTCAGCCGGAAGTTCTCCGTGTATGCCGGCCTTAATGGGAACCCTGGGACCCGGTCGCTCCAAGGGTCTCATCCCTTCTGGCTGGGCAACGACCGCGTCATGGCCGACGAGTTCTTCCGGCCGTTCTTCACGTCTGGCGTCTGGGTGCAGGGCGAAGCCGTGCCCGGGTTCTGGTACAACGTGATGCTCGGCGACAACAGCAGCATCCTCGGCGTCACATCGGCCCAGCTCGATCGGAAGTTCACGTACGGCGGCTCGGCGTGGTGGATGCCGACCACGAAGGAGTTCGGCCCCAAAGGTGCCTATGGCGACTGGGAATACCATGAGACGCTGGCGACGCGGTTCGGCGTCTCGAGCACGTGGAGCCCCGAGCAGCGGTTTACCGACACGACGGGTAGTCCCGACAACACCACCCTCAGGCTGGCCGACAGCGTGAACGTGTTCGACGCGGGCGCGCTCGCGCCCGGCGTTACCGTGGATACCGCGAGCTTCTCGATCCTCTCGTTTGATGCGGGCATGAAGTACAAGGGCGTCTTCCTGCAAACGGAGATCTACAACCGCTGGCTCGACGACTTCAAGGCGAATGGTACCCTGCCCGTTC